>JANXRV010000102.1:0-26508 GCA_025356665.1 Pseudomonadota bacterium
CCCCCCCCCCCCCCCCCGTTACGTTCGACTTTAAACTCTAGGCCCTGGGTCCGGCACTCAAGCGAGGGCTCGGGTATTGGCGATCTGCAAACGGTCGGCAAGATTGCGTACCAGCGTACGCATCAGTTGCAACTGCGCCCCGGCGCTCACCTGCATCAGCGCAAAGGGCCGGAATTCCGCCAGCAGGCATTCTTGCAAGGCCACCACCGTGGCTTGACGCGGCACCGAGCCGCCATAGATATAGGCGATCTCGCCAAAAATTTCGCTCTGGCCGATGGTATTGAGCAGCCGCCCCTCGCGCGTCACCCGCGCCTCGCCTGCGGCAAGAAAATAAACACTGTCGCCCTCGTCGGTTTCATTGAGGATGACCGTGCCGGCGGCCACGCGCGACCAACGCGCCGCCCGCGCCAGTTCCCAAATTTCCGAATCCGAAAGTTCGGCCAGGGTTTCGCATTGCTTCAACGCGACATACCGTTCGCTGTCCGATATCACCTCGGGCGCAGTCACCAACCGTGCGGCGCGCGCCAGATCCAACGCAAATTCGTCGTAATAGTCGTAGCGGTCGAGCGGTTTTTTTTGCAAGGCCTTCAGCACAATGGCATCCACCTCCGGCGGAATACCCGCGCGCAAGGTGCTCGGCGCCGGCGGCGTCTGGTGCAGAATTTTTTGCACCAGCATTTCAAGGCTTCCCGCGGTAAAGGGCTTTTGCCCGGTGAGCAACTCAAAGAGCACCACACCCATAGAATACATGTCGCTGTGATAGGTCAGCTCCACCCCCTCAATCTGCTCCGGTGACATGTAATAGGGCGAGCCCATGGCCACGGTCTGCACCGACTGGCTGCGCCGCAGGAAGGCGGCGCCAAAGTCGGCGATTTTCACCTCGGTACCTTTGACGATCATGATGTTTGCGGGCTTGATGTCGCGGTGAAAAATTCCCTCCTGGAACGCGTAGTCGAGCGCGCCGCAACACTTGAAACCCACCTGCATCACATCGCCGACCGGCAACAGCGTCTCCGGACTGGCATGCGCCGCAAGATCACCGCCCATCACCAGTTCCATGGAGATGTAGCCCGCATCCACCTCGACCACGGCATCAAGAATGCCGACGATGTGCGGATGACGCAGCTTGCCCGCGAGCGAGGCCTCATTGAGAAACTGCGTGCGGTACTCAGCGCCGAACTCCGCGTCAAGGAACAGGGCCGGGTCAATGGTCTTGAGTGCGACTTCGCCGCCGGAAAACGTGTCGGTCGCAAGGTAAACGGTTCCGGTCGCGCCTTTGCCGAGCAGCCTCTGCACTTCGTATTTGCCGATCCGCAGCTCCAGGCCCGGATCAATCGGATTTTCCGACACCGCTTCCCCCCGCGCCTGGTGTAGCTGCGGCGCCGTTACAAATCACTTTTGAGTACTGCAGGTTACAGGGCTTAAGGGATGTTTGTCACCCCGGCTCGCCGTCGCCACACTGCGCCGGATCAGCGCCGCCACACACTGGCCAGCCAGGGTTGCTGCTCGCGCGGCAGCCCCTCCGGGCGGAAATAATGCGTCAACTCAACAAACCCCGCACCCGTCATGTAACCGCGCCAGGCCTCGATGTCGTGATAGGCGCCATAACGTCCGCGGTTCCAGCCCTCTTCGTTTTGTCCGCGTGGATTGGAGCAGAACAGCGCCCCGCCCGGCTTGAGCGTGGCGTGCAAAACCTCCAGCACTCGCGGCAAAACCTGCCCCGGCACATGGAACAGCACCGCGTTGGCAAACACGCCGTCAAAGCGCGCCCTTGGCAAATCAAGATGCATGAAATCCTGCTGCCAGACTTCGCAGCCGCTGTAGTCGCGCGCCATGGCCGCAAAGCGCGCGGCCCCCTCGACGCCGACGGCCTCGTGCCCCAGCCCTGAGAAGGTCTTCAGGTCGCGCCCCGGCCCGCATCCCACGTCCAGAATGGAAAAAGGCGGCGCAGCCGTGATGTGGTCGAGCAAGGCGGCGATGTTTTGCGCGACGTCATGATCGCGCGTACCCGCCCAGAAGGCCTCGGCGCGCTCGTTGTAATGCGCCAGCGTGCCGGCGCTGATATCGGACAGGGTCTTGCTGTCCAATCGAACTGCGCCGTCTGCGCCTTCTGCTCTGTCCTCCGGGGACGGGGATGCTGATGTCATGGCAAAAGTATATCCGTTCGCGCAGTCAGTCTGCGGCAAAAATGCCGCGGGTGCGATAATCGAGGGCATCGACAGCGGCAACACGCGCAAAATGGCCAACATTGATGGTTTGCTTATGCGGAGGCGACGATGCGGGAAGCGGCGTTTCGCTTTGTCACAGCAACAGCATCACCGTCCTGACCGTTCAATTTGACCGTTCAATTCTGCCGGCATGACGCCCCACCCTTAACCCGTCCCAGTTAGCCCGTCCCAGATGCAACGCACCGTGCTTATCCCGCTGATTGTCGCCTGCGCCCTGTTCATGGAAAACATGGATTCGACGGTGCTCGCCACCTCATTGCCGGCGATCGCCAATGACATCGGCGAGAACCCGCTCGCACTCAAGCTGGCGCTGACCTCCTACCTCGTCGGCTTGGCGATTTTTATCCCGATCAGCGGCTGGGTGGCCGACCGCTACGGCTCACGCACCATTTTCGCCTGGGCCATTGTGGTGTTCATGGCCGGCTCGCTGGGCTGCGCCCTGTCGAGTACGCTGCCCGCCTTCGTGCTGGCACGCTTCAT
The DNA here is from genome assembly GCA_025356665.1 of Pseudomonadota bacterium. GTDB lineage: Bacteria > Pseudomonadota > Gammaproteobacteria > Burkholderiales > SG8-39 > CAITSH01. Next base: position 2,709 of record JANXRV010000102.1, read on the forward strand.
CCAGGGCATCGGAGGGGCGATGATGGTCCCGGTCGGGCGCCTGGTGCTGCTCAAGAGCGTACCCAAAAGCGAACTGGTAAAAGCGCTCAACTACCTCACCTTCCCGGCGCTGCTCGGCCCCATCATGGGCCCGCCGCTGGGCGGCTTCATCACGCAATACTTCAACTGGCGCGGCATATTCCTGATCAATGTGCCGATCAGCATCCTCGGCCTGATACTGGTGCTGCGTTTCATCCCCAACATCCGCGAAAGCGCGTTGCCGCGCCTGGATGTGCGCGGCTTCGTGCTGCTGAGCATCGGCCTGTCGGTGATGATGCTGGGTCTTTCAGCGCTTGGCGGGCACCTGCTGCCCGTGGCCGTCACCTCCGCCTGCATCATCACCGGCGCCATGGCCCTCGCCGCCTATGCCCGGCACTCGAGCCGGACCGCCGAGCCGCTGATCAACCTTGGCCTGTTCAAGTTCCCGACGTTCCGCGCCGGCATCATAGGTGGCAGCCTGTTTCGCACCGGCATGGGCGCGACGCCCTTCCTGCTGCCGCTGATGTTTCAACTGGGCTTCGGCCTCGACCCGCTGCACTCCGGTCTGCTCAGTTGCGCCACCGCCGGCGGCGCCATGTTCATGAAAACCCTCACCGTGATGATCCTCAGGCGCTTTGGTTTCAGGCAGGTGCTGCTGGTCAACGCCATTCTCGCCTCGAGCTCGGTCGCCGCCTATGGTTTGTTCAGCGCCGACACGCCGCACGCAATCGTGGTCGGTGTGCTGCTGCTGAGCGGCTGCCTGCGCTCGCTGCAATTCACCTGCCTCAACGCCATCAGTTTTTCCGACATCACCAAACAGACCATGAGCCAGGCTTCGAGCCTGCAAAGCATGTCGCAACGACTGGCGCAAAGCATCGGCGTGGTGATCGGCGCCTACGCGCTGCAACTTGCCAGCACGATGCAGGGGCACGCGAACATCATGGCCTCGGACTTCTGGCCGGCCTTTGTGGTGATCGCTATCATTTCCGCCGCGTCGCTGCTCTTTCACACCGGGCTCGCGGCGGACGCCGGTGCGGAAATCGCCGGGCGCGACAAGGACGGTAAAAAAGACTCCGGCACGAGCGCAACCTAGCGCGTCACACCGACGCATCACAGCCCCGCATCACAGCCACACACGCAGCGGAAAACCGCAGGGCAATTTACCCGGAAATGCCCGACTGGTACGGCTTTCCAGTCATTCAAGAAGCGCCGTCAGCGCCCCGCGCCGCGGTGGACCACACTCATAGCGTGTCCATTGCCCGCGCCACGCTGGCAACAAACGCCTGCTGCACGCTGCCTTCTTTTTTGTGCAGTCCGTACAAGGGCATGTAGCGCACACTGCCGCCCGGCGCGATGAACCAGCGCAGGTAGCGCGTCACCATCTTGCGCGGCGGATCGCCCAGCCACCACGATTCTAGCCGGTCGCGTCCGTAGGTGGTCACCGCCACAAGGTGTTTGATGTGGCGCAGGTTGGAGCGCAGCACGCCCTGCTCGTCGAGCGCGAACGACACCCCGGGAACCATAACGCGGTCCATGAAGCCCTTCAGGATGGCCGGCGGACCGAAGCACCATACCGGGAAGCACAACACCAATGCCTCGGCGGCAAACAGGCGTTCGACGTAGGTCTCAACACCCTGGCGGTTGCATGCGGTATCAAAATATCGCCTGCGACTGTCGGCATCGAGAACAGGATCAAAGCCCTCGGCATACAGATCGCAGTCATCCACCTCATGTCCGGCCGCCTTAAGCCGTTCGATGATGGTGCGATGAAGCACGCCCTGGAAACTTTCCTGCAAGGGGTGGGCAAACAAGACCAGCACGCGCATGGCAGCTCCGGCTTTCAGTGATTAACACGCGTCAGAGCAGGCTGAGCGCAGCTCCGTCAATATAACGCTCAGTCTATTTTAGCGCCCGATTCCCTGACCAGGCGCACCATCAGCTTGTCGTCCTCGGCGAGAAAGGCGGCAAAGTCGGCCGGCGAGCGCGACGCCGCCGTCTCGGTGCCCTCGCGCGCAAACGCCTGAATCACACCGGGCTCGCGCAGCGCGACAAGGGTGGCATCAAATATTTTTTTCACTATCTCCGGCGGCGTTCCCGCGGCGACGAAAAACCCATACCAAAGCGACATGTCATAACCGGGAAGACCGGCCTCGGTCATGCCCGGCAACTCGGGCAGCAGCGAGGAGCGCATCGGGCTGGTGACGGCGATGGCCTTCAGCCTGCCGGCCTTGACCAGCGGCAGCACCGAGGGGGGCGTGGCAAAGGTGACCTGGGTGTCACCGGCGAGCACAGACTGCACGGCAAGCCCACCGCTCTTGTACGGCACATGCACCATCTGCGTGCCGGTGAGACGGTTGAACAGGATGGTCGCCATATGCGGCGCCGAGCCGTTGCCGGAGCTGGCGTAATTGAGTTTGCCCGGATTGGCCTTGGCGTAGGCGATGAGCTCCTTGATCGACCCCACCCCCACCGCAGGGTTGACCGCCACCACCTGCGGCGATGCCGACACCTTGGTGACAGGCAGCAGGTCGGCAGGCTTGTAGCCCAACTTGGGATTGAGCGCCGGGTTGACCGAGATCGCCGCGGGGCTGGCGATCAGGATGGTGTAGCCATCCGCTTGTGACTTGGCGACAAAATCCGCGGCGATGCTCGAGCCAGCACCCGGCTTGTTGTCCACCACAACAGGCTGGCCGAGGATGCGGCTGAGCGGCTCACTCATCGCGCGCGACACATAGTCTGCGGCGCCGCCCGGCGCAAACCCGAGCACCAGCCTGATCGGTTTGCTCGGATAGGTCTGCGAGAACACGCCGCCGGCGGCGAACATCAAAGACACGCCGAACAGGGCAAGCGCAGTGGCGGTTTTACTCATGGGCCTCCTCATCATCACAACAACGCTGTCATTGCGAGCCTAGCGAAGCAATCTCATGACATTGCGAAGCCGAAACGGCAGCCAGATTGCTTCGCTGCGCTCGCAATGACATATTAAATTTTCTTAAAACAGCTCAGGCCCGCGTCTTTGCGCGTTTTTTTACTTGTGCCTGAACTACTTGCCCTGGAACTGCGGCGTGCGCTTTTCCATGAAGGCGGTGCGGCCTTCCTTGTAATCGGCGCTGGCAAAACAGGTGTCCACCATGGCCTGGACTTTATCCTGCACCGCCTTGTCGGCCTGGAAGCTCATGTTGGCGATGGTGTACTTTGCCGCCGCCACCGTCAGCGGCGCGTTCTCCGCGATCATCTTGCAATAGTCGGCAACCGCCTTGTCGAGCTCGGCAACCGGCACGACCTTGTTGACAAAGCCCATGTGCAGCGCATCGACCGCATTGAATTTACGCGCCGAAAAAAAGATGTCGGCGGTGTTGGCCTGCCCTATCAAGTCGACCAGGCGACGCAGGCCGTCGTAACCGTAGCCCAGCCCCAGGCGCGCGGCCGGCATGCGAAACACACCATCATCGGCGGCGATACGCAGATCGCACATTGCGGCCAGGCCCAACCCACCGCCGACGCAAACACCACGGATCTTGGCGATCACCGGCTTGCTGCAACGCCCCGGCGCCAAATAAGCCTCGGCCGTGGCGGCGTTATAAACGGCTTGGGCGTCGGCGGTACCGCGGTTTTTTTCAAACTGCGAAATGTCCGCGCCGGAGACATAGGCCTTTTCGCCGTCGCCTGCGGTGACAATGACACGCACTTCCGGGTCGGCATCAAAATCGGCCAGCGCCTTGGGAAAAGCCACCCACATATCGTAGGTCATGGCGTTGAGCTTGGGTACATTGGAAAAAATAACCCAGCCGATGCCGTTTTCTTTTTTGGTGATGAGTTCTGCCATGTTGTTCCCTGGTTTGCCTTTGAGTATTTATTTTGGACGCAGGTCGGTTGCGCTGATGCCCATGCCGCTATTTTTTAAAATCAGACCGCCTTGATCTGACGCAAATGCGCAATCTCGGCCGCGCTGTAACCGGCCTCGCCCAGCACCTCTGTGGTGTGCTCGCCGATCTCCGGCGTCGCGGTGGCCAGCGTCGCCGGTGTGCGCGACAGCGTGGCCGGCTGGTTGATCAGCTTGATATCGCCAAGCTTGGGGTGCTTGATCGGTGCCGCGGCGCCAAGGTGCCGCACCTGCGGATCGGCGAACACCTGGTCAATGGTGTAAATCGGGCCGCAGGGCACACCGCCGTCATTGAGGATGCCTATCCACTCGTCGCTGGTCTTGGACTTCAGCGTGTCGTTGATTTCGGCATTCAGCGCAATGCGATTCTTTGCACGCGTGCTGTTGCCCTTGAATTCGGCGCGCTCGAGCAGTTCCGGCCTGCCGATGGAATTGCACAGGCGCACCCACATGCCCTCGCCCGATGCGCCGATATTGATGTAACCGTCAGACGTCGTGTACGCAGAGGTCGGCATGCTGGTCGGATGATCGTTGCCCACCTGCGGCGGCACCTCGCCCTCAACCAGGTAACGCGCGGCCTGAAAATCGAGCAATGCGATACCCGACATCAGCAGCGAGCTTTGCACCCATTGGCCCTCGCCCGAGACTTCACGCTCGAGCAGGGCCGTCATGATGCCAAGCGCCGCGTGCCACCCGGCGGTGAGATCGGCAATCGCCGCTCCGGTGCGCATCGGGCCCTTGCCCGGCTCACCGGTCACCGACATCAGCCCGCTCATGCCCTGGGCGATCTGGTCAAAACCGGGGCGCGACACGTAGGGACCGTCCTGGCCAAACCCGGAAATGCTCGCCAGGATGATGCGCGGGTTGATCGCCTTGAGCGATTCGTAATCGACACCGAGCCGGTATTTCACATCGGGGCGGTAGTTCTCCACCACGACATCGGATTTTTTTGCCAGGCGCTTGAATATTTCGCGCCCCTCGGGCAGCTTGAGATTGAGCGTGATCGAGCGCTTGTTGCGGTGCAGGTTCTGAAAATCCGCGCCATCGCGCGGACCGCCCATGCCTTCGTTGGCATCAACGCCCGGGGGCGATTCGATCTTGATGACGTCGGCGCCAAAATCGGCAAGCTGCTTGACGCAGGTCGGACCGGCGCGCACACGGGACAAATCGAGAACGCGAAAGCGGGAAAGTGCGGTAGAAGCGGGGACGTGGGGCATAAGCTCGTTTCTTCGTTTAGACAATTACAATTGGTCGCAATAGGTCGTTCGCTAGGCCGTTCGCATAGATCGCTACTGATCCCTGCTGGTCACTCATGGTCACTGATGGTCACTGATGGTCACTGATGGTCGCCAATAGCCACACCAGATCGCTGCACGCCAACCCACGCCAACCTAGGTGACACCAACCCACACCAAGGCACAACAGGCGCCCGGGATGGCGAGGCGCCTCGGAGTTCGATTATCGCGTCACGCGCGGCCGGTCGCAAGCTTTGCGCGGGTTTTGGCGCGTAGGGCGCACCGTGGCCCCACGGAAGGGATAAAATGAGGCTTAAGCGCGCTTAAATGCGGTAAAAAACACCATTCTGCATGCCACAACGTGCGTAAGACCTAGCTCGTTTTACACGCTACGCGGAACCTGGCACGTGACACGTGATCTTTAACAAGTGAAACATGACAGGTGAAAATCGGCGTAAAGCCCGACACGTAAAAAAAGCAAGAAGGAGCCGCAATGCATCATGCCGCCATCAAACCCCTCCTCTTGGCAGGCCTGCTTGCCGCGCAAGGCACGCTAGGCACGCTGCCGGCCTTCGCGCAAGCGCCGTTCCCATCCAAGCCCATCACCATGGTGGTCGGCTTCGCGCCCGGCGGCGGCACCGACACGGCGGCGCGCATCATCGCCAAAAAACTCACCGAAAATATCGGACAGAACGTCATTGTCGAGAACAAGTCGGGCGCCGGCGGCAACATCGCCGCCAACCAGGTCTCCAAGGCCGCTCCCGACGGCTACACCATCATCCTGACCGCCCCAGGATCGGTCGCCGTCGCGCCACACCAAAACAGCAACCTGCCCTACGATCCGCGCACCGACCTCACGCCCATCACCATGGCGGTGGTGTTTCCCAATGTGCTGGTGGTGCATCCGACGGTGCCGGCGAAAAACATCGCCGAATACATCAAACTGTCCATAACCAAACCCGGCAGCCTGTCCTACGGCTCCTCGGGCATCGGCAACGCCGGCCACCTTGCCGGCGAGCTGTTCAAGATCGTCACCAAAGCCGACATCACCCACGTGCCCTACAAGGGCGGCGGACCGGCCATGGCCGACCTGCTGGGCGGACAGGTGCCTTCGGTGTTCGCTTCGGCGCCATCGGCAGTGCCGCAAATCAAAGCGGGAAAAATCCGCGCCCTCGCCACCACCGGCGCCACACGGTCGACCTTCCTGCCCGAGGTACCCACCGTGGCCGAAGCGGGCTTTCCCGGATTCGAGGCCACCAACTGGTACGCCTACATGGCGCCGGGCAAGACCCCGCGCGCCATTGTCGATCTGCTCAACCGCGAACTGGTGAAAGTGCTCAACACACCCGAAGTGCGCAACCAGCTGCTCGCCCAGGGCATGGAGCCGCTACCGATGACAGTCGATCAGCTGGGGAAATACATCGAGCGCGAATACGCGACCTGGGGACGCGTGGTCAAGGAAGCGGGCATCCAGGCCGAATAGACGCGCTCCGGTTCCGCCCGGTTCACGAGGCACGTTGACGATTAACACTTCAATTCATCAGGCGGTGCGCCGCAAAAAAGGGGCATCAGCCCCGAATGGCGCTTACTTAGCACGTTCCCTCTCCCCTTGCGGGAGAGGGACAGGGAGAGGGGGAATGCCGGCAGATTCGATCTTGCACGCATTCACCCTCTCCCCCGTCGAGGGGGAGGGCGGACATTGGTCGCGGTTTTGCAAGATGTCATGATTTATCAAAAGCGCTTCAGCATTCCGCTAAGTAAGTGCCACTCGCATCAGCCCCCTTTTTATCTTCACACCTTTAACCTGCCTGCCTACATTCAGGCTCAGGCCACGCGCCTATTTCGGCGCGCCGCCCAGCGGCAGCGGCTTGAGCGAACGCAGATAGGCGACGATTGCGCCCATGTCCTCGTCGCTGATGTTGCGGTACCAGCCAAAGGCCATCGGCGGCTTGAGCGGCGAGCCGTCGCGGCTGACGCCCTCGCGCACGGCGCGCGTGATCTGGGCATCGCTCCAATTCTTCAGGCCGGTCTCATGCGGCGTCAGATTGCGCGCCACGCTGCTGCCCCAAGGCCCCTTGAAGACAAATCCGCCGGCGCCTATGCTGTTGGCAAAATCAAAACGGCCGTCGACCATGGGCGTGTGGCATTCGACGCAATGGCCAAGCGGTCCGGATAAATAGGCGCCATAGGCGAGCTTGTCCGACTTGGGCGGCGCACTCACCTTGCCCACGGGCGGGCCGTAATGGGGCGGCAGCGGCATCTTGTAATCGGAGGTGGGAGCCTTGTTCTTCACCGCGGGTTGCGCGCGCAAATAGGCGATGATGGCCTTCAGGTCGGCGTCGGCCATACCGCGATACAAGCCGATCGGCATCGGCGGTCCGATGACGCGGCCGTCAGGGCGGATACCTTCGCGGATCGCCTTGGCAAGTTGCTTGTCGCTCCAGCGGCCAATGCCGGTTTCCTTGTCGGGCGTGATGTTCGGCGCATAAGCGACAAAGGGGCCGTCGTCAAACCTCATGCCGCCAGACATGCCAAGCGCGGCAATCGGATTGCCCTGGGCATCACGCTGCGCGTGGCAGTTGGCGCAGGCGACCACGCCGTTCATCAGCGCACTGCCGCGCTTGAGCAAAGCCTCGTCCCTGCCCGAAGCCTGACCGGTGAAAACCACCATCGCCGCGACCGCGGCAAATAAAACATACGACCGACGAATCATGCGGATCTCCCTTTTTGTTCCGGTTCTTTGCATTGGTTTTCCTTGCTCTTCCTTGCGCTGCGGCTCCCCGTTTCCTGCGCCGCAACGCACAGCTTACCCAGGCAGCTTACCCGTGCAGCTTACCCGGGGTGACACCCCGGGCTCAACGCCCGGCGCTGCGTGCTCAGGGCTTGGCCATGCTCAACACGATCTTGCCCAGATGGGCGTTGGACTCCATGTAGGCCTTGGCCGCCTGCATCTGGGCAAAAGGGAACACCTTGTCTATCACCGGCTTGATGCGCCCGTCGGCGATCATAGGCAGCACGTCATCGACAAAGCCGCGCACGGTGGCGGCGCGCTGTTCGGCGTTGCGCAGCTTGTTCGACACGCCAAACAGGGTCAGGCGCTTGGTGTGCAGCGCCTCGATGTCGATCTCGCCCTTCATCACCTCGTCGACATAGCCGACCGTAGCGTGGCGCCCCTCAAAGGCCAGCGCCCGAATAGTCTCGGCGAACACCGACCCGCCGACGTTGTTGACCACCAGGTTGGCGCCCTTGCCGTCGGTGGCCTGCATCACCGCCTCGGCAAAATCAGCGCCGCGCGTATTGATGCCCACATCCAGGCCCAGCGCCTTGAGGCGCGCCAATTTTTCGGCCGAGCCCGAGGTGCCGATGACCTTGGCGCGCAGCACCTTTCCGAGTTGCAATGCGGCCACGCCGACGCCCGACGAAATGCCGGTGACCAGCATCCATTCCCCGGCCTTGAGCGCGCCCTTGGCGAGCAACATGTCATGCACCACCATAAAGGTCAGCGGGATGCTGGCGCCCTCCTCCCACGACAGGCCTGCGGGCATGACGATGGCCTCGCGCGCATCCACCAGCGCATATTCGGCGAACGCGCCCGGGCAGCGCGCCATGACGCGATCGCCGACCTTGACGGTAGTAACGCCCTCGCCCAATTTGCTCACTTCGCCCGAACCCTCCTGCCCGACCTGCTTGGAGGCGCCCGGCTTGGTCAGCCCGCCGACAATCAGTTCGCCGCGGTTGAAGCCGGCGGCATGCATGCGCACTAACACCTGGCCGGCCTTGGGCTCGGGCACCGGCGTGTCTCGCAGGTCGATGAGGGTCTTGTTGCCTTCGGTCTGGATCCAGTAAGACTGCATGACGGGGCTTCTTTCTTTGAGGGTAAGGGAGAGTGTGGGGATGACAGTACGGATGGCGGTTTTTCGAGTTCGCATCATATCAAGCCACCGCGCAAGCCACCGCGCCAGAGGCGAGGGACCGCCGCCGCGATGAAGAGCAAGTTGCACTAAGCCCCCCCTCAGCAGCCCACCCGCATGGGCTGCGGGCAAACCGTCTCCACCACCGCACATAGGCTGCAAACGCCCATCTGGCGCGGCTTTTCAGGCATTCACTTTGCAGGCATCCATCAAATGAATCTCAGCCCCGGCGCATGCCTGTGGACCACTCCGCGCGGCACCCGAACATTTCCCATTGCACGTTTCGACAATAAATTGCCGCTCCAGCCGCCGCAGCGAGCCATCGGACAAAGCGGCCATAACCTAAAAAACGGCCCGGATCACATTGTGATCCGGGCCGTTTTTCTGGCACCCGCTGTACGGGCTTGCCGTCTGTGAAGCTCAGGCGCCCCAGGGCTTGATCGCCGCCTTGAGCTGCTTGTAGCCGTCGAGGTACTTCGGCCGCTTGCCACCGTAGATCTTGTCGAAGATCGCGAGCTGCTCGTCCAGCCACTTGGCCAGCACGGCGTTGCCGGGGTTGGCTGCCTTGTAGGCTTCGTTGATCAGCACAAAGTGGATGCGCGGATCGTAGGGCTGCTTGGTGCCGCCCTCGGTCTCATCGCCTGCCAGCAAACGCAGCAGCATCGCATCGGCCGAACCCAGGGTCTGCTCGTAAATCGGCTCGCCGGTGATGCGGTACATGACGCTGGTCATGTCTTTGCCGTTTTTCATGGTGAAGCCCATGTCGGCCCAGACCTTGTTCATGTCGGTACCGGGCTTGACCTTGTCGAGCACCATCTGGCCCCAGGCGCGCAGCACGTCCGGTGCATCGGCCATCAGGTCGGTGAGGCGGTCGCCGTCAAGGTCGGTGGCGTAAACGATCGCGCCTTTTTGCTGGATCATGTCGTGCAGCAGCAGGCCGAAGTTGGTGTCGGAGATGTGCTCATAGATGTCGCCGGACCAGTTTTCCATGCCGGCCTTGAAGTCTTTGGGCAGCAGCGCGACGATGGCGTCGACTTTTTCTTTCTGCTCCTCATAGGCGTCGACCGAATATTTTCGCTTGAGCTCGAACTTGGTGCCCTTGAGCATCCAGCGCACGATGCCGGCGTTGACGGTGTCTTCCTGCGCTTGCGTCGGCTTGGTGGCGACACGGCCGATCTGCTTGGTGTCATGGACCATTTTCAGGAACAGGCGCACGGCGTAGCACATGCGGATGCCCGGGGTGTTCATCTCGGAGTGGATGACACCGGTGGCCGCGTCAACGCCGAATTTTTTCTTGTCCTGCGAATAAGGCAGGCCGGGCATGAAGCGGATGCTGGTGATGGTGCCGTAGGGGCGCACGTTGCAATACACGCCGGCGGCGGTGCGCAGGGGCGCGTTGGCCGACTTGCCTGCAACGACGACTTTCTTGCCGCCTTCGTTGACCATGAAGTCACCGGCGGTGGACCACTTGAGCGAGGTGTAGTCGAGCTTGCCGAACCAGTCGAGCGAAGCGAGCTTGGTGTCATGGCGGAACTGCGCCATCATCGGTACGCCAAGGAAGGGCAGGCCCAGCACATCGAGCGCCATCAGCGTGCCGTTGAGCGCGAACATGTCGGTGAAGGCGTGTGCGACCGGCTTGACGCCGCCGGCATCGTTGCCACCTTCCCAGATGATCGCATCGGCAATGTCGCGCGGCCGCGCGGTGGAGCGATCGTAAATGCCGTCTAGCATCTGGAACAGATCGCCATCTTGCTCTTCTTGGGCGATTTTAAGTAAATCGAGATGTTGGGTCATGAATGCATAGCCTCGGTGTGGAAATAAGGGGAGGTGACTCCCTGGGCAAAAGTACTGCCGGTACTGCCGGAACTGCAGGAACCAGGGCAAAACCCTTGGCTCCGCCGGAACGCAGCGCCGGAACTCAGGAAAGTCAGTCTTTTCGTGGGGGTATTATCGCACCTATCGAAGCGCCGTTCTAGCGCGCCCGCGGCGGACGGCCGAAACAGCCCGGCAGCGCAGCCAAATCAGCCCACAGCCCACCGCACACGGCAAACAAGGGGCGGTTTCCCGCAAGGGCGGGCCCGGTCCGCTCAAGGGGTCGCCGGCGAAAATTCAGCCCGGCAGCTCGGAGGCCATCAGCGCCGGACGCACGTCGCCGACCTCGGCATTGGAGAAATTGAGCTCCACCTTGATGCCGTTGGGGTCCATGAAAAACAACTGGAACAGGCCCTGATCGTTGACCATGCGCCGTTTGAAGTCGATGTTCAGTTTGCTCAGGTGTTCCATCGTTTCCGACAAGCCGGTGCAGCGAAAGGCCAGATGGTCGATCACGCCGCTGCCGCTGACCGCGTCGGACTGCTGACCGAGGTATTGCTTGCGGTTCTCGCTGGTGTTGGCCCCGCCGGCGGTGACATGTATCACGTCCTGGTCGCCGATATAAAGCCAGAACACCGGAAACTTGAAATCAGGCGACGGCCCGACATGCATGCCAAGCACGCGGGTGTAAAAATCACGCGTCGCCTCCATGTCCGAAGTCTGGATGAGAATGTGTTCGAGGTGGCCCAAGGGCATGGCGCGCTCCGTAAAATAAGATGGTTTGGCAAATCGGGCGCGCCACAAGAGGCGCGCCCTGGAGAGGTGTCAGACTACTTTTACGCTGATGCTGCCAACGCCGGCCACCCTGCCGGCCATGACATCGCCTTTTTTGACTGCCGCGACACCGGCCGGCGTGCCGCTGTAAATCAGGTCGCCAGGCTGCAGTTCAAACAGCGTGGACAGGAAAGCAATGGTATCGGGCACGTTCCAGATGAGCTGCGACAGGTCGCTTTTCTGGCGTACCTCGCCGTTGACCTCGAGCACGATCTCACCCGTGGAAGGGTGGCCGATCTTGGCCGCAGGCAGCAGCGCCGAGCACGGTGCGGAGTAATCGAATGCCTTGCCCGTGTCCCATGGGCGGCCCATTTTTTTTGCCTCACCCTGCAAATCGCGGCGCGTCATGTCGAGCCCGACGCCATAGCCGTAGACGTGCTCTAACGCCTCGGCCGAGCTGATATTTGAACCGCCCTTGCCTATCGCCACGACCATCTCCATCTCGTGATGCACATCCTTGGACAGAGACGGATAGGGGAAATCAGCGCCGTCGGTGACGATGGCGGTTGACGGTTTCATGAAAAAGAACGGTGGTTCCTTGTTCGGGTCATGGCCCATTTCACGCGCATGCTCGGCGTAGTTGCGGCCGACGCAATAAATGCGGTTGACCGGAAAACGCGCGCTGCTTCCTTCCACGGCAAGACTGACGACGGCTGGTGCGGGGATGACATAGTCCATATTGACTTCCTTTGTTCCTCGTTGTGATGTTTGAAAACCCTCAAACCGGCCCGGGTCTGTCTTCGGATTTTTGACCGGGTTACCGTCCGGGTGCCCGTCCTGATTTTAAATAACGGTGGCTTCACCGCCCTCAATGATAACGTTCTCCACCACCCCGCCGCCATTGCGGCGAAAGGAGGCCGCGGCCTGGTATTCGGCCGAATCGAAGCACTTGACGCCCTGCTCAAGCGAATCGAACTCAATGACAACAAAGCGGTGAAAGCTTTGCGGGCCTTCGTTGATCTTGTACTTGCCGCCGCGCGCCAGCACCTTGCCGCCGTATTGCTTGAGGATGCCCGGCACAAGATCGGTGTATTTTTTGTAGGCGACCGGGTCGTCGATACGGGCGCGGGCAATCCAGTAAGCAGCCATGATTTTTCCTTTTTTTTCCTTGAACGTTTATTTGGCTGAAAACGCGAGCATGGGCAGCCAGGTCGCAATTTTCGGGAACACCGCAAGGGTCACGATCACGCCGAGCAGCGCGATCCAGTAGGGAACCGAACCCTTGAAGATTTCGCCGACCGCCCCCTTCTCTTCGGGCAGCGCCGCCTGCACGGTGAACACCAGGATGCCAAAGGGCGGTGTGAGCAGCCCGGTCTCTATGGCAAGGATGCCGAGAATGGCGAAGGCGAGCGGATCAAAGCCGGCCGCGGCGGCGATCGGCGCGAACACCGGCACGGTCAGCAGGATGATGGAGATCGAGTCGATGATGCAGCCCAGTACGAACCAGACCGCCACCATCAGCGCCAGGATCGCGAACGGCCCCAGCCCCGAGCCCAGGATCAGATCCTGCGCCGCCTTGGTCACGCCTGTCATGGCCAGCACACGTGAATAAAGTTGCGCGGTAAAGAGCAGCAGCAGCAGCGGACCCGAGGTGCGACCCACCGACACCACCACCTCGAAAATTTCCTTCCAGCGCAGCCCCTTCGCAATGGCCAGCAGCAGCGCCGCGGCGGCGCCCACACCGGCGCCCTCGGTCGGCGTAAAAGCCCCCAGCCAGATGCCGCACAGCACGCCTATCACCAGCGCGATCACCAGCACTGTGCTGAGCAACGCACCCTCGACATGACCGTCCGTCGCGGCAGCGGGCGCCGGGACAAGCGAACCCTTGCGCACCTCGCCCACCACCTCGGGGTTGGTGTAGGCCACATAGAGTATGTAGGCGATGTAGTAGGCGACCAGCAAAAAGCCTGGCATCACGCCGGCAAGGAACAATTTTCCGATGGACTGCTCGGTCAGCACGCCCCACACAATCATCAGCACCGATGGCGGGATCAGCATGCCAAGGCAGGCGCTGCCGGCGATGCAGCCCAGCGAGAACTGGCGCGAGTAGCCGGCGCGCTTCATTTCCGGATAGGCAATACGCGAGAACGCCGCCGCGGCGGCGATACTCACCCCGGTGACGAAGGCGAAAATCGCGTTGGCCAGCACCGTCGCCACGGCGAGCCGGGCCGGGATGAACTTGGTCACGCGGGTGACCAGCGTGAACATGTCGCGCGCCGCGCCGCATTTGGATAAAAATTCGCCCATCAGCATGAACAGCGGAATCACCGCAAAGACGTAATCGCGCAGCGCCTCATAAGAGGTGTTGGCGACAAACTGGCGTGCGACCTGGATGTCGTCGGTCATCAGGTAAATGCCCAGCACCGCGGTGACGCCCAGCGCGACGGCGATATGCACCCCGGCAAAGACAACGCCCAGCAGCACCACAACAACAATAGTCAGATCAAGTGCGTCAAACATGGCGTGTGCCTTTTTTCATAAGCGGCGAACAGCGTAGGCGGGTGCAGAGTGGGCGGCTCCAGACTGGGCGGCTCATATGTGCGCCGAACCGGAGATATGTGGCCGGCTGCCGACAAGCGCGGCGTAAAAATGCTGCCACGCGATAAGAACGTAATTGAGCGCGGCCAGCGCCACGCCAAGGACAATGGTGAAGCGCGCCGGCCAGACCGGCACGCGCAACGCGCCCTCACCCTCGAACTCGCCGGCCGTCCAGGCATGCGCTGCGGGCTCAACCGCGCCCCACAGGATAAAGGCGAAGAACGCCGCGCCCAGCACCGCGCCAAAACAGGCCAGGCCCGACTGCCAGCGCCAGGACAGGTGCTGCACGATGAAGTCGACATTGATCATGCCGCCCGAGCGTATGGCGTAGGGCGCCTGCATGAAACAGATGATGACAATGGCGGTGGACACCATTTCCGGCGTGCCCTTTAAGGGGCTGTTGAACAGCACACGGCCGATGACATCGGCACAAACGACAAAGCTGAGCATCAGGCCCAGCACCGCAGCGCAAACGAGCAGCGCGCGGCCAATCCAGTCGAGCATTCGGGGAATCATGCCGGCAGTTCCTTGCAAATGGGTGGCTCGGCGAAGGGCCGTGAAAACCCGGGCCCTTCGACCTTCACAGCGGGAAAATTACTTGATGCTGTAGCGTACCGGCCATTTGTGGCCGAGTTTTTCCGCCTCCTCGAGCGCAAGCTTGAGCACCTGCGTTGCCGGCATGCCGGCCTTGTCGAGTTCGTTCGCTTTTTCCTGAGGCCAGCCCTTGAGCGAATTGGCCCACTCAACGCGCAACGCGTCATTCACCGCGTTGACGTTGACACCGAGGGTTTTCAGCTGCGCCAGTTGCTTGGGGTAGTTCTCTTCGTTGACCGAACCGGTCTTGCCCTCGAACTCTTTGGCCACTTCGATGACGATGTCCTGCACGTCCTTGGGCAGCTTGGCAAAGCGCGCCTTGTTGATGGTCAGGCCGTGCCAGGTGATGGCGCCAAAGCCCACCTCGGTGTAATGCTTGCCCACTTCGTTGAGCTTGAAGTTGACCCAGGCCGAGGGAAACATGATCCAGCCGTTATAGACGCCGGTCTGCATCGCGGTGTAGGCCTCGGGCAGTGTCGACTGCACCGGCGTCGCGCCGGCGTATTCAAGCCACTTCAGGTTGAGGCCGGCGCCGGCGAGTTTCTGGCCCTTGAGGTCACCCACGGTTTTCCAGGGGAAGTTGGTGCCCAGGTTGTAGCCGTTGTCCGAGATCAGCGCCAGCAGCTTCTGGTTGTATTTGTCCTCGAACACCTTGCTCATGTACGGCACCTTGTCATACACGGCGCGCGCCAGCTTGACGCTTTTTTCCGGGCTCATGGTGCCAAAGGGCAGCATCACCTGGAATGCGTGCAGCGGCAGGTTGGACGGCTCGAAACAGAAACAATAGCCGCCGATGTCGATGATGCCCGACTGCACGCCCTCTAGCGCGTCAGCCACCTTGACCATGGAGCCACCGTAGCCCTCAACGAACTCAACCTTATGCTTGGTGCGCGCGGCAACGCGTTTGCTCACCTCGGGAACAAAAAAATTCTGCATCAAGTTGACGTAGGTGTTCACCGCCGGGTGGCCCGAAGCAATGCGCAACTTGATGTCATCGGCGCGGGCAAGGCCGATTCCGGCGGCAAACAAGGCTGCAACGGACAAAGCGGTGCTGCTAAGGCGTGCAAGTTTCATGGGGTCTCCTCCTTGGAGTGTTCTATCAGGGTAAATCTATATTTTTTGTACTCTGATATTCCAGCAAGCAATTGACACTGTCAAGCAGGTTTGCATTACCACCCCAAAACACTGCATAAAACTCCATATTTTTCTTTATATTCGCGCAGTTCCGGCGAATTGACGATTTGCAGCCGCAACCCGTATTGATATACTCTCCGTCATTTTTTAGCACTGCTGATATAATATGCCTCACGCACTCGCCGACAAAACCGCTGACGCGCCGCGCCTCATCCGTGACGGCATCTACGACCTCATTCGCGATGAAATCCTGTCTTGCACCCTGGTGCCGGGCTCGCAATTCCACGAGCAGGATCTGGCGCAGCGTTACGAGGTCAGCAAATCGCCCATACGCGACGCCCTGCTCAGACTACAAGAACAAAACCTGGTCGAGGTGCTGCCGCGCCGCGGCTATCGCGTGCGCCCCATCTCAGTCGCCGACGCGATTGAAATGTACGAAATGCGCCTGCTCTACGAGCGCGCCTGCGCCGCGCGCGTCATCGAGCACGCCTCGGATGGCGAGATCGCCACGCTCGACGCCTTTCGCAGCAGCCCCGCAGGCACCAATATGCCGGCCTGGATCGACTACAACCGGCGCTTTCACATCGCCCTCGCCAGCCTGTGCGGCAACACCCGCCTGATACGCGCATCCGTCGACGTCATCGAGCACTTCGACAGGCTCACTTATGTCAGCGTCGCCGCAGTGAGCGGCACCGACGTCAACGTCGCCGACGGCCAACCGGGCAATGCCGCGGGACTGCAGCAGTTTGTCGCCGAACACGCAGCGATCATCGATGCCATCAAGGCGCGTGACAAGCGCCTGACCGCGGCGCTCATCAAAGAACACACCGAAAGCTCAAAGAAACGCACGCTAGACGCCATCGCAAACCCGGCCATCGTTCCCTAGCCGTGTTGCGTCTGCTTGCGGACATGGCTGATAACCCCCATTCAACAACGCCAGACCCAAAATTCAACAAGGAGACATGACTCATGACCACCAAAGCCCGCATCGTCCGTTTCGCCGCACCCGGCGGCCCCGAGGTACTTAAGCTCGAAACCATAGACCTGCCCGATCCGGGCCCGGGCGAGGTGCAGGTGCGCCAGAGCGCAGTAGGCCTTAACTTCCAGGAGATCTACCAGCGCTCCGGTTTTTATCCCATGCCCCTGCCTGCGGGCCTGGGCAACGAGGCGGCCGGCGTGGTGGTCAAGGCCGGCCCCGGCGTGAGCGGCTTCGCCCCCGGTGAGCGCGTCTGCTACGCCGGCGGCGGCCCCGGCGCCTATACCGATATTCGTAACGTCGTTGCCGACCGCCTGCTCAAGACCCCTGATGGTGTCAGCGATGAACTCGCCGCCGCATCCATGCTAAAGGGCATGACGGTCGAATACCTGCTCAACCGTTGCTATCCGGTCAAGGCCGGCCAGTCGGTGCTCTTTTATGCCGCATCGGGCGGCGTCGGCCTGCTCGCCGGGCAATGGGGCAAGCACCTGGGTGCGCGCATGATCGGCGTGGCCGGCGGCGCGGACAAATGCAAGCTGGCCCTCGCCAACGGCTACGACGTGGTGATTGATCGCAACAAGGAAGACATCGTTGCGCGCGTCAAGGAACTCACCGGCGGCGCCGGTGTGCCGGTGGCATTCGATTCGGTCGGCAAGAGCAGCTTCGAGACAACGCTCAACTGCCTCGCACCGCGCGGCATGTTCGTGTCTTTTGGCACCACCACCGGTGCGCCACCGGCGGTCGAAGCCGGCCTGCTGCAAAAAATGGGCTCGCTTTATTTCACCCGCCCGACACTGGTGACCTACACCGCCAGCCGCGACGACTTGGTCGCCTCATCATCGGCGTTGTTCACCATGCTGGCCAAAGGCGCGCTCAAGGTCAGCATCAACGCGCGCTACCCGCTCGCCGAAGCGGCCAAGGCCCACGCCGAACTCGAAGGCGGACGTACCACCGGCTCGTCTATCCTGGTGCCCTGAACGCAGTACGCCGGCCTGGGGCCCTGGCTCCGGGACTTCAGGTCTGAGATCTGGATCTGGGATCGGGGATCGGGGTCGGGCACATCAGGCATGGGGCTCAAGCCCCGAGCCGCCCCACCTGCGCTTCGAGCAGCTTCCAGGCTGTGCCGCCCAGTTCATTTTTCCAGCGCCGGTAAAAATCCCCCGCCAGCTTCGCCCGGAAGCCCGCGGTATCGGCCTCGTTGACGATCATGCCGCGCGCGATGAACTGCGCGAGCATGCCGTCGTTCTCGCGCCGCGTGTGCGCGCGCTGCGCCAGCACCTGCTTGCGCGCATTGCGCTGGATGATGTCGCGCACATCCGCGGGCAAACGCTGCCAGAACGCCAGATTGGCAACAAGGTTAAAGCCCGACCACATATGCTTGGTGACCGACAGGTACTTGGTCACCTCATAGAGGCGGTTGACCTTATGCACCACCAGCGCGTTCTCCTGGCCGTCGACGCGGCCATCCTTGAGCGATGCGTAAAGCTCTTTGATATTGACGATGACCGGCACCGCGCCCAGCGCCGTGAACGCATCGACAAACAGCCGACCGTCCGGCACGCGCATACGGTAGCCGGCGAGGTCATCCACCGCGCGCACCGGCTTGTCGCGACCGTAGATCTGGCGAAAGCCGTTTTCAAAACAGCAACCGGGAAGACTGTAAATGCCCTTGGCCTGCATTTCACGATTGAGGTAATCGCCCAGCGGCCCGTCGGTCACGGCAAACACCTGGTCGCTGTCATCGAACGCAAAGGGCAGGCCCTGGATTTCGGCGGCCGGCACGACCTGGCCGATGATGCCGCCCATCAGCGTCATGAACTCAAGTTCGCCCGAGACCAGCATCTTCAGCGCGCCGGGGTCGGAGCCGGCGATGTCACCGTTGCGCGCATGCACGCTGATGTCGACGCGACCGGCGGTCTCGGCGCGCACGGCGTCCCATAGCGCGGCGAGGAAGCCGTGGATATGGCTGTCCTCGGGCTGGTTGTGAAATTGCCGGCCACGCCAGCGCGCAGCCGACTGCGTGTTTGAATCGGTCAAAGGCCGCACCTATTCCGCCGAGAAGCCGGGCGTCTTGACGACTTTTTCCCAGCGCGCGTAATCGTCGCGGATCACCGCGCTGACGCGCTCGGCCGGCAAGTCCCACAACTCCAGACCGGATTTGGCCAGCCGCTCCTTGATCGACGCCTGCGCCAACACCCGGGCGCTCGCCTCGCGCAACAACTTCACCACCGCGGCGGGCGTGTCACGCGGGGCGAACAAGGCCACCCAGGATGAGTAATCGAAGCCGGACAGGCCGGCCTCGGCGACCGTGGGCAGGTCGGGGAAGGCACTCGAACGCTCGCCGCCGGCAAAGGCGATAGGCTTGACCCTGCCGCCGGGCAAAAATGGCAACGCCAGCGAGTGGGCGATGAACATCACCTGCACCTGGCCGCCGGCAAGATCGGCCGCCGCCTGCGTCGCGCCCTTGTAGGGCACGTGCGTAAGCTTGACCCCGGACATGGCCTGGAACATTTCAGTTGCCAGATGCTGCGGGCTGCCCGGGCCGCCGCTCGAATAATTGAGCTTGCCCGGGTTTTGTCTGGCGAACGCCACCAGTTCCCTGACATTGTTTATCGGCACGTCCTTGTTGACCGCCAGCAGGGTCGGGATGCTGGCGATGCCGCGCAGCGGCACAAAATCGGCGAGCGCGTCAAACTTGACCTGGCCGCGCTTGACGTTGGGCAGGATGGTGAGAATACTGTTGTTCAACGCGCCGAGGGTGTGACCATCGCGCGTGGCCTTGGTCAGGCGTTCGGCGCCGATCAGCCCGGCCGCCCCCGGCACGTTCTCGATCACAAACGTGCCCTTGATCTCTTCGGCGAGTTTTTCACAAAACACGCGCACCGCGATATCGGATGCACTGCCCGCCTGCAACGGCAGGATCACGTTGATGGGCTTGTTCGGATAATTTTCCTGCGCATGACTGAAGCGCGCGAGCAGCAGGCTGGCGGCGCTTGCCGTGCCGGCTGCGATCAGACGGCGGCGTGTAAGGCGTGTCATGGTCACTCCTCCTGCTTCCTCTTATTGGACGCACATTATAGGCAAGCCTGACGCAGCAGCGCCGCCGCAGATCCGCAGCCGCAGTTTTGCTATGCTCGTCCTGCAACAAGACCAAGCCGCCCCCACCCATCCACCCACGTCGAGCATTACGGAGAATCGCATGCCCGCTTTGCGCCGCCCTTTGCTCCCTTTGCACCCTTTGCACCCTTTGCACCGCCTTATGCACAGGACTTACGCCCTGCTGCACGCCTTGGTTCTGGCCCTGGTCATCGCCATCGCCGCTTCGCGCGCGGGCACCGCAGCGGATGTGACTGACTTCGCTGACGTGAACAAAATCATCAGCGCCATCAGCAATGAAAACACCCGCGCCATGGCAGTGACGCCGGTGTTCAACCAACGCATCATTCACGGCCTTCCCGACAACTGGAAGGCCGGCACGGAAACATCCGGGCGCGACACCTACAGCATGGAGTTCCTGCCCGAAAAGCAGTCCGCGCAGAACTGGCGTGAAATGATCATGCTCAAAGCCTTCAGGGGGGCGGGTAAAAATCCGCAGGCCACGCCCAAGGCCTTGTTGGCGCAGGTGGCCGCCGAACTGCGCGGCAGCTGCGGCGACAAGGCCATCACACTCTCGCTCGGCGACACCAAAGTTGACGGCAAGGACGCCCACGGCGCGGTGATGGGCTGCACCGGCCCGCCCGAGGCGGCGCTCGCGCCGGGAAATAAGGGACTGGGCGAGATGGCGTTCTACCTCGCTATTCGCAGCAATGACGATTTGTTCGTGTTGCAGCGCTCGGTTCGCACCGAGGCCTTCCAGAAAGCCGATGCACCTATCAACGCCGCCAACGCCTATTTGTACTTTCGCGAACTGCAGCCGGTGAAGCTGTGCGACCGCGACCTGCCCGAGCTGGCTTGCATCCAGCGCCAGCAGCGCTGAGCGGCGGCGACAAGGATGCGCCCTGCAGCTTGGCCTTTCGCCACCGTGACTTTCGCCACCGTGACTTTCACCACCGAGTCTTTCACCACCGAGTCTTTCACTGCCGCCGTGGCGCAAGCGCGACGCTCTCGGCGCCGGCGCGGCGGGCCGGCTGACGGCACGCTATATCAAGGCAGGCATGACTGGAAACCCTCGCCAGACGTGGTTTTCCAGATGATGTCCGGTAAAAAAATGGCGTCGGCATGACGCCCTCCACACGCGGTACGCTGCCGCAGGTAATCGCCCTGGGCTGCACGCAAACCCTCGCCTGGGCCTCGTCCACCTACCTGCCGGCCATCCTCGCCGCGCCCATCGCGCAAGAGCTCAACATCTCCCGCGCCAATGTATTCGGCGCCTTCTCCATCGCACTGATCCTCACCGGCCTCGGCGGCCCCGCGGTCGGGCGGCTTATCGACCGTCACGGCGGCCGCGGCATGCTCGCCGCCTCCAACCTGGTGTTTGCCGCCGGTCTGCTCATGCTGGGCTTCGCCCCAAACGGTTTGATGATGCTTGCCGCCTGGTGCGTGCTGGGCGCGGCCATGGCCATGGGCCTCTATGACGCAGCCTTTGCCGCGCTGGTCAGGCTGCATGGCAAGCATGCGCGCGAGCCCATTACCGGCATCACCCTCATCGCCGGCTTTGCCAGCACCGTGGGCTGGCCGCTCACCGCCTACCTCGCCGAACATTTTGGCTGGCGCGCCAGCTGCTTCGTCTGGGCCGCGATGCACCTTTGCATCGCGCTGCCGGTGAACCTGCGCTTCATTCCTGGCATCAAGGCCGGCGCCACCGCTATCGACTCAGCGCATACAACTCCGGCCACGCCCCACAGCGACGAACCGGACAAGACGCAGCACGCCGCTGCGACCGACACCCGCCTCAGCGCCAAGCCGCAAAGCGAACGCCTGGCCTTCTGGCTGCTGGCGGTGTTTGCCGCCGCCACCTCCTTTGTCACCTCGGCCATGGCCGCGCACCTGCCGGGGCTGCTGCTGGCCGCCGGCGCGAGCGCTGCGGCGGCGCTCACCGCAGCCGCCCTGCTCGGCCCGGCCCAAGTGGTGGCGCGTCTCGCCGAATTCATGACGGCGCGGCGCTTCGGCTTTCATCCACTGGCCAGCGCGCGCGTGGCCACGGCCTTGCACCCGATAGGCGTGCTGGTGCTGGCGCTGGTTGGCGGCGCACCGTTTGCCGCCGCCGCTTTTGCCATGCTGCACGGCGCCGGCAACGGCATGATCACCATCGCCAAGGGCACGCTGCCCCTCGCAATTTTCGGGCCCTCCGGTTACGGCTACAGGCAAGGCCTGCTCAACGTGCTCGCCCGCGGCGCACAGGCCTTCGCGCCATTCGCGTTCGGGCTGACGCTAGATAACCATGGCGTCGGCGCGGGCATCGCGCTATCAGGCGGCGTGTCGCTGGTGGCACTGGCGGCGCTGATGATGCTGCGCAAAGGCCCCAAAAGCGCTTAGCCACGCCGGGCACGCCCGGCGTTAGAATCATGGCGTTTCATTAACGATTATTCAGGAGAGCAGCATGCGTGACCACCACCCCGATGTCTCACCCGCCCTGCGTCGCAGCATGCTGGCACTCGCCGCGGCATTGTGCGTCGCCCTGTTCGTCGCCCCGGCCCAGGCGCAGACCATCAAGCTGCTGGTCGGCTTTCCGCCCGGCGGCGGCACCGATGCCATCGCGCGCGTCCTCGCCGAAAAACTCAAGGACCAGCTTGACACGCCGGTGATCGTCGACAATCGCGCCGGTGCCGGCGGCCAGATCGCGGCGCAGGCCCTCAAGGCCGCGGCACCGGACGGCACGACGTTTTTCCTGTCGCACGACCACACCATTTCCATCCTGCCGCTGGTGGTGAAGAACCCCGGCTTTGACCCTTCCAAGGACTTCACCGCCGTCGCCGGATTTGCGACCTTCGTCAACGCCTTTGCGGTGTCAGGCGGCACGCCGGCAAAATCCATGAACGAATACGTCGCATGGGTAAAGACGCGCGGCGATGGCAAAGGCACGACGGGTGTGCCGGCGCCCGCATCGGTGCCCGAGTTCCTGGTCAAGGTCATCGGCCAGAAGTACGGCCTCGACCTGCAGGCCGCGCCCTATCGCGGCAGCGCGCCATTGATCGCCGACATGCTGGGTAACCAGATCAACTCCGGGGTGGCGTCGATTCCCGATTTCATCGAGAACCACAAGGCGGGCAAGCTGCGCATCGTCGCCGTGCTCGGCGGCGCACGCCAGGCCACCGTCCCCGACGTGCCGACCTTCGCCGAGTTGGGCCTCGCCGGCTTTGAAGACGTGCCCTATTACGGCATTTTTGCGCCGGCCGGCACGCCCAAGGCCGTCATCGACCGCTTTTCCGCCGCCGTGGCCAAGGTGATCGCCCTGCCCGATGTGCGCGAGCGTCTCAATGTCATGGGCCTGACGGTCGAGTACATGTCGGCGCAGCAACTGGCCAGCCGGGAGCACGCCTACGCCCAGACCTGGGCGCGCATCATCAAGGCGAGCGGCTTCCAGTCGCAGTAAACGCGGCGACAAGCCATACGCCGCGCCGAAATTTTCTCAGATACGGCCTGCAGCCGGTGCGGTCACATCAACGGCCAGAAGCGCTGCATCTGGCGGTTGAGACAGTGCAACGCTTGCCCCTGCACATTGTCTGCTGCCGCCAGATCAAGGCTACGCGCTTCAATAGCGTTGATAGACCTCTGATTTAGCGCAATTACTCAGCAGTCGCCAACATAGGCGACAGACGGGACTTTGAAGAATGAGCGAACGAGATGTGGCATTTGCTGGAGCTTGGAGAGCTGCTCCTCGATCTTGTCGCGCAATTTTTCACCCTTCAGCAGAGGACGCCTAGCC
>JANXRV010000118.1:0-88565 GCA_025356665.1 Pseudomonadota bacterium
GCTGACGCCGCCCGTGAGGGCGGTCTTAAGTTCTGACAAGGAACGACGATGGCAAGAATGCAACCCAGGATGCAAAACAACGAAGAGCGTTCAGACGGTCTTCGCGAGAAAATGGTCGCGGTAAATCGCGTCACCAAGGTGGTGAAAGGCGGGCGGATCATGGGCTTCGCCGCGCTGACCGTTGTTGGTGATGGCGATGGCGGCGTGGGCATGGGTAAAGGCAAGGCGCGGGAAGTCCCTGTCGCTATGCAGAAAGCCCTTGAGGAGGCCCGCAGAAAGATGTTCCGGGTGAGCCTTAAGAACGGGACATTGCATCACGCGGTTATCGGCCAGCACGGTGCATCGCGGGTCTTGATGCAACCGGCCTCTGAAGGTACGGGGATCATCGCTGGTGGTCCGATGAGAGCGGTCTTTGAAGTCGTGGGCGTGACCAATGTCCTCGCGAAGATCATCGGTTCGACCAACCCTTACAACGTTGTTCGTGCGACGCTAGATGGTCTGAAAAAAATGAATACGCCGTCGGAAATTGCCGCCAAACGCGGCAAGACGATCGACGAAATTCTCAACTAACGAGAATCATCATGGCTGACAAAAAAGTGAAAGTGACGCTGATAAAAAGCGTCATAAATTGCAAGGAATCGCATCGTGCTAGCGTACGCGGCCTCGGTCTTCGCAAGATCAACCAGACCGTAGAACTGGTCGATACGCCGGAAGTGCGCGGCATGATTAATGCGGTCAATTATCTCGTCAAGGCCGTACCGGCCTGAGCCGGCATACAGGAATCACGACTATGGAACTAAACACCATCAAACCGGCCGCCGGCGCCAACCGAAAACGTCGCCGCGTAGGCCGTGGTATCGGATCGGGCCTTGGCAAAACTGCTGGTCGCGGCCATAAAGGTCAGAAATCGCGTTCCGGCGGTTTTCACAAAGTCGGCTTTGAGGGTGGCCAGATGCCATTGCAGCGGCGCTTGCCCAAACGCGGCTTCGTTTCGCTCACACACAAGCTATGTGCCGGAGTGCGCTTGTCAGACCTGGAAAAAATCAAGGGTGACTCGATAGATTTGGCCGCGCTCAAGTCGGCCGGGATCGTTGCTTCCGGTGCCTTGCGCGCCAAAGTGTTTCTCTCGGGGAGTCTCACTCGCAAACTTTCGCTCACTGGAATTGCGGCTACTAAGGGCGCCCAGGCCGCTATTGAGGCGGCAGGCGGCAGCATTGTCCTGCCTGAGGTGAAGGTTGTGGAAGGTAAAAAACTGGCTCGTCAGAAAGCCAAAGCGGAAAAACGTATTGCTGACGCCGCGAAGCCAGTCGTCGCGGCTGTTAAGCCTGCGGCCAAACCGAAAGCCGAAAAGAAGCCGAAAAAGGGCGAATAAGCTCGTTCGCGGACACTCATGGCTACCTCATCTCCTCCAATTGGCAAATCCGGCAAATACGGCGATCTGAAAAAACGATTGCTGTTTTTGTTGGGCGCGCTGGTTGTTTTCCGCATCGGGGCGCATATTCCCGTGCCGGGGATTGACCCGATTGCGCTCGCGGATTTGTTTAAATCGCAGCAGGGCGGGATCCTTGGGATGTTCAACATGTTTTCCGGCGGCGCCTTGTCGCGGTTTACAATTTTTGCGCTGGGCATCATGCCCTATATTTCCGCGTCGATCATCATGCAACTGATGTCGGCGGTTTCGCCGCAGCTCGAACAGTTGAAGAAGGAAGGGCAATCGGGTCAACGCAAGATCACGCAGTACACGCGTTATGGAACGGTGCTTCTTGCGCTGTTCCAGGCGACGGGAATCTCGATCGCGTTGGAATCCCAGCCTGGCTTGGTTATGGACCCAGGGCTTATGTTCCGCTTCACCACCGTAGCCACACTCGTTACCGGCACAATGTTCCTGATGTGGTTGGGCGAGCAGATTACAGAGCGCGGGCTAGGAAACGGTATTTCGATCATCATCTTCGCAGGAATTGCCGCAGGTTTGCCTAACGCCATTGCCGGGATGCTTGAGCTCGTGCGGACCGGGGCGATGAGTCCCTTCGTCGCTCTGCTCATCGCGGTGGCGGTTGCCTTGGTTACGTGGGCGGTTTGTTTTGTCGAGCGAGGCCAGCGGAAAATCCTAGTCAACTACGCGAAGCGACAGGTCGGGAACAAGGTGTACGGTGGGCAGTCTTCGCACCTCCCCTTCAAGCTGAATATGGCGGGCGTAATTCCCCCTATTTTCGCATCGTCAATAATCCTGTTTCCCGCCACTATTGCTGGTTGGTTTGGGGCCCACGAGGGCATGACTTGGCTCAAGGACATCGCAGCAACGCTTTCGCCAGGGCAACCGATCTACGTGTTGCTCTACGCGTCGGCGATCGTGTTCTTTTGTTTCTTCTACACGGCCTTGCAATACAATCCAAAGGAAACGGCCGACAATCTTAAAAAGTCGGGTGCGTTTGTTCCGGGGATTCGGCCCGGTGATCAGACATCCCGTTATCTCGAGCGGATTTTGATGCGTTTGACACTCGCCGGCGCCATATACGTGACGCTGGTGTGTCTGTTGCCCGAGTTCCTTATTCTGAAATGGAACGTGCCGTTTTACTTCGGCGGAACCTCGTTGCTGATTATTGTTGTCGTGACGATGGATTTCATGTCTCAGGTTCAGGCTTACATTATGTCGCACCAGTACGAAAGCCTGCTCAAAAAAGCCAATTTCAAGGGGGCAGGGTTCTCTTCCCGGTAACGGGAGAGACAAGGAGCGCATGTCGAAGGAAGACGTAATCCAAATGCAGGGGGAGATCGCTGAAACACTCCCGAACGCGACCTTCCGCGTGAAGTTAGAGAACGGGCATATCGTGTTGGGACACATCTCGGGAAAAATGCGCATGCACTATATTCGCATTCTGCCGGGTGACAAGGTGACGGTGGAACTTACGCCGTATGACTTATCGAGGGCGCGGATCGTTTTCCGCGCCAAGTAAAAGGGGAAGACCATGAAAGTATTGGCTTCGGTAAAGAAAATCTGCCGTAACTGCAAAGTTATTCGTCGTAATCGTGTGGTTCGCGTGATCTGCAAAGATCCCCGCCATAAGCAGCGTCAGGGTTAAGTTTTTCGGCGTCTCTCCCGGTTTGGGTGAGCGCAGATGGTTAAAAGTCGATTTTTAAGCTATAATTTCCAGTTTCGCGTTTCCAGCGTGCAGTTAATTAAGGTGACAGTATGGCCCGTATCGCAGGCGTAAACATCCCGAACCACCAGCATGCCGTTATTGCCCTTCAGGCGATTTTCGGCATCGGCAGCGCGCGCTCCAAGGCGATTTGCGTGTCCGCCAATATCAAGTCGGCTACCAAGGTCAAGGACTTGTCCGAACCACAGCTGGAACGTCTGCGCGAGGAAGTCGCCCGTTTCACTGTTGAGGGCGACCTCCGGCGCGAAGTGTCCATGAACATTAAGCGTCTTATGGACCTTGGCTGCTATCGTGGTGTCCGTCATCGCAAGGGACTTCCCCTTCGTGGTCAGCGTACACGAACCAACGCTCGTACCCGTAAGGGGCCGCGCAAGGCGGCGATTGCAGGCAAGGTTCAGGCCGGCAAGTAGCCGTCAGCAGATTCGCGCACATATCGATTTATTGAGGATAAGCACAAATGGCTAAGCCCCCAGCCCAGCAGCCGGCGAATACCCGGGTTAGGAAAAAAGTTAAGAAGAACGTCGCGGAAGGTATCGCGCACGTGCACGCATCGTTCAACAACACGATTATCACCATCACAGACCGTCAGGGTAATGCCCTGTCCTGGGCTACCTCGGGAGCTGCTGGCTTCAAGGGCTCGCGCAAGTCGACGCCGTTTGCCGCTCAGGTCGCCGCTGAAAGCGCCGGTAAGGCTGCGCAGGAGTGCGGTGTTAAGAATCTTGAAGTTCGCATTAAGGGGCCCGGGCCTGGTCGTGAGTCGGCTGTGCGCGCACTCAACGCCCTTGGCTTGAAGATCACCAGCATTTCCGACGTTACGCCGGTGCCGCACAATGGCTGCCGTGCGCCCAAGCGTCGCCGCATCTAACGACTTAACGAGAATCCTATGGCACGCAACCTAGATCCCAAATGCCGGCAGTGTCGCCGGGAGGGCGAAAAGCTCTTCCTCAAAGGCGAAAAATGTTTCACTGACAAATGCGCCATCGAGCGTCGTCCCTATGCTCCAGGCCAGCATGGCCAGAAGAGCGGTCAACGTTTGTCGGACTTTGGTAAGCAGCTCCGTGAAAAACAGAAGGTTCGTCGTATTTACGGCGTGCTCGAAGGCCAGTTCCGCCGGGTTTATGCCGAAGCATCCAGGCGCAAGGGTGTTACCGGTGAGTCGCTGCTGCAGATTCTTGAGTCGCGCCTCGACACCGTTGCCTACCGCATGGGTTTCGGTTCCTCACGGACGGAGGCCCGGCAAGTGGTTCGGCATAACGGTATCTTGGTCAACGGTAAGCGCGTAAACATCCCCTCTTATCAGGTCAAGCCCGGTGATGTGGTTGAAGTGGCTGAAAAATCCAAGGCGCAGTTGCGCATCAAGGCAGCCGCAGAGGCCGCTGAGTCACGCGGCGTTCCCGAGTGGATGGAGGTTGATTCAAAAGGGCTTAAGGGAACGTTCAAGGCGCTTCCGCAGCGCTCAGAACTGCCTGCCACGATTAACGAGGCTCTTGTAGTCGAGCTGTATTCGAAGTAACGCATTACTGCACAAGGATTTCTCATGCAAACCAGCGGATTTCTGAAACCGCGTATCATCGACGTGCAGAGCATCTCTACATCCCATGCGAAAGTGGTGATGGAGCCTTTCGAGCGCGGATACGGACACACACTTGGCAACGCTCTGCGCCGGGTATTGCTTTCCTCCATGCCGGGTTTTGCCCCTACGGAGGTGCAGATTTCGGGCGTATTGCACGAGTACTCGACCATAGAGGGAGTACAGGAGGATGTGGTTGACATCCTATTGAACCTCAAGGGCGTCGTGCTGAAGCTGCACAACCGTTCTGAGGCGCTGCTTACCCTGAAGAAAAAGGGTGAGGGTCCTGTGACTGCGGGGGATATTGAAGCGTCCCATGATGTCGAGATCATAAACCCAGAGCACGTGATCGCGCACCTATCGCCTGGTGGCCATCTTGAGATGGAGATCAAGATTGAAAAAGGTCACGGCTACAACCCGGGTAATCAGCGCGAAGTATCGGAAGAGTCCAAAGGTGTCGGCAGGATCATTCTTGACGCTTCGTTTTCGCCTGTAAAGCGCGTTTCCTATGCCGTTGAGTCGGCCCGCGTTGAGCAGCGCACCGACCTCGACAAGCTTATTCTCGACATCGAAACGAACGGCGCTATTGAGCCTGAAGAAGCGGTTCGTTACGCGGCGTCGATTCTGGTAGATCAGCTCTCGGTGTTCGCGTCGCTCGAAGGGACGCCTGCTGCGGTTGAAGCGCCGCCCAAGATCACGGTAGATCCGATTTTACTTCGTCCGGTGGATGACCTCGAGCTGACAGTGCGTTCGGCGAACTGTCTCAAGGCCGAGAATATTTATTACATCGGCGATCTTATCCAACGTACCGAAACTGAATTGCTCAAGACCCCCAACCTCGGTCGCAAGTCACTAAACGAGATCAAGGAAGTTTTGGCTTCACGAGGGCTCACCCTCGGCATGAAGCTGGAAAATTGGCCGCCGGCCGGTCTGGAAGCCGTACGCAACTAAGACGGACGGCGTAAGCCGTCTGTAACAAGGAATCACGATCATGCGCCACCGTTTGGGACTGAGAAAACTTAATCGCACTTCAAGCCACAGGCTTGCAATGCTTCGCAATATGACAAATTCCTTGCTCAAGCATGAGGTCATCAAGACCACGTTGCCCAAGGCCAAAGAGTTGCGTCGCGTTGTCGAGCCCATGATCACTCTTGGTAAGAAGCCTTCATTGTCAAACCGCCGTTTGGCGTTCGACCGGCTCCGTGATCGTGAAATGGTGACGAAACTGTTCAACGAACTTGGGCCGCGTTACGCTAAGCGTCCCGGTGGTTACCTGCGGATTCTTAAGTTTGGTTTCCGCCAGGGCGATAACGCGCCCATGGCCTTGGTCGAACTCATGGACCGGCCCGATGTCGTTGAGGAGGCTGCATCGGAGCCGGTTAAGGCCTAAAGGCGTTTCCTGCTTAATAAAAAGCTGGCTTGATGCCGGCTTTTTTTTCGCGCTCACTTTGAGGTAATTTGAAGTTGCCGCGTCCAATTTGCATTCAGTGACAGGACGTCCGCTATCTGCCTTTAGTCACTATGTGGGTCGATAGCGTGCTTAGGCGGTGTACTCATCGAGCGCGAGGACAAACAGTGCCGGACGCTCCGCGCTTAGCACCAAACCTTTCCACAATTGCTCACGCGTCAAAGCCTCAATGAGCGGGTTGCTTGGATCGTCGATTTGTATCAGGTGACTGAATTTCATGTCTGGGAAAAAGTCCTTGTGTTTGTCGGGATGGCAATCGGGTCCTGAGCTGCAAAAGCGGTACGGCAAATTTGAGCGGGAGCTTATGAGCGAAAGAGGCGCCCTTCGGGATCTGCCTCGCCAACGTAGTGCCTACCAAAGGTGGGCATAGGAACTGCTCTTGGTTGCATTGGATTTATCCCATTAGCAGCAGGGCCACACCGCTAACCGAGAGACAGGCGCCGCAAAGTATTTGTCTGGTGATTGGCTCCTGACGAAGCAGGAGCGTGCCAAAGGCAAGTGCGAACAATGGAAAGGTGGCTGCGATGCTTGATACCACCGCGACGCTGCCACTCGATAAGCCCAGATACATCGCGAGCATAGCAGCGCCGTTGCACAGCCCTACCGCCATAAACCAAGGCACCGTCGCGCGAGGCACGTCAACCGCCCGTCGTCCGCGAAAAAAGTCGATCAAAGTGATTAGGATCGCCGACGCGGTGTAGGCAATTAGCACGGCGGCGAAAGGATTATTCCAAATGCCAAAGCCGCCCTTGGTGAAATTTTGCGCGATCGCGCGCACGGCCGCCGCGCCAAGGGGGAAGGCAAGCGCCAGCAAGGGCCAGTGCCGCGGTGCGCTCCGCCCGCCCGTGCTAAGCAGCGCGCCGCCTGCGACTACGACCAAGGTACCCATCACGACCGAGGTGGTGAGGTGCTCGCCCAGAAACACAATCGCCCCGGCACTCGCAAAGACCGGAGTCGTGCCTGAAAGGGCGCCGGCTGTACCCGGCCCCATACGCCGATTCGCTTCGAAGCCGAGCAAGGTCGCCGCGACTGGGAAAAACAGGCCGGTAAGCGCGAATATCAGCGCGGCGTGGCTGTTCCAAGCTGAAAGCTCAAGCAAGAACGGCGCGAGCAGCCAAAGGATGATGCAGGTGGTGGGCAGGCTGATGCTTGCGCCGGCGAGCGGATCGACCCGGGCGAGGCCGCGTTTGCTGAGAACCAGACCGGCACCAAAACACATGGAGGCTAGGAGGGCCCAGAGGACGAACGCCGGCATCACCGGTTTAGCAAAATGACGCGATAGTCGTTGATATTAGTTCGTGTTGGACCGGTGACGATCAGATCGCCAAGACGTTCATAAAAACCGTAACCATCGTTGTTGGCGAGAAGTTTTTTGGCAGATATCCCCAGTTTTTCCGCGCGCGCCAGCGCGTCCGGCGATAACACGGCCCCGGCGTTGTCTTCTGAGCCATCAATGCCGTCCGTGTCGGCGGCCAGTGCCCAGGTATCGGGCATGCCATCAAGTTCTATCGCAAGGGAGAGCAAGAACTCTGTACAGCGTCCACCGCGGCCCTTGCCGCGCAGTGTCACGGTGCATTCGCCCCCGGATATGAGCGCCACCGGGGCTTTAAACGGGGCGGCGTGTGTCTGGATCTGACGGGTCAGCGCGGCGAAAACCTTTGCGACTTCGGCCGCCTCGCCTGTGACGCTGTCGCCCAGCACGACCGCCGGAATGTGATGTTGTTCGAAAAATGCGGCTGCCGCGCGCAAGGACTGCTGTGCCGTGGCAATTACCTTCGTGCTTACCCGCCCAAAGGCTTTGTTGCCTGGCTTGGGTGTTTCTGCAAGCTCGCCGCGTGCGCCGCGTTCAAGATGTGCGGTGACAGCCGCCGGGGCGTCCACCCCGAAGCGCGCAAAGATATCGAGGGCGTCCTGATAGGTCGAGGGATCCGGGGAGCAGGGGCCTGAAGCGATATGCGTGGGATTGTCCCCGGTGACATCCGAGATCACCAGAGCAAGCACCTCGGCTTTGCATGCTGCGGCGAGCCTGCCCCCTTGAATCAACGAAAGGTGCTTGCGCACCGTATTCATGTCCTGAATCGGGGCGCCACAGCGCAGCAATTCGCGAGTGGTGGCCTTGAGTTCGTCCATCGTGATGGCCTCGACCGGCAGGGATAGCAAGGAGGAGCCGCCGCCGGAAACCAGCACCAGCAGCAAGTCCTCTTTGCCCAGTGATCTTGCGAGACGGAGGATTTCCCGCGCCGCCGCCTCGCCCGACTCATCGGGTACAGGATGGCCCGCCTCGATCACCTTGATGCGGTTGGTAAGCAGGCCGTGCTGGTAGCGCGTTATGACCAAGCCCGACAAAGGGGCTTCCGCCGGCCAGTGCTGCTCGACCGCAAGCGCCATCGAGGCGGCCGCTTTCCCTGCGCCCACCACCACGGTTTTGCCTTTGGGCGGCCGCGGCAGGTTGGCTGGAAGAATTTTAAAGGGGTCGGCGGCAGATACGGCGGCGTTAAAGCTCGCTGTGAGCAATGCTTTGGGATCCATATCCCGAAGCTACCAGCTTTTGCGGTGTGTCGTCACGTGATGCGCTAAAATTTACACCACGGTACACCATCTAACATACAAGCTGCGATACCAGCCTGGCTCGGCCGGGAAAAACAACTATTTCGAGGGGGAGTTTCAGGTGGAAGCTTTCAAATCGGGCGCCGACGCCCTGTTTATGCTTTTGGGTGCGGTGATGGTGCTTGCCATGCACGCCGGCTTCGCGTTTCTTGAACTCGGCACGGTGCGGGCCAAGAACCAGGTCAACGCCCTGGTAAAAATACTCACCGACTTTTCAGTTTCGACACTAGCCTATTTTTTCGCCGGTTACGGCGTCGCGTATGGCATTAGCTTCATGGTCGGGGCCGATATTTTGGCGCAGAAAAATGGCTATGAGTTGGTGAAATTCTTTTTTCTACTCACCTTTGCCGCGGCGATCCCTGCCATTGTTTCAGGCGGCATCGCCGAACGCGCACGTTTCTGGCCGCAGCTGATCGCCTCGTTCGCGATCGTCGCTGTCGTCTACCCATTTTTCGAGGGTATTGTCTGGAACCACCAATGGGGTGTGCAGGACTGGCTGAAGGCAAGCTTCGGCGAAGAACTGCATGACTTCGCCGGATCGATTGTCGTGCACACGGTGGGTGGCTGGATCGGTCTCGCGGCGGTGCTGTTGCTGGGCGCGCGCAGCGGGCGTTATGGCAAGGACGGGCGCATCTCGGTTGCGCACCCGCCCTCGTCCATTCCGTTTCTCGCCCTTGGCGCCTGGATATTGGCGGTGGGCTGGTTTGGTTTTAACGTCATGTCGGCGCAGACCCTGGATAAAATCAGCGGCCTTGTCGCGGTGAATTCGTTGATGGCCATGGTTGGCGGGACACTGGCCGCGCTGGTTGCGGGCCGCAACGACCCGGGTTTCGTGCATAACGGCCCCCTTGCCGGGTTGGTCGCCGTTTGCGCCGGGTCGGACATCATGCATCCGGTTGGAGCGCTTTTCACCGGTGCTGTCGCAGGAGGCCTGTTTGTCTACATGTTCACCCTTACCCAGAATCGCTGGAAAATCGATGATGTTCTGGGTGTGTGGCCTTTGCACGGCTTGTGTGGCGCTTGGGGCGGCATTGCTGCCGGCATTTTCGGCGCAAAGGCGCTGGGTGGCCTTGGTGGTGTAGCCTTAATGTCGCAGCTATGCGGCACCCTGCTCGGGATTGTCGTCGCCTTCGTAGGAGGCATAGTGGTTTATGGTGGGCTCAAGGTGGCGGTGGGCCTGCGCCTTGATGAGGAGGAAGAATTCAACGGTGCCGACATTTCCATCCATCGGATTTCCGCATCGCCAGATCGCGATCCGCGCTGAGCGGGTGGCCCGGAAAACGACCCTGGCGCCTGGCGTTGCGCCAGGATAATTTCCCTTAGAGCACCCCCATCATCCGCAGCGCGGCACGATTGAGCGTGGTGCCGGAGGTTGAGAACTTGTCCATGATGGTGAAGTGATTGTCACCGGGCGAGGGGTAATCGCCTGAGATCACCTTGTTCCACGCCTTGTTCAATATTGCATTCTGGTCGTGAAAGCCGCGCGGTTCTGCGCTGCCCACCGCGGTGCAAAGCGGCGCATCGGTGGCCGGGGGCATCAAGGCCGGACTTACCCTGGCGGCCGCTCTTTCCGTCAGGCGCAGGTCAACGTTGACGAATCCCGCGCGGGTCAGCGGTCGCAGGTCATACAGGCCGCTGATTGAAAATCCCGCCTGGAATATTTTTTTCGGCAGATCCGAAGCAAACTGCGGCCAAAGCGCGGCCATCATCATCGCTGCAAGGTGTCCGCCGGCGGAATGGCCGGCGATGTAAATCCGATCGGGGTGCGCGCCGAAGTTGCTCGCGTTGCGGTAGAGCCATGCGCTTGCCTGCAGTACCTGGCGCACGATTTCCTCCACGGTTACAGCTGGGCAAAGCGCATAGTTGGGCACGGCCACGGTGACGCCGGCTTTGGTGAATGCCGGCGCGACAAACGAAAAGTCCTTTTTGTCGAGGGCGCGCCAGTAACCGCCGTGGATGAACATAAGCAATGCGCGGCTCGGGCCCTGCGGGCGGAAAATATCCAGCTTTTCCATCGCGTGTGTCCCGTACGGGACATCAAGGTAAGCTGGGCAGGTCGCACGGGCTTCATGCGATTCTTTGTCCCAGCGCGCGAAAATATCAAGCGCGTTGGGCACATTGGCGCGGGGGTTATAAAGCGAATCATTGTTGGTGGCCATGTCTCATCCAGAGTGGGGTCGTGAAGCTGCATTATCACGCAGTGACGGTCTTAGGCCAATATGCACCAAGGTCGGCTTTCCAAGCCGGGTAGGGATCGGCGGGCTTGGGGGCGGTGCGTTGCCGTCAAAGCCGGCGATCTCCAGTTTGGCCGTTTTTCCTTGTGCCAAGCGCATGCGTTGTCGTATGCGCCTACTTACAATAAGGCAAAATAGGCGCATCGCTGCATCGGTGCATCGCGCTAACAAGGCGTTGCAAGCCCACTCGTGGCGTTTTTAGCAAGGAGGAAGCAGATGAGTGCGCCGGACAAGATTGAGGCCGTTCAATGGCCTGACAGCGGCGTCAGCCGGGTTCCCTACGCAACCTACACCGATGCCGGCGTTTACAAAGAGGAGCTAGAGCGTTTCTTTTATCGCGGGCATTGGATTTATGTCGGCCTGGAGTGTGAGATTCCCAACCCCGGTGATTTCAAGCGTTCCTGGGTCGGTGAGCGTTCGGTCATCGTCGTGCGCGATACCGATGGCTCGGTCAACGTCGTTGAGAACCGCTGCGCCCATCGCGGCGTGGTCTTTTGCCAAAAGGAGCACGGTAACGCGGCCGATTTCACCTGCCCCTACCATCAGTGGAACTACGACCTGAAGGGCAACTTGCAGGGCGTGCCCTTTCGACGCGGCGTCAGGTTCAAGGACGAGAACGGCACGCGCGTCAACGGCGGCATGCCGGCCGATTTCAAGCTAGAGGAGAACAGCCTCGTCAAACTCAAGGTCGCGGTCAAGGGGGGCGTCATATTCGCCTCGTTCGATCACTCGGTCGAGGACCTCGACAGCTACCTCGGAGAGGTGCGGCCCTGGGTCGAGCGTGCCTTCGACGGGCGCAAGCTGACCCTGCTTGGCTATTCGCGCCAGCGCATTCCGGGCAACTGGAAGCTGATGCAGGAGAACATCAAGGATCCCTACCATCCGGGGTTGCTGCACACCTGGTTTGTCACCTTTGGTTTGTGGCGCGCCGACCAGCGTTCGGAAATGGTCATGGACGCGCACGGTCGCCATGCCGCCATGGTCGGCTACCGCAGCAGCGGTGGCAAGGGCGATGTGACCGAGGGCGTTATGAGCTTCAAGGAGAACATGAAGCTCGAGGATGATCGCGTGCTCGACGTGGTGCCCGAGGCTTGGTGGAATGGCCCGACTGCCTGCATGCAGACGATTTTTCCGTCGCTGATCATTCAGCACAACGTCAATTCAATCTCAACCCGGCAAATCGTACCGCTGGGGCCCGACGCTTTTGATTTTGTCTGGACCCATTTTGGTTTCGAGGACGACAGCCCGGAGATGACGCGCCGGCGCTTGCGCCAGGCCAATCTGTTCGGACCGGCGGGCTATGTTTCTGCCGACGATGGCGAGGTGATCGAGTTATCGCAACACGGCTTTGCGCAAAACGGCGCCAACAATACGCTGTGTGAACTGGACGGTCGCGAGGTGGGTGGTGTGCCGCACAATGTCACCGAAACGCTTATTCGCGGCATGTACAAGTATTACCGTCAAGTGATGGGGCACTGATATGGGCGACAATAAGCCGATCAAGCCGATGCCCGATGTGGCGTTGGGCCTGGAAGTGCATGACCTGTACGCGCGCTACGCCGCCTGCCTCGATCATGGCGACTTCAAGGACTGGCCGGATTTCTTTACCGCAGAATGCGTCTACAAGCTCATTCCGCGCGAAAATCATGACCGTGGCCTGCCGCTGGCGACACTTTCTTTTGAAAGTAAAGGCATGCTGCGAGATCGGGTCTTTGGCATTTCAGAGACGCTGTTCCACCAGCCCTACTACCAGCGCCATATTGTTTCCGGCGTGCGCGTCACCGGCGAGGAGGGCGGGCAGATACTCGCCGAGGCCAATTACCTGATCATCCGCACCAAGAAAAACCAACCATCCGATGTTTTCAATGCCGGTCGCTATATCGACCGGCTTGCGCGCGTCGATGGACGGCTTCTATTCGCCAGCAGGCTGTGCGTATTCGACAGCGAGTTGATTCCCAACTCGATTATTTACCCGATCTGACGTTTCCCCTCAGGCCCGGAAAATTACATGTCATTCCGAGGCCGCAGGCCGATGAATCTGCTTTTAGAAAATTAAAAGCAGATTCCTCACTACGTTCGGAATGACACCGCCGGACAGCGTCGCAAGGTTTTAGTACTGCCCCTTGGGCTCCAGTCCGAGGCGGTGCTGGCCGTACATGGTGCTCACCGCATCCCAGTTCAGGCTGATATGCCGGCCCACGGCGTGCACATCGCGCCATGCGCGTTGTACGGAGTTCGACAGGTTGATTCCGCCGCCGCCAACCGCCTCGAACAAGGCCGTTACGCCCTGGGTCGAGAGTTTCACCGCATACGCCTGGTCGCGGCGGTTGCGGATGCGTTTTTCCACGGTGATGGGCACGCCGTTGGCGGCGTCTTGCTCAACATCACGCGTGTCGCGCAACAACAGAAGTTTGGCCGCGTCCACCGCTGCGGCGGCTTCGGCGATGCGCGACTGCACTTGCGGGAATTCGGCCATGCGCGCGCCGCCGCCGGCGACCGCGCCGCGCGTTGTCTTGGTGCCGATCCAGTCGACAAAATCGTCCAGCGCGCCCTGCACCATGCCCAACGCGGGGGTGCAGATGCAAACCGGCAGGCCGGCTAGCAGGGGAATCTTGTAAAGCGGGTTGGTGTTGAACTGCGCACCGGGCGGATTGTTCGATGAGGCCTGCGCGAAAGTGATCCTGCGGTGCGCCGGAACGAACACCTCATCCATGATGACCACCGATTTGCTGCCGGTGCCTGAGAGTCCGACGGTATGCCAGTCATCTTCTATGCTTGTTTGCTCGCGCCGTACGATCACGAAGCCGGCGTCGGCGCGCACCCCCTCTTTTTCCTGCGGAAAGGTGACGCCAAGCAGGTACCACTCCGTGTTGTCGCAGTTGCTGGTGAAGGACCACTTGCCGCTGATCATGTAGCCGCCTTCCGCGGCGCGGGTCTTGCCTGCGGGGGCATACGAGCCGGACAAGATGGCATCCGGATTGGCCCACACGTCTTCTTGCGCCTCGATCGGGAACAATGCGAGCAGCCACTGATGAACGATGCCCA
This sequence comes from Pseudomonadota bacterium, assembly GCA_025356665.1. Taxonomy (GTDB): domain Bacteria; phylum Pseudomonadota; class Gammaproteobacteria; order Burkholderiales; family SG8-39; genus CAITSH01. The sequence goes on from JANXRV010000118.1 coordinate 14,083, forward strand.
GTGACACGCACCAGGCTGAGCTGCCACAGCCGCGCGCGAGCTCGAAATTGATTTCAACCAGTTCGCTAAAACCGTACTCAAAGCCGCCGAAGCGCGCCGGTTTCATTAGATTGAACAAGCCTGCTTCGCGCACGGCGTCTATGGTTTCGCGCGGCACGCGTCGGTTGCGTTCGGTGTCCTCCGCACGGGCGCGCAAAATAGGCGCGAGCGATTGAGCGCGCCGGCGCAACTCTTCAAAGGGAACGCGGTTCGCGGCGGGCAGGCCCCCGCGGGCCATGTCTATCGCTGAGTTCATGCTCTCCTCCTCAGGAGTGGTTCTCATTGGATACTACCCGGCCAGGTGCTGCCGAATGCAAAGCATTCAAACAGATAATGTTTGAATATACAAACAATTATTTTAAAGAATTTGATGCGCCGCACAATGGCGTATATAAAAAAATTATTAAAATTAGAGTCTTATTGCTTTTGTGTCCGTTTTTGTTTTTAAATTGTTTGTATCTGCAAGGAGATTGTCGCTAGAATCGGAAACGCGAAAACTAAGCAGAGCTTTGTCCATGAGCGCCACGTCCCAGTTGCCGGAACCCATTGAGGCAGAAGAAGCTGCCGACTTCGACCTGGAGTCGACCTTGCCGTATCTGCTTAATCGGGCGGGGGTGCGTATTGGCGCCGCTTTCAGCGAGGATATCCGGCGATTTGGCTTGTCTTTGCATCAATGGCGGGTGCTGGCTTGTTTGTCGCACCAGGCTCCGCAAAGCATCACCGAGCTTGCGGCGCACACCAGCATAGAGGTGTCGACCTTGTCGCGCATGGTTTCCTCATTGTTCGATGGTGGACTGCTCGCTCGCTCGCGTTCGGATGACGATGCGCGCTCCGTCCGACTTCATCTCACCGATGAAGGGCGCGAATTGGCCGACCGCATCATTCCGGTTGCGTCGCTTTATGAGCGCATCGCGCTTTCAGGGATGAGTGAAGATGAGGTGGTGTCGCTCAAGGCCTTGCTGGCCAAGGTGTACAACAACCTGATCTCACTGGGGCCGAGAATTCCGGCGCGGCGTAAAAGCACCGCAAAAACAGCAGTGGGATATGCCATCGCCGCAATCGAAACAATTCCGTCGGCATGAGTGAAATCTGATCAAAAATGCAAGCTAGCGTATAAAAATAAGGCGGGGCGCAAGCTTCGCTTACTCATAACGAAAAATGCGCCGGTCTGTTGCCGGTGACAATGGAGGAAATGCAATGCTTGGAAAAATCGGACTCGAGGAACACTTCGCCATTGACGACACGCTGCAGGATTCCAATGGCTTTTTGCCCGACGGTGTCTGGCCCGAACTGCGCGACCGCCTGATGGATATCCAGGACAAGCGCCTGCGCCAGATGGATGAGCATGGCATGGAGATGATGATCCTGTCGCTTAACGCGCCGGCCATCCAGGCCATTCCCGACCCCAAGCGCGCCAATGAAATCGCCCGCCGCGCCAACGATTTTCTGGCCTAGCAGGTGGCCAAGCGCCCGGATCGTTTCGAGGGCTTTGCGGCGCTGCCTATGCAGGACGCGGACATGGCCACGCGTGAACTTGAGCGTTGCATGAAGGATTTGGGTTTCAAGGGCGCCCTGGTGAACGGCTTTTCACAGGTGGGTGATGCCAACACAGCAGTGTATCTTGACGCGCCGCAATACTTGCCCTTCTGGGCGGCGGTCGAGCACCTCGACGCGCCGTTTTACCTGCATCCACGCAATCCGCTGCCGTCCATGTCGCAGATCTACGCGGGCCATCCCTGGCTGATGGGGCCGACCTGGGCCTTTGGCCAGGAAACCGCGGTGCACGCGCTGCGTCTCATCGGGTCCGGCCTCTTCGACAAGCACCCGGGCATCAAGATAATCCTCGGCCATATGGGCGAGGGTCTGCCCTTTAGTATGTGGCGCATCGACCATCGCAACGCCTGGACCAACGAGAAGCCCAAGCACCAGGCCAAGCACAAGATCGCCAAGTACTTCCAGGAAAATTTCTGGCTGACGACCTCGGGCAACTTCCGCACGCAGACGCTGGTTGATGCGATGATGGAAATCGGTTCCGACCGCATTTTGTTTTCCACCGACTGGCCGTTCGAGAACATCGATCACGCGGCGATCTGGTTTGACAACGCTAGTATCAGCGAGGCAGACCGCATAAAAATCGGGCGACAAAACGCGATCGATCTGTTCAAGCTGAAAAAATAGCCCTTGTCAGTGTGGAACTGCTTTCGCCAACCGGGGCTGTCGCGTAGCATGTTCAAGGGTGAAAATGAACGCGCGTCCAACGCATCTTGCTTTGGCGGGCGCTTTGAAATTCTGGGAACCCTAGGAACCCTGGGAACCCTAGGAATCATAGGAGCGCTGGGATTACCGGGGGCAAGTGAGGAGATGTCATGGCATTTCAGGTAAGGCTTCAGCCGAGCGGCCATAGTTTTACCGTTGAGCCAGGGCAGAAAATCCTCGAGGCGGGGCTGGCGGCCGGCCTCGCCATGCCCTATAGCTGCCGCAGCGGCGTCTGCCGCACCTGCATCGGCACGGTGCTCGAGGGCAGCGTTGATCTTGGCTTTGTGCACGAGCGCTACCTGCCCGAGGCCGAAAAGGCCAAGGGCTGCGCGCTGCTGTGCCAGGCCACGGCTCAATCGGATCTGGTGATCGAGCGCACGGAAATCGACGGCCTCGCCGGCATCACCGTCGGCAGGGTGCCCTGCCGTGTCGTCAGCATCACGCGCCCGGCCGAAGACGTCACCATCCTTGACCTGCGCCTGCCGATGAACGAGAACATGATGTTCCTCGCCGGGCAGTATGTGGACCTGTTGCTCAAGGACGGCAAGCGCCGCAGCTACTCCATCGCCTGCCCGCCGCAACCGGAGGGCGTGTCGCATGTCGAACTGCACATCCGTCATCTACCCGGCGGCCATTTCACCGACAAACTGTTCGGCGGTGAAGTGAAGGAGCGCGATGTCATGCGCTTCGAGGGGCCGCTCGGCTCGTTCTACTTGCGCGAAGACAGCGCCAAGCCCATCGTGATGGTCGCCAGCGGCACCGGTTTCGCACCGATAAAAGCCATGATCGAATACGCGATTCGCCGCGGCATCACGCGGCCGATGCGCCTGTACTGGGGCTGCCGCGCCAAGCGCGATCTGTATATGCTGGACCTGCCGCAAAAGTGGGCGGCCGAGCAGGCCGGGTTCGAATTTGTGCCGGTGTTGTCCGAGCCTGCCGCGGCGGATGACTGGACGGGGCGCACCGGCTTCGTGCACCAGGCGGTGATGGAGGATTTTCCCGATCTGTCAGCCCATCAGGTCTATGCCTGTGGCGCGCCGGTGATGGTCGATTCGGCGCGGGCCGATTTCATCGCCAGGTGCGGCCTGCCAGCAGAAGAATTTTACGCCGACTCGTTTTTGACCGAAAAGGAGCGCGCGTCGGCTTAGCGTACGGAAAAAAATCGCGGTGGCGAAAGCCGCCGAAAACCACGGATTACGGACGGAACCGTCCGGATCCACCAGTAAAACTGCAAGGAGGAGTGAACATGATTCCAGGAGATGGCAAGGTCGCGGTCGAGAACGAGGGCTCGGTGGTCAAGCCCTATGTGATGTCGCACGGCACGCTCGAGTGCTACAGCCTTAAGCAATCACGCAAGTTCTACGAGGAGTTCCTCGGCCTTGAGTGTGTGCGCCACGCCAAGCCGGCGATGGTGATCCGCTGCGGGTTGAAATTTCACGTCGTCTGCGTCGAGGTGGGCGAGGCGGTGCATCCGACCAATGTGCTCAACCACTGGGGCATAGACGTGCGCAGCACCGCCGAAGTGGATGCCGCACACAAGGCCGCCAATGAAATGAAAGAAAAATACGGCATCCGCCAGGTGCTGCCGGTGCAGAACATGCACGGTGTGTATTCGTTCTACCTTGAGGATTGCGACCATAACTGGTGGGAAATCCAGTACTACGACGGCTACCAGCACGATGACATGTACGACTTCGGCGATCGCTTCTCGATGGATGACGGCGTCGACGTGCGCAGCTTGAAAGAACTCGAAATCAAGACGAGCGGCTAGTGTTCGTACTTGCCTCCATGCTGGTATCCGGCCGGCGCGTCGCGGCGATGCGCGTTGACGACCGTGGCCATTATTGGCCGGTCGCGGCCGCCGCGCGCGCTGCCGGCGTTGACGGTTTGGAGGGGGAACTCGAGGCGCTATTCTCCGACTGGCGCGGTGCGCTGCCGCGGCTCAAGCGCGTCGCCAAGGCTATTGCCGCGGGCAAGCTCAAGGAGCGCATGGCCGTGTCCGAGGCCAAGGCGCGCCTCGACACGCCGCTGCGCCGACCGCCCAAGGTGATCTGCGTGGGCGCCAATTACGCCGATCACCTCGCCGAAATGAACGCGAGCTCCATCAAAAAAGTCCCCGGTGTGCCGCCGTTCTTTTTCCTCAAGCCGCCCTCGACCGTGTTGTCCGGCCCCGGCCCCACGGTGTTCATGCCGCGTGATTGCAAAAACCTCGACTGGGAAGCCGAGATGGTGGTGGTGTTCGGCAAGGGTGGCAAAGACATCACCCCCGGGCGCGCGCTCGAACACGTGGCCGGCTACACGCTGGGCATAGACTTCACCGCGCGCGACCTGTTTTCTGCGCCGGACAGTTTTTTCAAATTCAATTTTGTTCTGGGAAAATGCCAGGACACGCTCTCGCCAGTTGGGCCAGCCATTGTGCCGGCGGCTTTTGCCGATGGCGGCGATCTGCACTTTTCGCTCTCGGTCAACGGGGAGCAAAAACAGTCATCGAGCACGCGGCACATGATTTATACGTTGGCCGAGCAGATCGCCGGCGTCAGTCGCGGCGTACGCATTGAGGCGGGCGACCTTATGTTCACTGGTTCTCCTGCCGGCGTCGGCCTGCCGCGCGGCGAAAAGCTTGCCGCCGGTGACCGCGTGCGCATCGAATCACCGGCTATAGGCGCGATGGAAGTAATCATCCAGGCGCCCCGCTAAAACCGCCACACCATGGAGACGAACCAATGACCAGTTCACGCCGTCGTTTTCTCGCCGCCTCCGCGGGCTTTGTGTCCGCTGCGCTGCTGTCGCGCCATGCCCTTGCGCAATCGGGCAAGCCCATACGCCTGATCGTGCCCTTTCCTGCGGGCGGCGGCACCGATGTCGCGGCGCGCCTGGTGGCGGACAAGCTGCGCGGGGCTTTGCCGCAGCCGGTGATCGTCGAAAACAAGCCCGGTGCCGCGGGGCGCATCGCCGTCGAATACGTCAAGAGCAGCGACCCGGACGGCAGCACACTGCTGTTCACGCCCGATTTCCTGATGGTCGTCTATCCGCACAGCTTCAAAAAGCTCAGCTACGACCCGGTGGCCGATTTCGTGCCAGTGGCCAATTGCGCGCTGTCGACGCTCGCTTTCAGTGTCGGTCCCGCGGTTCCCGAAAGCGTGAAAACCCTGTCCGATTTCATTCAGTGGTGCCGCGCCAATCCAAAGCAGGCGGCATATGCGTCGACCTCGGCGGGCGCCACCCCGCACTTTGTCGGCGTGATGCTTACGCGCGCGGCCGGCGTGGAAATCACCCATGTGCCCTACAAGGGCGGCGCACCGGCGATCCAGGACCTCATAGGCGGGCAAATCGCATCAAGCATCAACCCGGTCGGCGAAGTGCTGGCCTACGTCAAATCCGGGCGCTTGCGCGTGCTCGCCACCAGCGGCTCGCGGCGCTCGCATTTCCTACCGGAAGTGCCCACCATGATGGAAGCGGGCTACAGGGACGTCGTGGTCGAAACCTGGATAGGCATACTCGCGCCGGCGAGGACGCCGGCGGCGACCGTAGCGCGCTACAACGCCGCCATCGGCGATGCGCTGAAGAGCGGCGAGGTGGCCGAAGGCTATTCCAAATTCGGCATGGACGTGTTTGCGCAGACGCCTGAGGCCTTTGCCGCGACCATCAGGGGTGATCTGAATCGCTGGGGACCGGTGGTCAAGGCCTCCGGTTTTACCGCCGAGGATTGAAAATTTAAAACGCAGGAAAATCTGCCGCGAGCCTGGCCTATCGTTATTAACCTGGTCAACATAGCAAAAACAACCACAGAAGGAGAGCAACATGAAAACCAACCGCCGTAATTTTGTCGCCGCAGGGGGCTTGTTCCTCGCCGCGACGCTGGCCGCGCCGCTGGTACTGGCGCAATCGGGCCCCATCCGCATTGGCAGTACGCTCGCACTGACCGGCCCCTTGAGCGCCACGGCGGTCATGCAGAAAATCGCCGGCGAAATCTACGTCGAGCAACTCAACAAGCGCGGCGGCCTGCTCGGCCGGCAGGTCGAATGGGTGCTCAAGGACGATCAGTCCAAGCCCGACCTTGCGCGCACGCTTTATGAACAGCTGGTCACCGTCGACAAGGTCGACCTCATCATCGGGCCTTACGCAACGCAGAACATCCTTTCCGCGATGGGGGTTGCCCAGCGCTTCAACAAGGTTTTGCTGCACAACACATTCGGTATGCCGTTGCTGGCGAAATATGACATGCAGTTCTCCGTTTCTGGGGGCGCTTTTGAGATCGACAGTGTCTGGCCGAATCTGGTCCTCGACGCGCTTGCGTCCGAGGTGAAGCCGCCCAAGACGGTGGCCGTGCTCACCAGTAAGTTTGCATCCCTAAATTTCGTCACGCAAGGCATGCGCGAAGCGATGAAAAAGCGCGGCCTGACCGAGGCGATTTACCTTGACTGGGACTTTGGCAACCGCGACTTTGGCGCCATCGCCGCGCGCGTGAAAGAGGCCAAGCCGGACTTCCTCTGGGTCGGAGGCCTCGGGCTTGACGGTAACCTGCTGCTCGACGCGATGAAAAAAATAGATTACGTGCCGCCGCAAACCTTTGTCGCCTTCCCGGCCTCCGGCCCGATGATCAAATCACCCCTTGGCAAGGACGTGCTCGCCTTTACCGTGTTCGAAGAGCACGCGCCCTTTACCAGCAACGCGGTGGCGGCTGAGTTTGTCAAAGCCTTCAACGAGCGCGCCGCCAAGGCCAACCTGCCCGACACCTCGGTGGAGCTGATTGCCGCCGTGGCCTACGCCACCTGGCAGGTCCTGGAAGCGGCGGTCACCGCCACCAAGAGCCTCGATGACAAGGCGCTTGCTGCCTGGATCAAGAAAAGCCAGGTCGAAACCATCATCGGCAGGATGCGTTGGGACGGCACCAACAACTTCATGAAGGGCAATGACTTGTACAAGGTGAAGCAGGTGCAGAACGGCAAATGGGTGGTGGTCTGGCCGCGTGAGTTTGCCGCACCTGGCGCCAAGCTGATCGCCCCCTGAGATCCTTGCGGTATCTTGGGAACAAACATGAAAAGGACATGCCATGAGTGATTTGGCGGCGACCGGGCGCAAAGTGCCGTCCCTTGTCAACCCGATGCTGTTGTCGCACGGCACCCTGTTGTGCCGCAACCTCGCCAACACGCGGCGCTTTTACGAGGAGTTCCTTGGCGTGGAGGTGGTGCGCCATGCCAAGCCGGCGATGATGGTGCGGCTCAAAACCGGCATGTACATCGTCTGCGTCTGCATCGGCGAGAACGTGCCCAACCAGCACGTGCTCACGCACTGGGGCCTCAACGTCGCCACGCGCGCCGAAGTGGATGCGGCGTATGCGGCGGCGGTCGCGCACAAGGAAAAATATGGCATACGCAAGATACAGAGCGTGCGTGAGCGTCATGGCGCGTACGGCTTTTACTTGCAGGACCTCGATTGCAACTGGTGGGAAGTGCAGTACGAAGAACGCAAGATTGATGATTTTTTCAATGCCGGTGACAAATTCGGCAATGATGTCATTGCCACGGACTCGTCAGAGTCGCACGAATAATCACCCCACATACTCGACTTACACAGAAAGCATCTATGAGCTCATACAAGCTATTGACCTATCGCGCCGGAAAAGTGGCGCGCGCGGGAATCCTCGTCGGCGAGACCGTCTACGATGCGCAGAAAATAACCGGCGTTGCCGCTTATGAAACCGTTCTGGGTGCGCTGGCTGAATGGCCCAAGGCTAAAAAGGCCTTCGCCCTTGCCGAGCGCGCCATCACTTCGGGCAAGAGCCGCGCCAAAGGACAGCCGCTCAAAAAGACCAAGCTGCTCGCCCCGGTGCTTTTCCCCGGAGATATATATTGCGCCGGCGCGAATTACACCGACCACATGGCCGAAATGGCGCGTGTCACCGGCCAGCCGCCGGGACCGAACATGAAGGAGTTGGGCGAACTGCCCTGGCATTTCCTCAAGTCTTCACGCGCGTCAATTGTTGGTCCGGGTGCCAAGGTAAAGCTGCCCGCCTACTCCAAGGCGGTTGACTGGGAAATCGAGCTCGTTGCGGTCATCGGCCGCGCGGCCAAGGATGTACCCGTCGGCAAGGCGATGAGCTACGTCGCAGGATGGACCATCGCCAATGACCTTTCTGCGCGCGATGCGATGAAGCGCATGAAAAATCCACCGACCTCGCCCTTTCACATGGATTGGATCAGCCAGAAGTGCTTCGATGGTGCCTGCCCGTTGGGGCCGTGGATCGTGCCCTCGGAACAGATCAAGAACCCGCACAAGCTGGCCCTCAAGCTGTGGGTGAACGACGAACTGATGCAGGACTCCAACAGCAGCAAACTTATTTTTGATACGGCAGAGCAGATCGCAATGTTGTCCTCGCGCGTGACCTTGCAGCCTGGCGATCTGATCCTTACCGGAACGCCCGCAGGCGTGGGCATGGGACGCAAGTTGTTCCTCAAGTCAGGGGATATTGTCAGGCTGTGGATTGAGGGTATAGGCGAAATGAGTCACAGTATGGTTTGATACGCGTTGCGGCCTTTATGTGCCTGTGCCGCCAAAGCGGTGTCAAGCATATGCCGTCAAAGCGATGTCAAGCGCTATGAAGAGTTGATGTCATCGCCCGGAAAGCCGCGACAGGAGCGGCTTTCCAGGCGATGACCATAACAGATAACCGAGGAGAGACCCTGATGGCCATCACCATTACTGTCAACGGCAGGCGGCATTCCGTCGCCGCCGCAGACGACACACCCCTGCTCTATGTTCTCAGGAATGAGCTTGAACTGAACGGCCCCAAATTCGGTTGCGGCCTTGGCCAGTGCGGTGCCTGCACAGTGCATCTTGGCGATGTTGCGGTGCGCTCGTGTTCTATTCCGGTGTCAGCGGTCAGCGCGCCGGTCACCACCATAGAGGGCTTGGGAACGGCGGAAAAGCCGCACCCGGTGCAGGCGGCGTTTGTCGCCGAGCAGGCTGCGCAATGCGGCTACTGTGTCAACGGCATGGTCATGAGCACCGCCGCCTTGCTCAAGCGCAACGCCAAACCCACGGAGACGGAAATCCGCTCCGCGCTCGATGGCAATCTGTGCCGTTGCGGCACCCATATGCGCATATTGCGGGCGGTGCGAAAAGCCGCGGGGATCTCGGTATGAACATCACACGCCGCGAATTTCTGCAAAGCACCGGTGCGCTGGTAGTCTCGTTCAGCCTGCCTTGGGAGGCGCTGGGCCAGGCCCCCGCCGTCAATCCGAAATACGAGCAACTTGACGCCTGGCTGGCTGTCGGCTCCGACGGCAGGGTCACGGCTTACTGCGGCAAGGTAGAGCTTGGCACGGGTGTGCAGACTGCGTTCGGGCAACTGGTTGCCGACGAACTGGACGTTCCGTTCGGGCGCGTCAACGTCATCATGGGTGACACCGAGTTGTGCCCCGACCAGGGGCCGACGGTGGGCAGCCTGTCGATGTTCCGTGGCGGACCGCAGGTGCGCCAGGCCGCGGCCGAAGCGCGCCACACGCTGCTTGTCATGGCGGCCGCGCGCATGGGCACGCCGGTGGAGCGACTTTCAGTGAAGGCTGGCGTGGTCACGGCTGCCGATGGCAAATCGGCGACCTACGCCGAACTCATAGGCAACAAGAAATTCAGCCAGGCCCTGGCACGCAAGGTCCACCCCAAGTCCGCCGACAAGCACGGCGTGATCGGTCAATCCATTCCGCGCGTGGAACTGCCGGCCAAGGTGTTTGGCAACCATGTCTATGTGCAGAACCTGCGCTTTCCCGGCATGTTGCACGGGCGCGTGGTGCGCCCGCCGACACCGGATGCGATGATGGCGAGCGTCGATGAGACATCGGTCAGGCACCTGCCCGGCAATGTGCGGGTGTTGCAAAAAGGCGGTTTTGTCGGCGTGGTGGCCGATCGCGAGGAGCAGGCGATACGCGCCGCGCAAGAACTGAAGCTTACCTGGAAGGCGGGCCCCAGGCTGCCGGCGATGAAAGACATGCCGGCGGCCGTGAAGGCCGTGCCGGCTGAGGACAAGTCCATCGTCAGCGTCGGCAATGTCGACGCCGGCTTCAATTCAGCCGACGTCAGCCTTGCCGCGCAGTACTACGTGCCGCACCAGATGCACGCTTCTATCGGGCCCTCCTGCGTGGTCGCCGATGTGCGCGCCGATAGCGCGACCATCTGGTCGCCGACGCAAAGCTCCTTCCTGACGCGCAACAGTGTTGCCGCCATGCTCGGCATGGCACCGGACAAGCTGCGCCTCATCTGGACCGAGGGTTCGGGCTGCTACGGCCAGAACGGCGCCGATGACTGCACCGCCGATGCCGCGCTGCTGTCGCTGCTTGCCGGCAAGCCGGTGCGCTTGCAGTGGATGCGCCACGACGAGCACGGCAACGAGCCCAAGGGCGTTGCCATGGTCATGACAGTCAAGGGCGGTCTTGATGACAAGGGTAATGTTGTGGCCTGGGATTACCACGTCTGGAGCCCGCCGCACAGCAGCCGCCCCGGCGGCGATGGTGGCGGCAACACGCTCGCAGGCGCGCAGCTTGGCAAGCCCGGGCGTATTTTTCCGGTCGGCGCCGACCGCAACGCCAAATGCACCTATGTCTTTCCCAATAACCGCACCACTTTGCACCAGTCAAAGCACTCACCGTCGCTGCGCATATCGGCCTTGCGCGGCCTCGGTTCGCCGCAGAACACCTTCGCCAACGAGTCGTTTATGGACGAGTTGGCGGCGCATGCCAAGGCCGATCCGATTGCGTTCCGCCTCAAGCATCTAAAGGATGAGCGCGCGATTGCGGTCCTGCATGAAGTGGCCAAGCTTGCCAAATGGGATACGCGGCCCAGCCATCAGCACGCCGCCAGGCCAGGGGCACTGAGTGGCCGCGGCGTGGGCTTCGTGCAGTACGACAACTACAGCACCTATGTGGCGGTGGTCGTGCACGTTGCCATTGACGCTGCGAGCGGCAAGGTGCGTGTCCCCTATGTCGCCGTGGCGCACGATTGCGGCCTTATCGTCAATCCTGACGGTGTTAAAAACCAGATCGAGGGCAATATTGTCCAGGCGATCAGCCGCGCGCTGATCGAGGAGGTGCAATTTGATGCTGCGGGGGTCACCAGTCTCGACTGGCAGGGCTATCCGATACTGCATTTTTCCGATGTGCCGGATGAGATCGCCATCACGCTGATCAACCGCCCGGACAAGCCCATGGTCGGTGCGGGCGAGGGCGCGACATCACCGGTAGCGGCGGCGATCGCCAATGCAATTCACGATGCCACCGGCAGACGCTTGCGCACCCTGCCGTTTAATCCTGTGCGGGTGAAGGCGGCGCTGGCTTAGCGCAGATTTCGCGGCACGCTTCGTCAGAATGAACGCACCTTGTCGGCGCCGCAGGTACCGTCCGGCGTTTAGCGGTCGCCTGGCTTTGCCGGTCGTGCGCCGCGGGGGCGGTCGGATCGCCGAGCGCCTGGACGCTGGGTGAAAGCCGGTGGGCCTCAAGATCGCTTTCACCAACCGCACGATCTGGCCGCGCTACGGCGTTTTTCAGCCGAGCTTTGGCTTCGCCTACAACCGGTGGACAGTACCGGGTTCCGTGGACACCGCCCTAGGCGAATTACGCCTTTTCAAACGCTACCGGACAGGCGCCACCGATGCTCGAGCGGCGTAGAGTCGGAGCCCCCCAGGCTCAGCTACGCTCGACGGCGTGCTCGAGTTTCCTGCTCAGGATCCACGAAAGCACAAGGAACACCACCAACATGACCAGGCCAAGGCCCGAGAATGCATCATTCATCAGTTTCTCAGATGCCCAGCCAAACGCATGACCGGCCGAAAGAATGGCCACTGACCATACCCCGGCGGCGACGAAATTGAACGCGAGGAATGTGGTCCAGGGCAAGCGCGACATTCCATAGGCGAAACCGGCGACGCCGCGAATGCCGTGCGGATAGCGATGGAACAGGATAAGCCAGACATAGTGGCGATCCACCAGCCGGACCATGATCTGGCTGGTGCGGTGAAGTCGCGGAAAAGGCGCGAGCCAATTGGTGCCGAAATGCCGTCCAATCCAGAAGCGAAATACATCGCCCGCAAAGCTGCCCGCCCAGATGATCGCAATGAGTACGCCAAGGTCTAGGGCGCCCGTACTGGAGGCATAACCGGCGAATAGCGTGATCAACAGGCTATGCGAGCCAGCGAACGCGAAGAGCATGCCGTAGGCCGCGTCGCCGTGCTGGCGCAACAATTCAAGGAACGAGGCAAGGTCGGTCGGGAAGATCAATTGCGAATGCCAGATTCCAAAACGCCGATCATAGCGTATCGGCCGGCGTCGCTTCAAAGCACCCCTCCCCTCTGCGCGGACATGCAGTCCGAATCTGTTGTGCTGCGCAGGTGAGGTGCACGGGGCTCTTCGGGCCCACTCAAAACCCGCAGTGCGGTGGCGCGTTCAAGATCATTGCCGTCATCGAGGAGCCTGCGCTGATTGTCAGGATACTCACGCACCTGGGGTTGCCGGCGCGCGCGCCGCCGCGTCCAGCGGCACGGCCTGCGTTTGCGCATGGTGGTCAGAGTGCGTCGAAACCGGCCTCGATGGGCCGACACAGAGACCGACAAACCCGTACGAGTGGGGAGTTCTCACCAGATAACGCGCGATTTACCGCTTACCGGACTGGCGATTCAGTCGCGCGTGAAGAAAAAGGTGGTTTGAATTTTCTATACACCGGTTTCCATGTTCGCCATGGCATTCTCACGCCCTCGACTTCAAGCGCCGCTGAAGCCAGGGACGTATCGGCAGGAACAGGCGATAGGCGCCCTCGAGCAGCGCCGCAAGCGGCCGGCGCTGGAACTGGCGGCCGATCCAGGCGAGGCCGGGCAGCGCCGCCCAAAGATCGGCAAAAGCACGACCCCCGCTCGCGTACCTTCCGTCGGCGTGCATCACATGGAATCGCCGAAGCGCATCTTCACGCAGCAAGCCCGGGGCGATCTCGGTGGCCGTTGACCGGCTGGCATCGATCCATCGTATGTCTTCGGCGCCCCGCCAGCGGCGATAAACGCGGATTTCGCGCTCACACAGCGGACAAGCACCGTCAAAGAACACGGTCAGTCCCGCCCGCCCCGGATCGCCGCAAGCTGGAGAGTCCTTGCTCACCAGGGCACCGGCTCACCGCGATAGTCAAAAAAGCCGCCCGAGTCCTCGGGCCGCAATCGGTCAATCACTTCGAGCAGCCCGCCTGCCGCCTCGGCCGGCGAACGCACTGCGAGTCCTATCTTCCTGAATGGCGCCGAGAGTCGGCTGTCGACCGTACCCGGATGCAAGGCCACGCAGATGGCCTCGGGTTGTCGCCGCTTCAATTCGATTGCCGCTGTTCGCACCAGCTGATTGAGTGCAGCCTTGGATGCCCGGTACCCGTACCAGCCGCCCAGATGGTTGTCTCCGATGCTGCCCACCCTGGCTGACAGCGTGGCGAACACCGCTTTGCCCGAGCGCGGCAGCAGGGGAAAAAAATGCTTCATCAACAGCGCCGGACCGATCGCGTTCAGCAAGAAGGCCTTGGCCAGGTTCGCTGCATCGAGCTGGCGCAAGCTTTTCTCCGGCGACACGCCATCACCGTGCAAAAATCCCGTCGCGTCAATGATGAGGCGCGGGGGGGCGTCGGACTGAAGCAACTGACAGGCTGCGCTGGCGATGGAAGCCTCGGAAGTGAGATCGAGTGATGGCAACCCTCTGCGTGAAAAGCCGACGGCGCGCGTAACTCCGAAGGCGTGTTGCATTCCGTCGAGCAGGGCGCCGCCGATCGCACCTGAGGCGCCTATTACGATCCCCAGGCTGCCGGCCGGAAAGGACGGTAGCGTTGCTCCTTGCCTCACGTTTCGTAGCCGCTCCTCTTGCGCTCGGCCGGACTCCTGACTGTCTGAATTTTTTTGAACTCGCCCACGGTCAGCACCATGCCGAGTACGGCGAAGGAAAAGCAAACAATTCCCGCGTAGAGAAGGGTCACGTCACTCACTGAGTTGTCCTTTCAAGCTGAGCACTTTGAAATAAATGCCGAAACAAAGGATGGAGGGCACCCACGTTGCGGTGAAAAGGCCTTCCTCTTTCTGGCCGTTAAACCAGAGATAAGCAGAAATGGAAAATGACAGCATCACTGCGAGCAATATGCAAAGGTCTGACATCTTGATCATATTTGGTACCTTTCTTTTGGTGTCGGTCGGCTACGAACGGGGGGCGAGCTAGGCTTCCCAAAAAGCCCAAGCTGAAACCATCAATAACAAGACGGCCGCGCCTGCATGCGATCGCACTGCCGATTCCCCGGGAAATTGCAGTATTAAAGGAACCGCTTCAAATAGGCCCAGCGCCAGCCAGCCTGTCATCACAAGGGCGAGGGCGAATGAGACCGAGCCGGCAAGCCGTCTCAAACTTCCAGTTTGACCGGGCTTTACCTTGGGCGGTGTTCTCAAGCTTTCTTGGCGTAGGCCACGCACCAGCCCTTCGCGTTGACTTGCTTGCCGCCAACTGCGCCGCAGGACGCCCATGGGTCGGAGGGCTTGCCCGCGTAGAGCATGCAGCTGGCGCAGATGCTGCCCTTCACGTACTGCGTGTATTTCTTGACGTCAACCGCAGCAGCGTCGTGTTTGTAGCCCAGCGCAGTTGCCGTGGCTTCTTTCTCGTCGATACGCGCGGACTGTGCACCGGCGTCTCGCCCGGCCAGCATTGCGACGCCGGCGGCTGGCACGATAGCAAGCAGGGATCTTCGTAACTTGTTCATGGTATTTTCTCTTCGGCTATTGCATCGATTAATTGAACTGCCGGTGGGAGAAGGGGGCCGGGGAAAATGCGGTACAGCCTCCCCTCTCACCAATATCAGTTGGGGATGATCACCGTATCGATAACATGGATCACACCGTTATCGGCCACGATGTCCGTTTTGGTCACCATGGCCTTGTCGACCATGACCTTGCCGGCGTCAAGCTTGACCATGAACGACCGGCCCTCGACGGTTTTGACCGTGCCAGCCTTGACGTCTTTGGCCATCACTTTTCCTGCAACCACGTGGTAGGTGAGTACGGCGGTCAGTTTCGCCTTGTTGGCGATCAGGGCGTCAAGGTCGGCTTTGGGGATTTTCGCGAAAGCCGCGTCGGTAGGGGCGAACACCGTAAACGGCCCCGGTCCTTTCAGGGTGTCAACAAGGCCGGCGGCCTTGAGCGCGGTTGCGAGCGTGTTGAACTGCCCGGCCGAGACGGCCGTATCGACAATGTCCTTGGCCCAGGCGTTGGATGCGATCAGTGCCGAGGCGACGACTACGAGTAGGGATTTCTTCATTTATTACTCCTTGAAAAGGTTTAAGTGAATCGAAGATGAAAGAATGAAACGGTTTTGCTGCAGAAGGCACATATAATACGTGACATATTTCAATTTTGTATCGTTATATGTATATAATAGCGTTTCAATAGCGATACAAAATTACTACAATGGGCGTGAGTGGCTAAAATCCGTTTCACCCGTCTTCCCACCAAAGTTTTCCCTCTAAAGGTTAAAGAGCAAATAAATGACAAGCCGTGATCAGAATGAAGGCGCCTACCGCAGCGGTGTGGCCGCAAGGCTGGCAGGCGTGCCGGTCGACACCCTCCGGATTTGGGAGCGTCGCTATTCGGTAGTTGGCCCGCGAACCAGTGAGGGTGGGCAGCGCCTGTATTCGAATGCCGACATCAGGCGCCTGACCATGATCAAGCAGTTGGTAGACAAGGGTCACGCCATCGGCACCGTCGCCGTACTCGATACCAAGGTGCTAAGCGGCATGCGGGCGACCACAAGGTCCTTGCGCGAATCGCACCCCCGCCAGCCGCAAAGTGCCGCATTGCCCAAGATGGGTGTGGCACTGGTGGGCGCGATGCTGGCCGCGGATCAATTTGCCAAGGCACTCGCCGGCAGCGCGTTCAATGTAGTGGGGCGCTGCGCCGATCCGGACAAAGCGGTTTTCGCGTTTGAAGATGTTCACGCGGATATCGCGATCATAGAGTTGCCGACCATGCGCGATGCGGACCTCGAACGGGTGGCGGCAATCAAGGCCGCCTGCGGTGCGGCCAACGCAATCGTGCTTTATCGTTTTGCGTCCGGCGTGCTGGTAAGGCGCATGCGCATGGCCGGATATGCCGTGGCACGGGCGACGTCCGATCCCGCAGAGCTCGAGGCCATCTGCCTCGGCCTCTTGCCGCATGCTGGTGCCGATGCGAGCGACACCCCGCACTGGCTGGATGCGACCCAGCCACGCCCGCCCAGGTTTGACGCGCAATCCCTGGCGGAACTGGCTGGCGTCTCCCAGGCGATTGAGTGCGAATGTCCCAAGCATCTTGTCGACCTGGTGTTAAATTTGGGCGCGTTCGAGCGCTACAGCGCGGAATGCGCCAACCGCGGTCCTGCCGATGCGCTGCTGCACCTGGATCTGCAGTGCGCCGCCGGGCTGGCGCGATCTATCATTGAACAGGCGCTCGAGCGCGTTGTGATCGCCGAGGGCATCCCATTGCCGGCGCCGGCCCTCAGCCCGTGAGTACCGCTTCGAGCTCGATTCGTGCCACGCCCGCTCCGGTGCTCTTATTGGGTTTGGGCGGGCTTCTCACGTTCATCGGTCTCACAGCCTTGGCCTTGTTCTTCGCGGAAACCGGGTACGTTTTCTGGCTTACGACACTGGCCCAATACGGGGTGGCCATCTTGTCCTTCGTCGGGGCACTGCAATGGGGCCATGCGATCTGCGCTCGAGCGCGTGGCGTTGAGGCGTGGTTGCGCTACGGCTGGGGTGTACTGCCCGCGTTGGTCGGAGTCCTGTCGCTGCAGTTTCCCATCTGGACCGCGTTACGGGTGCAAGCGGGTGCCTTGATATTGTGCGTTGTGGTCGATCGTGCGCTCGCCTCCGCGTTCGGCGCACCGGCATGGCTGCTGCCCGTCCGCTACTTCCTGACCGGCGTGGCGGCGTCTTGCCTCTTGGTTGCGAGTTACGCTTGAGCGGCCCCGGTTCGCCTAAGCTCCCGGCACGCAAGCATGCGCCGCAAATAGTGATGAACACGAATGGCTCAAAAGACTGGCGCGAATCGATGCCCGCCCCACTGCGGGTCAATCACACGCCGGGCATCGTCACGATCACCGATGCCAACACGACGATTGCTTACTGCCGCTACGACGAGTCGGGCGAAATTGAGTACGTCTTTGTCAGCGCGTCGCATCGGCGCATGGGTTATGGCAAATGGCTGTTGGCTTTTGCCGAGGAGCATCTGGTCACGATAAAAGGCTTCCAACCGCCGATCAGCCCGCTTGGTGAGAAGCTGCTTGGATCCTACAAGCGACGACTGCGCTCTGAGTAGAGCGCGCCGGCGTGAATCGATGGCATTCTCCGCGCACGCTCGCACGCTCGCACGCTCGGGCGCCCGGCGTTTATGCAAAAGACTGGTGTGACCGGGGCAGGCTGGTGGTGCCGGTGGTGCCGGTGGTGCCGGAGGCGCCTCTCCTC
This sequence comes from Pseudomonadota bacterium, assembly GCA_025356665.1. Lineage (GTDB taxonomy): Bacteria > Pseudomonadota > Gammaproteobacteria > Burkholderiales > SG8-39 > CAITSH01. The sequence continues at coordinate 31,864 of JANXRV010000118.1, forward strand.
GCGTGGTTCCCTTGTCTGCGCCTGCAGCGCAAGTGCGGTATATGCTCGCTTACTACCGCTCGATTTTCCCAGTGCAGGACTCCAGCCGGAGTACTTGCATCAGAATCATCAATGAAATCGCGCCCCGGCTTGCCCCGGCGCGACCGCCCGCCAATTTACCCCAAAGGAGTAGACCATGAAAGCCATCGCTGATGATTGCCGCGCTGTTGCTGCTGTTTGCCCCTCCGATGGCGCCTGTTGCGCTCGCCGCCGGGGACCCGCCGACGGCGGCGCCGAGCGACGCGGACTACGACGCCGGGAAAAAAGCCATCGAGTCAAAAGACTGGAAGTCCGCGCTAGATTACTTTGGCCGGGCCGCGGCGCGTGACCCGGGCAACGCCGGCATTCACAATTATCTTGGCTATGCCTACCGCAAGTCGGGCAATCTGGATGCCGCGTTCAAAAGCTACGCCGAGGCCTTGCGCCTCGAGCCCAAGCACAAGGGCGCGACATCACCGGTAGCGGCGGCCATTGCCAATGCCAATGCAATTCACGATGCCACCGGCAGACGCCTTCGCACCCTGCCGTTTAATCCTGCGCGGGTGAAGGCGGCGCTGGCGTGAGCGATATTCGTATGCCATCATGGCTGCGGTATCGACCGGAGGACGAACATGAACGCAAGCACGACGACTGCACCGGCAAGGCGACTCTTAGTCGTGGATGATGATCGTCTGGTTCTCGCCACCGTTTCGCATGGACTGCGCAACGCCGGCTATTGGGTGGCGACGGCGGAGTCGGCCGAGGACGCCACCGAATGGCTTGCCGGGGGCGAGCGGCCTGATCTGGCCATCATTGATATACACATGCCAGGGCAGGGCGGCCTGTATCTGGCGCAGCGTTTGCGGGAGTTTGACCATATTCCGTTCATGATCCTTAGTGCGTACAGCAATCGTGACATCGTCGCGAAGGCCACCCTTTGCGGCGCCTTGGGTTATGCCGTGAAGCCACTGGATATACCGCAACTCATTCCCAGCATAGAGGCCGCGTGCGCGCGCGCCAACGAGTTACAGGATTTGCGCGAGACGCGGCAGCAACTGCAAAAGGCGCTCGACGCCGAGCGCGGAATCAGTGTTGCGACCGGCGTTGTCATGGTCAAGGACGGCTTGGCGCGGCGTGATGCCTTTGTCTTGCTTCGTGAAGCGGCTCGCGAGCAGCGCCGCAAACTGGCCGATCTGGCCGAGGAGGTTGTCGGCAAGCATGAACGCACCTTGTCGGCGCCGCAGGTACCGCCCGGCGTTTAGCGGTCGCCGGTCGTGCGCCGGTACGCCGGTCCGCCGTTCAGGTGATGACCGCGATGCGCAACGCGGTGAGCGCCAGCCTTGCGATGAGCGGGTCGCGGGGTTGTTTTTTCAATCTTGTTCCGTGCTTGGGCAATATTTTAAAGCCCGCTCAATCGTCCTAGCGCAATGCCGAATCCAGCTGGATTGCCGGTTCGTCAAGCAGGACAGTGGCCACCACCTGGTCTGAGTCTTGCCGGATTTGCAGCTTGGCGCCACGCCGGGGTAAGAGCGACTTGACCAGGCTGAGCCCGGTACCCAGACCTTTATCGGCAGCGAAGTCAAAATCCGCTGGCAGTGTGCCCGGGCCGCTGATGTCCACGCGTGCCTGGCGCGCCGCGACGCTGACGCCAACCCCAACCCGGATGACGCCCTCCGCGTTGCGCCCGCAGTGCTTGATGGCGTTGGCAAGCAACTCATTTAGTACCAGCGCCAGGGGCACCGCCTCGTCCTTGGAGATGCGGATGGAATCGGGTTTATCCGTCATAACGTCGACATCGATCCTGGCGCTGTTAATGGCCATGGCGGCATGGCTGATTTGGGTGGCCATCTCGCACAGTGTGATGTCGCCGTTTGTCTGCTCGCTGTGCATGCCGTGGACCATTGAAATAACACCGACCTCGCGGATCAGGCTTTGCGCCATGGCGGCCAGTTCCGGATGCTGGACCAGATGCGTGCGCGCCAACCCGACCACGCCCTGCAGGTTGTTCTTGATGCGGTGATGCACTTCGCGCACCAGCGTGTCGCGTTGTGCTTCGGCGGCGGCGATGCGCCCTTCGATGTCGCGCAGCATCACTGTGAGCAATACCCCGCTGTCGGATCTGGTGGCGGCGATGGTGGCCTCAAAGGGGAACTCCTCGCCGTCGGCTCGCAGGCCCGTCACCACGCGCGGGCGGCCGCTACGGGGCAAAATTGTACCGCTCACAGCGAACCAGTCCATGTGCTTCGCGTGGATGGCGCGAAAGCGCTTGGGTATGAAGCGCTCCAGTGGCTGGCCGATGGCGTTGCCGGCCTTGCAGCGAAAAATAGTTTCAGCAGCGCGATTGAACACCAGGATCCGACCGGAAGCATTTACGGTGATGATTGCGTCCATGGCCGATTCGATGATGCTCGATAGCAGGGACTGGCTCTCCTGCAGGGCTATTTGCGCAAGGGTGTGTTTGGTGATGTCCTGCGCTGTTCCAAGCGAGCGCAGCGGTACGCCGGTGCTGGAGAATGTCGTCTCACAGCGCTCATGGATATATTTGATGCGGCCATCGGGCATCAGCAGTCGGTGCTGGATCGAGTACGGGGTTCGGTTTCCCAGTGAGTTCGTGTACGCGGTGTTGACTGCCTCGCGGTCATCCGGGTGGATGACGTTCATGAACGCATCATAACTGGGGTTGAATTTTGTTCGGTCGATCTCGAATATTTGGTAGATCTCATCGGACCAGGTGAGCTGTGCGCGTACCAGGTCAAGTTCCCAGGCGCCTATTTTGGCGAGGCGCTGGGCGTCGTTGAGCCGGCGTTCGCTGCGTTCGTGTCCTTTGTGTTGGCGATCCGCACTGGCGATCTTCATCAAGGCGAATATGCCCAGGCCCATAAGGATCGCTGAAATCAGGCTGGTTGCTAAAACGTAGACCGTCTGGCGATGCTGGTGATCGGCTAGTGCGCCAGCCTCCGATGTGTCCATCAGGACGACAAGGGGATAGGCCTTGAGGGCGCGGTAACTGTACAGGCGATTGGCCCTGTCCACCGCACTAGCTTCAATATAGTTGCCCTGTTCGGATTGAGGCAGGCGTTGGGTGAACAGCGTGGTGTTGGATAGATTCGTTCCTGTGCTTACTTCGCTGCCTTCCTCGTGCACGCGCACGATGCCGTCGCGCCCGATCAGGCTTACCGTCGAGTCCTTGCCCCGGTTCAGTGCTCTGTAGAGATTGGAAAAGTAGCTGGGGTCCAGGCCCAGCGCCGACAGGCCGGCGAAGGCGCCATCCGGTTTGTTCATGCGCACCGACAGGTACACCGTCATCCTGCCGCTGGTCGCGCCGATGCGCGGCGCGCTAATGAAAACGCCAGTTGAATCGTTGGCGGCATGGTACTGGTAATTGGCGTTGTCACTCACGTCCAGGCTTGGTACAGGCATCGCGGGGGCGGCGAGCACAACCTTACCCTTGTCATCAATGATGCTCAGGACAATGGTCGGATCGAGGTAAATACCACGCTCTTTGACAAAAGGAGCCAGGTTAAAGCGCGAGCCATGGCGCTGGTATTCGGCTGCAATTTCCCTTGCCACCAGCTCGCTCACACGGATGGTTCGTGCGACATGCTCCTCGAATACCCGGGCCAGCTTGTCGTTTTCCTCGAGTTTGCCTGCGATGATGCGTTCGCGCTCCAAGCGCAACTGCACGAACAATCCCGTCCACATCGCGACAATGGCGATAAGGATAATGGCAGTTACGGCTACGTAAGGCCAATTGCCCGTGAACAGCCTGTTCATGCGCGATTTGTATGACTTGTCAGGCATAGGGCTCGGGGTGTTCTTGTTCTCTCGGTGTGTTCTTGTTCTAGGGGTTTGGATTTTCACGATCTAATGCAAATCTGGCGTGCGCAACGATGTTCCAAGGTGCATTCGGTCGCGGAGTTGGGTGAGGGAAAACCCACTTTATATGATGTCATGGATATGGCGCGCCTAGCAGGGCTGGCGCGGCTGGTGGGAATAGGCGATTACGGGTTCACCCAGCGTGAGCGTGGCGAGGACCTCATCGCTATTTTGGATGATATCGAGAAATGCACCCTGCCGCGGCAACAGGGACTGCACCAGGTCGAGCCCGATCCCAAGGCCCGAGCCATTGGCGAAATCAACGCCCGGTGCCAGCCTGCCCGGGCCGCTGATGTCCACGCATGCCTGCTCGCCATCGGTGCTGATGCGAACACGGATGGTGCTGCCCGCATCGTGCCGACCATGCTTGATGGCGTTGGCAAGCAATTCGTTGAGCACCAGCGCCAGCGGCACCGCCTCGTCTTTGGAGACGCGGATGGAATTGGGTTTATCGGTCAACACCTCGGTATCGATTCTGGCGCCGCTCATGGCCATGGCGGCGCGGCTTATTTCGGTGACCAGTTCGTACAGCGTGATCTCGCCACCGGGGCGTTCGCCATGCATTCCGTGCACCACGGAAATGGCGCTGACCTTGCCGATCAAGCCCTCTGCCAAATCGGCCAGTTGCGGATGCTGGAGAAGGTGCTGGCGCGCCAGCCCGATCACCCCTTGTAGGTTGTTCTTGATCCGATGGTGCACCTCGCGCACCAAAGCGTCGCGCCTGACCTCGGCGGCGGCGATGCGGCCTTCGATGTCGCGCAGCATAAAGGTGAACAATCGTTCGCCGCCGCTTGTGGCCACTGCGAGGGTTGTCTCGACCGGAAATTCGTCGCTGTTGGAGCGCACGCCGACCACCACAAGGGGGTGTGCGCTGCCTTGTGGCGGGACATCATCCGCGGAAACTTTGTGCATGATGCTGGCTTGCATCTCGTGAATCCGCTGCGGCAGGAAACGCGCGAGTGGCTGGCCGATGGCATCGACGGCCTTGCATTGAAACATCGTTTCGGCGGCGCGGTTGAACACCAGCACGCGTAGCGACGCGTCGACCGTGATGATTGCATCCATGGCCGATTCGATGATGCGCGACAGCAGTAGCTGGCTTTCCTGGAGCGCGTCCTGTGCGGCCACGCGCGAAGTGATGTCGAGCGCCAGAACCTGGAACGCGCCATCGGCGCACCGCTGGATGTTGAGTTCCGCGAACACTGAACTGCCGTCCTTGCATTGGTACTGCATATTTTTTATCACGGGGGAGTCCGGCCGCAGGCTTTCCAATGCAATGGGCGGTGTGGATGGCGTTTTGTCTGGTGTGATCAGCTCGCCGAGGGTAATTTGGGGCAAGGACTTCCCGGTGCGCTCTAGTAGCCTTCTGGCGGCCGTGTTTGTCACGATGACGGTCCCTTGGTCGTCGGCGACGAATATCCCGAACCCCGCCTGGTTGAGCAGTTCGCGGTAACGCTGCTCGCTGTCACGGCGTTTCGTTATCTCCGACAGGGCTTGCCGCAGAATAAGCAAACCTATCAGCAGTGCGCTGAAAACCAAGGACAGGATGACGCGTACGCTCCGCCCCCATGGGACGAGCAGTGCATCGTATGAAAGAGAATTGAAAACGACAAGATTCCAGCCTGGTACGTGGCGAAAGGAAATGATTCTTCGCGTGCCGTCAAACGCTGAGAAAGCGTCCACCGTCCCACGTTCTAGCCGGGAGGTGTGATCGCGGAATATCGCATTTTCTGGAGCAGCAGAATCGACGAGGCCGGTGGGCGGGAATTGCACCAGCACGGCGCCGTCGTCACGCATGATGCCTATCGATGCCTCGCGCTCTAGGATGAGTGTCTGGTAAAAGCCGAGGAAGTAATCCGGGTCGAGGGCGGTGCCGATGATTCCGCGGAAATGGCCGGCCGTATCCACCATGCCACGCGCCAGTTGTATGATGGGCTCGCCGCTTACCGGCCCGAGGCTGACGTGCCCTAGCGCGCGGCGATCGTCGCGCGCATCCAGTATCTTGCGGAAATGCTCTGCTTTTCGAGCGTCGAGTTTTGTGATGTCTGTGTTGAGAGACGTGGTGTGCCCGCGGCCCGACGGCTCGTAGGTGTAGAGCGAACGCATGTAGGGGCTTGGCAGCTTTTCCCGCTGCAGCATGCGGACCAGCTCTGCGTCAGGCGGATGCGCCATGGCGCGGCTGTCCATGATCTTGCGGCCGGTCGAGATCAGCTGGGTGTCCAGCGCCGAAAAAATATTCAGCACATGCTCGGTCAGTGCGCGCGTGAGTATGCTTTCTTGCGCTAGCGCCGCAATCAGCGTGTCCCGCTTGTCCGCATACAGGTACCAGCACGCCATCCCTATCGTGACGGCCGCCGTGACGACGTAGCTGACGATCAATAACGAACGCAGCCGCCGGTATTTTTCGGCGAAATCATCATCGCTGATATTCATCCGCGTGCGCTTGTCGCGTGCCTCAGCACGCCGTCAAATTATAAGCGACAGGTCTTTGTGCTGCGGCTGCGAGCATGGGCTGGATGAGTTTGCACAGTTCATCAATGGTGTTGGGTTTGCATATTACAAGGCGCACCCCGGCGGCCTTGGACTTCTCTTGCAGTTCATCGGTCACATACCCGGAGGCGATCACGACCGGCAAATCCGGTTTGATGCGAGCCAATTCACGCGCCAAGTCAAGGCCGGACATGCCCGGCATGTTGAAATCCGTGATGGCCATGTCAAAGTCGGCCGGCTGGGCGCGCACCGCCGCAAGTGCGTCCGGGCCGCTCTCATACCCGCTGACGCGGTAGCCGTAGCTCCTGAACATGCGAACCACCATAAAGACGATGGCCTCGTCGTCGTCCACATACAAAAGGTGCTGTCCGTTGCCGCGATCCGGTGCCTGCGCCGCCTGTTCCTTGCGCGGTCGCTCGGCCTCCGGCACATGCGCTGCGGCGGGAAGGTAGACATGGAAGGTGGTTCCGGTTCCGGGCAAACTGTCCACAGTCACGCCACCGCCATGCGACTTGACGATACCGTCTAGTATGGCCAGTCCCATTCCGGTGCCCTGGCCGCGGTCTTTGGTGGTGAAAAATGGCTCGAAAATGCGCGTCATGGTCGCGGCATCGATGCCCCGACCGTTATCGCTGACGCGTAGCCTGGCGTAGCGACCGGGCGGCAGGCCCGGCGGACAACTTGTCGTGTCCTCCTGGCAGGTGATTTCATCGCAATCGATTTCAATGCGACCCGCCCGACCATCCATGGCATGCCAGGCGTTGGTGCACAAGTTCAATAGTATTTGCACGATTTGCGTTGCGTTGCCGCGCACGTTAAGCGCCTGGCTGTTGCAGCGGGGGATGATTTCGATGCTCGCGGGGATGGTCGCACCTAGCATTTTTACGACCTCGTCTATCAGCGGGCAGAGCAAGGTGTCCGCCATTTCGGGCGATTGCCTGCGGCTGAAAGTCAGGACTTGCTCGATCAGGCGCTTGGCGCGGGAGCCGGCTTTTTCGATTTCCTCCAGGCATACCCGCGCGGGATGTCCGGGGTCTATGTCCTGGCAGGCCAGGGCGGCGTTGCCCATGATGGCTGCGGTGATGTTGTTGAAATCGTGGGCGATGCCGCCGGCGAGCGTGCCTATGGCCTCGAGTTTTTTTGCCTCTATCAGTTTGGCTTCGAGTTGCTGGCGAATTTCTTCAGCGGCCTTGCGTTCGCTGAGGTCGCGCATCATTACGGTAAGCTGCTTGCGGCCCGCCACCACCGCAGTGGCGATTGTGGCTTCGATCGGGAACTCCTCGCCGCCGCGCAAGCCGATAACCTCGGTGCGCTGGCCCATCTTGCGGGCGCTGGTGCCGTCGTTGGAGAACCCCCGGACGTGAGCGTGGTGTGCGGTACGAAAGCGTTGTGGTATGAAATTTTCAAAATGCTGTCCGATCGTATCGACCGCCTTACAGCGGAAAAGCGACTCGGCCGCCCGGTTGAAAACCATGATGCGGCCGGTGTCATCCACGGTGAGGATGGCGTCCATGGCTGAGTCGACCACGCTCGCCAGGCAGGCGGCGCTCTCGGTTCGTATTCGGTTTAGGGTGCTGTTTTGCATCGCCTGCACTTTGCGTAGTTCAAGCAGTTCCCTGGAGCGTGCCAATGCGGCCTCGATGGCCGGCACTATGTTTGGCACGTCGATTGGTTTGACCAGGTAGCCTAAGGCGCCTTCGGCGGCGGCGCGTTCGACAATGGCGTCGTCCGCATATGCGGAAAGCAGCATACAAGGGATATTGAAAGTGTCTTTAAGGAGCGCGGCCACATCCAGGCCGGACAGGCCGGGCATTCTGATATCGAGCATGGCAAGGTCGATGCGGTTGACGCGCGCGATCGCCATCGCCGCTTCGGCGCAGTCGGCTTCCAAAACGGTGTAGCCGTAGCTGCGCAGTCCCACGGCCAGCGTGTGCAGGATCAGTCGATCGTCCTCAACGAGCAATAGTTGCGCTTTGTGGCAAGGCGTCTTTGTCATGCAATCTCCCGAACCATAAAAAACCGTGACCAGTACGCTTGCGTACAAGGCCGGGGTTAATAAACAACGGGTTCAGGGTTGTTTGACGAACTGTACTCGCCGCCTTGGGACTGCGCGTCGCTGACGGGCGGTCCGAGGGCATTTGAGTGTTTGTGCCAGATCCTGTTTTTTCTTGGCGTGAAGACAGGGTCAGGATGGGGCGTTTCTCGCGAGTCGTCGTTATGGCAAGAACCTTAACTCGCGGAAAACTACCTTTTAACAATACTTAACAAAACTAATCATATGCTGCTTTCCGGGTCTTGGCAATTGCGCACCCGGTGGGCCTAGCCATCGCTGCAGGGCGGGCAGATTACTTCGTCCGCGTGCCCATGCCTTGCTGTGTGTACGCGTATTGCTCGACGACCTCGGTCAGGTGAAAAATATCCGATAGATCGTTGGAGCAATTGGATAATCTCAAATTGGCCTGGCTGGCGCGGGTTTTATCCTTCATCCACAGCAACAGGCCGATGGCGCAGGTGGAGGCGTCCTTGATGTCGTTGAGTGTGACGTGCAGCGACTCGATGCGCAAAGGTCCCATCTTGTTGAGTTTTTGAATGCACGCCTGGGCGGTGCTGAACTCGCAATTGCCGCAGATGGTCACTTGTAATTCTGTTCCCTGCAAATCCATTTTTGTCAGCATTTGAGACTCCCGTTCCGTCGATGCAATACGTAGCGCCGGAAGCAAAAGCTTCACTGGCGCTGCAAAAACGACGGCGGGGTCTGAGCCGTACAGTGAATCCGGTGGGCGATCATTTTTTCATCACCCAGCGCAGCCGTATCCGCACATTGATGCTCATGTTCTGGAGGGCCGACGCATACCGGTGGGGCCGTTCGACTGGCCTTGTGAGTAATATCGGCGCTGCTGCGGAAAACCTGAGGCGATGGCCTGCCGCTGCGTGAATTCGATGTTGAGCGGGAGCTTGCTTTCGTGGCGGTATCAATAAACCAGTTTTACGTTAAACTAACCTACCTTAGTTCATAGGGGCTGCCATGATCACCGTAAATATTCACCAGGCAAAGACACAACTCTCCAAGCTGGTCGAGCAGGCCGCGGCAGGGGAGTCTTTCATTATTGCCAAGGCGGGAAAGCCCATGGTCAAAGTGGTGCCCTTGGGAGTCGGGGAAAAAGGTACCGCCGGCCGGCTGGGCTTCATGGCAGGCGAAATAAAAGTGCCGGAGGACTTCGACCAGATGGGCGCGCAGGAAATCGAGGGCATGTTTGCAGGGCGCGACGTTTGAATTTTCTGCTCGACACGCATTTGCTGCTCTGGGCGGCCAGCGCGCCGGAGCGGCTTTCGGCCAAGGCGCGCAGCCTGCTTTTGGCGACCGAAAGCCGGCTTATCTTCAGTACTGCCAGCCTCTGGGAAATCTCCATCAAGCGCACGCTCGGTCGTGTCGACTTCAATGTCGATCCGCGCCGCCTTTGGCGCATGCTATTGGTGAACGGCTATACGGAATTGCCCATCAACAGCGAACACGCTGTCGCGGTAAACGATTTGCCGCCGAGGCACAAAGATCCGTTCGATCGGATTCTTGTAGCCCAGGCGCGTGTCGAAGGGATCGTATTGCTGACTGTTGATAAAGCGGTGGCCAGCTATGGCGAGGGCGTGCGCAAGGTTTGAGCCCGCTGCGGGCGGACCTGGGCAGGGCTTTGATTGAGGTGAATTCTGCCGTCTACAGTGCCTTTCGCCGTTCATGCTTTCCGCCCTGTCGGACGGCCGCGCAGAAGTGGATATGATTATTTTTTATTTCTCAAGGAGTGAATCGAAGTGCAGACCGCAAGAACCCGCGCCATAGACGCTATTTCCTGCTCACCGGCCAGGTGCTGTCATCGAAGCAAGCGCAGGATCTCAAAAAGCGCATGAACGAATTGCTCGGCTAGGGTCTGGCGCTCGAAGGCCTGGCCGCGACACAGCGCGCGGCAAAGTAGGCGGGCAGCTACCTTTTCACTTCGACATACTTGATCCGAGATTGCGCAGATTATTGCGCTACCCGGGCGAGGAAAAGTCCTTGTTATTTTGTCGTGGACCAAGCGGCATTATGGCTGGAGAGTGGCTCTGGACAAGGGTTTTGAGGGATTTTGTGGGCAATCAGAGCAGGGGAAAGCCCGGGTTCCCGGTAAAATTCGCGGTCCGAGAGTCCCGTGCCCTGCGGGATGTTGTTTTATCCGTCGAACAGATTTGCAGCGCACGCCGGCACAGAGTGATGCCCAGCCCCAGCGCATTCTCAGGGGAAGCTCGTGCTCGACTACTTGATCAGGCAAACCGAAGGCATCATGGTGTTGCTTCCCCAACCGCCGCTAAGCAAGGCCGATTTCGACGGCCTGTGCGCAGCCGCAAATGCTTATTTGGCCAACCACGCCAAGCTGCGCGGCCTGCTCACCCAGTCAAAGGACTTTCCCGGCTGGGAGAACTTTGCCGCATTCAGCGCGCACATGCACTTTGTCCACGACCACCACGCGAGGGTCGATCGCGTCGCCATCGTCACCGACAGCCACCGGGGCGGCCTCGCCGAATCACGCAGCGCGCACCTTACGGTGACTGAAATCAAGCACTGTCCGTTGGCCGATGAGGCGCGGGCGCTAGTCTGGCTGGAGACGGCGATACGCTGACCTCGCTTTGCGTTGATGCCTTGAGTCACACGCGATATCCGGCAAGCCTGTAGCCAGACCCGCGACTACAAGGCTGCCAGGCCTTGAAGGCTCCGGTGAAGTGGCGCCCCCTGACGTAGCTGCTGGCATCGCGTCGCAATCCACCCTGCGGGCGCACCAAAATCTCGCACTCCGGCGCAGCAACGGACATTGCTTGCCTGGCGATTGGCTATCGGGTATAAGTTTTAACCACTCCATTCGGAAAAAGGCGCCGCTATGCACCCCTATGTCATGCCTGAGCACATCAAGGAACGCGTTTTGCAGCGGCAGGGAAAACCGTTTTCCCATGATGCGATTGCCGCGGAACGCACGGCCCTGGTCGTTGTCGATATGCAGAATTATTTTGTCGCCGAGCATTTCGCACATTCGGTGCCGCTGTCGCGCGCCATCGTGCCAAACATCAACCGCATGGCCAAAGCCCTGCGTGCAGCCGGCGGCACCGTGATCTGGATCCAGACCACGGCAACCGGCGCCTTGCAGCACTGGGGACGGCATCACGAACACATGCTCACCGAGCAGCGCATGGAAAAACGCCTTGCCGGCCTTGCCGAGGGCTCGGACGGCTACCAGATTTATCCCAAGCTCGAGGTTCTTCCCGCCGATGTGCGCGTCAAGAAAATCAAGTACAGCGCGCTGATCGGCGAGTCGAGCAACCTGCTCGAAATACTCAGGCAGCGCGGTATCGAAAGCGTGCTGATTACCGGCACAGCCACCAACGTGTGCTGCGAATCGACCGCCCGCGACGCCATGCTGCTTGACTTCAGGGTGGTGATGATCTCCGACGGCAACGCCAGCTGGACGGACGAAGAGCACGCCGCAACGTTGAATAGTTGCGCGGTGTTTTTCGGCGATGTGATGACCACGGACGAGGTGACCACCCGTCTGGTGCCGGCGGCCCGGCGCAAGAGCGCCTGACGAGACCGGCGCGCACCGCTTGCCGTCACAAGCGGCGGCGCCGTTTCAGCGCCGTTTCATCACCGCCAGCTCAAGATAGTAAATCGCCAGGTACATCAGCGCTGAAATGATGGCGAGCAGCGTGATGGCGGTCATAACAATGTTGAGCTTGAATATCTGGCTGCCATACTGAATCAGGTAGCCCAGTCCCAGTCCGGCCGACTGGAACTCGCCGACGATCACGCCAACCAGCGAAAGCCCGGCGTTCACCTTGAGCGCCGCGATCAGCGTCGGCACGCTGCCCGGCAGCACCACCTTGCGCAGCATCTGGCCGCGTGTTGCGCCAAAGGTCTGCGCCAGCTTGAGCTTGTTCGGGTCAATGCCCTGAAAGCCGCTGTAAATCATGAGTATGGTGATAAACAGCGATATCGCCAGCGCCATGCCGTACACCGACAGTGTCGCACCCAGCCACAGGTAAAAAATCGGCACAAACGCCGTCTTCGGCATCGCGTTGGCGACCACCAGATAGGGATCAAGCACCTTGTACAGTCCGTTCCACCACCACAGCGCCGATGCCGCGAGCGTGCCCAGCGCCATGGCCAGCGTCAGGCCCACCGCCGTGGCAAACGCCGTCGATGCGGTGTGCTGCAGGATACTTGGCGACTGCGAGGTTTCCTGCAACAGCTCGACGAAAGTGGGCCACAAGGCCGAGGGGTAGCTGGTCAGCAGCGGGTTGATGACGTGCATGCGCGGCAGGATTTCCCAGGCGATCAGGAATACCACCAGCAGCGCGAGCTGCCAGGCACGGATCGAAAACCGCGCGCGCCGCTCCGCGCGCAGATAAGCCTTGTAGCGAGGACTGGAGCCCTCGCCCTTTGCGTCAACCTTCGACATGAACTTCGAGCTCCTGCCACAGTCGATTGAAATAAGCATTGAATTCGGGCGTGCTGCGAGCCGCGAACGGCGTCGGACGCCGGCCCTCGGCGCTCGGGTATTCAATGCGGTGGTCAGACTTCACGCGTCCGGGCCGGCGCGACAACACGATGACACGGTCAGCCATGGCGACCGCCTCGCCGATGTCGTGCGTGACAAGGATGGCGGTCTTGCCTTCGCGGCGCAATATATCGCACACCTCGTCAGCAAGCGCGATGCGCGTCTGCGAGTCGAGCGCGGAAAACGGCTCGTCAAGCAGGACAATATCCGGCTCGGTGCAAAGCGTTCGCGCCAGCGCGACGCGCTGGCGCATGCCGCCTGAGAGCTGACGCGGCAGGTGATACATGAACGCGCCCAGCCCGTACTTGACCAGCAACTGCTCCGCGCGCCGGCGCGCTTTGGCCGGATCGGCACCCTGGATTTCCGCGCCGAGCAGCGTGTTCTCGAGAATCGTGCGCCACTCGAACAAATAGTCCTGTTGCAGCATGTAGCCGATCTTGCGGCTCGCGCCGGCCACCGCCACGCCATCGACCATGACCGCGCCGTCGGTCGGGGAGAGGATGCCCGAGATCAGCGACAGCAGCGTGCTCTTGCCGCAACCGCTCTGGCCGATGATGCTGACAAATTCGCCGGTGGCAATGGAAAACGATATGCCAGACAGCGCCTCGGTCTCACCCTCGGTGCTGAAGTAGCGCAGATTTACATCGCGAAGCTCGACTTTCGGGCCAGATGCATTCACGTCAGGGCTTCGCTTTCCTGGCGAATTCCGTCAGGACGATATCGTCGTATTTCACGCGCTTTTTCACATCCAGCACACCGCCCTCAACCAGCAGGTCCTGGAATTTTTCTAACGGCTTGGGGTCGATTACCGGTGAATTTTTCCACAACTTGAGCGTGCGATAACGCTCGATCGCGGCGGCCAGCGTCGGCACATTGACGCCGGGGAAGAACTCTACCAGCACCTTTACAAGTTCTGCGGTCGGTGCCTGCTCCACCCACTTTTGCGCCTTGAAAATTGCGTTCGTCCAGGCCTGGATGACCTCGGGATTGTCGCGAATGTAGCGGTCTGTCGCCATGAACGAGGTGTAATCGGCAAATCCGACCGTCTGTCCGATTGAAGCCACGGCAAAGCCCTTGCCGTCAACCTCGAGTTGCGAGGCATCGGGTTCGAGAAAGATCGCATACTGGTTTTGCCCGGCAAGCCAGGAACCCATGCGCGCCGGCGGGGCAAGGTTATTCGACAGTTTCAGGTCCTTTGCCGGGTCAAGGCCGTTTTTTTTCAGCGCCGCTTCAAGGAAAACCAGCGGCGTACTGCCCGGGCGAAAGCCGAGCACCTCGGCCCCGCGCAGCATTTTCCAGTCGAACTTGTCGATCTTCTTGCGCGACATCAAAATGAAGCCGTCGGTGGAGGTCAGTCCGGCGAAAATCTTCACCTTGGTGGGCGATTCACTGGTCCAGACATAGACCGCGGTCTCCGGCCCGATGAGCGCAATATCAGCGGCATTCGACAGCAACGCCGCCATCGCCTTGTCGCCGCCTTGCGCCGTGAACATGCTCACATCAAGGCCCGCGTCCTTGAAGTAGCCCTTGGAAATGGCGACGTACTTGGGAGCGTACAGCAGTGAACGAACGACTTCGGCGTAGCGCACCTTGGTCAGGGGCTTGGCGGCTTGCGCGTGCACAACGGCGGGCAGGGCAAGGGCAATGAACGCTACCAGCGCTACCTGCGCCAGGGTCAGGCGATTAAACATGAATGTCTCCGGTGAGTGAGTGAAAATTGCCACGGCGGCGTGCATCACGCAGGTATGCATCAGCGCTGCCAAAAACCGATTTAAACACAATCCACCGCCCCACGCGTCACGCCACAAGAGTAAGGCGCGGCTTTTTTACGCACAAGTTGGCGGCGTGAGAACGTTTCCTAAGCGCCTTTATTGAAGCCCGAAGCGGCGAGCGCAAAGGCGATTGCTCTGCATACGAGCAATCGACTGGATAAGGCGTACAGGCCTGGCGATTTCAGCAATTCAGCCGATATTCCCTGGAATACGGCATTCCGCGGCAAGTTCGCCGACGCCATCGAAGATCACCGGGCCAACATTTTGGGTTCGGACTAGAATCAAGCGCGACGTCTGCTTTTGTCCCGAGATCGGGGCAAGCAGCAAAGGGGCAAAGGTCAAGGCACAGGCGCGGGATATTACAAGCGCAAGCACCGCAACCACCACTTTCGAGGGGGATATGACATGACACGCAAGCATCCGCAAACTCAGGCCAGTCGAAGGCAGTTTCTGGGCGGCGTCATTGCCGCCGGCGCGGCCAGTGTCGTGACCGCGCCCGCCGCGTCTGCCGCCGACGCGGCGTCGCCGCGCGCGCCCTCGGCGCTGCCCCCATCGGGCCGGGTCGCCGCGCTCGAAACGGCGATCCCGCAGGAGCTGGGCCGCATCAAGGGCAAGCCGGGCTCGGACTTCATGGTTGATGTGATCAAGTCGCTCGACATCAAATACCTGCCCTCCAACTGTGCCTCGAGTTTTCGCGCCATCCATGAGTCGCTGATCAATTACGGCGGCAACACCATGCCCGAGTTCCTCTCCTGCATGCACGAGGAATCGGCGGTGGCCATGGCGCACGGCTACTTCAAGGTCGCCGGCAAGCCACTCTTGACGCTGTGCCACGGCACCGTCGGCCTGCAGCACGCCAGCATGGCCGTCTACAACGCCTGGTGCGACCGCGTGCCGGTGATCGTGGTCGGCGGCAACGAGCTTGACGCTGCGCACCGCCCGCCCGGCGTGCCCACGGTGCATTCGGCCCAGGACATCAACGCCCAGGTGCGCGACTACACAAAGTGGGATGACACCCCCGTGTCGCTGCAGCATTTTTCACAATCTTTTGTGCGCGCCTACAAGATCGCCATGACGCCGCCCTACGGCCCGGTGGCCATTTCGCTTGATGCCGGCCTACAACAAGAGCCGATGAAGGAATTCGACGGCAAAATGCCGACCATTCCGCGCTACACCCCGACCTCGCCGCCGCAGGGCGATACGGGCGCGGTGAAAGAAGCGGCGCGCCTGCTCGCCGGCGCGGCCAACCCGGTGATCGTGGTTGATCGCGCGGCGCGCACGCCGGCGGGCATCGGCTTGCTGGTGCAACTGGCGGAACTGCTGCAGGCGAAAGTCGTCGACCAGGCCGGGCGCATGAATTTTCCGAAGACGCACTACCTTACCGCCGAGGCGGGAGCGGTCAATAATGCCGATGTCATCATCGGCATGGAACTCAGCGACTTCTGGGCCACGGTGAACGCCTTCACCGACAACGGCGACAACCACGGCATAGGCAGCAACTCAACGCGCATCAAGCCCGGCACCAAACTCATCAGCATCAATTCGGTCGAGCTCAACACCAAGGCCAACTACCAGGACATGCAGCGCTTCCAGGAAGTCGACGTGGCCATGGCCGCCGATGCCGAGGCCACGCTGCCGGCACTGATCGAGGCGGTGAAGGCCGCGATCCCCAACGAGCGCAAGGCCGCCATCGCACAGCGCGGCGAAGCACAGCGCAAGGCCTACGCCGAAACTAGGGCGCGCGCGCTGCAGGCCGCCGCCGTCGGCTGGGACGCCAGCCCCATCAGCACCGCGCGCCTGGTGATGGAAACCTTCGCGCAGATCAAGGGCTTTGACTGGTCGCTGGTGGGCGCGGACAGCCCCGGGTTTTTCTGGCCGACGCGCTTGTGGCCGATGGAAAAGCATTATCACTGGCTCGGCCGCTCCGGTGGATACGGCGTCGGTTATGGCGCGCCGGCCTCGATAGGCGCGGCGCTCGCCAACCGTGACCTTGGTCGTTTTTCGGTGTGCTTCCAGCCCGACGGCGACCTGATGTATGCGCCCGGCGTGCTGTGGACAGCGGCCAAGCACAAAATTCCGCTGCTGTCGGTGATGCACAACAACCGCGGTTACCACCAGGAACTGATGCACGTGCAACGCCTGTCCAACTTCAGGAACCGCGTCGTCAACCGCGGCGGCGACATGGGGCCGGTAGGTACCAGCATCATGAATCCGGACATCGAGTACCACAAGCTTGCCGAGTCGATGGGCTGGTGGGCCAAGGGGCCGATCAAGGATCCGGCGCAACTCGCCCCGGCCTTGAAGGAAGCGATCGCGGTGGTGAGGTCCGGCCAGCCGGCGCTGCTCAACGTCTGGACGCAGCCGCGCTAACCGGGAGCCATGACCATGAAACCGATCCGCCAAGCCGCACTCGCCCTCACCATTGCAATCGCATCGGGCATCGCCTGCGTATCCGGCAACGCCCTCGCCGCCGACCCCGCGGGTAACGCGGGTAACGCGGCTAACGCGGGTAACGTGAGTAACGTGAGCAAGGGCAAGACCGCCTTCATCAACCACGGCTGCTGGCAGTGCCACGGTATCGTAGGGCAGGGCGGTGCCGCCGGCCCCAGGCTCGCGCCCGAGCCCAAGCCCTGGGAATTTTATGCCTCCTTCGTCCGCCACAGCGCGGGCCCGATGCCGCCCTACACCGAAACCATTCTTTCCAACGCCGACCTCGCCGACATGTACGCCTACCTGAAGTCGCTGCCCAAAACGGCCGACTACAAGGCCATTCCGCTGCTCAACAACTAAGCAAGGCGGCCAGCGCCTGGCCGCGCTGGCGCCGCGCCCGCGCCTGCATTGGATTCATTTTCATGGGGTGCTCGCCCTCAATGCCCGACTGCGTGCGGCGATCGTGCCTGGTCGTGTCTGGTTGTGCGTGGCCGTGCGCGTGTTCGACATGGACCTCGAACACCGCCCGCAGTGTGGTGGCGCGTTCAAGATCATCGCCGCCACTGGGGCGCCTGCGCTGATTGTAAGGATACTCACGCACCCGGGTTTGCCTGCCCGCGCGCCGCCGCGCTCACCGGCGCGGCCGCTGCCTCTCTTCCGGGCAGCTTGATATGCAAGGCGAGAACGAAACCGCAACAGCGCCGACGATCCCGCGCAGCCTGCGCTTGCACAGGACGGTAAGAGGGCGTCGAAATCGGCCTCGACGGGCCGACGCAGCGAACAATAAACCCGCACGAGAGGGGGATTTTTACCCAATACCACGCGGTTTGCCGCTTCCGGGGCTGGCTATTCAATCGCGCGTGAAGAAAAAGGTGGTTTGAATTTTCTATACACACGAATTGGTAATTGATTGTTGAGGCCCCGCCCGGGCGCATTGCCCGCAGCCTGCCAAACGATCATCCGGCCCGGATCTCCCACCAGTTGCGGTCCAGGTCGCTGAACTGGAACGAAACCAGCCCGTCCTCTCGCGTCACATCCCCCAGCGCGGTGATTCCCCCCGCCTCGCCCAAGGCCGCAAACTTGTCATGCGCCCTCGCAACTTCGGCCTCGGACGCAACCGACAGGCTGAAGCGGTTCGCCACCGACAGGAATTTTTTCCGTTTCGGCATGGGCAGAACGACGATGTACCAGGGCGTGGACGGGTGCCTGATATAGGTCGAAATCCTGCCGCCACCGGCAATTTCCAAGCCCAGCACAGCAGCGTAGAAGCGCTGGCTCGCTTCCTTGTCGTCGCATTCCAGGGTGCCGTGGGTGAGCGCCTGCGGGACATAGCCGCGTCCGGGAAAGTCCCGCTCTCTCAGCAGATCGGTTGCCTTCCAGTGCGGCGCGGCGATGCTGCGGCCTTCTGCCGCCGCCTGCGGATCGTAGTACTCGATTTCCAGGGTGTTGCCGCCGGGCTCGTCGAGGTAAATCGAGCGTGCGAAATGCGTGGCGTGGGGTTTCATCACCTTCTTGATGCCGTAGCGCGCCTTGTTGGCATCGACGTAGGCATAAGCGGCGTCAATTTCCGCGGGGTTGGCGACGCGCACGCCGTAGTGGTTATTGTGCGGCTTCTCGGACGCATCGGCGTTTTCATGCACGACAAGCCGCCAGGCGGTGTTCGGGTGCTGCAAGGTTGCGCTGCCCCCGTCGCGCGCGATGACTTTCATGGCCAGCAGGTCGGTCAGCACCGGCAGCGTGTCGGCCAGCGAACGGCATTCGTAATGGCCGTGGGTCAGTCCTGTGGGCTTGAGGGGGGAGAGGGGTTCGAGCATATGGCCAAGCTTACCAGCGTGAGATTGGTTATGCTACGACCGATAACAAGGGGCCTCGATGAAAATCTGTCACTACAATTCCAATGAAGCCGGTGCCGTCGAAGGTGATCGCGTCCACCCGATAGGCGCGGCGCTGGTGAAGGCCGGGCTGCTCAGGGTCGGCTACACCATGCTCGAGGTCATCGATGCGCTTGCCAACAATCCAGCCGCGATGCCGTGCGCGCGCGATTCGCTCATGTCGGGCGATTCACTGCCGCTTGCCGGCGTGAAACTGCTCGCGCCCATCCTCAACCCGTCCTCGCTGTGGGCCGCCGCCGCAAACTACAAGGCGCACGCCGCCGAGATGCTGACCAAATCCGGCGGGCCGGACCGGGCGGCGCTGTCCAAGGACGATCTCATGGCGGAGTTCTTTCTCAAGCCCGGCTCGTCCATCATCGGCCCGGACGACACTGTCATCCTGCCGAAAATCTCGAAGGATGTGGATTTCGAATGCGAGCTGTGCGCGGTGATCGGCAAGCCGGCGCGACGGGTGAGCGAAGCGAATGCACTCGACCATGTCTTCGGTTACACCATCTGCTGGGACATCAGCCAGCGCGACCCCTGGGGCCGCGACCGGCAGAACACGCGCAACATCCGCAAGGGCTTCGACACCTTCACCGCGCTGGGCCCCTGGATCGTCACCCGCGACGAGATCGCCGAACCGCAGGATCTCACCATCGAAGTGGAGCTCAACGGACGGCCGGCGATGACTGCGCACACCAGTGACATGATCTGCGGCGTGCGCGAGCACATCCGCTTTCTCTCCGATGTGCTGACCTTGCGCCCGGGCGACCTCATCACCACCGGCACACCGGCAGGGGTGGGCAAGCTCGCCGCGGGCGACCGCCTTAAGGGCAGCATCACGAATATCGGCGCGATGTCGCTGGCAGTGGAAGCCGAGGGTTAGGGGTTAGGAGGGGGAAACCATCATGTTCCGCATTCTTGTGGCGCTGGCCGCCTGTGCGCTAATCACGCCGGCCTGGACGCAGAGTCCTGCGACGGGTTCGGGTCAGATTTTCCCCTCGCGCGTGGTGAAGCTCGTGGTGCCCACTTCTCCGGGCGGGGCGACCGACGCATTTGCGCGCGCACTCGCGCCGCGACTCGCCGAGGCCTGGGGGCAGACCGTACTGGTCGAGAACCGCCCCGGGGCCAACCAACTCCTCGGCGCGGACTATGTTTCCAAAGCCGCGCCCGACGGCCACACGCTGCTGGTGTCGGATGCCTCCTCCTTCGTGATGAATCCGCACCTGTACAAGAACCTTCCCTACGACGGCCTTAAGGGATTCACGCCGATTACGGTGCTGGTGCGTTTTCCCTGGGTCATCGCCGTTCATCCCGCATTGCCGGCCAAAACTTTCCAGGAATTCGCCGCTTACGCCAAGGCCAACCCGGGCCGGATTTTCTACGGCTCTTTCGGCCTCGGATCCTCGGGTCATATCAGCGTGGACTACCTGAAAAGCCTCGCCGGCATCGACATCGTGCATGTGCCCTACAAGGGCGCGGGACCGGCGGTGACCGACCTGTTGTCGGGCCAGATCCAGATGATGATGGTGACGCCCTTGCTGGTCGACGCGCATGCGCGCGATGGCAGGCTCAGGCTCATCGCCGCGGCGACGGCACAGCGCATTCCGGGGCTACCCAACCTGCCCACGGTCGCCGAGTCCGGCGTTCCGGGTTACGAGGCTGGCACCTGGTTTGCGCTGATGGGTCCGCCCGGCATGCCGCGCGAACTTACGGCAAAGATCTACGGTGACACCATGAAAATCCTCAATGACCCGGCATTCCGCGAGCGCTACATCAGCAGGCAGTGGTTCGAGGTGGTGGGCAATACGCCCGACGAGTTCGCCTCTTACATCCGCGCCGAGTACGAACGCTGGGAGCGGCTGATCCGGCTCTCCGGCGTCAAGGCGGAGTAGTGCGCACCTGATCGCGCATTCGCTGTAAAGCCCTGCCAGGCGGGGCTTTGCGGCCGATTTGATTTATTTCCACGGGGTGCTCGCCCTCAATCAAACCCAGCAAGCCCAACCGATCTAACTCCCCATGCCCTTACGACAAACCACTCGTAACAAGACCGACCAGAGCACGACACTCATCACCGGTGCCGGCGTCATTGGCTGCCATACGGCCAGACTTCTGGCTGAAAGGGGCGGGCGTGTGCTGCTGCTTGATTTGAGCCCGGCCCGCGATGCCATCAACACGATTGTGAAAGACCCGCTGGTTTCAGTCGTGCAGTGCGACGTAACAGATTTTCATGCGCTGCGTGAACTTGTCTCAACCCGTCAGGTTACGGAAATTGTTCATACAGCCGCACTGCTTTCAACGGCCATCCGCGAAGACATTTTGGCTGGTGTACGGGTCAACGTCATGGGCGCAACGAATGTGCTTGAAGTGGCGCGACAACTTGGTGTCGAGCGCGTGGTTCTCGCCAGTTCGTCCATAGTTGGCTATCCGGCCTTCGGGGATTTCAAGGGGGGATTTTTCCCCGAGGATTTTCCTTTGAAATCGGTTGCGAATCGACCTGGCTCCATTTATGCCGCGACGAAAGTCACAGCGGAGCACCTTGGGCTTTTGTATCGCGATCTATACGGGGTCAGCACGGTTTCGCTGCGCTACGCTGCAGTCATCAGTGCATGGTCTGGCCCCGGTACTTCGGTGCCCGGACGCGTTCTTTCCACACTGGTGGCGGCCGCACAGGCTGGAGAAGCTGCTGTTATTTCAGACCCTTTTATGGTTTGGCTGGGTGGTGATGAATTTATTGATGCTCGTGACTGCGCCTACGCCAATGTCGCTGCGCTAGATGCCGCCGCCCCGCGGCAGGGCGTCTACAACATTGGAATGGGCAAGTTGTCATCATTCGACGATTTCGTTCGCGCTGTAACGCACCTCTATCCCGCCTTGCAGGTACGGCTGGGTGTCCAGCCTGCGGGCGGATTCGCAGGCTTTCCACATATCCGGCAGGCACCTTCTGACCTCTCCATGGCGGCAATGGAATTGGGTTGGCATCCTGCGTACAGCCTGGATGCGTCGGTGGCACATTTTGCGCCACTCCTAGGATGAAGCCAAAGCGCCAATGCCTGTTATTGCGCTGGTCGATCCGTCGCAACCGTCCAGGTGCACCCCTATCGTGGCAAACGAACGCAGTGGCGGCGGCGCCTGCCGCCGCGCATCTGACCCGGCTGCTTGTGGAGCGTCTGTATTTTGGCGAATTATTCGATGGCCAGTCCGGCTGACTTGATTACGTCGCGCCACATCGCGTAGTCGGCGCGGATGGAGTCGGAGAACTCCGCGGGCGTCGTGACAACCGGATCGACGCCGATTTTCGCCAGGCGCTCGAGAAACGCCTGGTCGCGCATTGCTTTGAGCATCTCCTGGGACACGCGCTCCACCACTGCGGCCGGCGTTGCCGCCGGTGCCAGCAGCCCGTTCCAGGTCAGGGCGCTGAACTTAGGGTACAACTCGGCGATCGCCGGTACGTCAGGCAGTTGGGGATTGCGCTTTGCCGAGGAGATGCCGAGAAGTTTTAGCTTGCCGCTCCTCGCATGGCCGATGAGTTCGGATGGGCTGCCTGCGTACATCTGCACCTGCCCGCCCAGCAGATCGGCGAGCGCCGGTGCGCCGCCCTTGTAGGGAACGTGCAGCATTTTTATGCCCGCCTGATTGAGGAATAAGGCGCCGGCAAGATGTGTCAGGCTGCCGGTTCCCCCGGAGCTGTAGTTGAGCGTATCCGGGCGCGCCCTGACGTAATCGACGAATTCCTTCAGCGTTGCCACCGGCACGTTGTTGCCGACGGCGATGACAAAGGCGTTGGCCCCGATGTTTGAAATTGGCGCAAAGTCCTTGAGCGGGTCGTAGCCCACCTTTTGAGTCAGCGGTACCGGCCCGAATTGCGACAATGCGGCGACGAAAAGCGTGTACCCGTCGGCCGGGGATTTCGCCACATATTCGGCCGCGATTGCGCCTCCGGCGCCGGCGCGATTCTCGACAATGAATTGTTGCCCAAGGACGCTGGTAAGCCGTTCCGCTGTCAAGCGCGCTATCGCATCAGTATTGCCCCCGGCGGCGTAGGGTACGATGATTTTCACCGGGCGCTGGGGCCAGGCCTGTGCCAATACGCCGCCGGCCGGTGCCAGCGCGATCGCAATTGCTGCGGTGATTCTCATAGTCGCCGTTATCAGAGGGGTCATCATTTTGCTGTCTCCAGAGAGTGCGGAATCGTGTCTGCTGCCGGCAAGGGGTAAAACCGGTCATTACTTTCCGGTCTTTGCCGCGTCCACCGCGGCCGGAGGCGGGACGACAAACCGCGTGAAGCGCCACCGGTCGAAGGACTCGATGCTGCGCTCCCACACTGTCGTCGGATAAGTCTCACCGGCCTTGATCGGCCGCATTTCACAGTAAATTTCGACGTTGTTGCCATCCGGATCCTTGAATACAAGAAAGCAATTCTCGCCCGGGCCGTGTTTGCCGATGCCGCGGACAATCTTGATGCCCCGGTTCTGTAGCAACTTTACCGCGCGTTCCATTTCGGCGATTTCATCAACGAGATAGGAGAAATGTTCCAAGCCCGGTCGGGTGTATCGCGGCGGATCGTTGAGGTCGGGGAAGTCAGGCGGGATTTGCGCCAGGGCGAGGTCGTGGTCATCTTAGGCCGATCGGAGAAAGACCATCAGAAATACGGCTGAAGTTCCGTGCGCGCAGCCAGCTTGGTTCCCATTTCTTTCGCGTGCTCTTGGTAGTTCGACGCAGCGGCAAATATCCGCTGCGGTAAATAGGGCGCAAGCAGCCTGGTGCCGGCGACCGCCTGGATTCTTCCGGATGCCGCCAAAGTTTCCGCGCGCGAGGCGACTTCGCTCAGTGCTGTCGCCGCTGCGGGCCAGTCCTCCATCAGGCCCGGGATGCCGCGTGAGAGCGCCGGCAGCTCCCGCATGCCCCCGGTCGCACTGGCAGCGTCAAGCGCGTCATAGACGCCGCCAGCCAAAATCAGCACAACGCGCTCCCCCGACGGTGTGATGTAACGCCCCAATGCATGCCAGCCCATTTACTGCCTCCTTGGGTGAATCCCGCGTAACGTGTGTACGCTGTGCATGTTTTGTATACGTAAAATCTCGCGCGTGCCAGAATGCTCATCTTCAAGCATAAAAACCCGGAGGCCCAATTGCCTGCAAAGCCCGATGTATGGGTCGTCATTCCCCTCAAGGATGCATTCATCAACGAACTGCGCCAGCACTTTAGCGTTCATTATTCGCCCGACGGTCCCGCGTCCGCGGATCTGGATAGCATGTCCGCAGTGCCGTTGCGCGGTGTCGTTACCAACGGTTCGACCGGCTTCACCGAGAAGCAGATCGACCGTTTTCCCCGGCTTGAAATCATTTGCAGTTTCGGCGCTGGCTACGAGGGCGTTGATGTTGCCGCCGCCCGCAAACGCGGCATCAACGTCACCAATGCGCCCGGCGTCAACGATGCCAACGTCGCCGACCACGCGCTCGCCTTGATGCTGGCGCTCGCACGCGGGCTGGTCCAGGCGAACGCCGCCGTGCATGCCGGCAGGTGGAAGTCCAGTCGCGTGGAGCGACCAAGCATCAACGGGAGCGCCCTTGGCATCATCGGTTTGGGGAACATCGGCATGGGAATCGCCAAGCGGGCTGCGGCATTTGGCATGCAGATCGGCTACCACACGCGGAGCGTGCACGCCGGGGTTGCCTGGCGCCACTACCCCACAGTTGTCGGTCTTGCCGCAGACAGTGACTACCTTGTGGCGGCGTGTCCGGGGGGCGCCGCAACCCGCAATCTGGTCAATGCCGCGGTGCTCGAGGCCCTTGGCCCGCAGGGCTGGTTTGTCAACATCGCCAGGGGGAGCGTAGTGGACACGGCTGCGTTGATCGAGGCATTGCAAGGCGCCAGGATCGCCGGTGCCGGACTCGATGTGGTTGACGGGGAGCCCGAAGTTCCGGCCGCGCTTCTCGCCTGCGAAAGCGTGATCTTCACGCCACATGTGGCTGGACGCTCCCCGGAGGTTTTGCGGGCGCAACTGGATTCGTTGCTGGCCAATATGGGGGCGCAGTTTTCCGGCAGGCCGGTGCCAACGCCGGTCGGATGAGTGCGGTGCCCGGTTCAAAGGCCGCTTCTGTCGGCCTTGAGATTTTCGTTCCTCAGCTTCGGGCCCTGGTCACCAGGGGCGCCGTCCTTGGAGGCGCCGCCCCATCCGTTGGCGGTAATGTCCATTACAACGCCGTTCGGATCGCGGAACTTGACCTCGTAGAAGATGTTGCCTTTGGCCGGCACTTCGCCCATGTACCAGGAGCCCCCAGCTTCCTCGATGCGCTGGCGCGCCGAGGCCATGTCATCGACCCAGAAGCCGAAATGATGAAGGCCGACGAACGCACGACCGCGGTCCTCTCCGGCGGCCTGGTCGGTTTTGTAGTTGAGCAACGCCAGGTTGATGACGCCGTCAGAAAGGTAGACGCCGCGGGCGAGGCTGGAGTCGGTCTCTCCGACTTTTTCCATGCCAAACGCTTTCTGGTAGAACTCGGCCGCCTTCCAGGGGTCTGGAACCGACAGGGCGATGTGTCGCAGTCTTGGTGCTGCGGATTTGGTCTGATCGGTGCTCATCGGACGCTCCTCTGGTTTGGGACAGGGTGGTTGGCAGCGCGGGACCGGGCTGTTCAAGATTATATGCATACATTAATCAAAATTTGAATGCAATTTGTATTTTATTGTATATTTAATGGGCGGGCAGAGCGGGGCTGGTGGCGGTAAAATCATCGTTCCCGCTATTGCATAAGCACCGGTAACGCCATGGCTTCCACCGCCGCACAGAACATCTGCGAAACGCTTGCCGAGGAAATCATCAGCGGCACGCTGGCCCCCGGGCAAAAGCTTGACGAGCAAGCACTCGCGGCGCGTTTCAAGGTTTCGCGCACGCCGATTCGCGAGGTCCTGCGCGAACTCGCCGCGCGCGGGTTGATCGAGTTACGGCCGCGCCGTGGCGGCATGGTCACCGATATCGGCGCAGACAAACTCTCGGATATGCTCGAGGCGATGTGTGAGCTGGAAGCGCTTTGCGCAAAGATCAGCGCCCATCGCATGAGTGCAATTCAAAAAAAGCGACTGGAGCAACTGCATCTGCGCGCGCTCGATCCTGTCGAGCGGAGTGACACCCGCGCCTATCTCAGGCTCAACAACGAATTCCACGATCTGATTTGCGAGGGTACGCAGAACAAAAGTCTTGCTGGCATGGTGGAGAATTTCCGCAACCGGCTAGCGCCGTTTCGCTCCGCGCAAGGCGGGGTGAAGGGGCGGCTGGGCGTATCGCACGAGGAACATTCGCAGATCCTCGCCGCCATTTTGGCTGACGATGCGGAGGGCGCGTACCGGGCCATGCGCGGCCATACCGCCAGACTTTCCACCCGTGTCATGGACCTGGTCGGCAAGACACGCGACACCAAAGCCTGACAAGGATTCTGCCGGGGCGGTGGTTTAGCCGGTTCTCAATCCACCGTACTTTGGCTGCGGTCAGTGGGCACCGGGGCTGCCCGGTCTTGCCGCGCGCGGTGTCGCTCTCCCAATGCCCGCACTCGATGCGCGCATGGATAATCCTGGTGCGCTTGAGGATTGAGGGCCGATCTGAGCGCCGCAGTCCCCTGTTGGACGTTATTATATTGTGAGCCTTGGTGCACAGAGGCGGTTTGAATTTCCTATACACCGGCCCGCGCAGGCGCAGTTCGTCTATGCCCTCGTGGGCGGGCAGGATTACGGTGCGTGCGCTTGCCGGCCAGTCGCCGCCGGGGAGTTGTTCGTCAAGCGCGGCAAAGCCGGCTGGCAAGCCCGGATTGCCAGCCGGCTTAGACAGATGCGCCGAGCCAGACCCGGCTGGTCGGCAAAATGGTGGCAAGGTAAGTCATGATCCTGCATTGAGGCCGCACAACACCTGAAAAACGCCTTTTTTTAATCGGGAAACCGGCTTGAAACCCGCACCAGTCTTGGCTTTCCAGTCGATGCCCTCAGCCGATCACGGTCACCGTCCTCGCCGCCGGATCGACTTCGAGCGTGGCGCCGTCGGCGATCGCCGCGGTGATGTCCTCGTCAAAGCCGGCCAGCATGGGCAGGTTACCGAAGGCCGCGCCCTGCGCTAGGATGGGGTTGACCGAGTTGAACACGATGGCCAGCGGGATCACGCCGCGCGACTGCATTTCGTGCAGCATCCAGGCGCTGGCGACGCCGCCCTTGGCGGTGTCGAGCACCAGCACCTTGCCGACATAGCTACGGCCCACCAGTTTGTGCGCCGGGCGTGAGAACACGCCGGCGATGCGGTCAAGGTCGTAGCGCGCCGAGAATCCGTCGTCGGCGACCATGGCCTCGCCGCGCACGGTACGGCCCATCGCGTGGCGTGCCGTAAACACTTTTTTTGCCGCGCTCATGTGAGCCTCCCTTTTTCCGCCGCATCGACACACTCGGCCATCGAGGCGAGCATCGGCTGGTAGCCATAGCCGCCGAGGATGTTGACCAGCTTGGCGCTGTTGGTCACAAGGCGCTTCCAGCCGCGCGCCTCGGCGATTTCGCGCGCATAAGACTGGTAAAAGCACATGCCGGACATGACCGTGCCGCCGGCCTCCTCGATGTCGCGGGTATAACCCATGCGGTCGCAGTCGGGTTTTATCTGCGGGCTGGTGACTGCGAGCAGCGGAATGCGCATCTGCCTGCCCGCACACAGTTCCGCCAGGTCACGCAATTCGAGCAGGCTCAATTGCGGCGCGGAGAACACCACCACGTCCACCTCACCCTCCCTGCGGTAGGACTGTTGCAGTGCCTCGAACTCGGCGCGGCCGACGCGATACTGCGGCAGCTTGCCGCCGGCCACATCGGCGAGGCGACCGGCCTCGGGCGTGAGGCCGATGAGGTGAAACAGCGCGGTCGAACCGAAACTCGCCATCGCCGCGCCAAAATGCTTCAACTGGTCGGATCCGGGCGCACCCTGCAGGCCTTCTATCACCGGCACCGCCCAGTAGTTGCCGGCAAGTCGGCCTATCACCCCGCCCAGCGCGCCCCACTCATTGAGCGATGCTGGCGTCTGGTCGACACGCACATGCAGCGTCGCCTGGCGTTGTGCCGGCAGGTGATAGCCGTAGCGCGGCGTGCGCGCGGTAATGCCGGCCGATAGCGCCGAGGGCCCGCCCTCGAAATTGGAGCGCGCGCCGCAGACCGAATTGGAATAAATCACCACGCCGGTGTCGCCAAAGGCGACATGCTCGTTGCGCGTCGCCGGCTGCACCGTCTGGTAGTTGATGCAGGTGTCGGTCATCATCACGCCGAGTTTCACAAACGCGGCGATGGTGCGCTCCTCCAGCGTGAGCATGGTTTTGGTATGGCCGAGAAACGCCGCCTTGGCAAAATCGGTGCCGCGCGGGTCGGTGATGGTCGGGATGCGCACGCGGCGGCGGCCCTCGCGGTTGGCGGCGAGCGATTCGAGCCAGCGCACGCCGGCCTCGCCCAGGCTCTCGGTGTCGGCCATGATGTGCGCCTGCGTCACCGGCACGAAATCGGCGGCGCCAAAAAACTCGCCGACCTGGATCTGGTGCATCAAGGCCTGTTGCGACACCGGCCCGGCCTTGCCGGCCAGCATGTCCTGTTCTTCGTCGCTGAGTTTCATTGTCTGAGTTTCATTCGGTATGGCCGCTGTGATTTATCGATGTGTTAGTCGATGGTCGCGCCCGATTCGCGCACCGCCCTGCCCCACTTTTCCGTTTCGGTGCGCTGGAAGTCAGCCAGTGCCGGGCCGGTGAGCACGCGCGCGGCCACGCTAAGGGGCGCGAGCCGTTCGCGCATGGCGGCGCCGAGGGCGATTTTCTCGATCTCGCCGGCCAGCTGCACCAGCAGCGGCGCGGGCAGCCCCGCCGGCGCGTAGACGCCCCACCATGCGGTCGATTCAAAACCGGGGTAACCCGATTCGGCCACCGTCGGCAACTGCGGCAACACAGCCGAGCGTGTCGCACCGGACACCGCGATGGCGCGCAATTTTCCCGACTGGATATGCGGCAACACCGACTGCAAGGGGTCGAACATGATCTGGATCTGGCCGCCGAGCAGGTCGGTCACCGCCGGCGCGCTGCCCTTGTAGGGCACGTGCTGGATGTCGATGCCGGTGGCGCTGCGCAACATCACGCCGGTGAGGTGGCCGGGCGTGCCGTTGCCGGCGCTGCCATAAGAGAGCTTGCCCGGCGCGCGTTTGGCCAGAGCAACAAGAGATGGCACCGAGTCGGCGGCAAGAGCAGGCGTCACTACAATGGCCACCGGCGCCGCTGCCACCAACGCGACCGGGGTGAAATCGCGCACCGGATCGTAGGCGAGTTTTTTGTACAGCGCCGGGTTGATGGCCTGCGTGCCCACGGTTGCCATCAGCAGCGTCAGTCCGTCGGGCGCGGCCTTGGCCACGGCTTCGGCGCCGATCGCACCGCCGGCGCCGCCGCGGTTGTCGACGATGACCACGCTGCCCAACGCCTCGCCGAGAAACTGCGCCAGCGGACGCGCGACGATGTCAGTCGGGCCGCCGGCCGGGAACGGCACCACCAGCCGCAGCGGCTTGCCGCCAAACACTTGCGCAATGGCGCCAAGCGGATGAAGTCCAGTGGTAATTGCGGCTGCCGCGCCGGCAAGGACGAATGCTCTGCGTTGCATGTTCCGCTCTCCCGGGGATGTCCGCCGACGGTGCTTGGGGCGTTAAGCAAGGGGGCCCAGTCTAACTTTTCTTGGTGCTTGGCGCTTGGTGCTTGGTGCTGGGTGCTGGGTGCTGGGTGTTTTAGGGCGGCCGGCGTCTTGGGGAAATTAAAACCTTCGCCCTATGCTGGCTGCGAACGGTGTTTTCATCACCTACGCCATTTCACGTTATTTCACGCCATTTCACGCGATTAGCGCACCCATTTGCAGCCGTTCTGCGCCCAGCGCCGTTGCGACGCAAGGATTTGGATTTGGCGTCGATTCAGTCGGAAGGACTGCGACGATGGTGTTGGCGCGGTAGCGGTGTTGACCTGCCTCCCCGGTGTTGATCTGCCTCCCTGGTGTTGATCTGCCCTCCCTGGTGTTGACTGCCTCCTTTAGGCGACGCCGAGAAGCGCAGCGGCCTCGCGGGGGATTTGCGGGCTTGATGCCTGAGCGACCGCAGGGAGCGAGTTTCAGGACCGGCCCGAGGTCGCGAGCATCGCGCGGCAATCGCGCAGCGACCCTCACCTCCTGGCCGTCTTCTTTGGATTACCTCTCGTGGCGAAACAAGAAAGGTAACTCGCCCGCCGGGGCGATTCCCGGCGTGGTCGCTGGGGCGACGCTTTAACCAGTCTTTCCCTGCATTGTCTGGTGCTAGACAGGGACTGTCGTCGCACCGGCAAGACCCCGCGGCGCTGAACCTGAGCCTTGCCAATACGCGCTACGGCAAGCGCGAGATCGAGCACGATTTCCGGCCCCGGCTCAGGCTCAGGGCAAACGCGCATGAAATAAAACGCACACTGCATAGCGATGTGACGCTGAAAAAGCCAGCCGGTGAGCTACAGGTGAGGGCTGGAAACGCCCGTTTGACGCGGCTTTCCAGTCATCGCGCGGTTTTTATTGCGCGATCTTTAACCCCCTTCCTTGACGGCGGACGTGGTCAGGCCAGCAATTGCTGCACGCCCCAAACGGCGGCAAACAGCAGCGCGGCGATCAAGAAAAGCGGCACCAGCGGATGAATGTTGTTGAGCAATCGAAACAGGTTGCACAAAAACCCGACGACAAACTGCGGCGGGTTGCGCGGGCTCTTGGAATACTCCATCGCCGCCTTCACAACGTAAAACACCGCCGTATTGGCGCCCATCACGGCACGCGCCGGCAAACCCGAGCCGCGGGGCGCCACCAGGTAATTGCACTTGAGCAGGATGCGCTGTTTGTCATCCGGGTTGTATTCCCCCTCGACCCAGTGCAGTTCGCGGTGAAAGTCGAGCACGCCAAACTCGTAGGTGACAAAGGCCCGCTCGAGCTTGCTGTCGCCAAACACCACCTTGTAGGTGGCGTCAGACTGCAGGTAGATGAGCGCGCGTACCACCGTTCCAAACGGCACGAAACGCAGGTTGCCGTCATAGTGCTTGCTGTACAGGCCCTGGTCGCCGCCGAAATCCTTGTTGTAGTGCGACAGGTACAACTCGTCGGTTTGCGGCATGGGCGTGATCACGTGGTTGGCGTCAAAGTGCTGCAGGATGGCCTGCGCGATGACGGCGCTCTGGCGCAGCGTGTCGATTTGCGCGATGACCTCGTCGGGCAGGTGGCGGACATATTCGTGTTTTGACGGGCGCCGCTGCAGGTCTTCGTGGTAGCGCTTTTGTATCCATTGCACGAGCGTGTCAATGGTGGCGCAGTCGGCGCGCTTGTCAAAGCGCCCGATGACCGCCGGAAAGCGCCGCGAAGGCGCGGTCTTGACCGGTTTTTCCAGTTGCAGTACTTCACTCATGCGGCGCTCCTTGCGACAGGGTGTGTTTTTCGTCGGATCCCATGGCGGGCGACGTAATGGCGGGCGACGTGTAGGAACAAAACAGGACGTAGGCGCAGGCGGCCAAGGCGGCGGCCACCGCCGAACGTACCGGGGCAGGGGCCCCGGAAACGTCCGCGATCCAGCCCAATGCGCCGCCTGCAAGTGCGAGCAACAATGCGCTCGGCCACGAAAAACCGCGCATCGCCGCAGCGCTGCGTCGGGGCACGACCGTGGTCTCCATCAAGAGCAGGCCGAGGTTCATCGCCACATGCATGAGCGCAAGCGGCCACCAGCGGACGCGAAAGTCTTCGTTGAGCAGGGTTCCGCCGAAAGCGACGATATTGCCCACGATCATGGGGTGCGCAATCCAGCCATACGGGAAGCTTGTGACACGCAAGTGCGGCAGGCGCGCTACTTCGTACCCATAGTAGGTGCGGTCGGCTCCCAGTGCTTTTGCCGCGACCACGTTAAGCAGGAAGCCTGCGGCGACAACACACAGTGATGCAAAATCGAGCGGCTCCTGGAAATACGCAAACGCGAGAGCGACAAGCGCCACGGTCTTCATCATCACGGCATCGCGCTTGAAGACCGCCATGGAAACAAGGCCAAAGTAATAGGCGAGCGCGTACAGATAGTAATGCCAGAAGCTGACAAGATAGGCCGCCACGTTCCACTGCCGGTTCCAGCCCATCGCCCAAAGGGCGAGCACCACAAAGGCTGCTGTCGCCGTCAGTGAAACATCGGGCATTGGACGCAGCTGGGGTCGTTCCGTATAAGCAGTCATCCGCCTCCTGTTGCGGGTCGCCCCGCATCTCACGTGCGCGCAGACTACCGTGCAAATGTGACAGAGCGGTTACCCGGGGTGGGGCGCAGTGGAACGGGTCAAAATTCGTTTCGCTCTTTCCTGCGGTGGCGAATGATGGAGCGGGAGCGCGTCATGGCTGCGAAGCCGCGCCAGGCGGACATTTCCAGCCATTCGTCATTCAGTTCCGGAAAATTTTGTCCCCCCTCCCAGGACTGGAGGGCTAGCGAGAGGGTGAATGCAGCCTCATGCGACCATGCCGGGACTCGTCCCGGCTTCGTGCATGCCCGGCTCCAGCGGGAGCCCACGCTTTGCGCCTTGACGCGGCGCACCTGCGGTGTGTGGCCGAGTGCCATGGCATAGCGCCGCAGGGTGGCAACGGATGAGGAATGGCCGCCAACTGCGGTTTCGAGAGGCGAGTTGGGCCGTTTCCCGAAATTTATCCAGAGGGAAACGCGCTTTTTTGCACCGGTCATCAAGGCCGGCAATATCCAGCTCGATTAGCGGGCGCTTCACATCGGCTCAGCTACCGGGAATGATTCCTTTGGGCAGCGTTTCGCAATAAGCTGCTATCTCGCCTGGACGCGTCAACCATACCCTGTCGAACTTGGGATGGTTGAGTATGCGGTCAAAGGCGCTGCGCAAGGCCCGCAAACGGTGCGGCTGGCCGCAGACCATGGTGTGCAGGGAGATGGGAAATACCTGCGGCCAGCGGTCGCTTGATTCGACCATCTCCTCGAATTGCCGCACCAGCAGGTCTGCGAACTGCACCGGATCCTGGTGCAGTTGCAGAATGGGTACAAAATCATTCGTTTCGAGCGGATACGGTACCGACAACAACGGACCTGAGCGCGTGCGCATCCAGAACGGTTGGTCGTCTGCGGGCCAGTCAAGCACGTAGCGCACGCCCGCCTCCTGCAAAAGATCCAGTGTGACCGCGGAGGGCATCATCAGCGGTGTCATCCAGCCTGCGGGCATCTTGCCTTCGTTGCGCGCGATAGCCGCAAGCGATTCCGCGATCAGGGCGCGCTCTTCGTCCTCCGGTCTAGCCCCCGGCTTTTCTGAATTGGTGCGGCCGTGACCGACAAATTCGTCGCCGCGCCCGCGAATCGCTATGGGCACGTCCGGATGCGTGTCGTACAAATAGGCATTTACAAGATGGCAGGCAGGCAGTTTGATTTGGTCAAAAAAATCGAGCAGGCGCCAGACGCCGACACGATTGCCATATTCGCGCCAGGACCAATTGCGGTGATCGGGCATCGGCATCGCATTGCCGAGTACCGGCCCCACCTCCATGCCGAACCCGAACGTCTCCACATTGAGCGCGACGTACATGGCCAGCCTCTTGCCGCCGGGCCAGGAGTAGTCGGGGCGTTTGCTGATCGGGGTGAAATCAAATCTGTCGTGTGTGGGCAGCACCATCCAAGTCTCCGTGTCTGTGTCGCTAAGCTGTGCATTGTAGCCTCCCGGAGCCGGCGCTCCGTCCGCGCCGCGCGCGCTTTTCCGTATCTTGTGGCAGGATTGCGCACTTGCCCCTTAAGATTCACGGAGACACGAATGAACGCATCATGGAAACCCCGCCGCACGGTGCTCGCGCAAATCGTCATTGGCCTGACTGCCACGATACTTTCGGCGTCGGCCCTCGCACAAGGACTGACCAAGGTCCGCTTCACCCTGGACTGGCGCTATGAGGGCCAGCTCTCGATGTTCATGCTCGCCAAGACCAAGGGGTATTTCGAAAAAGAGGGTCTGGACGTGTCGGTGGACGTTGGTGCGGGTTCTGGCGCCACTGTCAACCGCATCGTCGGCGGCTCACACGATGCGGGCACCGCAGACATGAGCACCTTGATCGAATTTGTCGGCAACAACCCCGGCCCCACCCGGCTGCAGGCGGTCTACCTGCTGTACAGCCGCTCCACGCTGGTACTGATGGCGTTGAAGAAATCCGGAATCAACAAACCTCAGGATCTCGCCGGCAAGAAAATCGCCGCGCCGGTCTTTGACTCGGTGCGCAAGTCCTTTCCGATTTACGCGCGCGCGATTGGTATCGACCCGAAATCGGTGACCTTCCTCAGCACCGACCCGGCCATACGCGAGACGCTGGTGATACGCGGCGAGGCCGATGCGACAACCGGCTTTGAGCTGAACCGGCTCACCCTGGTCCAGCGCGGCGCGAAAGACGAGGACATCAACATGTTCCGTTACGTCGATGCCGGACTTAAACTCTACGGCAACGCGGTGCTCGTCAGCAGCAAGATGATTGCTGAGAACCCGCGGGCGGTGACCGGCCTGCTGCGCGCGATCAACCGCGCGATGATTGACACTATCGCCAATCCGGAGGAGGCGATCCGCGCCAACAAGGCGTTCGACGGACTGATCGACGAAAAAGCAGAGTTGGAGAAACTCAAGATTACATTGCGCTCGATTGACACTGACTACTCCCGCGCCAACGGGCTGGGGGGATTGAACAAGCTGGTGCTCGATAACCAGGTGGAAGACGTTGCCGCTGCCTTTAACCTGAAGACCAAACCCAGCGCGGACTTTATCTTCAACTCCAGCTTCCTGCCGCCAAAGTCAGAGCGCATGCTGCCCGCCGCGGCGAAGTGATGAATTTAGACTTCAGCGGCTAGGCTACTCGGCAAGCCGGTCATCGTCGAGAACAAGACCGGCGCGAGCGGCGCGATCGGCTCGCATGTGGCTCACCCGTCCGGGCGAGATCGCCGCCTTTTGTGAGAACCTGCACAAGGGGATGGTGCCGGGCAGTCGAGACCGCCTAATCGACCTGGATATTGCCCGCCTTGATCACCGGCGCCCAGGTGCGCATTTCCTTCTGGATGAATTCGAGAAACCTGTCGGCGTTGCGTACCGACAGCGTCAGGCCGAGGACCGGATCGTTGAGGCGCGCCTGCATGTCCGGTGTATTGATGATTTCCAGCAGTTCCCGTTCCAGTCGCGCGGTAACCGCCTTTGGCGTTTGCGCGGGAGCGGAAATGCCCACCCATGACACCGCCTGCACCCCCGGGGCGATTTCGTCCAGCGTCGGTATGTCCGGGTAGGTTGGCATGCGTTTTTCGCTGGTCACCGCCAACACCCTGACCTTGCCGGTTTTGACCAACTCGGCCGCGCTGGCGGTAAGCACCATGTCCAAGCGGCCGCCGAGCAAGTCAACAATGGCCGGCGCCGGTCCCTTGTAGGGGATGTGCGTCATGTTAATGTTGAGCGTCTGCTTGAGCAACTCGGCGGCGAGAAAGCCCGACGTGCCCACACCGGCCGAGGCGTAATTGACGGTGCCCGGCTTGGCTTTGACCAGGGCAATGAATTCCTGGATGGTCTTGATCGGGGAATCGGCCTTGACGATGAGGTACTGCGGATACAGACCGATCAGCACGATGTGCTGGAAATCCTTGATCGGGTCGTAGGGAATTTTCTTGTACATCAGCGGCCCGGGCGCGATGGACGAATTGTAGGTGGCGGCAAGGGTGTAGCCGTCGGGGGCGGCTTTGGCCACCGCGTCGGCGCCCAGCGTCGAGCCGGCGCCGGGCCGGTTTTCAATGACGATGGGTTGCTTGAGCGCGGCGGCAAGGCGTTCGGCTATCAGGCGCAGCGCCACCTCGCTGCCGGTGCCGGTGGCAAACGGAATAATCAGCTTGATCGGTTGGGACGGGTAGGCCTGCGCCCAGGCGCCGAGGCTGAACAGGGCGGAGAATGCAATACTTGCTGCTTGTCGTGCGAGGCGCATATTTTTGTCTTTAACGTGGGACAATCAATCGTACATTAATTCAGGAAAAATCCGCCGACCGTGCAAAAATATCATGCATCGGATCAGCGCAGCCAAAAGATGAACAAGCTCAACAAGATTATCGCCATGTCGGCGTTCGACGCCGCCCGTGCATTGCAGTCGCGCACGCTCAGCGCACAAGACTATGTCAAGGCCGGCCTGGAGCGCATTGCCGCGCGCGAGCCCGAGGTGCAGGCCTTTGCCTTTATCGATCCGGACCTCGCACTGTCGCGTGCCAAGACGCTCGATGCGGGTGCGATCCAGGGTCCGCTGCACGGACTGACCCTGGGTGTGAAAGATGTCTTTGACACCTGGGACATGCCCACCCAGGGCGGCTCAAAGGCCTTTGCCGGCCACCGGCCGGGGCAGGACGCCGCCTGCCTGGCCACGGCACGCAAACAAGGCGTGGTCATCATGGGCAAGACCGTGACCACCGAGTTGGCGACCTTTCCCACCAACGGCACGCGCAACCCGCTCAACCTGGAACACACACCGGGGGGCTCGTCTTCGGGTTCAGCGGCCGCCGTTGCCGATTACATGGTCAGTTTTGCCACCGGCACACAGACCATGGGATCCACTGTCCGCCCCTCTGGCTATTGCGGGGTCACCGGCTATAAGCCCAGCTACAACCTGTTTCCCAGGCGCGGGGTCTGGCCCAATGCCGATTCCTGCGACACCGTGGGTTTGGTGGCGCGTGATGTCCGTGATGTCGCACTACTCGCTTCGGCGATGGCGCAATACCCCGGCCTGATGCTGCCCGATGCGGACAAGGGCGCATCACGCGCACCCGTAGTGGGCATTTGCCGGACCTTCGAGTGGGAACGTGCCGACGCGCATATGCACCAGGCCTTTGAGGACAGCGCGCGGCGGCTGTCAGCCGCCGGCGCCAAGGTGGTGGAGATTGCGTTGCCCGAGGTGTTTCGCGGGATGTTCGAGGCGCAGGTGGCCGTTGTAAGGTTTGAAATGAGCCGTGCCTTTGCCGACATCATGGAGCGCCACGGAGCGCTTATCCGCAAGCCCTTGTACGAGCGGACCGTGGCCAGCATGCAGGTCACCGGCGAGGAATACCAGCGGGCGCAGACGCTGGGACGGCAGTGCCGCCAGATGTTCACCGACGTGCTGGGCGAGTGTGACGTGTTATTTGTGCCGGCCGCGACCGGGGAGGCGCCCAAGGGCCAGGACTATTCGGGCGACACGTCGATGAACCAGGTCTGGACCTTCATGCACGGCCCCTGTCTGTCGGTCACCGGCGGCACCGGTCCCAACGGCTTGCCGCTGGCCATGCAGGTGGTAGGGCGCATCGACGAGGACGCGCGTACGCTGCGTGCGGCGCATTGGGTGGATTTGTGCCTGAAAGGGAAGACTTGACTTTGTACTTGACTACATTACAATTGTGTAATGTAACGCATTACATAGTTCCGTGATTAAAAATTTCTGCCACAAGGGGCTTGAGCGTTTTTTTACGAAAAGCGATCGGAGCAAGATCGACGCGAAACAGTCGGACCGCATACGCCGGATTCTGGACCGACTTGATTCGGCGGTGCGGCCCGAGGATATGAGTCTGTCGGGATACGGGTTTCACGGCCTCTCGGGAAAGCTGAAGGGCTTTTATGCGGTTTCAGTGTCCGGAAACTGGCGGATTACATTCCGCTTCGCAGATGGCGACGCACTTGATGTGAATTTGGAGGATTACCACTGATGAAGAGCCTACGTGATCCAAAGCGCAAACCGACCCATCCTGGTGAACTGCTGCGGGAGGACGTGCTCCCGGCGCTGCACATGACACAGACCGAACTCGCAAGGCGGCTCGGTGTTAGCCGCCTGAGCGTTTCTGAACTGCTGCTGGAGAAGCGCGCCCTGTCGGCCGATATGGCGATCCGGGTCGGGAAGCTGACTAACACCACGCCGGAGAGTTGGTTACGCAT
The DNA here is from genome assembly GCA_025356665.1 of Pseudomonadota bacterium. GTDB lineage: Bacteria > Pseudomonadota > Gammaproteobacteria > Burkholderiales > SG8-39 > CAITSH01. The sequence goes on from JANXRV010000118.1 coordinate 69,864, forward strand.
GCAAGAAGCGGTCGATCTCTGGCGACTCGGCGGCCAGTCGAAGCGCTACGAGGACATTGAGCCGATCGCGGCATAAGGTTTTACACCCGCAGCACATTTCGGGCTCAAGACTGCCCGTGCTTGCGATAAACCTGTGCGAAGCGCTCGTTTTTGGCGACGCCAAAATCCCCGGGGCCATATTGCAACAACCAATCGCCGGCATCGCCCTGGAGCAGGTCACCGCCGGAGGACCTGGCCGCGGTGAATGGTTCGTGCAATTGCCGCGCCAGCACCGGTATGGGTTTGGCCTGGTAGCGGCCGTCCTCACCGGGCAAGGCCTTATATTTGGCGTCAAAGCGATCACGCGCGACGCTCCAGCGCGTGCCGGTGGAACCGGTAATCAGTGCGTCACCCGTGTCGTAGCAGTTCGGGCCTTCTGGGCTGATCAGCTCGCCCGCCGAATCGGCGAATTCGACGGTGACGATTTCTGTTTTTATGTAAGGCGCGGCAAGCGGGTCGGTGCTGAGGTCGATATCGCCCAACACGATTCGTCCGTCCAAAAGCGCGGGGAGGGCGCTGGTCGCGCTCTGCGCGTATTCCTCCACCAGCGTGGCTTCACCATCGATGACCCGGCTGTCCGGGGCCTGCTCGCGCATGGCCTTGCGCAGCGCGCGGGTTTTCCACCAAAAGTAGGCCCATGCCGTGAGGCCGAGCACGGTGATAAGGGAAAGGATCACCACCGAGAACAGGAGCCCCAGGACAAGCAGGATGGCGCTGGCGAGCAGTGCGAGCAGGTTGCGAATGTTTATTGTCCTGAAAAAGGCTTGACGGTTCACCGGTATGCTCCGGCAGGCCGCTATCATACAAGTTGACGGATGTATTCACGCCCGCCGCACAAAGCCCGAACAATGCCACTGTTTTACGCACCGCCAATTTGAACGCGGTTTCTCATAGCGCCGTGGTGCTGGCGCTGGGTGCGCTGCTGTGCAACGGGCTTTCCGACATCGTGTACAAACGTGCGGCGAACGCCGGGCTTGCCTCGCACAGTTTGTTGCAGGTGCAGTCGATGTGTTACGGCGCAATCGTGCTCGCCTACGGGCTGCTGACCGGAACGCTGGTGTTCAATGCCGCCAGCCTGTGGGGCGCGGTGGCGGGGGTGTTTGCCTTCACCGCTTTTTACAATTTTTCGCGCAGCCTGCAGGCTGGCAATGTGTCGGTCAATGCGCCAATATTCCGCCTCAGCTTCACCGTCACCGCCGGCCTGGCGATGCTGGTCCTGGGAGAGCCAGCCAGTGCAAGCAAGCTTGCCGGACTCGGCTGCGCGCTTGCCGCGGTGTGGCTGTTGCTCGGCGGGGGCGGATCCGGTGTGAAAGAGCCGGTCTGGGCGGAAAGGTCGCGCAATTCACGCGCGTCGCTGGTGCGCGTGCTGGTCGCGATGCTTGCCGTGGCGATCGCGAACCTTATTTACAAGGTGGCCTTATCCGCGGGGGCCACGCCGGCCGGCCTGCTGACGGTGCAGGCGGCGGCGGTGATCAGCCTTGGCAATATTGTGATGTTTCGCGCCGAGGGCAGCCTGCGGCCAAACGCAAAGGCCTGGCGCTTTGGAATACCGGCGGCCTGCCTGTTGTCGGCGGCGTTCATATTGCTGGCCGAAAGCCTGGCGCGCGGCCCGGCCAGTACCTTGGTGCCGATAACGCAAATGGGTTTCATCGTGACCGCGAGCATAGGCATGCTGGTGCTGCGCGAACCGGTGACCGGCAGGAAACTGACCGGCCTTGCGTTCGCCCTGGCGGCACTTGCGGCCTTGGCGCAAGGCTAGCCGCGCGCAAGACCTTACTCGTCTACCGCAACAACGTCGTCGGCTTCAAACTCATCGGGTACAGTGCCATCGCCCGGGCCCGTAACCATGGCGGCCATGGTGTCGCTTTGCTTGACGAAGTACTCCTCGCTGATCGGGTCGTAAAAACGCTGGCCAAGGGCAAGATCGCGGAAAATGATGCGGTGACGGACTGGGCGGTTGATCATGTGCAATGGAAATGAAGTGAATGCTTATGAGATTGGCCATTGCCGATCCCGAACGGACGGGTCAGTAATTCCAGGCGCCACGGTACTGCGTCCATGTCGATTTTCATGATGTGGAATTTGGAGTGGCAGCGCAGAGCCGTGCGCTGGTCGCGGTTGACAAGTGGTCGTTTGCATTATGAGATGCCAACTTTACCTCGTAGGGATTGGCAAGCGCAGCCATGCGACGAGCCGTGCCGGTCGCGCCCATAAAGTCATACGCATGGCTGGCTCATCGCAAGGTCATTTTCTTTCCGGCGGTGACTGTAGAATTGCGGCAGGCTTCATCAGTGCCCCATCGGGTGGCCCGCTGACCTTACGATTTACGATCTTATAGTATTCAAATGAAGGAATGGACATGAAACGACGTTTTTTCCTTGGCCTTGGCGCATGGTCATTGGGTATCTTGTTTCTCGCGTCGGCATCCGGACTGCACGCGCAGACCTACCCGACCAAGGCGGTCGCTCTGGTCGTACCCTACGCATCGGGCGGAGCAACGGATTTGCTTAGCCGGGTTGTCGCCCCAAAACTGGGAGATGCGCTGAGCCAGTCTGTCGTGGTGCTCAACAAAGGCGGTGCCGGCGGCAATATCGGCGCCGACTTCGTCGCTAAGTCCCGGGCCGATGGGCATACGCTGCTCATTGGCACTATCGGTACTCATGCGATCAATGGCAGCCTTTATGCAAATATGCCGTTCGATCCGGTGAAAGACTTTGCCCCGGTAAGTCTCATGCTCACCAACCAGCTCGTACTCCTGGTGCATCCTTCCGTGCCGGCGCGCAGCGTGGCAGAACTCGTTGCCTATTCGAAGAGCGGCAACGCGAAGCTGTTTTTTGGTTCCGCCGGAAACGGCAGTTCCCACCATCTCGCCGGCGAGCTGCTCAAGGCGCGATCCGGTCTCGATATGGCCCATCTTCCCTACAAGGGCAGCGGCCCCGCGCTGATCGATCTGATGGCTGGCACTATCCAGGTGCTGTTTGTGGATATCGCTGGCGCGCTGCCGCATATCAAATCGGGGAAGATCGTGCCCCTCGCCGTCGGTGGGGCTAAGCGCTCCGCTCTGCTTCCCGAATTGCCGACGATCGCAGAAGCGGCGAACCTGCCGGGCTTCGAAGTCAGTGCCTGGATGGGCTTGTTTGCACCGGCGGGCACGCCGAGCGCTATCGTGTTGCAGTTGAACGCCGCCCTCAATAAATTGCTTGCGAGCACCGAGGTGCGGGAACGATTCGCCGCGCTTGGCGCCGAGCCTCTGGGCAGTTCACCGGAGGAATTCGCGGCCCACATCCGCAGCGAGACCACGAAATGGTCGCGGCTTGTGAAAGAGACCGGAACGAGGATCGACTGATGACTGACCGGATAGAGGTCGATGTGCTAGTTGTGGGTGCCGGAGCTTGCGGTCTGATCGCCGCGCTCAAGGCGGCGCAGGCGGGCGCCAGCGTGGCGGTGGTCGAGAAGCTCGAACGTTTCGCCGGCAATACCGTGCTCTCCTGCGGATCGATCCCGGCAGCCGGGACGCGCATGCAGCGCGAGGCTGGGATTGCCGACAGCGTCGAGGCTATGATCAAGGACGTGGAACGCGTTTCCGGGCCCCACGACGCATCGCATCTCACGCGCACGCTGGTCGAGCGCTCGGCCGAGGTGGTTGAGTGGCTGGTGGATCATTGCGGCATCGAGGTCAAGCTCTACACCAATTACAAACATGTCGGCCACAGCGTGCCACGCCTGCACACCCAGCCTAGCGGCCGTGGCGCGGATCTGGTCGATGGCCTCGCGCGTGCGGCGGCGCGTGATGGTATTGACATCGTGTTTTCCAATCCGGTCAGGCGTCTGATCACCGATAGCAGGGGCGCAGTCATTGGCGCCGAAGTGGGAGACGGTGCCTCGCAATACCGGATCGACGCGAAGAAGCTCATACTCGCGACCAACGGTTATGGTGCCAATCGCAGCCTGCTGCGGGAATTCTGCCCCGAGATCGCCGAATCCCAGTACTTCGGTGCGACCGGCAGCGAGGGCGAGGCGATCGAATGGGGCCGCGCCCTCGGCGCGCAGCTCGGAAACGTCGGCGCCTACCAGGCACATGCAAGCGTGGCTTATCCTCATGGCGAACTGCTGACCTGGAGCACGGCCGAAAAGGGCGCGTTCTTCGTCAACCGGCAGGGCCGGCGATTCGGCAACGAGAACCTGGGCTATTCTGGCTTCGGCGCCCTAGTGATGGCCGAGGGTAATGAAGCCTATGCCATCTACGACACCCGGATCCGGGAGTACGTGGCAAGCTACCAGCAGACCTACCAGGTGCTGGTCGATATGGGGGGCGCGAAGGATGCGCCGACGATCGAAGGCCTGGCGCGAATTTACGCTATCGACGCCGCCGGACTTGCCGCCACACTCGCGCGTTTCAATCGTGCCGCACAAAATGAGCTGCCAGACGAATTCGGCCGCACCGAATTTGGCATGGCACCGCTGGTGCCGCCGTACGTGATTACGCGCGTCAATGCTGCTTTGTTTCACACGCAAGGTGGCTTGCTGGTCGATGCGTGCGCACGCGTTCTGCGCCCGGACGGCGCGCCGGTTCCCAATCTGTTCGCCGGCGGCGGCGCGGCGGCGGGGGTAAGCGGCCGCGCGGGCGGCGGTGGATATGTCTCTGGCAACGGCTTGCTTGCGGCTGCGGTGTTGGGCTACATCGCCGGAGAGGCAGCGGCAAGCGCGTTGTAGCCAACGAACGATTTCAGACGCGGCCACAGGCTTACACCGCCAGCATGCCGGAATCAGCGCTGCGGCAAGTACGCAAACTCACCAAGCGAGGCCGGCAAACGGCCAGTTTGTTCTTCGGCTATTCCTACCCGGTGCGGCTGGGGTGCGAGATCCACTGCATTCTGAAGATCGAAGCTGCGTAGGCTGAGGCAGAAATTGAAAGGGTCTATTTGCGCGCGTCACTTTCTGCATTAGCTGAAAAAGCCTCGGCATACGCTTCCTCTGCCCAGGTGCTTTCAACATCGCTCATCTGCGCGAACTATTGCGCGGTCGCTGCCTATCTGCCAAGCCGCCTGGTACGCAAGGCGAGAACGGCTCCGCAACAGCGTCGACGATCCCACTTGGTCTGCGCTTGAGCAGGATGGTCAGAGTGCATTCGAATCGGCCTCGACGGGCCGACGCAACGACCAATAAACAATCCGCGCGAGAGGGAGATTTTTACCAAACACCAGGCGATTTACCGCTTCCGGGCCTGGCGATTCGCTCGCGCGTGAAGAAAAAGGCGGTTTGAATTGCCTATCCACACAAGCCCGACGATCGCGAAAAACACACCGCTGCCACCGCACCAGGCCTGCAAACGGGCGGCCGGGGGATAAAAGGGCTGCGGCGACGCAAACTGCGCCCAGCGGTTCAGCATGCCGGCGCCCACCAGGCGCAAACATTACGGCAAACACAAAAACAAGACATTTCGTCGACACCCCGACACCCCTATTGCTTAAACGAGTGTTGTTTTATCCCACGACTATTTTTTTGCGGGAAATTTTTACACGCTTGGCCAACTTCCGCACAATCTTCCGCACAATCAGCTTTCGGCATGGCTGCGCGCCCCACCAGATCGAAGCGGGTTTCCCCGGAGCCGCCCTGCCCGGGTTTGATACAGATCAAGGTCGTTGCGCCGCTTCGCACTAAAGTGTGGGCGTCCCGATGCCGCCGCGCGCTTGTCGAGCAGGTATCCAACGAATCTGTCGAGAAACGCAAACACCGTGACTGCACTACAGCTTCTGGCCCTGCTCAGCGCGGTGTTACTCATTCAAATCGCCGCGGGCATCGCCTGCGGGGTTTGCCGTGGTGCGCCAAGCAACGGCGTACCCAGCAACGGCGAACCCAGAAGCCTGCGCCCGGTTTGGGGCAGCCTGGTCAGCCGGGAAGTGCTGCCTTTTTATCTTTCCCTCATCACCCTTGCCCTGAGCACGCTTGCCATTGACGCGCTGCTGCACCTGCTCGACGCCGTCTGGATCGGGCGATACCTGGGCATTCCGGGCACCCTGCTTATTCTCGGTTCGTTCGGCTATTCTTTGCGCAAACGCAAGCTGATCAGCAAGGGCCAGCCGATGACGCTGCTGCGCCTGCACGAGCGCATGGCCTGGACCGGATCACTGCTGATCCTCGTGCACGCGGGCATTCACTTCAACGCCATCCTCGGCTGGCTGGCGGTATGGGCCATGCTCATCAACGTCGGCAGCGGCCTCACCGGTAAATACCTGCTGCAACGTTCGCGAAAACGGCTCGAGCAGACGAAGGTGCAATTGCGCGAGCAAGGGCTTTCTCCTGAAAAAATAGAAGAGCACCTGTACTGGGACAGCATCACCCTCGACGTGGTCAAGCAATGGCGCGCGGTGCACTTTCCCATCACCCTTGCCTTTGCCGTGCTTGCCTTCGGCCACATCGTCGCGGTACTGCTGTTCTGGGCGTGGAAATGACGCGCCGCTGGGTGCTCGGCATCATCGCCGTGAACCTTATTGCACTGGCGGCGCTCGTCTTCGCCTATCCCCACTTGATGGTGGCGCCCGGCGCGCTCCGTGAAGCTCATGCCGCCCTTGCGACCGACTGCTTCGCCTGTCACGCGCCGGGTCGCGGCACGACCGCAGAGCGTTGCGTCGCCTGCCACGCAATAAAAGACATCGGCGTGCGGACAACCAAGGGAATCGTGCTTGCCAAGCCGCATCTGAAAGTCGCCTTCCACCGCGACCTGATCGAGCAGGAGTGTGCGTCCTGCCACAGCGACCACAACAAGCCGCTGCTGGCGCAGCGCAACCGCAAACCGTTTTCACACGCATTGCTGCGTGAAGCTACGCGCGAGAATTGTGTCGCCTGCCATGCACCGCCCGATACGGCGATTCATCGCAACATGAACCTGCCCTGCGGACAATGCCATCAGCAGGAGAAGTGGAAACCGGCCAGTTTCAAGCACGACCAACTGGGCGCGCTTGTACTGGCCAAATGCGAAACCTGCCACGCGACGCCAACCGATACGCTGCACCGTCCCATCACGGGTAATTGCGCGCAGTGCCACACGCCGGCCGCCTGGAAACCGGCCAGCTTCGACCACGCGAAGTTTTTTGTGCTCGACCGGGACCACAATGTTTCCTGTGCGACCTGCCACACCAACAACGACTACAAACGCTACACCTGCTACGGCTGCCACGAACACACGCCCGAGCGCATCCGCGCCAAGCACCAGAGGGAGGGCATCCGTAACTTCACCCATTGCGTCGAATGCCATCGCAGCGCAGACGAAAATGAAGGTGGAAAAGGCCGCAAAGAAAAAAGTGGCGGCGAGCGGGATTGAAAACCAGATCGCCGCACCGCGCTAACGCCGTGCGGGAGCGTATTGAAAACGCTGCTGCGCTAGAGCGCTGCAACACCGGTGTAACACCACGGGGCTAGCATGTCGGGTCGCCGGGACGCGGCACCGTCACACTGACAAGGAGCAACCCATGCGCCGCATAAGTTTCTTTACCACTGCCGTACTGCTGTTCCTGGCATGGAGCGCCGCCGCATCGGCGCAAAGCCCGAAGGCCATCTCCAATATCCAGGTCGGTCCGCGTCCGTACTTCCTCGTCGAGGACATGCGCGAGGGGCCGTTAAAAACCAAACTGCAAAGCTGCGGCAACGGGCCGTTTCGCAAAACAACTTTTTCCATCGGCCACCGCGGTGCACCTCTGATGTTCCCGGAACACACCAAGGAGTCGTATGAGGCTGCGGCGCGCATGGGCGCCGGCGTGCTCGAATGCGACGTCACCTTTACCAGGGACAAGGAACTGGTTTGCCGCCACGCGCAAAACGACCTGCATACCACCACCAATATCCTCGCCACACCGCTGGCCGCCAAGTGCACCAAGGGCTTTACGCCTTATGACGCAGAGAGAAATATCCCGGCCTCGGCAGAGTGCCGCACGAGTGACATCACCCTCGCCGAGTTCAAGACCTTGCGTGGGAAAATGGACGCCTTTGACCCCAAGGCGAAAACGGTGGCCGAGTACATGGCCGGCACCGCCAACTGGCGCACCGACTTGTACAGCGGGGCCACCAGCGGCACATTGCTGACGCACCAGGAGAGCATCGCGCTCTTTCGGAAACTTGGCACCAAAATGACCCCGGAACTCAAATCGGCGAGTGTCACCATGCCCTTCGAGGGATTTTCGCAGGCCGATTATGCGCAAAAAATGCTCGATGAATACAAGGCCGCAAAGATCCCGGCCGCGCAGGTGTTTCCGCAGTCGTTCAACAGGGACGACATCCTGTACTGGGTTAAAAATGAACCGGCGTTTGCGAAGCAGGCGGTGTTCCTGGATGCAGCCAATAACGTCGCGGAGCTGCCGGATCTGGATAAACTCAAGGCCTACAAACGCGAGGGCATAGTGATCGTCGCCCCGCCGATTTTCGCGCTGCTCGCCGCCGAGAACGGCAACATCGTGCCTTCCACTTACGCCAAAAATGCCAGGGCCGCGGGCCTTCGCATCATCACCTGGAGCCTGGAGCGCTCGGGTGTGCTCGCCAACGGCAAGAACGGTTTTTATTACCAGAGCTTTGATGCGGCCATCCGCCGCGACGGCGACGTGATGCAGGTACTGGACGTGCTTGCGAAGGAAGTGGGCATCATGGGAATTTTTTCCGACTGGCCGGCGACCGTGACCTACTACGCCAGTTGCATGGGCCTCAAGTAATCGCGCCCTTCCGGATACCTGCATACCGGCTGGAAATCCGCGCCAGTGGCTGATTTCCAGCTTATTCTCATATTGTCCGTGCGGGCTTACATGCCCTCGTACAGCCAGGCCATGCTCTCTATCGACTGTTCGGCGGTGCGGCTTTTCAGGAAGGCGTTGCGCAGGTCGCGTGTCGCCCCTGAGGCGTGATAGACCTCGCCGTACAGGCGCGCCGTCAGTTGTACGCGCGCGGTGCGCAGGTAGCGGGCCTGCTGGTAGGCGAGAAAGGCGGCGGCGAAGTCGCCGCCATTCCCCTTGAGTTTGTCGGCAAGGCATACCGCGTCCTCCATTGCCATCGCCGCGCCTTGCGCAAGGTATTGCAGCATGGGGTGGGCGGCATCGCCAAGCAGGGTCACGCGGCCGCGGCTCCAGTCGCGTATTGGTTCGCGGTCGCACAGCACCCACATGCGCCAGGAGTCTATTTTCTCGAGCATGCCGCGCACCTCGGGGCAGGTCGCCTTGAAGCGCTGGTGCAACTCTTCCGGATCGCCGAAGCTGTCCCAGCCTTCTTCGTAACGGTCGCTGTGGAATACCGCAACCAGGTTAAAGAGCTCGCCGCGCCGCAGGGGATAGTGCACGAGGTGGGTTTTTTCGCCCGCCCATAGCACCATCGAATTGCGCAGGTTGGCTTTGGGCACTTCCGCAATAGGCAGCACGGCGCGATAGGCGATGTGTCCGGACACGCGCGGTTTGCCGTCGCCGACAATGGACTCGCGCACCGTGGACCACAGCCCGTCGGCGCCGATCAGCGCCGCGCCTTCAAAGGTGTCGCCGTTTTGCATTGCGATGCTGACATGGTCGCCGTGCTCGGTGAAGCTGACCATCTTTTGCGACGCGCTGAGCGTAATGAGGGGCGAGGTGCGGCATGCGTCCAGCAGGGCATTATGCAGGTCGGCGCGGTGGATCAGGCCGTAAGTCTGGCCGAAGCGCTTGCGAAAGGTCTCGCCTGCGGGCATGCGCGAGACCAGTTCGCCGGTGACGCTGTCGCGCACTTCCAGTTCGTCCGGAAACGCGGCGATGTCGTTCACTGCGGCGGTGACGCCGAGTCTCTCGAACACCATGAAGGCATTGGGGCCCAGCTGTATGCCGGCACCGATTTCCTTGAACTCGCTCGCTTGCTCAAATACATGCGAAGGGTATCCCTTATGGGCGAGTGCCAGCGCGGCGGCAATGCCGCCGATTCCGCCGCCGACAATCAACACGGGAAGTGCGGGAAGTGCAGCTGCCATGCTCGTCTCTCCTTTGCCGCTGGTTTTTATCCGGATGCTTTTTTGCAACGTGGTTTGCTGAAACGGCGCGCGAAAAAAAGGCCGGCAACAGCGCCGGCCCTTTTGCGCCGCTTGCGGCTGGTCTTAGATCACTTCACGCCACAGGTCAAGCGCCTGCTGCACCGGGCGGTCCGAGAAGCTGAACAGCACGACTTCGTCGTCGGCCTCCAGCGTGTAAGGCATCCAGGACGGGCACACGAACACGTCGCGCGGACCGAAGGAGAAACTCTGTCCGTTGATGAGGGCGCGGCCCTTGCCCTCGACCACGGCATAGACCGTGGAGTCGGTGGAGCGGTAGGGTTTGCCCTTGAAGCCCTTGGGCAGTAATTGCATGAAGGTGCCGATGGTGGGCATGGCCCACTCTCCGGTGACCGGATTGGTGTATTGCAGCTTGAAGCCCCAGCAGTCGTGCGGATCGTGCCCGCGTTGCATAGTCGAAAGCGCCTCGCGCGTGCGACCGTAGGGATACCAGAAGAGGGGCGAGGTGCGGCTTTTGGCCTTGTACTCCACCGGCTTCATGGTGTTGCCAAAGACCGCCAGATTGTCGCCCTCGGTGCGGTTGGTGTGCTGCATTTCCTCGCTCGGGCGCTCAAGAAACTGCGCGTCCAGCAATTCGACGATGGGCACGTCAAGGCCGTCCATCCAGACCATGGGCTCGTTCGACGGGTTGCCGTGGTCGTGGTAGCACCAGGAGGGCGTGATGACAAAGTCGCCGACATTCATGGTGACCTTCTCGCCGTCAACGGCGGTGTAGGCGCCGCCACCCTGGAGGATGAAACGTAGCGCCGATTGCGAATGACGGTGCGCCGGAGCAACCTCGCCTGGCATGATCATCTGCAGGCCGGCATACAGGCTGTGGGTGATGCGCGAGCGGCCGCGCAGACCCGGGTTCTCCAGTACCAGCACGCGCCGCTCTGCCTCTTTGGCGGTGATCAACTCACCGGCTTCCTTGATCCAGGGCCAGACCGTGTCCCACTTCCACAGATAGGGCTTGCACGGCGTGTTGGGCGTGGGCGTGACCAGGTTGTGCAGCACTTCCCACAACGGGGTGACGTTGGCCTTGTCGATCTTGTCGTAAAACGCCTTGCGTTCGGCGGTGACATTGGGTTGCAGGACTGCAGACATGGTTCCTCCTTGCGGGTGATGCTGCGGGTACACCAAAAAACTGATTTTCCGCCTTAGTTGCGTGTGCCGCAACCTTGACTGGCCAATCGACCTGTCAGCCTGTTCGGGCTCATGGACTCGAGGCGGTTGGCACGGTTTGCGGTGCCGTTTCTGCGCTTTGTGCAACAAAAGCCTGCATACGCTCGCGCAGTGCCTCGGGGACAGGAATGGCCTTGTAGGTCTCGAGCGAGAAAATACAAATGCTGTGACGTGCCTTTAGGCAGACGCGCTCTGCGATGGTGGCGTGGTAGGCGAGGTCGATGGCACTGTTACGGATGCGCACGACGGAAAGTTCGATTTTCAGCTTGTCGCCAAAAAAGGCCGGACTGATGAAGTCGCACTGCATGCTCACAGTGGGCGCACCGATGCGCTTTTTCATCAGAAAATCGGCATAAGGTTCGTCCAGCCCGTCGTTGAACCAGGCCTCCATCGCCTGATGCAGCAGGTCAAACAACCGCGGGAAATAGGCAATCCCTGCCGGGTCGCAATGCGAGAACAGTATGGGATATTCGACGGTGAAGATTTTGGCCATGCGGGATTCCGTTTCCATTTGCAAAAAGCGCCGATGCTCAGGCTGTGCCGACGTTCGGTCTGCGCCAACGTTCAGGCTGCGCCGATGCGAAAAGTCCGGCAGTTTAACGCGTCCTGCTGCGGCGGTTTCAGGCCGGCTGCAAAAGTCCGATAAAGGCGCCGCGCAGTTTCGCCTTGATGCGGTCCCAGGCGCCGGCGTTTTGCACGATTTCGGCGCGGTAAAAGCTCGGGCACAGGACGGCCGCATGGGCCACCTCGCCGCACAGGCCGCAGCCGACGCAGGCATTGTTCACATGCGCGACCGGATCGACCTTGAGCGGGTCGGATGCGGGCTTGACCGTCAGCGACGGGCAGCCCGAAAGGCGTATGCAGGAGTGGTCGCCCGAGCAGGTGTCCTCATCCACGCCAAAGCGCGTGCGCACCACGCGCTCGCCGCGTTTTAGGAGCCCCGCGAGGATGGGACGGATGCGCCGCTGGCGCTCGAGCTGGCACTCGGCTTCGGCGATGATGACCTTGAGGCCAGGCTCCCTCGAGGCGAAGGCCTCGCGCAGGGTCTGCGCCATTTCGGACACCTTGTAGGTATAGACGTTGCGCAGCCAGGTCACGCCCGCCCCGCGCAGGGTGTTCTCTATGCTGCGGTCGCTGTGTACGGCGCTTTTCTCTTGCGCCAGATCGCGCGCCGAGGCGTCGGGCGTCGAGACCACCTCTTGCGTGCCGGTGGCCGAGGTGTAGCCGTTTTTCATGATCACCAGCACCGCGTCCCCGCCGTTGAGCAGGTTGGAGGCCACGCCCGAGAGCATGCCGTTATGCCAGAAGCCGCCGTCGCCCATGATAGCCATGGGCCGGCGCGCCATCATCGGTCCGACGCCGGCCGCGCTGGCGAGACTCATGCCGTAACCCAGTATGGTGTTGCCCTGCGAGAAGGGCTCGAAGGTGGCGAAGGAGTGGCAGCCGATGTCAGCCGAGACATGCAGCTCACCAATGTCGCGCTTGGCAAGCTTCATCGCTGCAAATACCGGCCGTTCGGGGCAGCCGATGCAAAAGGCCGGCGGCCGTGCCGGCAGGACGGCGCCGATCAGGGCGCCCGCACGCGAGCGCACGGCATCCACGCTCTCCAGCCAGCGCATGCCGGCCGAGGTGTCGAGGTGGGCGGCGTGCTTTGCGACAAAGCGCGCAAGGCCGCGCACGATGACCTCCGAGGTGTATTCGCCGGCCATGGCGAGCATGTCTTTGCCGTGCAATTGCGTATGGGTGAGGTGCGCCAGCCCCGGCTCGCTGGCGGCGCGGCGCAGTGTCGTGGCGATGTCCTGCTCGATGTACTCGGGCATGCCCTCTTCAACCACGATCACGGCGCGCTTGCCCTTGCAAAAGCCGGTGATTTCTTCCGGCACCAGCGGATAGACGACGTTGAGCGCGAGTATCGGGATATGGCTGTTGCCGAAGTCATCGGCAAGCCCCAGTAGATGCAGGGCGCGCTGCAGGTTGTTGTACAGGCCGCCCTGGCAAATGATCCCCAGCCCCGCTTCATCGCCGGCGAAGGTCTCGTTGAGCTTGTGTTCGGCGATAAAGCGCCTTGCCGCCGGCATGCGCACCTCGGCCTTGAGCTTTTCCTGCTTGAAGGTCGCAGGGGGGTGGGACAGGCGGTCGTAGTTGAACGCAGGCGGGCCGTCGAGTTGGTGGCGGGTCGATACGGCGGGAGCGACATTGTCGCGGGCGACAAAGCTGCCGTGAAGATGGCAGGCGCGTATGCGCAACTCCATCATCACCGGCGAATTGGTCGCCTCGGACAGGGCAAAGCCCTTGTCCACCATGTTGACGATGGTGGTGAGGTTGGGGCGCGGGTCGAGCATCCACATCTGCGATTTCATGGCAAAGGCGTGGCTGCGTTCCAGGGCGATGCTGGCCCCCTCGCCGTAGTCCTCGCCCAGAACGATGAGCGCACCGCCCACCACGCCGGCCGTGGAGAGGTAGGTAAGCGCATCGGAGGCGACGTTGGTGCCGACCACGGACTTCCAGGTCACCGCGCCGCGCGCCGGGTAATTGATCGAGGCGCCCAGCATGGCCGCGGCCGAGGCCTCGTTGGTGCAGGCCTCCACATGCACGCCAAGCGTATCAAGGTAGTCGCGCGCCTGCACCATAACATCGAGTAGATGCGACACCGGCGCACCCTGATAGCCGCCGACATAAGACACGCCCGACTGCAGCAAGGCCTTGGTCACGGCGAGTATGCCCTCGCCGTGAAAGACGTCACCCTCACCCAGTTTGAGTGACTCTATTTCAGAGGCGAAGGAGCGTTCCATAGATGCGTATCGGCTTTAGCTGACTGACTCGGGGGATTTAAAGGGGGCATCGCCCCCTTTTCGTAACAGCCCCTCACCCAGTTTGAGTGACTCTATTTCAGAGGCGAAGGAGCGTTCCATGACTAAAAGCGAGTCTTGGAAAAAAATCCGCCAATGTCATTGCGAGGAGCAAAGCGACGAAGCAATTTGGTCGCCAACATGACAGCTTTTGTATGGCGACAAGATTGCTTCGCTGCGCTCGCAATGACGGGCTGGGTCATGGTTCAGGTCGCCTTGTTGGCCGCAGGCCGCTTCATGAACTGAATGGTCTTGGCCTTGGGTGGCAGCGGCGTGATGCCGTGGGTGGCGAGCGAACTCTCCAGTGCGCGGCCTTCGGGGTCGGCCAGCGCCGCCTCGCGTGCCTTGCGTATTGCCTCTGCGCGCGACTGGTCGCTGTCGAAGTTGGCGCCATTGACGGTGTTGTCGAGGACGATGGTGTCAAGGATGCGCAGGAAATTGTCCTTGCCGCGGCGGTGTGTGTCGCCGTAGCCCTTGATCAGGCGGCCGCACAGCGCGATTTCCAGGGCCAGCGCGTTGTTTGCGGCCGGGTTACGCGCCGCGGCGCCAGTGATCGCCGCGACCCAGCGCGTGATCAAAGCCTGCTCCTCGCCGTAGCGCGCCGTGAAGCGACGCAGCGGACGCAGCCAGGCGAGGCTGCGTAGCATCAGGAAGCCGAACACGCTGGTGGTTTTTACGTACAGGCCGACGTTCAGATTGTGTGTGAGGCCGTGTTTTTTGGCAAGGCGCAGAAACCCCCGCGACAGCGGGCCGGGCAGCAGTGCCGCCATTTCCTCAACGCCGGGTTTGAGGTATTCGATGATGTGCACCGGCTCGTCGGTCTTGGCCTGCACTTCCTTGCGCACGCGTTCGAAGCGGCTTTTGCGCGATTTCAGGTCGGCGACACGGATGACGTCCTCATAACACATCCATAGCGCAAGAAAGCGGCCGGTCTCGCTGGTCAGTTTGTATTCGTCGCCATCGAGCTGCAACACCGGTTCGAGGCGGTCCAAGTAAAGGTCGGCGTAAGCCTTGTCCTGAAAGTCGGTGCACCGCGCGACGCCTTCCTCGAGCATCTTGTGTGTCGCTGCGGGGAAAGAAGCGCGCACGCGATCGGCTGGAGAGCCGCGCCAGACGGGCATTTCCAGCGTATGTCCCCGGCGGGTTCCGGCCGCGGCATGGTCGAAGCCGGCGGCAAAACCGCGCAGGCTGGCTTCGGCGCCCTTGCCCATCTTGCGAATCGCGTCCTCGCAGGCGGCGCGCGATAGTGGTAGCGCACCCGAGCCGGCCAGTGCGCCGAACATCACCGCGCTGATCACCGTGCCCGAGCGCGTTGCGATCTCGGCCATGTCGAACAGGATGGCGCGCTTGGCCAGTTCGCCGGCGGCGTTGACGATCTTGTCGCTGTCAAAGCGGCCGTCGCCCATTTGCATTTTTTCCACCGTCGTGTAGATGCGATGGTTGGAGGCGATCAGTGTGGTGCGCTCCGAGGTGACAAAGCCGTTCAACATGGCCCTGCCAGCCTCGAGCAGTTCGGAGGCGACCATGACGTCGACGTAGCCGGGTGCCGGGGTAAGGGTCATCACCGGACGGCGGCCGCCCAGTTCACTGTTTCTCGCCGGATAAAGTTCGACGTAATAGGTGGTGGCACCGGTGCGTTGCGCCACGCCCGGTATTGAGGTCGACTGCACCGGAAAATCCTGCGCGGTGGCCGCCGCGATGATCCAGTCGGCGAGCACGCCGCCGCCTTCGCCGCCAAGGGCGGCGACAAGGATCGTAAGCGGGCGCTCGGGCAGCGTTTTGGTTTGGGTCATGATGTCACCGTTCATGCGGGTTGCAGCATATTGATGAAGCGCGCGCGCAGGCGCGCCTTGAGGCGGTCCCAGGCACTGGCGTTTTGCACGATTTCGGCGCGGTAAAAACTGGGGCACAGGATGGCGGCGTGCGACACCTCGCCGCACAAGCCGCAACCGACGCAGTCGTTGTTCACGTGCGCCACCGGGTCGACCTTGAGTGGGTCGCTTGAGGCCTTGATGGTGAGTGAGGGGCAGCCCGACAGGCGGATGCAGGAGTGGTCGCCCGAGCAGGTGTCCTCATCGACACCGAAGCGCGTGCGCAGCACGCGCTCGCCGCGCTTGAGCTTGGCGGCGTTGATCGGCTTGATGCGGCGCTGGCGCTCGAGCTGGCACTCGCCCTCGGCGATGATCACCTTGAGGCCCTGGTAGGAGCTGTTCATGGCGTCGCGCAGGGTCTTTGCCATGTCGGTGATGTGGTAGTTGTTGACGGTCTTCATCCAGGTCACGCCCAGGCCCTTGAGCGTGCGCTCTATGCCCATGTCCGTCGACTTGTGCTCGCTCTGGTGGGGCGAGGACGGAATGTTCTGCGTGCCGGTGGCCGAGGTGTAGCCATTTTTCATGATCACCAGTATGCCGTCATCGCGGTTGAACACCGCGTTGGCGATGCCCGAGGTGAGGCCGTTGTGCCAGAAGCCGCCGTCGCCCATGATGGTCACGGTGCGGCGCGAGAACAGCGGATCGATGGCCGAATTTGAGGCGAGGCCAAGGCCGTAGCCCAGCACGGTGTTGCCGATGTTGAATGGCGGCAGCGTCGAAAACAGGTGGCAGCCGATGTCGGCCGAGATGTGCAGCTTGCCCTGGTCGCGCTCGACCAGCTTCATCGCCGAGAACACCGGCCGTTCGGGGCAGCCGATACAAAACCCGGGCGGGCGCGAGGGCACAGGGACGCCCAGCATGTCGGCGGCCTTTTTCTTCGATGACACCAACTGCTCATAGGTGCCGCGGGTGTGGGATACGTCCAGTCCGCGCGGCGCCGCCGCCTCGATAAAGCGCGCCACGCCGTTGAGCACAGTCTCGCCGGTGTACTCGCCGGCAAGCGGGAACACCACATTGTCTTTTTTGCCCGCCTCCTTGCCGTAGATGCGCGTGCCGTTGACTTCATGGCGGCGCAGCGTGGCGAGAATGGACTCCTCGATGTAGGCCGGCTGGCCCTCCTCGACGATCAGCACCGAGCGTTTGCCGGTGCAAAAGTGCACAATCTCCTCGGGGATCTGCGGGTAGGTGACGTTGAGGCAGTAAATCGGGATGCGCGTCGCGCCGAAGGCGTCGGCGAGCCCCAGTTGCTGCAGGGCGCGGATGGTGGCGTTGTAAAGCCCGCCCTGGCAGATGATGCCGGTATCGTCCAATTCACCGTCGAAGAATTCGTTGAGTTTGTGCTCACGGATGAATTTCACCGCCGCCGGCCAGCGCACCTCTATCTTGTGTTTTTCCTGGGCGTATGTCGCCGGCGGCAGACAGATGCGGCTGTAATCGAAGTCCGGGTTCTCCAGCGCATCGCGCGTTGACACCAAAGGGCGTTTGTTGGCCTTGGTCTGGAAGCTGCCGTGCACATGGCAGGCGCGGATGCGCAGTTCAAGGAACACCGGCGTGCTCGACGCCTCCGACAGTTCAAAGCCTTTTTCCACCATGGCGGTGATGGTGGGCAGGTTGGGGCGCGGGTCGAGCAGCCACATCTGTGATTTGGTGGCAAAGGCGTGGGTGCGCTCCTGGATGATGGAGGAGCCCTCGCCGTAGTCCTCGCCGATAACAATCAGTGCGCCACCCTTGACGCCGGCCGAGGCGAGATTGGACAGGGCATCTGAGGCGACATTGGTGCCCACCGTGGATTTCCACGTCACCGCGCCGCGGATCGGATAATTGATCGAGGCGCCCAGCATGGCCGCCGCGCCGGCTTCCGAGGCGTTGGTCTCGATGTGTATGCCCAGGTCGTCCATGATGTCACGTGCGTCATTGAGCACATCCATCATGTGCGACACCGGCGCGCCCTGATAGCCGCCGACATAGGACACGCCCGACTGCAGCAAGGCTTTGGTCACGGCAAGAATGCCCTCGCCGTGGAAAGTGGCGCCTTCGCCCAGTTTTAGCAGCTCCACTTCTTCAGTAAACGAACGTTCCATTTTTTTGCCTGTTCTGCTTGTTCAACCGATCAGCCCCGGCAGCCACACGGCCACCGCAGGAATGAAAAAAACCAGGATAAGCACAACAATGCTCATCAGTACGTAAGGCGTCACCGCCTGGAAAATATGCGCCATGGTGACCTGCGGTGGCGCCACGCCCTTCATGGTCATCAGCAGCATGCCGTGCGGCGGCAGCAGCAGCCCGAGTTGCATGCAGATGAGGAACATCACGCCGAACCAGACAAGATCAATGTTGAAGGCCTGCACCACAATAATACAAGGTGTCCGGGGGTTTCACACTTGAAATCGGATTTCTACTTAAAAAGACTGTTTTTGTCACCCTATATCACCATCGAACCCCCGGTATTCAGTCATGCTTTAATTGCTCATCTGGTAGGCGGGACTCTTGATCAATATGGATAAATTGATTTATAGCGAAACATTATTTGCGATGGAAATAATGTCTGTTCAACAGAGACAATGTTGTTTTGCTATCACCCTGAAAGGTGTTCAGTGTAAATTGCCAAACGCTTCTCTCCAAGATGCTGAAGAGAAGCTTGGTCAAGATCTTTGCCGAATTCACAGAAAAATTCTCCTCAGATGTCTGTCTGGCACTTTACCAGAAAAAGATCTCGTTTACAGGAACGTTGTTC
>JANXRV010000127.1:0-2662 GCA_025356665.1 Pseudomonadota bacterium
CGCCTGCAAATCGGCAAGCTTGTCGTCATTGAACACGGGCCGCGACTCGTTAGTCTGCAATTCCAGCGCGCCCTGCTGGTGGCGCCGGCCGCGCAAAGCCTGCGCGGCTTTGTCCTGCGTGCGCAGTTGCGCTTCCAGCGCAGGCACCGCGGGCAACACCGCCTGCAGGTGCGGCGGCATGGCGCCGCCTTCCAGCCACACCGCAAGCGCATCGTAGGCGAGCTTGGCCTGGTTACGCACCAGCGCCCGGTAATGCTGCCACGCCTGCACCGCGCCATCCGCATCAACCGTCATTTCCACCACAATCGCCAACCGGTCCACGCCCTCACCCAGCGAAGTGAGGTCGGTTGACAACTGCTCAGGCAACATGGGAAAAATCCCACCTGCGGTATACACGGAGGTGGTATTCGCGCTCGCGTGCGCATCAATCGCACCCCCGCGCTTGACCAGCGAATCCACGTCGGCCACTGCCACAAAAATCGCCGGCGCACCGGACTTGTCGAACCCCGCCACGGTCAACTGGTCAAGATCCCGCGAGTCGTCGTTGTCGATTGAGCACCAGGGCAGGTTTCGCAGGTCGCGAATGCCCTCGTCGGATTTGGGCATCGTAGCCGCCCCTGCCTGCGCCAATGACTTGAGTTCGTTAAGCGCGTCT
The DNA here is from genome assembly GCA_025356665.1 of Pseudomonadota bacterium. Classification (GTDB taxonomy): domain Bacteria; phylum Pseudomonadota; class Gammaproteobacteria; order Burkholderiales; family SG8-39; genus CAITSH01. The sequence goes on from JANXRV010000127.1 coordinate 656, forward strand.
GCGGAGAAGTCGGGCAGCAAACCGCGCGCCTTCATCGCCTCGCGCGCAACGGCAGCGAGCCTGCCCCTGGTGTCTGAGGTTGGGTTATCCATGGGACGATGATACTACGACAGCGTTTCCAGAATTGTTGCGAAATCTGTCAAAGGACATATCTTCCAAACGACATATTTTCCAAGCGATAACGATCAAGCCTCCGCAATGACCGCAATCGATACTTTCATCCCCGGAATGCGAACAGGCAGCTTGGCGCCCTGACGGGCGGGCGGGTCAACGGGAAACCACTTGAGCCATTCCTCGTTCATCCCGGCAAAGTCCTCTTCTTCAGCAAGGACGATGGTTGCGCTCACGATCTTGTCGCGCGAGCTGCCCGCAGCCTTGAGGATGGCTTCGATATTGGTCAGGCACTGCCTGGTTTGTTCCTGAATGGTATCGCCCACCACGGCGCTGGTCTTGGCATCGTACGGCCCGGTGCCGGAAACGAAGACCAGGCCTGCGGCTTTAACGGCCTGGCTATAGGTGGCGGGCGCTTTGGCTGCGTCCGTTGTTCGAATGATCTGGCGTGGCATTTGGTTTCCTGGCAATAAATGAGAGATGCGGTGATTGTGCGAAGGCATCAAACTTTCTGATTTATGCTTGCTGAACTAGACTTCCTCTATCACACGCACATCAAATACCACCTTGAGGGAATTGCGGGCAGCATCGAAAATTGCCGCCAGATTATTCATGCTCGGATTGCCACCCGGCGAAAGCATGCGATGCAGACTCTTGCTGGGTGTATGAGTTAGCGCCGAAAGCTGTTCGAATCCCACAGTTGCGTTGATCAGTTCACGGAGAATAAGACGAGCCGCATCTGGCTCGCCGCTTAAAAACAGAGTGGCAGCTTCATCGAGCAGCGCCTTGGCGAACTCCGGATCACGCTGCATGCGATCGACTACGCTCAGTTTGAAATCACGGGTAAGTGTCATGTCTTTTTACCTTTACTGAATCCGGCAAGAGCTTTCTTTCTAAGCTTGTATTCATCGTGCAGCGCCAAGGCCTGGTCAATTCCTTTTTGCTGGTCTTTCTTGGCGCTACCGCCAAACAATATGATCAAGGCATCTCCGACCTTGGCCAGATATATCCGATAACCTGGCCCCCAATCAATCACACATTCGCCAATATCCTTGAACCATTTCATGTTCGACGTATTGCCGAGCTCCAATGGGACTTTGGCCGTAGTGACTTTCGCAGCCGCCTGGGCGTCCAGGCTGTCAAACCATTTTTTATACGGCGTACTACCGTCCTCCCGGACATATTCCTCGACCTTAATGGGCATGATTAATAGTAACATCTCTGTTACTATAGGGCAAGACCAACCTATTGCGCATCATGCGAGACATGGATGGGGAGGAGATCGCACTCGCCCGATTTATCTACGTTTCCCACATCAGCGCCCCGTCCCAGGAAACTTCCTCATCTAACCCGCTTCCGCTCGCCCGCTCGCATCAAAAGCTCAATGTCGTTTCCAACCTCAGGGCTGCGATAACCAAGCAGGAGGTCACTTCAATACGAGCTTCACATCAAACAGGCACCGCCGTTTTCGCGATCCCATCCGCACTCCCCGCCTGCTCAATCTTCCAACAAGCATCCATAAGCTTGCGAACCTGCGCCCCAGGCAATATCCCCTCCGCCAGATCTTCAAACTTGACTTCTAACTGCCGGTCCGTCATCGGCACTTCCACGCTGCCGATGGCGTGTTCGATAAACTTGTGCAGCTTGCGGCCGTCTTTGAGGGTGATGGTCATGTCCACCTGCTCGGGCTTGACCGAGGTGTCGATGGTGGCGGTGACGCGTTCGCGCAAGGCGATAGTGCGCGGGTTTTTCACGGCCTGGTCGCAGTATTGTTTTTCGCCGGCGGCACCGTCGATCAGGGCGATGGCCACTGAGTGATAAATGCTGAACTTGCCTTCTAGGCCGATCTGCGGCGTCTTTTTGCCGGTGAGTTCGATCACCAGCGGATTCACCCTT
>JANXRV010000147.1:0-4245 GCA_025356665.1 Pseudomonadota bacterium
CGCAGTCCTTCCGGGCAACCGCTTCGAGGCCTTGAAAGGCGATCGCAAGGGGCAGTACAGCATTCGCATCAACGACCAATGGCGCATCTGCTTCGAATGGCCGGCCCGGTCGCCCGGTCCGGCCAATGTAGAAATCGTAGACTATCACTGAGGGGTTAACTTATGGCACGTACTGCTATTCATCCCGGCGAGCACCTCGCCGAACAGCTCAAGGAACTTGGCATGAGTGCTGCCGAACTTGGGCGTCAACTTGATGTGCCGACCAACCGGATCACTGGAATTCTGAATGGCCAGCGCGCAATTACCGGCGATAGTGCGCTACGCTTGGCTCATTTCTTCGGGACCAGCGCGGAATTCTGGCTGAACCTGCAGAAATTGTACGAGCTGCGGCTTGCGGAGGCGAAAGCGGGCACGACTATCCGACGCCTGCCGCGCCTCCTAGAACGCGAGAAGTCCTCGCCGCGCCGTGCTCACGCCCGTGCGGCCTGATTAACGGGCTAGTTAGCCTGCGTCACGAAAAAATAGGATGACCGCGTCAATGGAGGACTCGCCGTGAGCGACGTCGTCAAAACCAAGATTCGACAGCTTTACCAATTCCTGAAGGAAGCCAATCAACTTCGCTTCCGGCCGGTTCGCGTCCTCGCCGATCAACCGAAGGTGGTCCGGCTGGCAGATATGCCGAACCATCAGTCGATGCAACTATTCCGGCCAGTGCGTTTAGAGAACGCGCAAGAAGTACCCGACACGCTACTTCGCGTGAGGCGCCCGCTGATTACAAAATGCCCGGAACCGCCCGCATCGATTAGCACATGGCTGCTGCCAAGTTGGGACGATCCGAGCAAGATAGTTTCCGTTGCCGAAAGCCAGAACGCTTCCGATGACAATGGCCTGACAATTACGATCCGCTTTGATGACGAACCGCAGCGCGTGGCCGATTTGAGAGAGTGGTCCGAGCGGCGCGACGCGTGGGTTGAGCCGGAGATGACTGCCCGCAAGGCCATGTCCTTCTTCGAGGTTTTCTACGACATCTATTCCGCTATCGAAAAGGATGGCGAGGAATTGGAGCTGCTAGTCGCAGACGGGCATTTCATTTGGAATGCAGTCTCCGGCATCGATGGTCCGGTTTCAATACGTCATCCGATCCTTTTGAAGCGGGTTGAGTTGCGATTTGATCCCAATATCGCAGAATTCACAGTTCACGAAACTGATCGTGAACCAGAGCTCTACGGAAGTCTGTTTGTTGACTTACAGGATGTTGCGCCGACAGCGATACGCAATCGCAAGGTCGAACTGGAACGATCGGGGTATCACCCGCTGGGTTGGGACGACACCGCTGCATTTTTACGCGCATTCATCCAGACAGTGTCGCCACTTACCGGCGAGTATCTGGAAGACATTCCTCGGGATGGTCCTACATCCACCCCGAGACTGTATCGAGATATGTGCCTAATGCTTAGAAAGCGGATCGCAGGGATCGCCAACGCCGTCGATGCAATCATCGATGATATCGATCATAAGACCTTGTTTCCGCCATCACTGGCGCAGATTACCGGGACGGTGACGGAATGGGAGGGGGATGGCCTGGACAGCGGAAGCGGAGGCAGCGTTAGCCATTCCGAAACATTTTCCAGTACCCCCCTCAGTGACGACGACATTTTGCTGACCAAGGAAGCCAACGATGAGCAATTGCAGATCATTCGTCGACTAGAACATAGCGGTTCCGTGATTGTTCAAGGCCCGCCCGGGACAGGTAAAACTCACACGATCGGCAACCTGATAGGTCACCTCCTAGCGCAAGGCAAGTCCATTTTGGTTACCGCCCAGACAGCCAAAGCGCTGCGCGTCGTGCGCGACCATGTACCACTAGTGCTTCGTCCACTGGCGGTTTCGGTCCTAGGTAGCGACCAGGACGCCAGGCGGCAACTTGAATCGTCTATTAGTTCGATCACCGAGCGCCTAACTGGCGATACGGCGGAAAGTCTGCTCAACAAGGCGAAGGAATTCGAAGTAGAACGCAGAAAATTGTTGACCCAGACCAAGCAACTCACCCACAAACTAAGGGAAGCCCTTGAAAACGAATATCGAGAGATTGTCGTCAATGAGCGGCATTTCACTCCGTCAGACGCTGCCCGATTCGTTTCAGCCAACCACGATGTCCACAACTGGATACCCTCACCCATAAACCTTGGTGCCCGTCTCAGTCTGTCAGAACAGGAACTGGTGCGGCTTTATGCGCTGGGCACCTCTTATACCGCCGAAGAAGAGCAGGACGCGCGCAATCTATTGCCGGATCTAACCGGACTGCCATCTGAGCGGCAGTTTCAGGTGATGGTTTCTGAATACCAACACCTAATGACGACTGATCTTACGCTTGGCGCACTTCGCTGGCAGACCGGTAACTTCAGAAGTGAGACCTTGATAAGGTTGGCCAACGATTTAGCGAGTGAATTCTCTGATAACTTGCGTCGCCAGTCATGGCGCCCTTACGCAATCGTCGCTGGTATTCACGGGGGAACTGAGCGCGAAGTATGGGAACGCCTTATAGCTAATATTGAATCCGCGGCGGAGGCGAATGCGAAGCATGCCCTAGTGCTTCACCACAGGCCCCGCTTGTCAGAATCTATCCCTATTCACAAACAGAGGCAGATTACCGTCCAAATTTGCGAATATATTGACGCAGGCGGGAAGCTTGGCTTCTTACAGCTAGCTACTCATTCTGAATGGCGCCAATTCATCAAGACGACTTCCGTCGCTGCCGGGCAGCCGAACTATCGTGACCATTTCGAAGCACTTGGACATCTGGCTGAAATCGAACATCTGCGAGCAAGCCTAGAGTTGCCGTGGAATTCGATGATAGGTCAGTACATCCAGCAACCTTTCAACAGTCTGGGACTTGCCCCGGAGCTCGCTTGTCGCGCCCTGATTCCAGAAATATGGCGCTGCCTCGACTGGCATAAAACCATTTGGGAGCCGCTATGCGATCGCCTCAACGGAGAAGGTTTTAATCTCAACGAGCTTTTGGGCACACTTCCGCGCGAAGCGAGCCAAATCTCAGAGTATCTGGTCATTGAGAACTTGGGTTCCGCAATCTTGCCAGCGTTGCTTGAGAAGGAGATTGGACGCCGGTCACTGCGTGAATGCGAGGCTACTTTTAGCCACTTGGCCAATCTAGCGACACAGGTCGACCCGACATCACCGGACCGTGGTTGTATCGGACGTATTATTGCAGCAGTCAGATCGCGCAATCCTGGTGCATTTGCGACTGCGCTGGATTACACACGCAGATTGCATGCGATTAAGCCACTTGTGGCTGAGCGCGATGGCCTGATCGAGGCGCTAGCCTTGGTTGCTCCAGGTTGGGCCGAACAAATTACTCATCGGGTACCGCCTCACCACGAGGGAAAATTGCCCGGCGAAGTGGCAATGGCTTGGATATTTCGACAACTTCACGACACGCTCGCCGAGAGAGACGGGCTTGACGCTCACGAACTGCAGCGGCAAATCGATGGGACACATGAGACGTTACGTCAGGTGACCGAATGGTTGGTCGACGCCAAGGCATGGGGCAAGCAACTCGAACGCCTACAAGGTGATCACTCGATCCGACAGGCGCTTGTGGGCTGGTTGGATACGACAAAGCGCCTCATTTCAACTCGACAGTTAGATCGACGGCAGTCTCTTTTTTCCGAAGCCAGGCGGCTGATGAAGAAGTGTGCCGATGCGGTGCCAGTCTGGATCATGCCAATCTCGATCATGGCTGAAAGTTTTGACCCGGCAATTACGCGATTTGATGTGGTGATCATCGATGAGGCAAGTCAGGCGGATCTCAATGCGCTGATTCCGCTCTATCTGGGAAAGCAGGTCATAGTTGTCGGAGACCATGAACAGGTGACGCCCCTTGGCGTTGGCAAGGGGCAGGTCATCCTCGACAACCTTCGCAAATCGATGTTGCAGGACATCCCGAATTCCCATCTGTTTGACAACATGTCTTCGATTTACGATATCGCTCGCCAATCCTTCGGTGACGCGATTCGACTTGTTGAGCACTTCCGTTGTGTCCCTGAGATTATTGGGTTCAGCAACCAGCTTTCCTATGAAGGAAAGATTACTCAGCAGTCGCCAACATAGGCGACAGACGGGACTTTGAAGAATGAGCGAACGAGATGTGGCATTTGCTGGAGCTTGGAGAGCTGCTCCTCGATCTTGTCGCGCAATTTTTCACCCTTCAGCAGAGGACGCCTAGCC
>JANXRV010000148.1:0-3010 GCA_025356665.1 Pseudomonadota bacterium
AAGGGGCGAGTTCAGGGACCGGCCCGCTTGCCCGAGCAGCCGAGGGCACCCCGAAGGGGCGGGGTCGGGGGTGTGCTTTCTTTGCTTACTCTTCTTTGCACAAGCAAAGAAAGTAAGTCGCCCCCCGCAAGGGGGCGAAACCGCCCAACTTGAAAATAGAAGCCACGCTCGCAGAGCGATAAACCAAGCTCATCGATTCCCGCTCCCGCGGAAATGACGGCAGCTTGCAGGCTAGGTGGCGGCCTCAAGGTCACCAACCGGAAACGCCCGTCTGGCGCGGCTTTTGGCTGCGGCCGCGCTTCGCGCTTCACGTTCGCTTCGCTCTCGTGCGCCTACGCCGCAACAAGCCCTACGGGCGTGTTGTCAGCCGACGCCTTCAGTCATCAAACAACGTCAAGTCATACTGCCCCGCCGCTTCGGCCACGCCCTGCCCGGCTGCCACCTCGCCGGGCTTGCTCAGCGCCCCCACCCGCACACCCAGCAACCGGATGCGCCGATCCAGCGGCACGCGCTTGAGGCACTCGCCGGCGGCGCGACGAATCAGCGCCGCATCCTGCGTCGGCAATTCGAGGCTGCGGTCGCGCGTCACCGTCTTGAAATTGTCATAGCGAATTTTCAGGCCTATGGTCTTGCCGGCGTAGCCCTTGCGCACGAGGTCACCGGCGACACGCACGCACAAGTCGGTGAAGATGCGCGACAAGGCCGGCTTGTCGCGCACCGCGTGCAGGTCATTCTCGAAGGTGGTCTCGCGACTGATCGACTTGGGCTCGCTGAAGATCACCACGGTGCGCTCGTCGCGGCCGTGCGCGGCCTCGTGCAACCAGGCGCCGTAGCTGTTGCCAAAGTGGCGCAGAAGCAGTGCCGGGTCGGCGCGCGCGAGCTCGCCTATGCTGCGAATTTCCAGGTCTTCTAGCTTGGCGTTGGCCTTGGGCCCGATGCCGTTGATCTTGCGCGCCGCCAGCGGCCAAATGCGCGTGGCGACATCGCCATCGGCCAGAACCGTGATGCCGGCCGGCTTGTCCAGTTCCGAGGCGATCTTGGACAAGAGCTTGTTGCGCGACACGCCAAGCGAGCAGGACAAGCCGGTGGCCTCGCGCACCGCATGCTGCAGACGCGCCGCGACCCGACGCGCGTTCGCCCAGGCATCGCTGCCGCCTTCGGCGCTCACCTGGTCGGTCAGGTCGATATAGATCTCATCGATGCCGCGGTCCTCGACCAAGGGCGCGATCGCACGCACCGCCTCCTTGAACAGGCGCGAGTAGCGCCGGTATTCATCAAAGTCGGCCGGCAGCAGCAGCGCAGCGGGCGCGAGCGCCGCGGCTTTCATCAGGCCCATGCCCGAATGCACGCCCAGGGCGCGCGCTTCGTAGGTGCAGGTGGTGATCACGCCACGGCCGGCGTAATCGCGCAGGCTGGGAATGGCGGCATCGGCCGCCTGGTCGGCGAGGTTGCGCCGCCGTCCGCCTATCACCACCGGCAGGCCGCGCAAATGCGGATAGCGCAGCAACTCCACCGACGCGTAAAACGCGTCCATGTCGAGGTGGGCGATGAAGCGCTGCGACATCAGAGGACGCGCCGCCTCACCCTGGAACAGGCTGGAAAAGCCCGATTGGCGCGCCTTTCCAGGCATTCATTTTAAAAAAATGGCGCACTGGCGTCAAAAAAACGCCAGCGTGCGCACCTCTATGCTCTGGCGAGGCGGCGCATCTGCGGGGGTGGCCGGATCGTTGAACGAGGTATGCGGCGTAAAGCGCGCGCGGCCGCCGTCCGAGTCGTAGACCTTGAACACCAGCGCCTCGTCGCGATGCATATGCGGAAAATAAAACCAGCGGTGCGCCGGGTTGTGGCGCAGGCGGTAAGTCTGGCCGATGCGGTGCGGGTAGCGCCGCTCGGAAATGACCAAGTCCTCAAACGCCACGCTGCGCGCGTCGGCCACCGCCAGCGGGTTGGCGACAATCGGCAGATTGATGGCGCGCCAAGCCTGGATAATGGCGAAGCGCCCCTGCAACAGGACATCCGCCTCGTCCGGCAGCACTTCGCGCAGGCGTTGCGGACCCGACCACTCGGTGTAATCGTTGTGCGCCGCGAGTACCGGCTCGCGCAGCAGCTTCGCCTCGCGCTCGGTTTCATCGCCCGAGCGCAAGGTGTGGTCGAACACCACCACGCGTTTCGCGCCCGAACGCGCCTTGATGAGCTCGATTACCTCGGGGTAATAGACGGCTTGCAACGCAGCCTGGTCGAAAAAATCCGTCACCGCGGTGGCGTGCGGTGCCAACACAAAGCCCGATGTATCGATTGAAAACGCCGCCGGATCGGCGTCCGACAGCGCGCGCCCGTCGCGAATGCGCATCGGCCGCGCCTCGTAGCTGCCGCTGCCGCGCCGGTGAATGTTGCCGGGACCGAACGTCTCGTTGACGAGCTTCTCGCCGCTATCAATGGCGTAGGTGATGTCGGCGTTGAGGTCGGCGTTGATGTCGGCGTTGAGGTCGACGGCGGTATTAACGGCCATAGCGGCGGCGAGGCTCAAGCCCGCTCGGCGTGCTGCGGCAGGCCGTCGCAAATCTCGTCCCACTCGGCCTTGGAGCCGACGTAGATGTGGAAGGCCGGCTTGGCACTGATCGGCGTGTCTAACGTACCCAGGCGCAGGCGTATCAACTCCGGCGCCGACTGGCGCTGGCTGTAAATGGGCGAGCCGCAGTTGCGGCAAAAGTGGCGCACCAGATCATCGGAGGATTTGAAGCCGCCCAGCGCGTCCTTGCCGCTGATCAGGGTGAAGGCCGAAGTTTTGATCGGCGCATTGGTGCCAAACGCCGTGCCGTTGGACTTACGGCATTTTTTGCAGTGGCACTTGATGACAGTGTCAATGTCACCCTCGACCTGGTAGGTGATGCTGCCGCACAGACAACTTCCCTTGAGCATGTGAGTCTCCGTTTCACAGAATAATTCTCAAAAACTGCGGTCATTGCGAGCGCAGCGAAGCAATCCCGTCGCCCTTGCGAGCACGCCTGCG
>JANXRV010000153.1:0-16425 GCA_025356665.1 Pseudomonadota bacterium
TAGGGCTGGAGCACACGACAAGGTGTGCTCCAGCCACTCCGGGTGCACTCGCACCAAGAACCCGAACAATGGAGAACAGTTATCATGACAACGACAATGCAAGATGTCCTATACGCGATCTCGGGTATGACCCGAGCAGAGCTTGACCTCGTGATGGAGGCGTGCAACGCGCGCCACAAAGCCGTCAAGGCCACCGAAACGCTTTCGGCAATGACGACGCTCAAGGTGGGCGACAAAGTTCGCCTACTGGGCCTCTCGCCAAAGTACGCGAATGGCGCAACTGGCTTCATCACAGTTGCACATGGGCCCGCGATGCTGGTTGCTTTGGAGGACAACATCGTGAGCGCGAAAGCGCGGCAGCGTTTCGGCCCGGTCGTCACGGTGCCCGCAGGTTCGCTGGAAAAGGTGGGCTGAGAGGTGCCACACCGTATCATTCTCGTGATCGGATACTTGGGGCTATCCATCGTGATAGCGAGTCTGCTCGTGGCGCAGGGAGACCCGCGCCAAGACGACCCGGCGTTTCAACCTTTCCCGAGCATCACCAGTATCGTCCCCTGACGGCGAGTTTGCCCGGTAGGGCTGGAGCACACGACAAGGTGTGCTCCAGCCACTCCGGGTGCACTCGCACCAAGAACCCGAACAATGGAGAACAGTTATCATGACAACGACAAAGCGCACACCGGCGAGCGAAAAGAGTTATCGCAATCAATCTGCGATCGGTCGCGAATTCGCTGCCCAGCGCACCGACGCGGTGCGTCACCTTGGAGCACTACTCGACGCCGTGAACCGCGGCGACAAGTCTGCCACCGCGGAGAGCATCCACGCCGCGAACATGGCGCTAAGCGAAATGTCAAGCCTCCGCGGCCTTTCGGAGCGCGCCGCACGAAAGACATCCATCAAGTGATCTACGTGCCCGATGAACAACTATCGGCTGGCACGGATAGCACCCTACGTGCCCCTGTGTGAGCCGATCCGCCGTTCATCGGGCATGTAGTGCCCCGGGCGCTACATGCCCGCGTAGGGCGAGACAAGTATCACGCAAGACAACGATGCAACATCGGGCCAAAGAATATAAATGTTTCTTGGGTTTGATGTTGCAATACCATAAGCTAGTCGATACAATAGGCGGCTACCAGTAAACCGCCGCCACAGTGCGGCAAGAAAAGGGGACAACATGGACAGCATCAGCACTATCAGCCAATCGGAGATTGCCGATTATCTCGGAGACTCCGAGGCGAACGACGAGCACGACCTGTCGTCAATCGCGACCTGTGTCCGTATCATCGGGCGATACGAAGTTTCGTCGCCCGAACGCGACGCAGACCTCATCGCTCAGGCGATGGAGAGCATCCTCACTTTCGCCGCCGACTACGGTGTGACTGTCGACCGAACCTTCGCCGGTGAGAATCTCATCGACGTTGGCTGACGTTTTCGCACGCACAAACGCAGCGGTGTGCACTGGAGCCCTTGGGCTCCAGTGCCATCCGGTGTCTTTGTTCACCACCAACCCGACAACCCGACAGCAATGAACAAGAAAGCGAGAACCGAAATGTCCAAGAATTCGTGCATGTCCTGCCCATCGGCAATGACCGATGCAGCAATGACCAGGAATTACAACGGATCACTCGGATGCAGTTACTGCCCCACGACAGGAGCAGTGCTCAGTATCCGCCGCCACAGCCCAGAGGAGGCTCTCCGGCTACTGGAGACCATAGCCGAGTCCTGCCCGTCGCACGGTGATCCTTCGATGGTTCCCCCTAGTGGAGGAGGAATCAACACGGAAGCGATAATCGCTGTGGGTGATCCGCAAATCTCCATCAAGATGGCCACTCTCGGCTCGTCGGTACCGGAGATCGACAAGCCGATCTCCTGTACCTCGTGTGCATGGTACGTGCCTTCGCCGGTCGTGCAGGCCGAGTTGGGATACACGGCCCCGCTGTGCGCTGCCAAAGGCAAACTGATGTTTACGCGCAACCTGTTGCGCGAGGCTGCCAACTGTGGCAGCGGAATCAACGGTGTCTCCCGCGAAACAACGGACGGCATCATTCTGATGCCGCGGTACGCCACGCCCAAGCAAGTATTCGTTGCATCGCAAACGTCGAAAAGCGTCGACCATGCGGCCGAGGCGTCGCGCCACACCGTCGATCCCCGACAGTACGTCACCGACAAGCCGGTGACGCCCGAGGATGACGCGGAGTGCATCCGCGCGTGGCGTCAGGTGAACGATCCCGAGGGATCAAAGCCACCGGTATTTCTGCCCATCTATGATGGGCAGAAACTCTGCGGGTTTGATCCTCGTGATACATACATGAGCCACCGGCCCGACCTGTATTTCGACCACCAAGGTCTGCTGTACGATCTGGCTGTGGAGTTCGTCATGCTCCACGAGACACCGCTGCTGATCGGTGGTGCTGGCACCGGCAAGACTGAAATGTCGTGCTGGATCGCGTACATGATGGACATTCCCTTCACGCGGTGTCCCGTCGACAAGGGGACGGAGGCGTTTTACTTTATCGGTGAAACGCATCTTGTGGTTGACCCGGTGTCTGGTAGCCAGATCACGGAGTTCCGTCCGGGCAGTTTCATCAAGGCGTATAGCAAGCCCGGCGTGATTGACGTGGACGAGCCGAACCTGAAGCAGGAAATCTACGAGTTTCTGCGTCCAGCGACCGACCGCTCGACAAGCTTGAAAGTCGATGCCGCCCAAGGCATGATGGTTGAGCGAGGCAAGGCGACATACCTGATTTTCACGCAGAACCCTGCGGACGATCCGCTTTACATCGGCACGGAGCCGATGTCTGCGGCGGACATTGACCGAATCTCCCCCATCTACGTGGAACTGCCGTCCCGCGAGGTCGAGAGCCGGATCATTCGCACTCACTGTGCCGATGACGGATACGATATCCCCGAGGTAATCCTTGATGCCATCTTGGACGTTGCCGAGGATCTTCGACGCATGATTGCGGAGGGTTCGCTTCCTATCGCATGGGGCCTGCGTGCACAGATAAAGGTGGCGCGAAAGACGCGCTACTACTCGTTGACGAAAAGCTACCGCCGCGCCGTCATCGACGGCATGGAAGATTCGGTTGTGCAAGCGATTATGGGTATCGTTTCAAGCCGGGTGTCGTCATGACGGGCGGCAAGAATCTGCTGGCAATGCCCGCTGGCGGAGAGGCGCAGGAACGCGCCTTTCGTAGCGTGCTTCGCTTCAACGAAATGTTGCCCCTTTTGCAATCGTTTGCACGGGCAGTCACGCGCAGCCCCTTCGTGGAAGTGCGTCTCACCGGCGGAGCGCCACGCACTGACGGCCGAGTGATCTTTCTGCGCTCGCCCATTGAACTGGGCGACACGCACGAGCACAAGCGCAACCTGTGTGGCCGTCGCAATGAGCGTTCACGTCCGGAGTGCGAAGCGTGCTGGCAGTACGAGAGGGTGCTGGGCGTCATGTTTCACGAGATCGCCCATATCACCGGCGACACGTTCAGCAAGATCGCGCCAGACGACATGGACAACCTGATGAATGCTGTGATTACCGAATACCCCGCTTTGGCGGGAACGCGGTTGGCGCACCTACAGGATCAGGTGCGCCGGGTTCGCTCGGGCGTGCAGCCAGCTAACTACATGGGAATCTCGTCTCTCATAAGTCCATACCTTCCGACGCTAATCAACTGCCTTGAGGACGCTCGCGTCAATCGCGTCATGTTCGAGGCGCGGGTGGGCACTTTCCATATGTTTCGGGCGAACGCCATCGATGTATTCGAGAACGGCATTCTTTTGCCAGACGGCACAGTGATGCTTTGGGCCGAGCAGCCCGACAATGCTCAGATCATGGTCGGCTGCTTTTGCAAGGCTTCGGAACTGGACGTGACCGGGTATTTCAAGCCCGAGATCGAGACGGCGCTGAATGATCCACGCCTGACGGCCGAGATTGACGCCATCAAAGATGTTCGCACAGCGTCGGGCGTGTACCGTGCCAGCTTCCGCGTGCTGGAAGCACTACGTGCTCTCGGGTTCTGCCAACGCGTCGATGACGTCGATGACGATCCACCACCACCACCACCACCACCACCACCACCACCACCACAGCCGGACGACGAGCCAGACCCAGAGCCAGACCCAGAGCCAGAGCCGGGCGCTGGGGCCGACAACGCGCCCACCGGCGAGTCGTCGTCAACCGACGAAGACTCGGACGATTCCGGTAGTGGAGATTCGGACGACGATCAGTCGGACGACGATCAGTCGGACGACGATTGCGGAGCGGCTGACGCCGACATCGCTGACGCCGACGACGCGGGCGACGCCGAGGGCAGCGAGCCCGACGACGACGCCGAGCCCGGCGACAGCGACGATCAGCCAGACGACGCCGGGAAGTCTGTCGACGGCGACAACGACAACGACAACGACAGCGACGGCGAGCCCGGCGACAGCGACAGCGACAGCGACCAAGATCTCCCCGGCGGCGACAGCGAAGCGGATGCTGGCGGAGCGGGCCGCGGCACCGCGGATACCGATGCTGACGAAGCCGGTCGCCTGTCGCGAATGCTTGATGATCCCGAAATGGTGAACAAGCTGTTGCAACAGTTCGGCGGACACGACGACAACAAGTCGGAAGAGGACATCAGAAACGAGAACGAGGTGGATCGCGCCATAATTCAGGCCGAGAACTTCGATGCCCCTAGCGCCACTGTCACTACCGTGAACGTGCATCGCTGGAACAGCCCCAACGACCGATCCAACGAACTGTCGTGGCGAGCCCTGCAGCCCAACGGAGCTGGATTGCATTACCAACGCGACCCAAGCGATTTCGAGGTGCCCGAGGCTTTGATCAGCCGATCCCTACTGAAAGTCCGAACAATATTCGCTGACAACAAGAAAGCGAAAAAGTCAAGCGGTATGCGCTCGGGCCGTATCGTCAGCACGCAGATTGCCAGCGTGGCGACCGGCAATGACAAGATATTCGCCCGGGCCGCGCGACCCGGAAAGAAAGACTACTTTGTATGCCTGTGTCTCGATGTTTCCGGGTCGACATCTGGAAACACGCTCAACGACATCAAGTTGATGGGCATGGCTGTCGGCTCGCTCCTGCAGAGGGCTGGCGTCAAGTTCGCCATTTACGCTCACACGGGAGCACGAAACCGAAACAAAGAGTTCGATAGAAGCTTTTTTGAAATGGATATGTTCGTCATCAAAGACGAACATGATCCTTGGGACGACGCCGCCCGCAAGCGACTCGCTTGGACGAACGCTGCGGGCAACAACCTCGACGGTCACGCCCTAGAGTTCTTTCGCAAGCGGTGCGACGCATCGTCGGCAACAGACAAGGTGATCTTGTACGTCACTGACGGCGCGATGCCGGAGGCGAACCCAACAGACGAAAAAGTGGTGCTGGTCCGCGAGATTGCGGAGTGCGCCAAGCGCAACTATCAACTGGTGGGCATCGGGATGGGCACCAATAGCCCGGCCAAGTACGGGCTGGATACCATCTGCATCGAGCAGCCCAATGACATCGGGCTGCTCGTTCGGGAACTCGAAAAGCGATTGTCGGTGGCGTCATGACAAGTATCTTGCCGTCGCCCACAATGCCATGTGTCGATGCCCCGCCACTACCGCCCATCGCGACGCCGAACGGCGCACCGAGGCCAACGTGGTCGGTCTCGTCGGCGTCGCCGTTCGTACCGTTCGCCACTGATCGACCCGATCTGGACGAATCGAACCAGAAACGAGCGCACTTGGCGAAACTGGCCGCGTTGGGCATGACGTACTCCGCGTGGAAGAAAGCGGAACTTGGTTTCAATATTTCACTCACAGTCATGTATGACTCCGGCTACACGAAACGCGAGATCGCCGCCGCGCTCGCGCTCCGGCCACGCGACGTGGAACGCATTCTCGACAACTGCGGCCCCGGCGTCCGCGAATACCTCAAGACGATATCACCCAACAAGAAAGGTTCATGATGCAATTCGTAAAAGGAAATCTACTCACCAGCCCCGAGTATGCGATCGCTCACGGCTGCAACACGAAAGGTTCGATGTCGGCGGGAATCGCTGGCCAGATAGCCAGCATGTATCCCGAGGCAGCGGCCGTCTACAAGCGTGCGGTCACGACAAGCAAGTTTCTTCCCGGCACCTGTTTGCCCGTTCACATCAGCGAACAGACGAGGGGCTCGCGGCTGATAATGAATCTTGCCACGCAGGATTTGCCCGGCGCACACGCCAGTTACTGGTGGGTGCACTTGTCGTTCGCCAACATGGGAGAATACTGTGTGGCCCACAATATTCACAAAGTTGCCATTCCGCGGATCGGCTGCGGCATCGGCGGCCTTCGGTGGGGCGGCGTCGAAACGGCAATCAACCAGTCACTGGAAGATTTGCGAGTCAATCGCCATTACGACTTCGAAATCGTTGTGTACGACTTCGAGCCCGCATCCTTCAGGGGATAACGGCGGCCACTCAGCAGTATCTGCTGGGTGGCTCCGTGGAGCACTGCGCCAGACTTTCGTCGGGTTAGCCGCGGCCGCAGTGTTCCACGGAGCCACTCCGCTCCATTCAACCCGAAAAGTACCCGGAGGTACGCGCCATGAACCTTTACACGAATATGCAGATTCGTCGAGATCGACTCGCACGCGATCTTGAGGAGGTCGAAGCAAAGCTTGATCTTGCCCACGGATTCGGTGACGACGAGTACGAAGAGCACGCCGTGATTCGTTTCGACAAGACGCTCGGCTACACGCACGCAACATACGCTTATGCCGCAATCAAGTGCAAAGGCTACTGGTACATCAGTGGCCCGGTCGGCGGTGGGAAAGCGTTCACATGGGAAGAACTCATCGCTTGGCTTCTCGGCGGCACGCCGACGCGCGAACTGTGGCGCGTCGATACCTACATCGAAATCAGTCGAGAGGACTGAACATGAAGACCCATTTCGATATCCAGCACGAGGGAACCCTCGGCACCCAAGACCGTACGGCCATGACGTTTGATGAAAACAGTATCGCTCACCTCATGACTGTGTTGACTGATCTGTACTCCAATCCGACACTTGCCGTCATTCGCGAATACAGCACGAATGCCGCAGACGCGCACGCGGCGGCTGGCAACCTAGCGCCCATCGAGATCACTCTCCCCAATGACTTCACGTCAATTCTGTCCATAAAAGACTACGGAACAGGAATGTCAGTTGACCAGATCACCAACAACTTTTCAAAGTATGGATGGTCAAGCAAACGAGGCACGGACAATGAAGTTGGAATGCTGGGGCTGGGGTGCAAGTCGGGGCTGACATATGCAAGCCAGTTCACACTGGTCACGACAAACCACGGCATCAAGACTACGGTGCTAGTCACCCGCGAGGAATCGGGAGGCGGTGCCGTGCAGATCGTAGATACCTGCTCGACAACTGATCCGAACGGAACGGAAGTCTTGATTCCAACAAAAAACGCACACGATGTCAACACAACGGCAATGAAGTTCTTTTCCTACTGGGAAAAGGGAACGGTGCTCGTCGACGGCGAAGCGCCGCCGTCCGTGTGGGACATGAACCCCGATGCCCGAGGTATTCGACTGGACGAAGATATCATTCTGCTTCCCAGCGACAAGGGCGCGCCGTCGATAATTGTGATGGGCAATATCGCTTATCCCATTGACCACAACAAGATTCCATACGAATCTCGCAGGACGATCGACGGCATGTTTGCTGTGATTCGCGTCCCAATCGGCTGCGTAAACTTTACCCCGAGCCGCGAGGCTCTCCAATACAACAAGCGCACACTTGAAGTGATTGATGATGCTTGGAGTTTCATTTATCGCGGGGTCGCCATCCAATTACAGAATCAGATTGACGCTTCCGCCAACGCAAAGGAAGCATACCGACTTTGGTTTCAATGGAACTCGTTTGCACGTTCCCGAAACTTGGAATACAAAGGTCACCGGCTCCAAGATCAGATCAAGATTCCAGACCCGATGCGTACCTTCACCATTTCAGTTCGGCCCAATTTTTACGACGCAGATCGCGCCGTAAAAAGTGATGCCACGCAGCGCATGGCAATAGTATACCACGCGGCCCTGCATGTGGTGGGGCACCGCGGCGCGTCGCTTTCTGCATCAGCAAAGGCCCACATTCGTGCCTACGCCGAGCTGCACGGAATCACGGACGGCAGGGTCATCGTTTACCCCGAGTTGTTCGGTGAGCCGTGGCTGACCAACGAAACGGTGCGCCGCGTCCGATTCGATGTCGTCCAAGCCACCCCCCTGCCCATCAACCCCAACAGCAAAAAGCCAATATACGTCAAGAAACCAAAGTATCGTACCCTTTCGCTGAATGGCACTTGCACTGAAAGTGCGGAATTGCCGGAAGAAGTTGTCTGCTGGGTGGAGGCTTCGTACCAAACCGTGGAGCCTAAATTGATGGCGCGGTTCGCTGGCAGTGGCAAGATTGCGTCTGTTCTTGGCGCGGCCAGAAATAACTTCGTAGCAACCCATCCCGACATTCCCCACTGGGAAGATTGGGTTCTGGACGAGTTGATTACCGCCACGCAGGAACCATGCGAATGGAGGCGCTATTATTACCACATTCGCAATACGAATGCGTTGTACGGCTACAGCGCCAAGTTCGACCAAGCACGCACTCTCGATTCCGCGACGGAGTGGGATCTCATCCAAGATCCAGAACTTCGCGACGTGTGGCGGAGCCTGCATCAATTCACTGGCGAGGAGTTCACCAAACGGCTGGCGATCGCTCGCGCGATCGCCAGCCCTTACGACCTCGTGCTGCCGGATGTCGAGGGAACCGACATCGACGGCAGGATCGCTGCTTTGGCGAAGTGGTACGAGGGTCTGCTCGATGTCTTCATCGGCTCGCGCCCTAGCCCTTACTTTAAGGCGATAAACGCCTTTTACATTCTCAAGTCCCAATTACACGTAATCCCGGTCTACTGACCACAACCCAAATGGAGAAGAAATGACACTCAAGTTCAACATCGTCACCGACGACGGAGAAGAAACATCAGTCACAGCGTTCGTTGACGGGCGAACGCTGGTCGCAACCAAAGAGCACACGACGTTTGATGACATCATCAAGAACCTGCGCCTCGGCGCAGACGAGGCGCAGGTTCTTGAGCTTTTCGACGCTGGCGTCGCCATAAACGCTCGCTTCAATAAAGTAAGCGAGCGCGTTTCGATCCGCAACGGCTTCGTCTTCTTTGACAACATGAAGCAGAACTCAGTGCTTTCGAGCGCTATTCTGACTTTCTTTGCGTCAGGACAAGAGGACTTTATGGCTCTCGTCAACTTCATGGAGAAAATCGAAATGAATCCAAACCCACACAGTCGGGAACACCTGTTCCGTTGGCTCAAGGTAGGCCGCTTCGGCATCACGCCCGAAGGCGACATCATCGCCTACAAAGCCGTCAATAGGGCGACGGGCATGAACGCTATGGATGCCTCGCAGTTCGAGAGCATCCACAACGGCCCCGCTATCGTTGACGGCTACCCCGTCAACGGGAAAGTGCCAAACAAGCCCGGCACGATTATCGAGATGGCCCGCGACGACGTGACGTTCGATCCGTCCATCACATGCAGTCAGGGGCTCCATGTTGCTGATTGGTCCTACGCCAAGGAGCAGATGAGCGGCACGTACATGCTGCGCGTGCTTGTCAATCCACGCGACGTGGTGAGCGTCCCGAACGATCACTATGACAAGAAAATGCGCGTGTGCCGGTACAAGGTACTGGACAGCGTGACGACCGAGGACAAGACGATGCTCAATGTTGATCGTCGTCTCCAGCTGCTGACTTCCCATTTCGAGACGCTCCAACCCAGGAAGCCTTCGGTCGTCGTTTCAAAGAAAGCTGCAAAGGCGGCACCCGTCACTCCCCGAACAGGGGGAGGCGCAGGCGCTGTAGCCAAAAAGGTTGCGGTGAAGAAAGCTGTTCCAGCGGCGACGAATGCCGCGGCAAAAGTACCATCAAAGATGATCAAGGGCGCACCGAAGCCGCCAGCGCCGCCAGCGCCGCCGAAACTCCCGAAGTTCTACGAAGAGTTCACCAAGGAAAACTTCGCATCCCTGCCGTATGTGAAGCTGGTGTGGCTGGCGAAGCAGTGGGAAATCAAGCCCGTTGACCGCACCACAGCGGCCCACGTAACCGCCCTCGTCAAGGCGGCGAAGTTGCGTATCAAAAAGGTCAGCAGGCCGTCCGACAAGACCAAGACGGCCTAATCCACGCGTGGCGGAGGCATCACATCTTGATGCCTCCGCCACACAACCCGACTCGAAAGGAATCGCCATGCAGCCACAGAACCCCATAATCGGAGGTTCGGTTCGACAGATAGCCTATATTCTGCTTCTCGCTTACGAGAGGTGCGGAATGGACGAATCCGAACTCGTCAACTACACCGCAAAAGTTCAGTTGCTCTCGATCGAGCAAGCTGGCGCATTGATTAGTCAATGGACTTCGCTCCCAAAGTTGCGCTCGGTGCCAGACAACTTGCAGTTCATTTACGACGCTACCGGCCAGCGGTATTTCGTGCGTGAACTGCTCGGGGGGAAAACTCATCAAGTTGTGGCCCCAATCAAAGTGGAGTCAACGCCCGGCGTCGCTCCGCAGCCATCCGCTGCCCAAAAGTATACCATCCCCGACAAGGGCTGGTTCGCTATCGAATATCCAGTAGACGG
Organism: Pseudomonadota bacterium; assembly: GCA_025356665.1. Lineage (GTDB taxonomy): Bacteria > Pseudomonadota > Gammaproteobacteria > Burkholderiales > SG8-39 > CAITSH01. The sequence goes on from JANXRV010000153.1 coordinate 10,669, forward strand.
CGTGATGACGCGGCGCTTCTACCGCGTCACCGAAAACCAAGGGTGGCAACGATCCGTGGGGCAAAAGAACTTCGTCCGGCTATCGGGACAGAATGTCGTCCGCATCTTTGGCAACGAGGCATTCATTGCTGCTACAATCATCAACAGCAATCCGAGCTATGCCATGAAGAACTACGGAAAGCAAATTGGGCGGTGTGGTGCGTGTGGACGCAGACTAACCGACCCCGAGTCAATCGACAACGGTATTGGGCCGGAGTGCATCAAGCGATTCACGTCGCGCTGAGTACCGCTTTCACCTATCAAAGGAAGTACAAATCATGAAGTATTGGAAATCAATCGTCTTCGCTTTTCTTCTCGTTGCGGCATCGGCGTGCACGCAGCAGCAGATAGACGCGTTAAAGGCTGTCGGCATTCCCATCAACGCTGAACAGGAGGCGTTTCTTCTCTCCTTGCCGAACGAACCACCCGCCCCGGTCGACGGCGACTGTGAGTCGTGGAGGCCATTGTTCGACAAGTACGATTTGCCGTTCGACCTATTTCGGCCGATGATGTGGCGAGAGTCAAACTGCACGAACGCGCACACGTACAACCAGCGCACGCGCGATGACTCGTGGGGAGTTCTGCAGGTGAATACTTGGCATATGCGGCAGGCGTGGGCCGATGCCGGGTTCCCGGTTTCGTACATAAGTACGCCCGAAGGTGGCGTTGCCGCCGTAGCATTTCTTTACAGTCACTGCGGCCTCGGTCCGTGGACGAAGCCGTACTCGTGCAGTGGGGGATGGCCGCTGTGACCTCGGAATCGAAGATCGAGACGGAAATCACGATTGTCGCGACTCGTCACGCCATAATGAGTGATGGCGCAAGAGTTCGATGGGAAAGAGAGATGGACTGTAACTGTGCGTGGGCAATGCGCCAGCCCACTACAAAAAAGATGTGCAAGCACATTGCGGAAGTTATCCGACGCAGCGTTGATTCACTTCCGGTGAATTATCAATTGCCGCTTCCGATCCTACTTCCTGCAAATGGTGAGGAAAAGCCGTCTTGGGTTGTGTGCAATATTGGCACGGCCACCACCACTAGCGGTAGTTCTCTGCGGTACGCGGGGCTAGAAGCCTATCATCACGCCGAGTTTCTTTCCGAAGAAAATAATTCGCCCGTCGCCATGTCTCGGCTGACGGCGCGTGAACTCATCATTCCGCATCTTTTCGGAGAGGCGCATAAAATCAAGTGCTACAAATGCGTCAACGACCGGCCGGTCGCACTTGTGGAGTTCTTGACATATTCTAAATCTCGACTCGACGTTTCCAACAAGAGAAACGTGTTGCAGGAGATATGTCACTCCATCGAAACTGGAAACACGTTTTGCATCGCGCACGACGACAACGATCTCATTCCGGTGTTCTGATGGACGACTTTGACGCGACCATTGTAGCAGTAAATGCTGGCACTCGGTTAGGGCGACGACCGGGAACCCCCGGCGTCATCACAAAAGAATACAACTATGTGTGCTCTGTTTGTGGCAACGAGTTTGAGCGCAGCGAGCTATTCGTTCGACAAGTCACATTCATCAACGTGGCGACCAAGAAACGGGAACGCACCCGATCCATAGACTGGTTCTGTCGCGCCTGCATGATGTCTCACGCTGAATACCAACGCATCAAGTATTCGGATTCGCCGGGTTACAGTGCCTAAGAACAAGCGACCACCCTACAGAACGTCTGACTACATTGACGAAGATGCCATTGCGGTTCTTCGCATGTCAGTAAGAACGCTCACCGTTCTCCGCGTGACCCGCTCCGACGATGAGACAAAGATTGGAAGTAGTAATCAAGCTATTGTTCTTGGCTTCACCCCGTCAACGCGTGGCATGGACTTGACCTACCTCACTGTCGAAGAGTTGGAACTGTTCAGAACCATTATCGCCAAGGCGATAGACGCCGCGCTGCCCATCTGTGAGCGTCAGGATCAAGTAACAGAAATCGCTCGCCAGAACAATGATGTCCGCTTTCGTCGCCTATGGCGCGCTGCACCCATGTACCACGACTTCGAACCAACAGAACAGGAGCAAGACAATGATAACCAATCAGAAGATTCAGGATTACCTGACTCATCTCCAAGCGCGAGGATTCAGCCAGAACACCCTCCGTGCGTACAGAGCGGACCTAGAAGGACTGCTGATCCATCTAGCGACAATCCAAGCGCCAACCAACTTTCGCGACCTTGAGGGCGAGTGTGCAAAGTATCTGAACAAGTATCGTCAAACTTGGGCACCCAAGACTACGGTTCGCAAGCTTGGCACCATTCGGTCATTTGGGGTTTGGCTGTGCGGGGGCCAGCAGCCCGGTCGCGACTTTCTCGCCAACTACAAGCCGCCGACGCCCGCCGCACACCAGCCACACCCGATACCCGAAGGCATTGACGGCGTGAAGGCGATGATCGCTCGCACTCGCAATCCATTGCACAAAGCCCTCATTACCCTGACGGGACTAATGGGGCTGCGCGTGGATGAGGCGATTCACGTCCTGCCAGAACATTTCGATCTCATTGAAATGACGTTGAAGATTCGCGGCAAGGGCGACAAGACGCGCGTTATTCCGATCAGTGACGTAGCGTGGAGCCACCTCCACGGCCGCTACATCGACGCGTGCGCCGCTGATGCGGCGATGGTTCCCTACACGAACAGCGGTGCCCGAAAAGCCATCACGCGGCACGGTAGGAACGCCGGATTGTCTCGCCCAATTTCGAGTCACGACATGCGCGCCACGTTGGCAACCGCCGCCTACCGCAACTCGAAAGACCTGCGCGCCGTTCAAGAGTTGCTCGGCCATGCCGACGCCCGCACTACGCAGGTTTACACAGAGGTGAGCATGGAAAGTATGCGCTCGGCGGTGAATGTCGGATGAAAACGTGGGCACAAACTCATCCAAACATCATGACAGCAGTATTTGCAATGCTGTTTTTGTTCTCCTGTGGCATGATTACCTTGGCGTTTATCTTCAAAAGCGGCACATTGATTATCATTCTCAATATTGCTCTTGCAGCAATCTTCCTGACGAAAGCAGAAGACTGGTACGAAAGAACATGATCGTCACCGACCCGCTTGACCAAGCTCACCGAGACAGCATTCTCGCGACGGCGTACATCAATAATCTCGCTAATGGCTTTCGCACCCGAGCCGCGGCGTGGGGGCCGCAACCTTGTCCACCAAGACAATCACTCCAACACCTGAAAGGTCAACTCCGTGAAAATCACGTTCAGGAAAGAAAAAGCTCCTCTGACAAAAGATGGATGGCGGCACGTCATCGCGCTGACCGAAAAGCCGCCGAGCGCAATCAAAATGCGTCGCCTGATTACTGAATCAGGATCAATCGTTTTCGTGATGTCGATGACGGACGATGACGCTCGTCAACTGGCCAAAAGGCTTGGCGACGAACTTAGCAAAGAGTACGGACGCTTCCGGCACGGCGACACGATGCCCTGCTCGCACTGCGGCGACCCGGTTCTTTGGGGATGGGCGCAACATGCCCGCGGACTACTCGCCTTTGATCCGCGCCCCAAGATGTCGGGCACCTACGCAATCGAAGAGATTGCAACAGGGGGAGCGCAGGTGCGTTCGATATTGAACGCAACCTACGTGAAGGTGAATGATCGCGTTGGCCCGCTATACCAGCCCCACGGAAGTAGGTGCAGATTCGACTTGGGTGCCGCTACGGCAAAGTAATTCCATGCAATCACGAACATTTCCCTACCGTGGCTTGCAACTCGGGCCACCGCGAGGTAGGGTTGTTCTTCATTCAATACCAAACACCAACCAAATAAGGAGATGAAGCTCCATGAGCGACACAGCAGAAATTACCATTCCAGAGTCCGACCAGCCCGTTGAGAACGGCGGACACGAAGCACCGGCGGTTGCCGAAGCACCGGCAGTTGCCGAAACACCGGCGGTTGCCGAAGCACCGGCGGTTGCCGATGCAGGCACTCGTGCCCCCGCATCCGACCTTGAGGGCGACCTGCGCCGCATCCTCGATCAGTTCGTGTCGGGCTCACTCACGTTTCCCGAAGGCCACGCTCCAACGCCTCACACTCTCGCTACCGAGATCGCGAAGCTCCGAGCGAATGGCAAGCCCGTTTCATCCGGTGCCGTCAGTGCCGCTCTTGCCCGCTGGGTGGAGATCGGTTTCTGCACTGTATCGTTGAAGCCCACGGCCTTCGTGGACTACACCGACGCTGCTCGCAGCGAAGGACTCGCCGCCCTCAAGTCGGCGCACCGTGCGGCCAAGTCGACCGCCAAGAAAGCCATTGCGGAGCCGACGCCAGTCGTCGTCGCGCCAGCGCCCATCGAGGCACCCGCACCGGCAACGGATGAAGTGCCTTTCTGACCTCTGCGCCACAGTGGAATCAGTAGCGCGACGGGGGGATTTGTTTCCCTCCGTCGCGCTATCTTGAACTAACGGAGACGCAAGTCGGGCCGGAATTGGGCAACTATTCGCCGGTGTCTCTGTCCCCTGCTCGCTGCTGTGGATGCGGCGAGCAGGGGCCACACGACAATGGGGAATATAATGATTGATCGCGAGAAAATGGGTCTGCCTTTCCGACCTTTTCTTTACACACTTGACCAGATTCAGGACATGCTGATGGTCAACGACTTGAATCCAATGCTTCACTTCGACAAGCGAAGTACTGGAATCCACCACAACGAACATCTCAAGGCCATCAACCTCGCGCCAGAGGGATGCACGCCGGAATGGCGCGTCGAGGAAGCAGAACTGCTCCGCTGGATGCAGTTCAAGGGCTTCCATATTCTCCGTCGTTCAACGAGACGACGCTAAAGAAATACCCGACATTTCCATACGTTACGTTGCATTACCCCATCCACCGCGATAGGGTGTGGTCTACATCGAAATGCCAATCAAAGATAAAAGGAGAAATGAAGATGACAACTGACATCGTGCCTGCGGGCGCATACGGTGGCGTCGAGGGCCTTGAGGACTTCGACGCCACCGACATGGTAATGCCAACACTCAAGATCGGACACAACGAAGATGCAGGTTTCTACATCGACGGACTTTCCGGCGAAAAGTATCCGACGCTTGCAGTCGTCCTGCTTGGCCTTGTCAAGCAGCGCATTCTCTGGCTGCCGGATATCGGTGAAACAGTCGAAGCGCCCCTGTGCAAGAGCTACGACTTCCGCTCCGGCTACGCCGATCCCGAAAACCCAACACGGTTCCCTTGGGTTGCAAGTGGATTCACCTACGATCCCTCAAACGAGGCCCCAGTGATGAACTGCGATGACTGCAAACTGAAAGAGTGGGGCACGCACCCGAAGCAAGACACTCCGTGGTGCACGGAGCAGCACACCTACGCGCTCCTGATGACCAACAACAACACTTTCTCGCCCGCAATCCTCACGCTTCAGCGGACCAGCCTCAAACCTTCGAAGGCGTACATTTCGAGCTTTGCTCGCACCAAGACACCACTGTTCACGTCGTTGACGCACCTTGGTCTGTCGGTCCAGAAGCGCGGCAACGTGAACTTTTCGGTTGCGACTTTGGCGCAAGGTGCGCCAACTGATCCCTCGATGTACGACGATTTCGCGACACAGTACCGTCGCATTCGCACCGTGCTTCAGACGCCGCGGTCTCCCGAAGTTGACGGAATGCCGGTCGCGGCTCCGGTCGCGGCTCCGGTCGCGGCTCCGGTCGCGGCTCCGGTCGCGGCTCCGGTCGCGGCTCCGGTCGCGGCTCCGGTCGCGGCTCC
>JANXRV010000159.1:0-35298 GCA_025356665.1 Pseudomonadota bacterium
CAAGGTATGGGCTTTTTAATTTTTATGGACCGGAAGGTTTCAGGGTTCTACCATAGGCCGATCCCTGATGGCAATGCGATGGCAGTGCGATGGCAATGCGGCGCACTTGGGTATGATTGCAACTGTGGACACCGTCGCCGAATACACCCGCCGCAAAAAGCTGGCTGCAAAATGGAGCTATCCGTTTTTGCTCGCGGCGATGGCCTTTGGGGCGGGCCTGGTGCTGCTTTTCACGACCTCGTTTGTTCCGCCCTTGATCAAAGCCAAGCTGGCGCTGGTGGCGATGTTCGGCCTGGTTATCTCATGGATGATGCATATTTACTTTTCCACCAAGTACAACCGCTGCCCCAACTGTGAGGCCATTCCCCGCGGTCGCAGCGGCGGCGTGATTCATGACCCTTACGCCTGCCCGCATTGCGGGGCGCGGTTGCGTGAGGGGGAATCGTTGTTTTGAGGCATGTTCGCGCATGTCACCGATCATTACTTTGACAGGACCCTGCCATGAAGCCCATTTTCACAATACTTCTGTTGTCGCTGTTCAGTGCCACCGGCGCGCAAGCCCAGGTCACCAACATGCCGGCCGCTGTCCAGCAACGCCTGGCCGAGGTCGGACCCGGCTGGGGCAAGGACATTCGCGGCAATATCGCTAAGACGCTTGAGGTCTACGACCCCATTCTTGCCGCATCACCGAAGGATGGCGTCGCGATTACGCGCGATGTCGCCTATGGCCCGGATGTGCGGCACCGGCTCGATCTGTACCGGCCGGATGGCAAGAGCGGTGTTCCCGTTGTGGTGTTCTTCCACGGCGGGGCCTACGTCGCGGGCGAGCGCAATATCAGTCCCGAGGTCTACGGCAATATCCCGACTTACTTTGCGCGCCACGGCATGCTCGGCGTGAACGCCACCTACCGGCTCGCGCCGGCAGCGCAGTGGCCCGCCGCGGCGCAGGATGTGGCTGCGACGGTCTCCTGGCTCAAGGCCAACGCCGCAAGTTACGGTGGGGATCCGGACCGCATCTACGTCATCGGCCATTCGGCCGGAGCGACGCATCTTGCCAGCTATGCCTTTATCCGTGATTTGCAGCCGGCGTCCGGAACCGGACTTGCGGGCATCGTTCTGATGAGCGGGCGCTACCTGTTCGACCCGAAACCGGATGACCCCAATCTGAAGAACTTCCAGGCCTACTTTGGCGCGGACCGTGCGCTGTATCCGCGACAGTCGCCCCTCAATCACGTCAAGACCGCGACTAAAATACCGACCTTCCTCGTTGTCGCCGAATACGACAATCCGGACCTGGATACGCAGGGCGCCATGCTGCTGGCCGCGCAATGCGAACGCGACCGCGCCTGCCCGCGCTTCACGCGCCTGGAAAAACACAATCATCTGTCCATGACTTTCCAGTTCAACACGCGTGACGACGCGCTGGGCCGGGAAATTCTGGAGTTCATCAAACGCGGACGCTGAAATGGACGCTGCGCCGCGCATGATTCCCGATCTCAAGCTGCGTCACATGGGCATGTTTGTGCGCGACATCGGGGTCATGTGCGCTTTTTACTGCGATGTGCTCGGCTTTGTCATCACCGACCGCGGCGACGTGCGCGGCCATCATGCGGTGTTTCTCAGTCGCGACCCGCGTTCGCATCACCAGCTGGTCATGGAAACGGGGCGCGCGGATGCCGGCGGGGCCGGTCTTGGTTTGCAGCAGATCTCGTTCCAGGTCGATAAGCTTGAAGATCTTCGCGCCATGCATCGCCTGGTGTCGGGGCGGACGGACACGGGCTTGATCCAGGCCGTGGATCACGGCAACGCCTGGTCGCTGTATTTTCGCGATCCGGAGGCCAACCGCATCGAGATCTACATGGACACGCCCTGGTATGTGGCCCAGCCCCATGTGGCGGACCTCAAGCTTGAGCTGGATGACGCGGCCATACTCGGTGCCACGCAAGCGCGCGTCAGTGACGATCCGACGATGCAAGCGGTGGCGCAATGGCAGAGCGGGCTTGCCGCAAAAATCGCAGCCGGGCGCAATTGAATGGCCGCCCGGCGCCTGCGGTCGAAGCGCCGGCAGCTTTGACGCCGGCCACAGCGTCAGCGGCCGGGCCAGCCGAGATTGGATATAGGCCGCATGGTCCTCATTGCGGCGCGCCGGTTCTTCTTTGACGATCTGGTTCCCCTTCCTGCGCACGTATCGAACTATGTGCGTAGCTCCAGATGCAGGATTTCCGCTACTGCTGCAGGGTATCTGTGACATGCGTTTGGTCGCGTAAGCTGACTTATTGAGGAGGAAGTCATACGCCGCAACAGCATTGACAGTTTTTGCAATCGAGCAAGAAAAAGGCGCTAAAGGCGGCGAAGGGGGTAAATGCGCCACCCCTTAACGGCTGAGTTTGAGGCCGACGACGTGGTCGCAATTGAGGTTCTCGTCCTAGACTGAGCATCAGTGGGGGGGCCAGGATTCCCGTTTAAGCGGCCTTGTTCGCATGGCACCATGCTTGAGCGAACGAGGGATTTGGTTTTAAGCCATCATGCCGGCGAAAATGGGAACGACAAATTCCCCCTCCCTGCTAACGCGTCCCCAGCCAGCCCTTCTTCGATATGTCGAAGATGATCCCTTCTGGATCCTTGAACTTTCGCTCGAAGTTCTCCTTTTCTTGGTCTTCGCCAAGATCGAAGAAGAACGTGCCGCCCGCCGCTTCGATCCTTGCCTGCACGGCGGCAATATCGTCCACCTGAAATCCGAAGTGATGGGCGCCGACGAAATTCTTCGCGTCATCGAGACCGGATCCCCGCTTGCCGTGGTAGTTCAAAAGGGCCAGGTTAATCGTGCCATCCGAGAGGTAGATCGCCGAAGCGAAATCGAGTGTCTCCTGTCCCACCCGCTTGAGTTCGAAGACCCCTTCATAGAATTTTGCCGCCTGCTCGAGATCCCGAACGACGATGGCGAAATGTCTGAGCCGTATCATGAAGATTCCTTGTCAAAAGGGAGTCGCTCCGGGGCTGAGGAGCCACCATCTTCGCGAAGATAGATCTTATCAGATCATGCCCGTAATCTCTGAATGCTTCCATGAGTTCGAAGTCATTTCGCGACGGGCAGCGGACAAGCCTTTTCAAAGCGACCGGCCTTCGCGAGTGCTTCGGCGAAGGCTAGGGTCTGGCGTCGAAACTCGTCGGTATCGTTCTCGGTATAGAAAAGAAGTATCGGGCACGCAATCTTCTCCGGATGAAGTCCGGGGCTCAACTCAAAGACCTCATGCTGGGCGAGTTTGACGTAGTCTGCGCGGTGGCTGAGCATGACCGGTTCGAGAAAGTAGGGCCCGCTCACCACGGCTAGCGCCTTAACGAAGTCAAGGGCGTCTCGACTGCAGCAAGGTGCGCGCCCAATGATTGGACGGAAACATACAGCCGCCCCGGATCAACGCCGAGGCGATGCGCGCCGTCAGTCAAACTTCAGGCCGCGCTCCCGGACGAGCTTTTGCCACTGCGTCACTTCTGCCGTGATCTGTTGCGAAAATTGCTCCGGCGTGTTCCCGACAATCTCGTTTCCCATGCCGGCGAGTTTTTCGCGCACATCCGGGAGAGCAAGCGCACGTACCACCTCACGATTTAATCGGTCGATTACCGCCCGGGGCGTGCCGGCAGGCGCAAGCCAACCGAAGAAAACCGTCGCTTCGAAGCCTGGTATCCCTGACTCCGCAACTGTCGGTGCCTCAGGCAACACTGATGATCTTGCAGTGGTGCCAACTGCAAGTCCCTTCAGGCGACCCGCCTTGATATGCGGGCCCGAGGTATTGATGACGTCGAAGATGACTTGTGTCTGGCCGCTGACGGTGGCGATCACTGCCGGTGCCGACCCTTTGAACGGAACATGCACGATGTCAACGCCGGCCATGCCCTTGAACAACTCACCGACAAGATGGCTGGAGCTGCCCGATCCAAAGGAGGCGTAGTTGAGCTTTCCCGGAGCGGCCCTGGCCAGCGCCACGAGTTCCCGCACGTTGTTCGCGGGCACCGAGGGATGGACGGCGAGGATGAACGGCGTCCGCACCAGCATCGAGATCGGCGAGAAATCACGCAGCGGATCGTAGGGCAGGCTCGGATATACGGCGGAGTTGCCGCCATGCGTGCTGCCACTCGCCTGCAGCAGTGTATAGCCGTCGGGTGCAGACTTGGCTACGGCGTCAGCGCCTATGCTCCCGCCCGCGCCGACGCGATTTTCCACGATGATTGGTTGCCCCAAGGCACTCGACACCTTTTCAGCGACCACGCGGGCGGTCAGATCGTTGCTACCGCCGGCCGAGAAGGGGACGATGAGGCGTATCGGGCGGTCGGGCCAAGCCTGAGCCTGCACAGACAGCGGAAGCAGAAAACATATGGAAACGAGCACTCGCTTAACGCTTGCAGACGCCGATACCATCAAAGTGGTCTCCTGTATGTGGGTAGGTGTGTATCTAGCTCAATTAATTGCTGCGGTGAAGCATGAACAATATATCCGTACCGTTTTTTTTTGCAATACAATAATAAAAATCAGAAATCAATCGGAGCTTCCTCATCAGCACCGAGCACATGAAAGCGTGGCTCCCCTTGAATAGCGCGAACATCCCTTGGCAACGGCCTGATTATTCCCGCGTGCCCTTCCAGCTGTATCACGACCCGGAAACGTACAAACAGGAACAAGAAAAAATATTCCGCGGCCCGGTATGGTCGGTCCTGGGCCTGGAGGCGGAGATCCCCAAGCCGGGGGACTATCGCATTGCCTACATTGGCGACGTCCCCGTGGTATTTAATCGGGATCCGGAAGGCCAGATCAACGCCTTCGTCAACCGCTGCGCGCATCGCGGCGCCGAGATCGTCCGGGAACCCTACGGGAACGTCCAGGACTTCACGTGCATCTACCATTCCTGGTGCTACACGCATCGCGGCGACCTGGTCGGGGTGCCATTTCTGAAAGGCGTCAATGGCAAGGGCGGTATGCCGGCGGGTTTCGACATGCGTGACCACGGTCTTCGCCGACTGCGGACGGCCACCTTCAACGGCCTCATCTTCGGCAGTTTCAGCGCGCATACCGAGCCCATCGAACAGTATCTCGGGGCCTTGATGGTGGAGAACGTCGGCGAAATCCTTGGCAAGCCCATCCGATTGCTCGGCTACCAACGTCAGCGCATTTTTGCCAACTGGAAAATGTATCTGGAAAATGTCCGCGATGCCTACCACGCCAGCCTGCTGCATGAATTCAATCGCACGTTCGGATTGAGTCGACTTACGCAAACCTCCGGTGGATACATGGACGACCGTCATCGCCATGCGATGCTCTTTCAGTATAAAGGCTCGGATTCTGACGACACAGCGCAGAAAGCGTACAAGGACGGACGGGTTCAGCGTGGCGACTATATGACTCTTACTGACCCGTCATTGGTGCAATCCATAAAGGAAAACAAGACCGGCGTCAGCACCCGGATCATTTCCATCTTTCCTAACGGCGTCGTGCACCAGATCGCGAACTGCCTGGGCTTGCGCCGCATACGGACGCGTGGCGTGGCGGAGCTTGAAATTGAGTTCGTGCTTTTTGGTTACGCTGACGACGACGACGCGATGACCGCGCATCGCGTCAATCAAGCTAACATGGTCGGACCGGCCGGCCTTATCTCAATGGAGGATGGCGAGGCGCTTGAACTCGTCCAACGCGCCACCTCGGCAGACCCGAGCGGCGCGGGAGTGATCGAAATGGGAGGAGCAGGGCCGCTGATGAATCTGGATACCAGGGTGAATGAAATTCCTGTGCGCGGGTTCTGGTCCTACTACAGCGAGCTGATGGGCATCGAGCCGGCCGGGGCGCAGCGATGAAATGTGCCCCGCAGGCAAAGGAGCAAATCGAGCGACTGGTGGTCGACAGCGCCATGTTCATCGACCGCGACGAGCTCGATGCATGGATGAACTGCTTTGAGGAGGATGCGCGTTATATCGTGTTGCCGCGCGAGAATCGCGCGCTCGGACTACCAGTGGGCATCATTCATTGCGAGAACAAGGCGCGCATCATGGATCGGATCGTCTGTCTTCAGCATGCCAACAAGTTCAATCCGCATTTTGACCGGCATATCCTGAGCATGCCGCGCATTTTGTCTGTGGAGGGTGGCATTGCCTCGGTCGAAACCAACTTCATGGTCGTTCAGACGACCAAGACCGGCGAATCCCGGCTTTTTTGTGTCGGCGTCTATGAGGATCGAATTCGCCTTGGCGAACCTGACTCGAAGTTTGTCGAGCGCATTGCGGTGATCGATAGCTTTGCGGTGCCGACGCTGATGGCGACGCCGGTGTGACTGCGATTTTTCGGGCGGATAGGCCGACTACCATGGCGTGCTGAAGGTGAGCTGGGTTGCAGCCTCTGCCCCCGCGCACAAATAATGCCCTGCGCGATCTGGAACACCTCTGGCAGCACCACCGCCTCGAAGGCACTTTCCTTCTCCATCCACATCTCCGGTGGGTTGACAACGTGCACCTTCTTCAAATTGAACAAGTGCCAGTTGTAGATGTTGTGGCGGACATACTTCTCGTTGGTGAGCATTGCCACCGTTTGCTGTCGCCACGTTTGTAGAGCACAACTTCACCATTACGTGCGTGTGCTAAATGTTCATCTGCAATTCTTGTCATTCGCCCCACCTGTGCCGTTGAGGCTGCAGTACTAGTGTATGGACCTATAAGGAAGTGTGCGACTGAAGGAAGTGTGCGACTGAATTTTGCTAAGTAGCAGGGCTTATAGTGGCTGACTAATGTAGGAGGAAGGGCATGGGCGTGCTTATGCAGCGGCAGCCCACTAAGCATGCTTTGCCCACTTGTATGCTAAACATACAAAGTTGCAATTAGCTGGGGTAGGGGAGCAAAAAAACCAAACGGTTTTCTGCTGTGCGCCATGCAAAGCTGTGCGACAAACGTGCTACAGAAAAACGTAGCACGGTTTCGCTTGCAAAGTTTTTGTTTGTGGCTCCGCAAAGCGAACTGAAAGTCAGTCGAGGGCGACGCCGTATTTATTGACCGCCCCTACCCAGCGCGCCAACTCATCATGCAGGAAGGCTTGCTGTTGTGCGGCGGGAACGTTGAGCGTGCGGCCGCCGTCGCGTTCGATCTTGGCGACGAATTCCGCCTCGCGGTTGATCGCGGAAAGGGTCTCGCGCAACTTGGCCACCACCGGCGCCGGTGTGCCGGCTGGCGCGAAAATGCCGAACCAGCTCTCGCCCTCGAAATTGACAATGCCGGATTCATTCACCGTGGGCAGGCCGGGCAACTGTGCCGTTCGAGCGGCCGATGAAACGGCCAGGCCCTTGAGTCGAGATGACTGTATGTATTGCTTTGAGGCGGACAGGTTGTCGAACATCACGTCCAGACGTCCGCCCATCATTTCCTGGTGCGCCGGCGCGGCGCCCTTGAAGGGCACATGCACCATATCCAGGCCCAGGCTCTTGAACAGGATGGTGCCCCAGACCTGTTGCAGTGTTCCTATGCCGGCTGATCCGAATGTCAGCTTGCCCGGGTTTTCTTTGGCGTATTTGGTGAGCTCAGCCAGGCTTGCCACCGGAAGATCCGGTCTTGCGAGCAGCACAAAGGGATAGGCCGAGACATAGCCCAGCGGGACGAAGTCGCGTTCCGGGTCGTAAGAGAGGTTTTTAATCAGCGCCTTGTTCATGACCATGTTGAACAGGCCGCCGACCATCAGCGTGTAGCCGTCGGCCGGCGCCTTGGCGACAAAGTCGGTGCCGATCAGCGATCCGGCACCGGCGCGGTTTTCCACCACAACCGGCTGTCGCAGCAATTCGGAGAGGCGCTGCGCAATGGTGCGCCCAAGAATGTCAGTGCCGCCGCCGGGCGGTTGCGGCACCACCATTTTGATTGCTCTGGCGGGGTAATCCTGGGCATAAGCCCGCAATGCCAGGAGCGGGGTCAGGCACAAGCCCAGCAAGCTGATCTGTGCGATGCGGATGAGTCGGGGCAAGATCATCTGGAAGCTCCTTTGTTGGTTGCGACGCAGTGTATAACGCCCGCATGAGCAGGGCGTGGCGCCGTGTTGTCGCGCCTCAGTCTTTCGGGGCGAGGGCAAAGAAGGGCAGCTTTTGTCCTTCGTATTCGACGAAAGACACGCTCACGCTGTCGCCTATCTTTACCCGCTCGCGTTCCGGTCCGGTGATGCGGCTGAGCATGCGCACCCCTTCGGCGAGGTCGATGAGTGCCGAGGTGTAGGGAATTTGCGATTCCCACCTGGGGCCGTAAAAAGAAACGTGCACATGGGAAAAGGAATAAACGATGCCCTTGCCCGAGGCCGCCTGCCAGATCAGCTTGTCGTCCCCGCATTGCGGGCAGAACGAGCGCGCGTAGTAGAAGACGTGCTTGCAGGCCTGGCATTGCTGGAGCAGCAACGCGTCGCGGTTGCAGCCCTCCCAGAAGGGGGTGCTCTCGCGGGTGGGGGAGGGAAGGATGGCGTAGATGTTTTCCATGCTCAGATCCTTTCCAGTATGGAGACGCCGCAAATCGAGAAAATACCGCCATTGCCACTGACCAGCGCGTGTCTGGCTCCGGGTATTTGGCGTTTGCCCGCTTCGCCGCGCAGCTGGCGCACCGCTTCAACGAGGTGGAGCATGCCGCCGATGTGCGCCTGTGATAATAGTCCGCCATGGGTGTTGACCGGGCACTTTCCGCCGGGGGCCGTGGCGCCGGTGCGGATGTAGTTGCCCGCTTCGCCGGGTTTGGAAAAGCCCAGCGCGTCCAGTGTCACCAGCACCGAGATGGTGAAGGCGTCATGCAGCTGCAGCATGTCCATATCCTTGGGGCCGACGCCAGCCTCCTCGAAGGCGCGTTGCCCTGCGTCTGCCATGCCGATGTCCTCGATGTCGGGAATGAGTGCCACGCTATTGTGCGTCATGCGCATGGCGAAGGCTTTCATGCGGACCATTTTCGCGCCGATGCGTCGGGCATTCGCCGCGCTGGTCACGACAATGGCGCCACCGCCATCGGCGACGAGCGAGCAATCGAGCAGGCGCAGCGGCGAGCAAATCATGCGGCTTTTGTTGTGGTCCTCGAGGGTGATAGGTTTTTTCATCATCGAATTGTCATTGAGCAGCGCATGCTGGCGCGTCGATACCGCCACCGCGCCGGTATCGGCCTCGGTCGCGCCATAGTCGTGGAAGTAGCGTTGTGTCACCAGCGCATAGGGTGTGACCATGCCTTGCAGTCCGAAGGGCTGCTCCCATTCTTCACCACCGAGCAGGTTCTGCAACTGGAAACCGTGCGCGCCCTGCGGCCGGCCGGTGAGTGCGTTTTCGCCGTAGACGCACACTGCGGTCTTGCAATGACCGGAGCTCACCGCCCAGATCGCCTGCTGCAACATCGTCATGCCGGTCACTGTCCCGCCGACATCGACGGTGACGCAGAACGAGGGTTTGATGCCCAGGTGCTCGGCGAGGGTGGTGGAGAACATACTTTGCGGGATGCTGTAGGGATCGAGGTTGACGAGCCCGTCGACATCTTTGATGCTGAGCCCGCAGCTCTTGAGCGCGTTGTGCACCGCCAGCGCCTGGATCTGCACGGAACTCATGCCCGGCAGTTTGCCGACAGGCGTTTCGCCCATGCCGATGATGACCGCTTCGTCCGTAACTTTTGCCATCGGGATTCCCGATCCTTGGTTTTGTCGCGCGTTGCGGTGCGGAAAAAAAATTATCGTCGACGCCGCGCTTTACGCTTGTTCTGAACCCCATCCTACAATACGATGCGATCGCAATAAAAAAATAATTCAGTAAATGGCTTGATTGCAGAATCAACGTAAAGGGGAGTGGTATGGATTTCACGCTGCCGGAAGAGCTTGTGCTTTTTCAGAAAACGGTGCGCCGCTTTGTCGATGCGGAGTTAATTCCGCTGGAAAAAAGCGAGCCGCGCGGCCTCTTGCCGGCGACGCGCGAACGCCTGCGCAACATGACCCGGGACCTGGGGTTCTGGATGCTCGATGTACCGCAGGAGTTGGGTGGGCAGGGCCTCAGTGTGCTCGGGCAGAGCATTTTCTTTGAAGAGCTTTCGCGCACGGTGGCGATATTGCCGCGAGATTTTTACATCATCGGGCCCACGGTTGGCGCGGTGTTGGTAAAGCTAAAAGGCGAACAAAAGGAGCGCTACCTCGATCCGGTGATAAGCGGGGAGAAAATTCCCTGTATCGCCCAAACCGAGCCCGATGCCGGGTCTGATCCGGCGGGGATGCGCACGCGTGCGGTGCGTGACGGCGATCACTACGTCATCAACGGTGTGAAGCGCTTTATCACCGACGCCGAAAAAGCCGACTTCGCGCAAGTGATGGCGGTGACCGACCCGTCCAAGGGTTCGCGCGGGGGAATCTCGTGCATTCTGGTCGACATGGACACGCCCGGCGTGAAGGTCACGGCGCGCTACCAGACTATGATGGGTGAGGCGCCCTGTGAAGTGGTGTTCGACAATGCGCGTGTGCCGATCAAGAACCGCATCGGCGAAGAGGGCGAGGGTTTCAAGCTGGCGCAGGAATGGATCACCCAGGGACGCATTCTGCGCCACGGCGCGCGTTCCTGCGGCGTGGCCGAGCGCTGTCTGGAGATGGGCGTGCAATACGCCAAGCAGCGCGTCACCTTTGGTGAACCGCTCGCCGCGCGCCAGAGCGTGCAGTGGATGCTTGCCGACACCTATACCGAGTTGCAGGCGGCGCGTCACCTGGTGCGCCACGCCGCCTGGAAGTTCGATCAGGGCGAGGACGTGCGTAACGAAACCTACATGGCCAAGATGTACGCAACCGAAATGGGCTTTCGCGCCGCCGACCGCTGCCTGCAGATACACGGTGGTATCGGCCTGACGGTGGAGCTGCCTATCGAACGCTTCTGGCGCGACCAGCGTGCCTACACCATCACCGAGGGCCCGGCCGAGGTGATGCGCATGACGGTAGCGCGGCATGTGATGAAGCATTACTAGAACGCGCCGGGGACGCGGCTGCGGCGCGTCCCGCGGTACCTGATTACTGCACCAAGGAGAAGAACATGGCATCACGGCATCTGGCATTGTTTTGGTCGGTCGCGGCGTTGTTCGCCGGCATCGCCGATTGCGTCGCCCAGGACTATCCCTCGCGTCCGATCCGCTTTGTCGTGCCCTACGGCGCTTCGGGCGGGCCGGATGTGCTGGCGCGTGTCATTGGCCGCAAGCTTGCCGAGAACATCGGCCAACCGGTTGTGGTGGATAACCGGCCCGGTGCCGGCGGCATCATAGGCACGGACCTCGTCGCCAAGGCGGCGCCCGACGGCTACACCGTACTGGTCGGCGATACCGGGCCCTTGTGCATCAACCCGACGCTGTACCAGAAGCTGCCCTACGATGCGGTCAAGGACTTCGCGCCGGTGACGCTGGCGGTATCGACACCGGTCTACCTGGTCGGCCACGCCGGCCTGCCTTTCCAGAATGTCAGGCAACTCATCGATTACGCCAAGGCGAATCCGGGTCTGCCTTACGGATCGACCGGCGTGGGCAGCGTGCACCACCTGGGCATGCAGTTGTTCGCCTCGATGGCCGGCGTGACGATGAATCACATTCCGTACAAAGGCGTGGCGCAGTCCATCCCGGCGGTGATATCCGGCGACATCGCGGCGGTCATCGCCGCCTTGCCTTCGGTGGCGCCGCATGTGGGCACCGGCAAGGTGAGGCTGCTGGCGGTGGCCGGTGCCAAGCGCACCAGCAACATGCCCGATGTGCCGACGGTGGCCGAGGGCGGTCTGGCTGGTTACGACATCAAGATCGACGTGGGTTTTTTGGTGCCGGCCGGCACGCCGCGCGCCATCATCGACAAGCTCAACAGCGAAATAGTCAAGGTGCTCAACACGCCGGAAATTGCCCAGCAACTGGCCAAAATCGGCATCGACCCGGTCGGTGGCACGCCCGAGCAGTACGCCGATACGATCCGCGCCGACATGCAAAAGTTCGGCAAGCTGGTCAAGGACAGCGGCGCCCGCGCCGACTAGCGACGTCGCCCTTATTCGCCGCGCGCGCCGGTGGCCTTGATGACGCGCGCATAGTGCTCGCCGTCGGCGCGCAGTTTGGCGGCGAACTCCTCCGGCGTCGAGGGTGCGGGAATCAGGCCGAGGTTGCCCAGGCGCTCCTGCAATTCGTGCGAGCGTAGCGCGGCGCCGATGTCGCGGCTGAGTTTGGCGACGATATCGGGCGGCGTTTTTATCGGCGCGACGATGCCATACCAGGTGGTGAAGTCGTATTCGCGATACGACTCAGCCACGGTGGGCAGGTTGGGTGCCGTCGGCAGCCGCCTGGCCGAGCCCGCCGCAATGACGTTGAGCCTGCCGTCCTTGGCGTATTGCAGGCCGGTGGAGGCACCGACGAACATCAGCTGTACCTGGCCGCCGACGAGGGCGGCGAGGGCGGGCGCCGAGCCCTGATAGGGCACGTGCAGCAAGTCCACGCCGGCAAGCAGCTTGAACCATTCCATGGCGATGTAATGCGGCGCGCCGAAGCCGAGAGAAGCGTAAGCGAGCTTGCCCGGGTTGGCCTTGGCGTAGGCGACGAGTTCAGGCAGGGTTTTCGCCGGCACCGATGGGTGCGTCACCAGCACCAGCGGCACGCCGACCAGCTGCGTCACCGGCGCGAAATCGGCGATGGCATCGTAGGGCATGTTTTTTCGGAACACCGGATTGATGGAATGCGAGTCGGTGATCATGCTCAGCGTATAGCCGTCGGGCGCGGACTTGGCGAGGAAGTCGGTGCCTATGATGGTATTGGCGCCCGGCTTGTAATCGATGACCATGGTCTGGCCGAAACCTGGCGTGAGTTTTTCGATCAGCGGCCGCAGCACCAGGTCGCCGCCGCCGCCGGGCGGGTAGGGCATCACCAGCTTGACCGGCTTGGCGGGATAGCTTTGCGCCAATGCGGGACCGGCGCACAACAGGCTTGCGGCAAGCAGCGGCATGAACAGGGCGCGCATTATTCCCCCTTGATGCCCGCGTCCTTGATGACCTTCTGCCATTTGTCGCTTTCGCGCCGCATGAAGGCGGTAAAGTCGGCGGCGCTGTGCGGTGCCGGTGGCTCGAAGCCGAGCGCCACCAAACGCTCCACGACGTCTTTTTGCGCCAGCGCTTTTTGCATTTCGCTGTTGAGCTTTGCCACTATATCCTCCGGCGTTTTTGCCGGGGCGAGCATACCGTACCAGGCGATGACCTCAAAGCCGGGCACGCCGGCCTCGGCCAGCGTCGGCACCTCGGGCGCAAGCGCGGTGCGTTTGGCCGAGGTCGTGCCAAGCAGGCGCGCCTTGCCGGCGCGGGCCTGGTTGGCGATGGACGGTTGCGAGAACATGAAGCTGATTTCGCCGGTCATCACTGCGATCTCGGCTTGGGGCGCACCCTTGTAGGGCACATGGACAACATCGATGCCGGCGGCGCTTTTGAGCAGCTCAACGGCCAGATGCGGCGGCGTGCCTATGCCGGCGGTGCCGTAATTGAGTTTGCCCGGCTGCGCCTTGGCGAGGGCGATCAGTTCGGATACGGTACGCACCGGTGAGTTGGCCCCTGTGAACAGGATCAGCGGCGAGGTGGCGCCCAGCGACACCGGTGCAAAATCGCGGAATGAGTCGTAGGGGAGTTTGCTGTTCAGGTGGGGCGTGATGACCATCGCGCCCGAGGCGGAAAATAGCAGGGTGTAGCCGTCGGCCGGTGAACGTGCGACGCCCTCCGTGCCGACCACACCGCCCGCGCCCAGGCGGTTCTCGACAATCACCGGCTGGCCCATGGATTCGGAAAGTTTTTGCGCCAGCACGCGCGCGACGATGTCGGTCGGGCCGCCGGCGCCGTTGGGTACGACGATGCGTATGGGTTTGGCAGGATAGGCCTGGGCAAACACTGCAGGCGCGATGCAAAGGCTGACGAGTACGGCGCAAATCGGCGCGAGACGGCGCATTATTCCTCCTTGTGCTTGTTAATGATGGCAGGTTTTCAACCTGCTCTTGCCGCGCCGCGGTGCGCGGCACTGAACGTATGTTGCTCCAGCGGTGGGCAGATTGCAATTGCGCACGGGGTGGAAGGTGTTCCTGCATACATGCGCCCTCAAGTTCGGCGGCCCGCGCCGTCACGTGGCGCTGCAGACTAACGTCAAGACGCGCGACGAGGTTAAATGGCTGTATGCGTTGGGCATGGACGAGCACGACGCCAACAGGGAGGTTTGGCACCGCAAGCTTTTCCAGTGGATCAACCCGGGCAAGAACCGGCGCATCGGCTACAACGAATGGATCAAGCGCATGCTTGACTCGGTTGACATCCTGGGTGAATTCAACGTGCGCCCGAACTTTGCCGGTGCCATCGAGATGGCACGGCCGTACGGCTTCGTTGCCATCGATGAGATGCTCGCCTCGACCACGGCCGGCATAGAGGTGATGATGAGTCATGGCGTGGACCCGCTATTCAACCAGTGGCGGCGCGAACCCAACACCAATCTTGTCAAGTAACAGACGCAGCCTCCGGTGCCGACGCAGTTCTACATCCGGCTGATGGGCAATCGCCACGATATCTGGAAGAAATACAGGATGAACCTGCCAGTGAAGCGCGAACTCACCGCCGCGCGCTGCTACATGGGCAACGAGCACGGCACCTACGACGATTTTCCGCTGCTGATAGAAGCGCCCTGGTACCAGGAGGCGGCATACCGCACGCCGGAGCAGATTTTGCAGCGCGCTGTCGGCTTGCGGGATCTGCGCAAAGTGCGCATCCACGGCCCGCAGGGCGCGGAAACGCACCCGAGCGATCCGCGTGAGGACGGCTCGCACTGACACCGGCGGCAGCTGGCAATCCCTGGATCATTTCCCGAGGCGTCTTTGCCGGTTCCCAGCGTCCCCGCGCACTCGCATCGCTTTGCGACTGCGCCGGTTCGTGGCAGGACAAATGTTTTTTTTGACCTGCCGCCAGCCTGGCATTCAGCCCTTACGGCATGCATCGCTGCAGATGTATTCGAGCGTCTTTCTGACGGCACGCATTTGCGGGTTCATATCTGGCGTGTCGATTCTGCGTGGGTCTCGGGATCCGGGTTTGGCAATGATGTCGCGCGGCGTTCGGGCGGATGCCATTCCGCCGCATGGATCACGCGGGGCCCGGTCCTTAGCGTTGACGGACAGGCCAGTCGCTGATGAAGCCGTCGCGGTTGGGCATTTTCACTTGCGGCAGAGTCTGCGCGTTCATCATCGCGTCCTCGCTGATGATGCCGTTGGCGTGCAGCAGATAGGCGCTCACCGCATAGACCTCATTACTGCTCAGGGAAAGCGGTTCGTTGAGCGGCATTGCGCGGCGCACATAATCGAACAGCGTTGTTGCGTAAGGCCAGTAGCTGCCCACGGTGCGAAGCGGCGTTTTGGAGCTGAGCGAGCCAATTCCCCCGACCAGCACGTCGGCCGGTTTCCCCGCCCCCTTGACGCCGTGGCAGAAGAGGCATTTTTGCTCATACACGGCGAGTCCCTGGCGCGCGTTGCCGCCGCCCGCGGGTAATCCGGCTCCGTTCGGCGCGATGCTGATGTCCCAGCGCGCGACCTCGGTGGCGCTCACAGGGCTGCCCAGCGCGGGCGGCCTTGCTTGCGGGGGCTGTACGGCGCAGGCGCAAAGAACGACCGTGGCCACTGCAATGACGATCGCGCCGCGCCCGGCGCGAATGGTTTTCATTTTTTTTCGGTCAGACGTAGACATTTTTTACGCTCCCGTCTGCTTCCACCGACCAACTGACAATGGAGTTGTTGTGAAAGCGGATGTCGGGCGCGAACTGCGCCACCCATTCCTTGCGCGGCGGCTGCACACGGCCTTTTTCGTCGGTGGCGCGGCTTTGTAACAACGCCGGTTTGCCGGTCCAGTCCCAGGGCAGCCTGAAGCGCACCAGGCTTTTGGGTTTGTCTTCACCAGTGAGCGCGGCATCGGCCCAGCTTGTGCCGCCATCGGCAGAAACCTCGACGCGGCGGATACGGCCCGCGCCGCTCCAGGCGATACCGGTGATTTCGTAGGTACCCGGGCGCGGCAGCTTCATCGTTGAGGAGGGGCGGGTGATGACCGATTTCACGCCCATCTCAAAGGTGAACTGCAGCGCGCGGCCGTCGGGCAGCGGGTCGGTGTACTTGGAGGTCTCGTCCTTGGTATGGGTGGGGGCGTCGGTGACCTTGATGCGGCGCAGCCATTTGACGCTGGTGTTGCCCTCCCAGCCGGGCAGCAGTAGCCGCACCGGGTAGCCTTGCTCGGGACGCAGGCGCTCGCCGTTCTGGTAGAGCGCGATCATCGCATCGTCGAGCGCCTTTTCCATGGGAATGCTGCGGCTCATGTGCGCCGAATCGGCGCCCTCGGCCAGCAGCCAGCTCGCACCGGGTTTGAGCCCGGCCTCTTCGAGGAGCATGCGCAGCGGCACGCCGGTCCATTCGCTGCACGAAATATTGCCGTGCATTGCCCCGGCGGGCACCTGCGCCGGTTGCGGGGCGAGGGCGCGCAGGCTGTTGCCCGAGCACTCGATGAAATAGGTGCGCGTCGTCATGGGGTAGCGCCACAGCGAGTCCATGGAGAATGCGAGTTCTCGCGCGACCATGCCGTGCAACAGCAACCGGTGGACCTTCGGGTCGATGTCCGGGGTTCCGCTGTGGTTGCGAACGTTGTGCAGCGAACTGGGCGTGATGATGCCCTCGAGCGATTCGATCGGCGTGAGCGCTGCGCCGGACCCGGGCGCAAGATCGCCGTAGGGCCGCCCGATGTGGCGGATGATGGGTTGCTCGAAACGCGAGGGCTGTCCGTAGCCGGTGAAGGCCGCGCCGTAGACGCGCTCCCACGGCTCGGCGGCCAGTGCTCCGGCGGCCTGGGCTTGCACCGGCTGCGCGAGGCCTGCGGCTGCGGCGCCAGAAGCGAGTGCAGCCCCTTGCTTCAGAAAATTTCGCCGGCTGCCGCCCTGTTGCTCATTCGCGCCAGGCGAGGCTGGTGTCCGCCCCGATTTTTCCGGTTGCGCCATGATTCCTCCTTGCGTTGTTTTTTTGTATGTTGGCTGGATGGGTTCGCCCCCTCGTTATACACGGCTCCATGGTGAATTCAAGCCTTTGCGCTTGCCGTAAAACCTGCTTCCGGCGGGCGATGCGGCCGGGTGCCACAGAAATTTTTGCAAATCAGCCGGTTTGGCGCGATGATTCTAATTGTGAGGCAGCAACCGCTTGCGTCGCATACGCACAACACAAGAAAAAATCAATTAGATTGAAGACTGCGTCATCCGGCGGCAAGACCGGGGCAGATGAACATTTCAAAACCAAGGGGAGGTACCCATGAAGATGACACGGAAGGCGCTTGCCGTGCTGTTGCTGTCGACCGTTGCGGCCGGTGGCGCCATTGCGCAGACGTCGGAAGATCTCAAGAACGACCACAAGACACCCGGCGACGTACTGGTCTACGGCATGGGCTATGCCGGCCAGCGCTACAGTCCGCTGGCCAAGATAACCAAGGCCAACGTCAAGAAACTGGTGCCGCTGTGGGCGTATTCGATCACCGACAATCGCGGTGCCGAGGCCTTCCCGGTCATCAAGGACGGTGTGATCTACACCACCGCCCACAATGCCACCATGGCGGTTGATGCCCTGACCGGCAAGCAGATCTGGCGCACCAACCACGAGTACCCACCGGAAACCCTGCGCGTGGTTTGCTGCGGCATCGTCAATCGCGGCGTGGCGATGTACGAGGGCAAGATCATTCGCTCACTGCTCGACAACCACGTCATCGCGATGGACGCCAAGACCGGCAAGGAGTTGTGGAACACCGCCTCGCCGGCACCGGCCACGATCGCCAACGGCTACGCCATGACCGGTGCGCCGCTGATCGTCAACGGTGTGGTCATCGTCGGCGTCGCCGGTGCCGAGTTCAGCCACCGCGGCTTTGTCGAGGGCTATGACGCAGCAACCGGCAAGCATTTGTGGCGCCTCTACACGGTGCCCGCACCTGGCGAACCGGGTGCCGAAACCTGGCAGGGCGATTCCAACCTCACCGGCGGCGGCAGCTCCTGGGTGACCGGGTCTTATGACCCCGAACTCGATCTCGTTTACTGGGGCATCGGCAATCCGGCGCCTTGGAATCCGCGTGCGCGCAAAGGTGACAACCTCTTCACCAACGCGATTTTTGCGATCCGCCCCAAGACCGGCGAACGCGTCTGGTACTACCAGACCTCGCCCGAAGACCCCTTTGACTACGACGCCGTGCAGACGCCGGTGATCGCAACGATCAAGGTCGAAGGCGCGCCGCGCAAAGTGGTGATGCAACCCAACCGCAACGGCTTTTTGTATGTGCTTGATGCGAAGGACGGCAAGCTGCTCGCCGCCAATGCCTTTGACAAGGTTAATTGGGCCGATGGCGTCAACCTGAAAACGGGACGCCCGAACGTCAATGACGTGTTCAAGGGGGCATTGGAGGGCAAAAAAGTAACGGTATGGCCCTCGGTTTCGGGTGCGACGAATTGGCAGCATGTGTCCTTCAGTCCCAAGACCAACATGCTGTACATTAATACCCTGCACATCGGCATGACCTATGAAGCGGAGGATCCGCCCAAACTGGTCCCGGGCAAGCCCTCGGGGCCTGGTACGGTCAAGCGCACCACGGTGCTCGATAACCCGGACGTGCGCGGGCACCTGAAGGCGGTGGACCCGATGACCGGCAAGTCCAAGTGGGAAATGCCCTACAAGAGCCCGAACTATTCCTCTACGTTGGTGACCGCGAGCAACCTCGTGTTTACCGGTGTGATGACCGGTGAGTTCCAGGCGCTGGATGCCGATACGGGCAAGCTCTTGTGGAGTTTCCAGACGCCCTCGGGCATTATTGGCCAACCGGTGACCTGGGAGCGCAACGGCAAACAGTATGTGACGGTGATGAGCGGCATCGGCGGCGTGTATGCGTTGCGCGCGGGCGACCCGAACCTCGTCAACGTGCCGGCCGGCGCGTCAATGTGGACCTTCGGCCTGTTCGATTCAAAATAACAGGCTGGAACAAGGCGGGAGGTCGCGGCACGCGGCCTCCCGTTTTTTTGGCGGAAAGGCTTGAACGAAAATGCGCAAGGGATTCCTCGTCCTCGCTTGTTGCGTGCTTTGCACCGTCGTGCTGCCAGGCGCGGCACCGGCGGCGAACTGCGATTTTGAGCCGGTCAGGAAGCAGATCGACCTGATTCTCGACCAGGACAAGGAAAAAGGCGATCGGTTCAGGCGCGAGGTGGCCGCCGGCTCCGATTCACTCGCCGTGCTCGAGCGTTTGGTGTCTGAAGAAATGCGCGAAAAAATCGATGTTTGCCGGTTCTTCGCGGCCGAGTACCTGGCCAAGCGCGGCTATCCGCCGGCACACTGAATTCATGTGCCCTGCAATCTGGAAAGAAGGAGTTCATGTGAGAGTACTGATGCGCGCCGGCGTGGCGCTTTTTGTGGCGGTGCTGCAGATCCCGGAGGTGTTCGCCCAGGATGTCGAAAAAAAAGTCGCGCTTGGCGAACGTGTCTACAACAACTACTGTTTTACCTGCCACGGCGAGAACCTGGTGAACACCGGGCAGACCTTTGACCTGCGCCGGCTTCGCGCCGACGAGCGTCCGCGCTTTGAGAACTCGGTTAATAACGGCAAGAACCAGATGCCGCCCTGGAAGGGGGTGCTGAGCAACGACGAGATCGAGCAGGTCTGGCATTTCATCCGCGCCAACGCCAACGACAAATAAAGCCGTGCGGGAGCGGGCTCAGGTGCCCGCTTTGTTGTTGACGGTGTAGCGCAGGTACAGCCACGCCGCGCGCGGCGCCCCGGGTGTGCGGAACTGTTCCGCCGAGGCGGCTGCCGCGTCAAAGCTGCGGCCCGGTCCGTTGAAAAAATTGCGGCCAATCTGGCCGAAGCTCTGGTAGGCGCGGTTGAACAGGTTGTCCATTTTCAGGTGGGCATCCCAGCCGCCGCCCAGGTCATGTGACGAGGCAAGGTTGAAGACCCGGTACGAGGGCAGCATGCCTGCTGCATCGGCGTTATTTTCATCGCCGCGCGCGTACTGGCGGCCGACCTGATTCATCGATACGTTGATGTTCCACGCCGGCGTCACGGTCCAGTCACCGCGAAGCTTGAACGTGTGCAACGGGATTCCGGTGATGCGATTGCCGCTCGCCACCTCGATGTCGCCGTTGCCGTCCGCGGCCGAATTGTTCTGGCTATGCGCGCGAAAAGCGCTGAGGAAGCGTGCATCGACGCGGGTGTAGCTGCCGGCAAGTTTGAAACGACCGAGCAGGGCGCTCGCACCCAGGTCGAATCCACGGCGCTCGGTTTCACCGACATTGCGAAAAAATCCAGCGTTGACCGCGCCACCGCTGGCGATGAACTGGATATCGTCGCGCGAGACGGTGCGAAACAGTGTGCCGTTAAGCGCGAATGCCGGCGTGTCGGGCATCATGGTGCCTGGTTTTGCGGCGGGGCGGGAGCGCAGGCGAAAGCCCGCTTCGATGGTCTGGGCAATGACCGGATTGAGGGGCGGATCAGCCAGAAAGCTGTTGGGCAGGCGGCATGGCGCCGCGGCATCGGCACAGGTGAGTTCCATCGGCGTGGGCGCGCGCATGCCCTGGCTGAAGTTGCCAAACAAGGTTGTGCCGGCGGCCGGGTTGAAGGTCAAGCCGGCAGCTGGATTGAAGCGGCTGAAGCGATGATCACCGTCAAGGCGCGGCGCCGTTCCCGAACTATCGCGAATACCGACGCTGGCGATGTCCTGGCGCCCAGACACCGAAAGCGTCCAGCGTTCGGAAAAATTCCAGCGATTGACGAAGTAAATGCCGATGCTGGTGTTGCTGATGCGCGCCGCGGTTTGCGGCGTAAATGTACCGATGCCCACGGTGTTGCGATCCTCTATAAAGGTCGCCTCCTGTTGCTGCTGGCTGTAGCGCACGCGGCCCTGGTCGATCGCCGCGCCAAGCGTGAGCTGGTTGGGCCGGTTGCGAAGACTACCCTCGATGCCCAGTTGCAGCGACGCGCCCCAGGTCTGCTGCTGCACTCGTGACCGGTTGTTGAAGCCCTGGGCGTTGCCCGGCCCAGTCGCCTGGGCGGTGTCGAAGTTGTCGTTGGTGTTGCTCGACACGTTTTCGCTGAAAAAACTGCGCCGGTACACGTTGCCCGAGAGCAGCGTGTCGCCGGCAAGAAAATGGGAGGCACGCAGGGCGACCATGGCCATGCCATTATCGGTATGGTCGGGCCAGGTGTAGGGCTGGCGCGGCGTGCCGAGCATGCGAAGGGGCAGTGCCTGCGTGCCGTGCAGCCGGTTGTCGGCCGCGATGAGAGTCAGGTCAAGGTCGGTGCGCTCGTCCTGCCAGCCGGTCTTGGCGAACAACTGCCGGATGGCGCTGGGCGAGTGCTCGCGCCAGCCTTCTTCATTGAGTGCGTTGCCGGCGACAAACCAGTCGGCGTTCCTGCCGTGCCCACCGGCTTCGAATTCCATGGCGCGCCGGCCAAAGGCGCCTGCGCTCATGCGTACCGACTGGCCCGGAAAGCTGAATCCGGACTTGGTATTGATGGACAGCGCGGCGCCCAGTGTATTAAGGCCGTAGGCCGGATTGGATCCGGAGATCAGGTGCGTTGTGGCAATGGCGTTGGCCGGGATGAGGTCCCAGTTAAGGTTGTCGCCAAAGGCCTCGTTCGCACGCATGCCGTCGATGAACACGGACAAACCCTGCGGCGAGCCTAGAACCGGCGAGGCGCTGAAGCCGCGAAAGCCAAGCTCGGCCTGATGCGCATTGCCCTGGCCGTTTGACACGCTCACCCCCGACAGGGATTGTTCCAGCATTGAGGGCAGGTCGGGCTGCGGATTTTTGCGGACTTCACCGGCGGTGATGCTTTGCACCTGGCTTGGCACCTCCTGCAGCGGCGTGCCAAGTCCCGGAATGGGTGTTGCGCTGATGACGTGCACCGCCTGCGATTCAATGACGGTGGCGGGGTTTTGTGCCATGGAGGCCGCCGGCAGCAGCAGGCAAAGCGCGGCGGCACCGGACAGGCGCTTTGTCATCGGCGCACCGACTAGCGGATCACGACGCCCCAGGGCGCTTCACCGACGGCGATATCACGCAGCTTGCGATTGGTCGCCGTATCGATGACCGAGACATTGTTCGAGCGGCCGTTGGCGACGTAGAGTTTTTTGCCATCCGGTGTGACGGCCATGTTCCAGGGGCGCTGGCCGACGGCTATGGTTTCGATGATCTTCGCTTCGCGGGTGTCTATCACCGACACCGTGCCCTCGCGCCCGTTCGACACGTACGCGCGCTCGCCGTCAGGGCGCATGGTTACGCCGTTGGAAAACTGGCCGCCCTTGATCGAGGCGACGACGCGATGTTCGGGCACGGCGATGGAAAACACGGTGCTGTCCAGTTCGCAGGCCACCCAGGCGCGCGTGCCATCGGGTGAGAAGGCGATGCCGCGCGGACGCCTGGCGACTTTTATCGAAGTGACCTGTTCGCGTCTTTGCATGTCGATCACGTCCACCGTATCGGCCTCCTCGGCGCTGACATACAGCCAGCGTCCGTCCGGGCTGAACACCGCATGCTCGGGGTTCTTGCCCTGTGTCCTGATGGTAAAGGCCTTGGTGTCGGTTGCGGTGTCGACAATGGCCACGCCGTTGGAGATTTCACTGGCCGCGGCCACCCATTTTCCGTCCGGCGAGATGCTCACGCCCTCGGGTGATTCGCCCAGTTCGATTTTGGCGCGCACCCTGCGCGTTTCGAGGTCTATTACCAGCAGCGCGTTTTCCGGCTGGTCGCTGACGTACAGGCGCTTGCCATCGCGGCTTGCGGCCAGGCCGCGCGGTTTGGCCCCGGCGGGTATGGTGGCAAGGACGCTGTCATCGCTGGTGTCGATCAGCGTCAGTGTCCCGGACTTTTCGTTGGGCACGTAGGCGATGGGCCCGGCGGCGAGGGCCGCCACGGGCAGCAGCAGCGCAATCAGGACCACCGGGAGCGATTTTTTCAATGGATATCCTTCGTGAGGTGTGGATCAGCGCGTGCGGGCGGGCCAGCGCCACATGCGCTCAAAGGTGCCGTCGCGCGTCACCAACAGGTGTTTGAGCGCGGCGGCGATATGGATGGCAATCAGGGTGATGAAGCAGATGACGGTGATGAAGTGGACCTGGCTGCAAAGCGCCTTGAGTTCGGGCGCGTCCCAGCCCCAGTGCGGCAGCCGCATCCCGAAGTAAACGATCGGATACTTGGTGAAAGATGAACCAAGGTAACCGCTCAGCGGCATCACCAGCATGCAGACGTAGAGCAGGAAGTGGTTGCCTTTCGCCGCCAGGCGCTGCCATGCCGGCAGCGTGGCCGGCAGTGCCGGTGCGCGATGGGTGAAGCGCCACAACAGGCGCAGCAGGATCAGCACCCCAAGCGTGATGCCGATCGACTTGTGCACGTTGAACCAGTAGGCGCGCAGTCCGGGCGGCGTTTTGGCGATGCCTATCATCCACAGGCCGAGGGTGATTTGCGCCAGTACGCACAGGCCGATAAGCCAGTGCAGGACGATCGCGGTTCTTGTGTAGGTTTCAGTTTTCATCCCATGCCGTTCGCTTGTCGAATCATTTCTCGCCTGCCATGACATAGGCCCACAAGGCGTCGATCTCATCGCCCTGCAGCAAATCGCCCCATGGCGGCATGCTGTTCTTTCCCTTGATCACCGATGTCAGGAACCGGTTTTTTTCATTGCGCGGAAATTTGCGCAAGTCGAACGCACCCTGCGGATCTGCCATGCGCGCGCCGTGGCAGGCGGCGCAATTTTGCGAAAAAATACCCGAGCCCTTTTTAACCGTTTCCGGTGCAAACATGGTGGCGGGCGGGGCGGCCGGGGATTGCGCCAATGCGGCCGTGGCGGCGAGCAGTAACACCAGGAGGACCGATGTTGCCTCGCGCCGCAATGCAGGTTCGTGTCGTCGTGCCATGCAATTTACTTTGGCATCAGCGCGAACACCCACACCGAACCGCCGCGGGGCACATTTTTGAGCTGTTCACCCATACGCACGACGTTCACGCCGCCAAGACCGGACTGGATGGCGACGTACTGCCGGCCCTTGTGGGTGAAGGTGATGGGCTGTGCATTGATGCCCGAGCCGGTCTGGAACTGCCACACCGTCTTGCCGGTGTCGCTGTCAATGGCAATGAACTCGCCGGTTTCCTTGCCGGTGAACAAAAGATTCCCCGCGGTCGCGAGCACCGCGGAGTAGTACGGAATGTCCATGATAGGCGCACGCCACTTGTGTTTGGCGGTCATCGGGTCGATGGCATCGGTATGCCCGATGGGCCAGCTCGGGTCGCGCGGTGCCGGCAGGTTCTCGAGGCCGACGTAACGCTGACCCGGCTTGTACTCGACCGCTGTGAATTTCACGCGTCGCGGGTTGTGCATGGTGTTGGCGTAGAGCAGGCCGGTCTGCGGATTGAAGGCGGCATGCGGCCAGTTTTTTGCGCCCCACTGGCCCGGCCACAGTTCGATTTCCTCGCCCGCGCGTACTTTGGCCGACACTTCGGACTCTACCGGCCGCCCGGTCGCCATATCCACGTGGGTCGCCCAGTTGATTTTCTCGAAGGGCTTGGCCGAGAGCAGTTTGCCGTTGGTCCGATCGATGACGTACAGAAAACCGCCGCGGCTGAAGTGCATCGCCACCTTGCGTTTGGCGCCCTCGACCTGGATGTCCGCGAGTATCCATTCCCAGCTTGCGTCAAGGTCGAACATTTCGTTGGGCACGAGCTGATAGTGCCAGGCGATTTCGCCGGTCTTCGGATGCATGGCGATGACCGACGCGGTGTACAGGTTGTCGCCGGGACGTCCGCGCGGATCCCAAGGACCGGCATTGCCGATGCCCCAGTAAACGAGATCGAGTTCCGGATCGTAGGAGCCGGTCACCCAGGTTGAGCCGCCGCCGCGAAGGTACTGTTCGCCGGCCGGCCAGGTCTCGCTGCCTTTTTCTCCGGGTGCGGGGATGGTGTAGCGGCGCCACAGGCGGCTGCCGGTTTCCGGATCATAGCCGTCAAGAAAGCCGCGCACACCGTATTCGGCACCGGAGATTCCGGTGATGAGCACGCCGTTGGCAACCATTGGCGCGCCGGTGATGGAGAAGCCTTCCTTCCACTCGGCGACTTTTTGTTTCCAGATTTCCTTGCCGGTCTTGATGTCCAGCGCGACGATGTGCGCGTCGAGCGTGCCGCGATACAGCTTGCCGTTGTAGATGGCCGGGCCCTTGTTGGAAATGCCGCAGCAGACCACGCGCGGCGTCGCAGGATCCCAGTTGACCGCGGTGCGCCACAACTGCTTGCCGCTGCTGATGTCGACGGCCACCGTGTATTCGGCGTTGGTGGCATAGAGCACGCCGTCGAATACCAGGGGCTGCGCCTGCTCGCCGTAGTTGCTGTTGAGGGAGACGTTCCACACCGGGACCAGGCGTTTGACCGTGCTTTTATTGATCTGCTTGAGCCGGCTGTAGCGGTTCTGGTTGTAACCCATGCCGTAAGTGAGGACATTGTCGGCATTCTTGCCGGTGCCGTCGTTTTTGAGGTCTTCGGAGCTCTGGGCCAGCACGTGGGAAGCAGCAAGCACTGCGAAGGCTGCGCCCAATATCAGTCGGACCAGTCTGTGCATGGATTTCATGGTTTCCCCTCCTCTAATAGCCGCGTTGTGGCTATGCTGTGCGCGCGAGCCGGCGGCTGCGCATCTGTTTTATGTTCGAGCGGCGAAAATATTAACAGGTACAACCGGGCTGCGCCAATCATCCTCGCGAGGTGTAGGGCGAAGGGCGGATGGAGGCGATGACTGGAAAGCCGCGCCCTGCGGCCATTTCCGGCATATCGTGCGGCGCATTGCGCCGTGGTCCCGTGCCGCGACAAAGCCGGTCTTGAAATCCACACGGGCATGCCTGGCGGAGCGAGGGAGAATTTATTCGAGCTTTATGCCGGCAAACTTCACCACCTTGCGGAAGGTTTCGATGTCCGCTTGCAGTAAGGACATCAGCTCATTGCCGTCGCCGTTGAGCGAATCGATGCCGGCGGCGGCCATTTTTTGTTTCATGTCGGGTGCGTCGAGTATGCGCCGCACCTCGGTGCCAAGTTTGGCGACGATGTCGCGAGGCGTGCCCGCCGGTGCCATCACGCCGTACCAGACGTCCACGGCGTAGTCCTTGAGCCCCGCTATGCCCGACTCGCGGAAAGTCGGCGTGTCCGGCGCGGCGGGCGTGCGGCTTTTTGCGCTGAGGGCGATGGCCTTTAGCTTGCCGGTCTTGACATGCGGGATGGCGACGTTGGCGCTGACCATAGCCAGTTCAATCTGGCCGCCGACCACGTCGGCCGTCGCCTGTGCGCAGCCGCGGTAGGGGGCGTGCACGATGAATACGCCGGTTTGCGATTTGTAGAGTTCGGTGGCGAAGTGTTGCGGCCCGCCCAGGCCGCAGGAAGCGTAGGAATACCGGCCCGGGTTGGCGCGCAGATAAGCCGTGAGCTCCGGCAGGTTGGTGGCTTTTACTGCGGGCGCCGCGATGAGCATCATCGGCGTTGAGGCGACCAGACCGATGGCGGCGAAATCCCGCGTCACATCGAACGGGAGCTTTGCGCTCATCGCCGCATTGGTCGCGGCGGCGTTGTTCATCAATACGATGGTGTAGCCGTCTGCGGGTGCCTTGGAAACGGCATCCATGCCGATATTGCCGCCGGCGCCGATGCGATTCTCGACAATGACCTGCTGTCCCCAGGTTTCGGTGAGCTTTTGCCCGATCAGGCGCGCCATCACGTCCGTGGCGCCGCCGGCCGAAAAGGGCACGACCATGCGAATGGGTTTGTTCGGGTAGTCGGCGGCGGTCTGGGCCGGCGCCAACGGAGCGAAGACGAGTAACAGGCCCAGTGCGAGGGCGCGGGAAATGAGGGGCTTGTTGTTGGTGTGGGTCATGGTTTTATCCTGTCTATCCTGTCTGGTCGGTGCCGGGTCATTCGGTGTCAAAGGCAAAGCCGAAGTGTTTGCCCTCGCGCAGGATGCGGCCGGCGGAGGGGGCGGGGAAATGCGCCGTCAGCAAGCGGCTGCCGGTGTTTGCATAGCGTTCACACATGGCCACGCGCACCTTTGATGCGAGCGCGGGGTCCTCGCAATACTGGGTAGGCATTTCGGGAAAGGCCAGTTGTATCGGGTGGTGAATGATGTCGCCGGTGAGCACGCCGTGGTCGGCGCCATCCTCGATATGGATTAAGACGGTGCCAGGGGTGTGGCCGGCCGCCGGTTCAAGCCGTATGCCGTGCTCTATCTGCTGCGACATGCCGACCATGTCGGCTTGTCCGTTTTGCACCACCGGCAGCACGCTGTCGGCGAAAGAGCCGTGGTTGAGCGACGCGCCTTCGTGCTCGTAGCGCGCCAGCCAGTGCTTGTACTCGACCTCGGCCATGATGTAGCGCGCCTTCGGGAAGGTCGGCACCCATTGGCCGTTGACGAGCTGTGTGTTCCAGCCGACATGGTCGGCATGCAGGTGGCTGCACATCACGGCGTCGACGTCCCCGGGCTGCACGCCCAGTCCGGCCAGTCGTTGCAGGAAATCGCTCTGACGCAGGTGCCAGTCGGGGCGGTTCGGACGGTGCTTGTGGTCGCCGATGCAGGCGTCCACCAGGATGACGCGGCCCTTGATGCGCAGCACATAGGTATGGAAGCTGATAAATAGGTCCAGCGTTTCGGGGTCGATGAAGCGCGGCCCCATGATGCGCGCGTGCTCGCTAAGGATTTCCCGCGTCAGTAAAGGAAAGCCGCGCATCGAGGGCAGGCGCACCGAGGCGATGTCGGCGAGGCGGTCGATCTGGAATTGTCCGATTGCTTGCATGGTGTCCTGGTTTTGTGTTTTTCTGGCGATACCGGCTGAAAACCCGCGCCAGGCGGGCATTTCCAGCCGGTGTGCGAATTTAACGTGCGACGATTGTGCGGCTGGGCGAGCCGAGAATGGTCGTGCGCACGCAGTAGCGGTGTGCGCCGGCGATGGCGAGACGTGTGAATAGTGCAAGCGCGCGTAGCATTTTTTTCCTTGGGGCTTTGCCGAACCCAATATGGGGCGGCGGGCTTGATGAAGGTGACGCACTGCATCAGGCAATTACGATACCACGCGCAATGCCCTGTGGTGGGCGCGAACGGCGTATTCAAACACGGTTAAACTGCCGCGGTGGTGGCGTTTCCGCCACCAGCCAATGCGCCACCAACCAATGTGTCGCCAACCAATGCCAATGCTTGTGACTGAAATGAACTCATGAAGCTGAATTGTTTCCCGGCCGCATGCCTTGCGGCTTTCGCGCTTGTAGCGGTGCTGGATGGTGGGGCATGCGCCATTGCCCAGGATTATCCGACCAAGCCGGTGCGCATTCTCGTGCCTTCGACGCCCGGCGGAGGATTCGACCTGGTGGCGCGGGTTCTCGGCAACAAACTTTCCGAGCAGATGGGGCAGCAGTTCGTCGTTGAAAACCGTTCCGGCGGCGGTACCTTGCTTGGCACCCAGACGATCGCGCGCGCGCCTGCGGACGGCTACCACCTGCTTGTGGGCGGCTTGTCGAACATGGCGCTCAACGCCGGGCTCTATAAAACGCCCGGTTACGATGCGCTGGCCGATTTCATTCCATTGCGCATTGTCGTCAGCCATTCCTATACCTTGGTCGGGCGCAAGGATCTGCCTGCTGCAAGTTTGAAGGAAGTGCTTGCGCTGGCGCGCGCCGAGCCGGGCAAGCTGACCATAGGCACCAGTGGGCCCGGTACCGGGCAGTTCATCCTCGCGGCCTTGCTGCGCGCGCTGGGCAATGTTGACATCCTGCTGGTTCCCTACAAAGGGGCGCAGCCGGTTTATCAGGATTTACTGGCCGGACGTGTCGACCTGTTCTTTGATAACACCACGACGACGCGGCCTTATATCGACTCGGGGCAGGTCAAGGGCCTGGCGGTTTCAAGCCGGCAGCGCGCACCCGATGGTCCGAAGATTCCCACGCTAGTTGAGACGGGCGAAGTGAGCCTTGAAATGGAAACCTGGTTCGGCTTGTTTGCGCCGGCAAAGACACCGCAGCCGGTGGTCGAGCGCCTGCGTGCCGAAATCGACAAGGCCATGCAGTCGCCCGAGGTCCGCGCGCGTTTGCAGCAGGGCAGCGGTCGCATTGTGCAGCTCTCGACCGTCGATACCGAGGCGATGCTCAAATCCGAATCGCTCAAATGGACAAGCCTGCTGCGCAAGGCTGGCATCGTTCCGGAGTAGCGCCCTTGGATGCGGGTGAGGGTTTCGCCTGCGTGCCTGTACGTCTGCACGCCTGTACGCCTGGGCGCCCGCAGGCTGTGGTGTCTGGTGCAACTTTCGCCGCTATACGCACGCAGTAGCAGACTCGGAAAAAAGCAAACTCGCCCCGGGCTGCGCGCAGTCTGCGCGTAGCAATGCCGCACTTCGCGGACGAAGGGCTTGGTTTAGCGTTCACGCCTTGGCCTATACTTACTTCACGTTGCCCGGTCGGACGCCGGTGTTTTCACCGTCCGCCCTGCCGGTGTGAGGGATAATCAAAAAGGGAGAAAATATGCATAAGCTGGCTTGTTTTTGTGGCGCAACCGGGTCGAACGGTGTGGATGCCTCACGTCGCGGCTTTTTGTCCGGCTTGGGGGCTCTGGGTGCGGCGGCCTTGTTGCCCGGATGCCAGAGCAGCGGGGCGACCGTGGCCGGTGCCAAGGCGCATCGCATCGATATCCATCACCACATCGTGCCGCCAAAATACGCCGCAGACCTGGCCAGACTGGGCGGCGGTGGCGCACCCAAGTGGTCGGCGCAAATGTCAATCGACGATATGGATGCGAACGGCATCGCCACCTCGGTGGTGGCATTGATGCAGCCGGGCGCGTATTTCAACAACGCCGAGACCGACCGGCGTCTGGCGCATGAGTCGAACGAATACGCGGCGCAGATGGCGCGCGATTACCCCGGGCGCTTCGGTTCATTTGCCACGCTGCCGCTGATGGACACCCAGGGCAGCTTACGTGAGATCGAATACGCCTTTGACACGCTCAAGGCCGACGGCATCGGCCTGATGACCAGTTACAGCACCAAATACCTTGGTGACCGCCAGTTCTGGCCCATCTGGGAGGAGCTCAACCGGCGCAAGGCGGTGATCTACACCCACCCCTTGTCACCGGCCTGTTGCCGTAATCCGGTCGAGGGCCTGCCACCCTCGGCGATTGAGTTCGCCACCGACACCACGCGCACGGTCGCCAGCCTGCTGTTCGGCGGCGCCGCTAATCGTTTTCCGGATATCAAATGGATCTGGTCGCACAGCGGCGGCACACTGCCCTTCCTGTGGAGCCGTTTTACGCGCCAGGAAGTGGATATGAAGGAAAAGGCGAAAGAGGTCTTGCCCAATGGCGTGCTGGCCGAGGTGAAGCGTTTTTATTACGACACGGCACAAGGCCATCACGAGGGGGCCATCGCCGCCTTGCGTGCGATCATTCCGACTTCGCAAATCATGTTTGGCAGCGACTATCCGTATCGCAAGGGCGAGGACGTGCGTATCGGGCTGGCCGAGCGCAGCTTCAGCGGCGCCGAGCGTGAAGCCATAGACCGTGGCAATGCGCTGCGTATCATGCCCGGGCTGCGCACGCTTTGAGCGTCGCGCGTTCCGGCTGATCCGTCCGGCAATGCTGAACCAAGTGCTGTGCAGCTGAGCGCTGTTGTCACCGGTCTGGTGCAATGGCGCAGGACGGTTTATGCGCTGCTTTGTGCGCTGCTTTGTGCGCTACTTGGTGCGCTACTTTGTGCCCCTGGCCCTGCTGCCGGTCGGACAGGTGCCATTCGCAGAAAAACGGCCCGGGTCGACGGTGTGAACAGGCGCGCTGTGTTGCACGCCTTGTGCGCCGCTGCGGCTGGTTCGGGTTTGATCTTGTCAGATGCCTTGGCGCAGCCCGCTTATCCGGTGCGGGCGGTGAAGATCATTGTTCCGTCCGCGCCGGGCGGGGGTACCGACATCGTTGCGCGGGTAATGGCGCAGCATTTCAGCAAGGCCTTTGGTCAGCAGTTCATCGTCGAGAACAAGCCCGGCGCGGGCAACCTGATCGGTATTGAGGCGGCGGCGCGCGCCTCCCCGGACGGGTACACGCTGCTGTTCGTGCCCAGCCCGCTGGTGCTCAACACCGTCCTCTATAAGAGCGTGCCCTACGATCCGGTGCGCGATTTTGCACCCATTACTATCGCCGCCACCGCGCCCAATGTGCTGGTTGTGGGCCCGGCGCTGGGCGCGAAAACGCTGGCTGAATTCATCGCCCACGCAAAGCAAAAGCCGGGCGGCATCAGCTATGGCAGTGCCGGCACCGGCACCTCGCCGCACATGTCGATGGAGTTGTTCAAGAGCATGGCCGGGGTTGACCTGCTGCACATTCCTTACAAGGGCACCACGCCCGGGGTTACCGACCTCATCGGTGGACAGATCGGCGCGATGTTCGTCAATACGCTGACGGCCAAGCCGCATATCGACTCGGGGCGTCTGCGCGCCCTCGCGGTGAGCGGTATAAGGCGCATCGACGCGCTGCCCGGGGTGCCGACGGTGGCCGAGGCCGGCGTGCCCAACTACGTGGCGGTGCAATGGTACGGATTGCTCGCTCCGGCCGGTACGCCGCCGGCAATCATTGCCCGCATCAACGCCGAGGCGGTGAAGGCCTTGCATACCGATGAACTCAGGCAAAAACTCGCCGTCGATGGCGCCGAGCCCGTGGGCAGTACGCCGGGCGAGTTTGCCAGGTTGATCAGGGAAGAGCTCGATAAGTGGGGGCGGGTCGCACGCGCCGCAAAGATAGAGCCGCAATAAACCCGAGACTGCCTTTGCGGGTCGAGGCGCCGGCAACGCAATGCGCAACTGCATGCGCAAATCGGCAGGTTGGATTTCATCTCATGCTAGTATTTCGGCGCCTCCGCAAAACGTGGAAAATAGTTTTTAGCAACGAATAAAAATGGCATCGAAATCCACTTGAAGGAAACCAGATGTGCAGTTACTCATGATCCCCATCCAGTCCATTGCCGGGCGCGTGCGTGCCGCCGCGTTCGCCGTGCTTGCCGGAGTCTGTATTTTTGCCGCGCCCCAGGCACAGGCGCAAACCTGGCCGGCCAAACCGATCACGCTGGTGGTGCCCTTTCCCCCCGGTGGCGGCCCCGACTTGTTCGCGCGCATTCTTGGAGAGAAATTGCCGGCACGCCTCGGCCAGCCGCTGGTTGTCGACAACAAACCGGGCGTGGGCGGGCTTGCCGGCGCCAACGCCGTGGCCAAGTCCGCGCCCGACGGCCTGACCTTCCTGATCGCGCCCAATACCATCGCCATTTCGCCGCATGTGTTGACCAAGGGTGCGGGCGGCGGTGTGGATGTGATGAAGGATCTTGTTCCGGTGATCATGCCGGCGGCCACGCCGATGATGCTGGTTGTCAGTCCGACGCTGGGCGTGAAGTCGGTGGCCGAGTTGGTGGCGTTGCTCAGGCAAAAGCCCGGCATGCCTTATGCCAGCGCGGGCAACGGTTCGCCCATGCACATCGCCGGCGAGTTGTTTCGCAAGGCGGCCGGAGTGGATATGCAGCACATTCCTTTCAAGGGCGTGGCGCCTTCGGTGACGGCGGCGCTGGGCGATCAGGTGCAGGTGCTGTTTGTCGCCATGGGGGGCGGTATTGCGCAACACCTGCGCTCGGGCAAGCTCACTGTGCTGGCGGTGACCGAAAAGCGCCGTACGCCGCTATTGCCGGGCGTTCCGACCATGGCCGAGCTCGGTTACAAGGGGGTGGAGACCGACGCATGGTATGGCGTGCTCGCACCCACCGGCACGCCGGCGGCGGTGATCGCGCGCATGAACCAGGAAATCAATGCGCTGCTCGCCATGCCCGACGTGCGTGAGCGCATGAACCAGGCGGGCATGGATGTGCGCGGGGGCAGCGCCGAGGCCTTCGGCGCGGAAATGCGCGACGACCATGCGCGCTATGGCCGCATCGTGCAGGAATTCGGCATCAAGGCCGACTAGGGGCGCGGCTGAATAACATGAATGCAATGTCAACGTTTCCGGAGGTCGCGCCCGGCATTCCCGCCGGCCTGCCGCTAGGCTTGCGCAACTACTGGTATCCGGTGCTCCAGTCCGAAGAACTTGGCCGTGAACGGCCGGTGGGCTTTCGTGTGTTGGGCGAGAATTTCGCCGCTTGGCGCGATGCGCAAGGCAAGCCCTGTGTCGTCACCGACCGCTGCCCGCATCGCAGCATCCAGCTGTCGGTGGGACGCGTGCTGGATGGCCAGCTGCAGTGTGCGCTGCACGGGCTGCGCTTTGACGGACGCGGCAGTTGCACGCTCATTCCCTGGGAGAAGGAACGCAACAAGGTGCACGACATGGTCGGCGTGCGCGCCTACCCGGCCGGGGAACTGGGCGGTTATATCTGGGCCTATATCGGTGATGCGCAGGCGTTTGCGCCGCCGCCGCTCGCCGCCGAGGTTCCCGAGGAACTGGGTAAGCCGGATGAATTCATTTGTTTTCGCCTCCCCACCGCGGTGTGGGAGGCCAACTGGCTGCTGGCGATCGATGGCAGCGACGGCTTTCATGCGGTGACGCTGCACACTTCCTCGCAATCGCAGTCCGACGCGCTGCGCCAGGGCGGCGTGTCACTTGCCGACCGGCGTGTCGAAATCGTGCGCAGCTCGCATGGCGTGCGCGGCGTGTCTGTGGATCTGGACGGACGGCCTATCGGTCACGGCCATTTCACCGAAGATGTGAAAGGGGCGCGCTTCGTACTGCCTTGCATCACAACGAATCCGATCACGCCCGCGCCGAACATGCCCTCGTATGCGGCGAGGCTGTGGCAGTTCCCCATCGATGAAACCCATTGCATGATCGTGCGCTTTCTGAGCTTTCGCGCGCGTAACGATACAGAACGCGCCGCGGCGAAAAAAACTTTCGAGGAAGTGGCCGTACACCGCCTGCAAAAGGTCAACGAAGAAGATGCCTGGGCGGCCAAGGCCCAGGGAGATCTGGTGACTGCGCGTAACGCCGAGTTTTTGCTCGGCCCCGATGAGGACGTGGTGAAGGTGCGCCGCCTCATCGCCACGGCCTTTGTCAGCCAGCACACCGGGGGCGTCCGGCACGCGGTTAAAGCGGGTGCGCTGGACTGCCCGGTTTAGTGGGGGGGGGCGGACGTCCCTCACATGATGGACGTGCCGCCGTCCACCATCAGTGAAATGCCGGTAATGAACGACGCCTCGGTCGAGGCGAGCCACATGAGCGGGTAGGCGACTTCCTTTTCTTCAGCCCAGCGCTTGAGCAGGGTATCGGCCTTGCTTTCTGAGCGCAGTTCATTTTCGCTACGACCGCGTGCTTCACCGCGTCCTATGGTGAAGGGCGTGAGTGTGCCGCCGGGGCACACGGCGTTGACGCGCACGCCATGTTCCGCTTCTTCAAAGGCGAGGGTGCGGGTGAAGGAAATCAACGCCGCCTTGGAGGCGTCGTAGGCGCCGAAATTCTTGCGCCCGACCACGCCGTAGGCCGAGGCCACATTCACCACGCTGGCGCCGGCGTGCTTGCGTAACTCCGGCAACGCGGCTTTGCACAGGTTAACCGCGCCAAGCAGATTGACCTTGAGCAGTTCGTCCCATTTTTCCGTGTCGGCATCGGCAATGCTGCTGAGGTAGCGTATTGCCGCGTTGTTGACCAGGACGTTGAGGGCGCCGAAATCGTTCACGGCCTGCGCCGTGGCGCGCGTCGCGTCGGCCGGATTGGTGACATCGGCGACGCAGGTCGACACCGCCGCGCCGGGGACGCGCTGGCGTATCGCCTCCGCCATGCGTGAAAGCGCCGCCCCGTCACGGTCGGTGATGACGACTTTGCCGCCGTGGGCGCAAAAGAGCTCCGCCGCCGCGCCGCCAATGCCGCCGCCGCCACCGGTGATGAGCGCGATGCGGTCTGCCATTCTGTTATTCATGTTGCTGCCCGATTGCGTGGTGTCGTGGTGTCAAGCTTGCGTGCCCAAGAGCGTGCGGTCAAAAGCACGTTTTAAGGGAGTCCCAATTATTCTGGCGCGGCCGTCACAACTGCCTGAAAACCCGCGCCAGACGGCCATTTTGCGCTGTTACTGCCGATGTTGCTGCGAGTGTTACTGCTTACTGCTTAATGCTAAGTGTTACTGCAATTAAAATAATACGCGCCGTCATTGCGAGCGCAGCGAAGCAATCTCGTTGCCATATCGAGGATCGTCGCCGCGCGACGCGATTGCTTCGTCGCTGTGCTCCTCGCAATGACCAAGCAAAAAGGCCGGATCAGACACGCT
>JANXRV010000002.1:0-146221 GCA_025356665.1 Pseudomonadota bacterium
GCCCAGAGTGCTTATCAACCTTGCCAATTCCCTCGTCCTCATTTCGCGTCTCCTGGTCCAGCGCCTCTGCGCCATACGGCCAGTTTCCGCCCCCACAGGCTCACCAGATGAGCCACCAACAGCATTCGCTAAATGAGCCAACATCTAACACGATTTATGCCATCATCATAAAATGTCCGCGCGTTCGCCCAACGCACATCAAGTGCTCACACCCCATCATGCAATATCACCCTACCGGAAGCAAAAGAAAAAGCCGCACGAGGGCGGCTTTTTTCAGGAGTAAGCCCAGTTCAATTCCCCAAGCGCAATCCCAACAACTCCCGACTCAAAGCAAGCTGCCGAGGCAAACGATCTTTCACCTTAGCAAAAAGCTCATCGTGTAACACAAGTTCCTTCGCCCAATCCGCGGCGTCCAGATTGCTGACCGTCGCATAGTCTTCCGGCCCAAAATCCAGACCCTGCCAAGACAAATCATCAAAGTCAGGCACCCAACCAATGGCGGTTTCCCGCGCATGGGCTACGCCTTGACAACGCTCAACGACCCACCGCAGCACGCGCATATTTTCCCCAAACCCGGGCCAAGCGAACCTCCCGTTCGCATCCTTACGAAACCAGTTAACTTGAAAAATATGGGGAGCATGCTTAACCACCTTGCCCATCTTCAGCCAGTGCTCGAAATAATCTCCAATGTTGTAACCACAAAACGCAATCATCGCGAATGGATCTCGGCGGACCACGCCAACTTCGCCAACAATGGCCGCAGTGGTCTCAGATCCCATCGTTGCAGCCTTATAAACTCCGTCCTCCCAATTGAAGGCCTCAACAACCAACGGCGCAGTGTTAGTACGACGGCCGCCGAACAAAAACGCCGCAATAGGAACTCCGTCGGGATCATCCCACTTCGGATCAAGCGAAGGACATTGCGTTGAAGAAACAGTAAAGCGTGCATTTGCATGCGCCGCGTTCCTGCCGCATCCCGGTACCCAGGACTGCCCCGTCCAATCAGTAAGAAGCGCCGGCGCGACCTCGGTCATTCCCTCCCACCAAACATCACCCTCAGGCGTCTCAGCAACATTAGTGAAAATCGTATTGCTCTGAATTGCCTTCATACAATTCGGATTAGATTGCGTACTGGTGCCCGGGGCAACGCCGAAATACCCCGCTTCAGGATTGATAGCGTAAAAATGTCCGTCCTTACCGGGCTTGATCCAGGCAATATCCTCACCGACGGTTTCGACCTTCCAGCCGTCAAAACCTTTAGGCGGCACCAGCATCGCAAGATTCGTCTTGCCGCACGCACTTGGAAACGCCGCCGCCACGTAAGCTTTTTTACCTTCGGGACTTGTGATTCCCAAAATCAACATGTGTTCCGCCAACCACCCCTCATCGCGCGCCATCACCGATGCAATCCGTAACGCGAGACACTTCTTGCCTAGCAAGGCATTACCACCATAACCCGATCCATACGACCAGATTTCGCGCGTCTCAGGAAAGTGGACAATCCATTTTTCTTCCTTGTTTGATGGCCACCTTGCATCCACCTGACCCGGAACAAGCGGCATACCCACAGAATGAACACAGGGTACGAAATATCCGTCGATACCTAGAACATCGTAAACAGCCTTACCCATCCGAGTCATGACTTTCATGCTTACGACGACATACGGCGAATCCGTAAGCTCAACTCCAATATGCGCGATATGCGACCCGAGCGGACCCATCGAGAACGGAATCACATAGAGAGTACGGCCACGCATACAACCGTCGAAAAGTCGGTTCATCGTGCTGCGCATCTCCGCCGGCGCAACCCAATTGTTTGTAGGCCCCGCATCGTCCTGCTTTTCACAACTGATAAATGTTCGTTCCTCGACCCGCGCGACGTCTGCCGGGTCAGACAGTGCAAGATAGCTATTAGGCCTCAAGGTTGGATTCAGCCGCTTCATCATCCCGCTCTCGACCATCTCAGCGCAAAGACGATCATATTCGGCCTCACTGCCATCACACCAAACAATACGCTCCGGCCTTGTCAGCGCCGCG
The DNA here is from genome assembly GCA_025356665.1 of Pseudomonadota bacterium. Taxonomy (GTDB): domain Bacteria; phylum Pseudomonadota; class Gammaproteobacteria; order Burkholderiales; family SG8-39; genus CAITSH01. Next base: position 2,038 of record JANXRV010000002.1, read on the forward strand.
ATTTGCGCTACCCATTCCTTAAGGCGTTGGTGACGCACATATACAGGTGCCGCCAGATCAAAGGCTTGGGGGGTACGGGGTTGGTTCATGGATCCTCGCTATTATGGAATGTTCAGTCGGTCTAAGTATTGCGGGCTTCAAGCGCAAGAGCCCCGTTATTGTGGGACGTATTTTACGCCGAAGGGGGCTAGGAGGAAATACGACATCACACCTGTCTCAAAGCAGATAGCCCTTAAAAGGCTAACGCAGCCCAATTCGTCCGGCAAACCGACGCGCCACACGAAATAGCGGCCCGGTTGTAGTGACGAGAATAATGACGCGAGTCACTTGCGCCGCAGTAACCAGCGGTACCCCTAATTGCAATACCTTCGCCGTAATGCACATCTCAGCCACGCCCCCAGGTGCCGTTGCCAAAACCATCGTAGGCATGGAAAGGCCTCCTAAATGAGAAAGCAGCCAAGCAAATAACCCCGACATGAAAATAGCGATCAAAATACTACCGCTGACAACAAGAATAAACCGCGGCGACCGCCTTAAAAACGCTTGGTCAAATCTCGCCCCCAATGAACAGCCGATGAGCAACTGAGCCCCATTACTCAACAAGCCGGGCATCGAAGAAAAATGAATCTCGCAGACCGTAAGTGCAATTACTACACCCAATGCACCCAAAAACCAGGGGTTCGGCGCCCGCATCACGCGCAACACCGCCCCCCCCACTGCGCCACAAACAAGGAGAATAAATATTCCGGTCGGATCAGATGCTTGCATTGACTGCTGATAAATATCACTCCCATGACCACCCAAAAGGGTCATGGCCACAGGAACCAGAACTACAACGAAAACAATACGCAGCGATTGCGCCACGGCGATGCGATCGGTCTTTGCGCCGTAACGCTCCCCTAAATTCGACATCTCCGCCGCGCCACCAGGAACGCTTGCAAAAAAAGCTGTCGTGCGGTCAACTCCGGCGAAACGCCACAGAAAAAAAGCACCGGCATAGGCTAGAACGGTAGCGAACAAGGCCGCGGCTACTAGTAAATACCAGCTTGCCAACACCTCCCGAGCGACGAGCGGCGTAAAATAAAGTCCAAGGGCGCTGCCAATAACGATCTGACCCACCTCGCGCCCACCCTTAGGTGCGGCGAGATCAATACCGCGGAATTTTAAAATGGCCATCGCGATAAGCGGGCCGATCATCCAGGGCAACGGGGTATGCAAACCCTGGCAAAGCACACCGCCCACAGCGCAGGCAAGCAATGCCCTTAACGGCGCAGAATACGCTTTCTTCACACTGCGCGACTAGTCTGATGGCGCCATTGCAGTCGCCACCACCTCTCCTCCGAGACTATGCCAGTAACGGCCAGATTCAATTTGGCCATTACTCGACTTTGACATTGGCCTGTTGAACAACTTTGCGCCAACGCTCAATATCTACCTTTATCGTTGCTTGAAACTGCTCGGGCGTCCCGCCCGCTGGAGCAACGCCGTCGGATGCAAGCAAATCGGCCGTCTCTTTGGACTTTAGCGCCTCATTGGCTGCAAGATTAAGTTTGCTGATGATGGCCTTAGGCACACCTTTTGGCGCGACCAACCCATGCCATAAAATCACCTCGTAACCCGGTACACCCGCCTCCCCAACCGTGGGGATCTCAGGTGCGGCAGGAATCCGCTTAGCGGTGGTCACGGCCAAGGCGCGCAAACGACCCGATTTCACGTGTTGCAAAGATGTCGAAACGCTACCGAAAATTAGCTGTACATTGCCCGCAATCGCATCGTTTAGCGCGGGCCCAGTGCCTTTATAAGGAACATGTACGACCTTAATCTTGGCCATATCAAGAAACAACTCGGATGCCAGATGCGTGATACTGCCCGAACCGGCACTGCCATATGAAAACTTGTCCGGTTGCACTTTTGCAAGGTCAATAAACTCTTTCAAGGTCTTCGCCGGAACCGACGGATGCACCGCCACAAGAAACGGCCCTTGTGACAACTGAATAATTGGGGAAATATCGTTAGCCGAATCCCACGACAGCTTGTAAAGACTCGGATTTACCGTGTAACTCCCGGCCACGAGCAACAGCGTGTAACCATCTGCGGGAGCGCGGATCGCCTGCTCACCGCCAAGATTACCGCCGGCGCCAGGTTTGTTCTCAACAATAACCTGCTGGCCAAGTCGCTCAGTCAACTTTTGTGCAATCAGCCTGCCAATCAGATCGCTTCCGCCGCCAGGCGCGAAGGGAATGATAATTCGAATCGGCTTGATCGGATACTGCTGGCTCTGGGCCGGGCCGGAAACGGAAACAAAGGCGATTAGGACAAAAAGCAGGACGCACATTATTTTTTTCATCTTCCTCCTCCCTTGGTTGCCTACGAACCCTCCCTTACAAAACGAGAGCCATCTTTTTATCAGTCTACTTGCCGATACAAAAACGGGCAAAAATTTCTCCGAGTAACTCATCGGCAGAAAATTTGCCTGTGATTGACTCCAATTGGGTATGCGCAAGCCGCAGTTCTTCCGCAAACAACTCGGGACGGAGAAACTCTCCCTCGGCCGCTTGAAGGCTGGTTTGTGCTGCAAAGAGCGCTGAAACATGTCTTTCCCGGGCGAGAAAAACGTCCTCTTCAAGAACCTCCATACCCGCTACACGCAACAACGCATCACGCAAGCCCTGAAGACCTTCGGAAGTCTTGGCAGACAACCAAACCCCTGAAAACCCATCAGCTTGTCCGATGCTCGCCGCGATTCCTTCGATATCTATTTTGTTGAAAACCACAATCCGCGCCAAACGCGGCGGCGCCTGAGCCAAAATCTGTCGGGTTTCTTTTGTGAGGCCTGTACGAGCATCACAAACCAGAACGATAACATCCGCCTCACCAAATTCTCGCCAACTACGCTCTATACCCAAACTCTCAACAACATCATTGGTTTCACGTAACCCGGCCGTATCAACGATTTCTAAGCGTACGCCCTCCAGATCAATGGTCTCACGGACACTATCGCGTGTCGTACCCGGGATTGGCGAGACTATTGCCAAATCCGACCCAACGAGGCTATTCAACAAGCTTGATTTGCCCACATTAGGTAAGCCTGCCAACACGACCTTGAGCCCCTTGCGCAAGATGCTGCCCTGCCGGGCTTTTGCAAGCAGACCCGCGACAGCAGCAAGCAACGAAGCTAATTGGGAAAGCACACGCTCACGATCCAGAAAATCAATTTCTTCTTCCGGAAAATCAAGCATCGCCTCGACCAACATTCGCAAGTCAATAATACCTCGTGCGAGACTGCTAACTTGCGCCGAGAACTCTCCACTCAGAGACCGCTGCGCGCTGCGCACTGCACGCTCAGACGCCGCTTCAATCAAGTCCGCAACAGCTTCAGCTTGCGCCAAATCCATTTTATCGTTTAGAAAAGCACGTCGGGTGAACTCCCCGGGTTCAGCCAAGCGCGCCCCCAGTTGCAGGCAACGTCTGAGTAACATTCCAAGCACAACCGGGCCGCCATGGCCTTGTAATTCCAGCACATCCTCACCAGTAAAAGATGCCGGACCCGGAAAATACAGAGCGATACCGTTATCGATTTGACTTGCGTCAACAGCAAGGAAAACACTACGGGTTGCAATGCGTGGCTTGGGCTTTGAGCCCAAAATCGCCGCCATAAGCGGACGAAGATCGTAGCCCGATACTCTTACAACACCAATGCCCCCGCGCCCCGGGGCGGTCGCCACTGCTGCAATGATATCAGCAGCGGCTTTCATCGAATGCGCCTCTCAGCGCTTCGCAACAACGGGTTTTCTAGCACCCTCGACCATACGTGTAATTTGCCATTGCTGCGCGATCGACAGGACGTTGTTGACGAGCCAGTACAGCACCAAACCCGCCGGAAAGAAGAAAAACATCACCCCGAAAACAAACGGCATGATCATCATCACTTTCGCCTGCACGGGATCCGGTGGTGTCGGGTTCAGCTTAGTCTGGAAAACCATCGAGATCATCATGGCAATTGGCAAGACGCCAACCGGCATGTTGATTCCAGGTATGGTAAAAAACCCTGCGTCGGGCGCGGCCAGATCGTGAATCCACAACCACGACGCATGGCGCAACTCCACACTGGAGAGCAACACCCAGTAAAGCGAAATGAACACCGGAATTTGGACGACGATGGGCAGACAGCCGCCGAGAGGGTTAATCTTTTCTTGTTTGTACATTTCCATCATCGCCTGATTCAGCTTCATGCGATCGTCACCGTATTGCTCACGCAACTTAGTCAGTCGTGGCGCTACTAGCTTCATCTTTGCCATAGACCGATAGCTGGCGGCAGAAAGCGGATAGAACAGCAACTTAAGTCCGAGTGTCAGCAAAATAATTGCCACCCCCCAGTTGCCAACCCAGCTGTAAAAATGCTGTAACACCCAGAATAGTGGTGCAGCAATAATCGTCAACCAACCATAATCCACAACAAGTTCGAGTCCAGGGGCGATGGACTTGAGTTTGTCTTGGTCATTGGGGCCCGAGTACAAGGGCACAGATATACTGGTGGTCGCACCCGGCGCGAGAGTCGGAAGCGGCAAAATTACGCCAACGGCAAAAAGATTGCCATCAAGTTTCCGCATATACACTTCGCGCTGCTTTTGGCTTGGTACCAACGCCGTCGTGAAGTAATGCTGAATAATTGCCACCCAGCCGTTATCGGGTGTTTTCGGAAATGTCGCTTTCCCTTTTTCGATATCACCAAACGCTACTTTCTGAAATTTCTCCTGGTCCGTGAACACCGCGGCTCCGGTGTATGTCTGCATCATTGCAGAATCGCCGGGAGGCGCATTGCTATCGCGAGTAATCTGGAAATAGGCATGACTGGATAAGGGCTTGGCGCTGCCATTAACAATATCCTGACGTATTTCTATTAAGTGACTGCCCCTGTGGAAAATATAGGTTTTAATCAGCTTGATGCCATCCGGCGTAACTGCTTCAAGCTTTTGCTCAACCGACTCCTGGCCGTCAGCAAGGATCACTTCTTTCGCGCTTGTTGCAAACAGGGTCCTATGGTTGGGTAAATTCGGACCGATCAAACCACTCTGGACAGCGTATTGGTGCTCTGGTGAAAGGAGAATCAGGTTCTTTTTGGGGTCAATAATGTCTTTTTGACCCAAAAATTCCAAAAACACCAAATCTCCACCTTGAGAATCAATCTCCGCCGCCAACACATCGGTGCGCACTCGCACCCGTTCGCGTCCTGTCAGCGCTGTTATTGGACTTCCCACGACCACAGCGCCAGGCACTGCGTCGGGACGCGGAGTAGATAGGCCAGTTGAGGGCATCGGCATGACTCCAGCGGATCCACTTACCCCCGCTACCGGAGCAGGACTTGGAACCGATGATGTCGTGTTCTGAGCGACGACCAACGTCGCGGGGCGATTTTCCTTTTGCCATGACTCCCACAACATCAAGAGCGAAAAAGAAAACACGAAAAACAGTATTAGTCTCTGGGTATCCATTGCGGAAAGATCTCTTACGGGACGGGGTCATAGCCGCCGGGGTTCCAGGGATGGCATCGTGAAATTCGGCGGACAGCCAACCAACCGCCCCACATCAAGCCATGACGTACGATCGCCTCCTCGGCAAAGGCCGAACAGGATGGCGCAAATCTGCAACGATCTCCCAGCATCGGGCTGATCGCATATCGATAAGCGCGTATAACAAACACCAAAGCCTTAGTTAGCATCGGCGACGCAGAACAGGGAATCGACATCTCTAGGCACGTCGTCGCGCGAAAGCGGCGCACGCGTAAGTCGAACTAACCAATCATGGCCGGCGATCTGTCCTTGTGCCAGTCGAAACCGTTCCCGTACGATTCGTTTAACGCGATTCCGATCCACGGCACGACTTAAAAGGCGCTTGGGCACAACCATTCCTAGCCGCGAATAAGGCTGTCCATTACCGCATCTATACACTAGGAAAAAACGTGATCGCGCAACAGGCTTGTTACGAAACGACGCGGCTACGCGGGCTTCGTTTAGCCGCCGACTCTTCGGATAGGATAACCGCTCGTTCAAACAGCCAGACTGGCCCGGCCTTTAGCGCGACGTGCGCGAATAACTGCGCGACCGCTTTTGGTTTTCATGCGAACAAGAAAACCATGGGTGCGCTTGCGGCGTACAACGGATGGTTGGTAAGTGCGTTTCATGGTTCTGCTTTCTTGCCTTAATTGAACCCGTTATTAGACGGGTTAAGATGGGGTGGCGTCAAGGTTAATTTTTACCCTTGCCTGTGGATAACTCCTCTTTTAGAGAGTAAAATTCAGCTCTCTTTTCGCGCTGTGTCCACAGTATTACCATGCCTAAAAATGACTGACAGCTTCTGGTCTTCCTGTGCCAACCAGCTTGAAAAAGAGCTTCCTAATCAACAATTTAACACCTGGGTTCGGCCTCTTCGTATGGGTGTGGCGGACCAGACGACAGGACAGCTTACGCTGCTGGCGCCAAATCGCTATGTGTTGCAGTGGATTAACGAGCGCGTCGCATCAAGAATTGAACATTTAGCGGGCGAGTTTTTTGGTACCCCAATGCGCCTATCAATGACCCTGTCCGCGACAGAGGAACCCAGCGCGAACAGCGCCGTGCCAAAAACAAGACACGAACCTATGCCATCGAAAACATCATCTTCGAAGGCATTACCGGCTAAACCCGTCGTCGATCGATCCAGCCTCATAACAGATTTCACTTTTGAAAATTTTGTCCCTGGGAAAGCCAACCAACTTGCTCGTGCTGCAGCGATGCAAGTTGCGGACAACCCAGGCACATCTTACAACCCCCTTTTTATTTATGGCGGTGTCGGGCTGGGAAAAACGCACCTTATGCACGCAGTGGGAAACCACATCAGCGCCCGTTTCCCCGGTTCAAAGGTTAGATATCTTCACGCAGCCCAATACATATCCGATGTTGTAAAAGCCTATCAGCAAAAGTCTTTCGATGAGTTTAAACGCTACTACCACGCGCTTGACGCGTTGCTAATCGATGACATTCAATTCTTTACGGGTAAGGATCGGACTCAGGAAGAGTTTTTCTACGCGTTCAACGCACTGATCGAGACTCGCAAACAAGTAATCATTACTTGTGACACCTATCCCAGGGACATTGCCGGACTGGGCGAACGCCTAAAATCACGTTTTTCTTGGGGGCTTACTGTCGCTATAGAACCCCCGGAACAAGAAATGCGCGTTGCAATCATTTTAAAAAAGGCTGAAGCAGTCGGTCTCAAATTACCTGAAGAAGTCGCATTTTTTGTAGCTAAACACATTCGATCAAACGTGCGTGAATTGGAAGGCGCTTTAAAAAGCGTGATTGCCTTCTCACGATTCACTGGCAAAGACATAACACTAGATTTAGCAAAGGAAGCACTAAAGGATTTACTTTCATTGCAACACCGGCAAATTTCAATTGAAAACATCCAAAAAACCGTTGCCGATTATTACAAACTTAAGATGTCCGATATGCATTCCAAGAAACGTAGTCGAAATATTGCGCGGCCTAGGCAAGTCGCAATGGCCCTTGCAAAGGAGCTAACGTCAATGAGTTTTCCAGAAATCGGCGAGGCTTTTGGGAATCGCGATCACACGACTGTATTACATGCGTGCCGCACGATTGCGTCTTTGCGGGAAAAAGACACCATGATGAATCGCGATTTTCATGTTTTGGAGCAGGTATTAAAAGGCTAAGTAACTGTGGGTGCTTTGTGGATAAACCGTTTATGCATGAAAGTGTGCGTTTTTTTTCCCCGGTTATACATACGCTAACCGATGGATGCGCACATAGCTTATGGCAAGTAACTGCTTAAACGGATTAAATATTTAGTTGTTTTCCCGAAAAAGCGTGCCCTTCATTATCATTACCAGGGGTATTCAAAGATATGAATCTAATAAAGACAACTAGAGAAAATTTACTAAAGCCCTTACAGGCTGTTTCAGGAATTATAGAACGCAGACATACCCTGCCAATTCTCTCCAACGTACTTTTGTCGAGAAAAAAAGGGATTCTTGCTTTCGTCGCGACCGACATAGAAATAGAAGTATCTGCAGATATGCCATGTGAAGGCGAGGACAACGCCGTTACCGTTGGCGCCAGAAAACTTTTAGATATCCTACGTGCCCTACCCGATCAGGCAGAGGTCGTGTTGTCGCTCGCGGAAAAAAGAATGCAAATAAAAGCAGGTAAAAGCAGATTCAATCTGCAAACCTTGCCTCCAGAGGACTTTCCGCGCATGTCGGCGGGGGAGGTGTCTTCGAATTTTTCGATAGCCCAAAAAACGCTGAAACATTTAGTAGGCCTGGTTCTTTATTCTATGGCCCAGCAAGATATCCGTTATTACCTCAATGGACTTCTTTTGGTTATTGATGAAGAGGGGTTGAAGGTAGTAGCCACAGACGGCCATCGGCTCGCCTATGCGTCCAGCGCTCAACCGGGCGCCGTATCGACTAAGCAAGAAGTCATTTTGCCGCGAAAGACAGTCCTAGAATTAGCGCGATTGCTCGAAGACGTTGACGCCCCTGTAGCCGTGGCAATAGGGGCTGGGCAGGCTTGTTTTTCCTTCAACGGCATAGTGATCCAATCAAAGCTTGTAGATGGAAAATTTCCCGACTACACAAGGGTAATTCCCAAGAATCACCCGAAAAAAATAACACTTAAAAGAACTGTTTTACAGGCCGCTTTGCAGCGAGCCTCGATTTTAACCAGCGACAAGTTCAAAGGTGTTCGTTGGATTTTGGCGGAAGGAAGTTTGAAGATCAGTTGTAGTAACAACGAACAGGAAGAAGCCCAAGAGGAACTCGATGTGGACTACAAAGGGGAAGTACTCGATATAGGTTTCAATGTGCAATATCTTTTGGATGTTTTAAATAACTTAGAAGTTGAAGAAATTGATTGCGCGCTAGGCGATGCAAATTCAAGCGCGTTAATAACAAAACCAGGCCAAGAAGACTTCAAGTATGTCGTTATGCCGATGCGTATCTAAAATACTCCATAACAAAAAATCAGGAAAGCAATGAGCGAAGCCAGCAGCAATGTAACCAAAGCATACGACTCCGACAGTATCAAGATACTCAAGGGTCTTGACGCTGTACGTAAGCGTCCAGGCATGTATATCGGGGACACTACCGATGGTACCGGCCTGCACCACATGGTTTTTGAAGTCGTCGATAACGCGATTGATGAGGCTTTAGCCGGACACTGTGACGAAATAACGGTGACGATACATGGCGATAACTCAATCAGCGTAACGGATAACGGACGCGGGATTCCGACGGGGATAAAAGAAGACGACGAATTTAAACGCTCTGCCGCCGAAATTGTGATGACAGAACTACATGCAGGAGGAAAATTTGATGATAACTCCTACAAAATTTCTGGCGGGCTGCATGGTGTCGGCGTGTCGGTGGTTAATGCGCTTTCCGACTGGTTGCGGCTGACCATAAAACGTGATGGGCAAACTAACTTTATTGAATTCCGGCGTGGAGTCGCGGTAGAGCCCCTAAAAATAATAGCTAAAAGTGAACGAAAAGGGACGGAAGTTCATTTTATGGCGAGCACTGAAACTTTCGGTGTCGTTGAGTTTCATTACGACATTATTGCCAAGCGCTTGCGTGAACTATCTTTCCTTAATAATGGAGTAAAAATATTACTTGTTGATCAGAGAAACGGAAAAGAGGAAAGCTTTGAATACTCCGGTGGTGTAAAGGGCTTCGTTGAGTATATTAATCGCGCAAAGTCAGTGTTACACAACACTGCATTTCACGCGATTGGTCAGAAAGACGGTATCACCGTAGAGGTGGCAATGCAGTGGAACGATTCCTACCAGGAGCAGGTACTGTGCTTTACCAATAATATTCCGCAGCGCGATGGAGGATCTCACCTGACGGGTTTGCGTATGGCGATGACACGCACACTCAATAACTACATAGATAGCAGCGAAGTAGCAAAAAAAGCGAAAGTTGACACCACTGGCGACGACATGCGCGAGGGGCTCTCCTGCGTGCTATCGGTGAAGGTACCAGAACCCAAATTTTCTTCGCAGACAAAAGATAAACTTGTTTCTTCCGAGGTTCAGCCGGTTGTTCAGGAGGTTGTCTCACAGAAACTCGCGGAATTCCTGCTCGAACGCCCAAACGATGCCAAGATCATTTGCGGCAAGATTGTGGATGCCGCGAGGGCCCGCGAGGCGGCCCGAAAAGCGCGGGAAATGACGCGCAGAAAAGGTGTTCTTGATGGAATGGGTTTGCCTGGAAAACTTGCTGATTGTCAGGAAAAAGACCCCACGCTTTGTGAACTTTATCTTGTCGAGGGTGACTCCGCAGGCGGGTCTGCTAAACAAGGCCGGGACAGGAAGTTTCAAGCTATCTTGCCCTTGAAGGGAAAGATTCTCAACGTCGAAAAAGCGCGCTTCGACAAACTAATCGCGTTTGCGGAAATCGCAACGCTCATAACGGCGCTAGGCACGGGGATAAAAGACGACTATAACCTCGGAAAATTACGCTATCACCGAATTATTATAATGACTGATGCCGATGTAGACGGCGCGCATATTCGAACCCTGCTACTTACTTTCTTTTATCGTCAGATGCCCGATTTGGTCGAAAAAGGCCATATTTACATAGCGCAACCGCCCCTTTATAAAGTGAAACTGGGCAAGGAGGAACGCTATCTTAAGGATGACCATGAACGCGACCAGTTCATGCTGAGACAGGCCTTAGTAGGTGCTTCCCTCGTACCGGGCGCGGAAGCAAAGCCGATTGAGGGAGAGGCTTTAGAGCAGTTGGCTCGTTCATATTTGTTGGCGGAGGCAGTGGTGAATCGCCTGGCGCGAATGATCGATGCTGATGTCCTCCATGTGCTTATGCGGGGTGTGAAGGTCGATTTATCGAATCAGGAGAACGCGGTCGCCTCGGCTTTACGTATAAAACACGCGCTGGGTAGCAGTGACATTACTGTGCGCGCCCAATTTGACGAAAAACACGAACGGCAAAAAATAATATTAGAACGGAATCATCACGGAAATCTTCGTAGCTCGGCGATTGATGAGGATTTCCTGGTTTCTGGGGATTATCGGCAAATCGAGAACACGGCGAAGATGCTAGAAGGTCTTGTCGGTGAGGGGGCTGTGATTAAGCGCGGCGAGAAGCAGCAAGCCGTGCCGGAGTTTCAGCAAGCCATGCGCTGGTTGTTAGCAGAGGTTGAACGCAGCGCGACCATTCAGCGTTACAAAGGGCTTGGTGAAATGAATCCCAGCCAACTATGGGAAACAACCATGGATCCCACCGTTCGCCGCTTGATGAGGGTTCAAATCGACGATGGCATTGCCGCCGATGAAATATTTACGAAACTGATGGGCGATGAAGTGGAGCCACGCCGCGCGTTCATTGAGCAGAATGCCTTGGTCGCTAGGTTGGATGTGTGATCGCCGTATAAACTGAGTTAGGCGACGTTCGGTACGTTCTGATCAATCAGGATGTTTTGCGCTTTGCAGGAGTCCGCGCCGATTTCTTTTTCGCAGTGGTTTTAGCTTTCTTTGCCGGCGGAGTGTCCTCGACAACCTCGGTTTTGGGTGCCGCGACTGCTTTGGGTTTCTTATCCTGGAATTTGAATACCACTTTGCCGGACGGGTCGCGCACAAGAAACGCAGAGAATTTTCTTCGATTCTTGTTGGAAATAAAATCCGTCAATAAATCCGTCGAGCCGGTAGTCAGAAGTTTTTTCATTTGTTCCAAGCCTACCGTTTGCTGCAGAATTATTTTCCCTGACCGGAAGTCACAAATTTTATTTGGCCCGACACTTTTTTCACAGGTGTAAGCCATTGGCAATTCGAATACCCGGTTATTGCATTTTGGACAGGCACCTAAGGGTTCGAGGTCAGAAAAATCAATCTCTTCACCGTCAGCGCCGTCGGATCCGAAATCGAACTCTGCTTTAAATTCGGGCGACAGTTTCATCGCGGCAGCAAACGGTCGGCCCAGACGGCTGCGAAAGCCTTGTAGCGGGCCGACAGCTCTGGTCGTGATGAGGGTTTCGATTTCCTCGGGAGCAAATTCGCGACTGGACATCACCTTCCAAATGGTGAAATCACATTTCTGACATTGAAACTTACGGTAGTTTTCGACGACTTTTCCACTACATTTCGGGCAAGGCGCATCAAGCGTAAGAAAAGCATCTTCAGGGATGTTGCCGCCCTTGATGCGCTCGACCATGTCTCGCGCCGTCTCGACGATGTGACTCATGAACTCGCTACGATCTAGCTTACCCTGCTCGATCTGCCGCAGTTTGAATTCCCAATCCCCTGTAAGCTCCGGCGACGCCAGCTCGGTAACACCAAGATGTCCTAAGGCGAATAAAAGTGAGAACGCCTTTGGCGAGGGCACGAGTTCTCGGCCATTGCGATGCACGTAGTCTTCGTAAATCAAACCTTCGATAATGGAGGCGCGCGTCGCGGGCGTACCGAGACCCTTCTCACTCATCGCTTCACGTAACTCTTCATCGTCGATCAGCTTTCCAGCCCCCTCCATTGCAGAGAGCAGGGTAGCCTCACTAAATCGCGCCGGAGGCTTTGTTTGTGTTGCCAGGATATCAACGGCGATAGTGGATACCTTTTTATCGGGCACAGCAGCGAGTGTCGGTGCCTCTCCGGTCTCTGCTTCTTTGCCGTAAATTGCCAACCAACCGGCGGCGACCATTACGCGACCCTCACTGCGAAACGGCTCACCCGTGACTCGGGTGACGCGCGTGGTGACAAGAAACTCGGCTGAAGGAAAAAAAACAGAGAGGAAGCGCTTGACGACGAGATCGTAGAGTTTTGTTTCAATTTCCGATAGCGCTTTTGGCGCCTGTAATGTGGGAATGATCGCGTGGTGATCGGAAATTTTGGCGTTATTAAAAATTCGCTTATTCGGTTTTACCCACTTTCCTTTGATGATCTCCTTGGCAAAAGGCGCATAGCTGCCGGTTGAGAGCATTTTCATAGTGCCCATCACCGTCGGTATGTAATCCTCCGGCAAAGCTTTGGAGTCCGTTCTTGGATAAGTGAGGACTTTGTGCTTTTCATACAGGGCTTGCGCTATGGATAGCGTGGTTTTTGCGGAAAAGCCAAAACGACCATTCGCCTCCCGCTGCAGGCTGGTCAGGTCGAAAAGCGCCGGTGCTGCCTGTGTTGTCGGCTTACTCTCCTCTTCGACTACCCCGGGTTGACCATCACACTTATCGCGGAGTGCTTCGGCTTTCTTTGCCTCCCAAAGGCGCTCGGACCGTAACTCCGCGTTGTCCGCCTTGGACCCGCGGTCAAAGGACTCATCGAACCAGCGGCCTTTGTACTCACCGCCCTTCCCGGTAAATGTAGCGTGCACTTCCCAATAGTCATGCGGTACAAAACTGCGTATCCGCTGCTCGCGTTCAACGAGGACAGCAAGCGTGGGTGTCTGCACCCGACCGACGGTTGTTTTATAAAAACCGCCCTCCTTCGAGTTGAAGGCCGTCATTGCGCGGGTGCCGTTAATTCCGATGAGCCAATCCGATTCCGAGCGACATACGGCGGCGTCAGCCAGGGGGATCATGTCCTTGTCTTTGCGTAATGCGTCAAAACCGTCACAAATCGAAGCTTGAGTCATGGACTGCAGCCAGAGGCGTTCGATGGGTTTTTTAACGCTCGCGTGCTGGATGATGTAACGGAAAATCAGCTCGCCTTCGCGACCGGCGTCGCATGCGTTTATGATTCCGCTTACGTCTTTGCGTTTCAGCAGTTTGACAAGCACTTTGAGGCGATCCTCGGAGCGCTCAATCGGCTTCAGGTCGAAGTGGGGCGGGATCACAGGCAGATTTGCAAAAGACCACTTGCCGCGCTTTACCTCGTGTCCCTCGGGCGCAACAAGCTCAAGCAGATGACCAACTGCGGAGGACAGGACGTAATCGTCGCTCTCGTAATAGTCGCCGTGGCGCGTAAATCCACCAAGTGCTTTTGAAATATCGCCGGCGACCGAGGGCTTCTCGGCAATGATGAGCTTTTTACCCATATAGGCTATGCACGCAATTGACTGTTGTGGTGTTGCTGGAAAGGAGGCGCTGACCCAACAGAGGGCAGAACGCTAAAAGCGCAGCATAATAAGAGCCGCTTGCGCCAAAATGCAAGCTAAATGCTTTAACGGTACGATTTTCCCGCCGTCACTACCACGACGACTCAATGCACCTGACGCTGAGAACCATCTGGAAGAAGTTCGTCCAGAATGAGCGTGTCGACGTTTCCGTGTTGAGTCCAGAGCACCATGAGTACGATGACCCTGAGCTTGTCCAAACCCACAGACTCGTCGGCTACCGCCATCGCACGCTCGATGATGATTTCTCGCAGTATTGGTGTGAGCACCCCAGCGCTTTCCAGAAACGCAATAAAGCCGCGGCTGTCAGCGGAAAGCTTGCCGAATTCTTTGGGCGCGTAACCGCGAAATGCATCCGAGAGGTCTATTGCCGCAGGCAGAGCGACCTGAGGAACATCAGTGAGGCTCTTCAGCCAGTCAAGTGCATCGTGCACATCCTCGTTCTCGAAACCAGCGGCTGTCAGTTTTCTCTGAAGAGAGCCATGATCCGGCGTCAGATCGGCCTGATAGTAGTTTTCGAATAAATAGACGAGGACTTCGTACATGTTGAGCGGTGGATCTCAGGCCCTAGGATAGTCGTTGAAAGCGCCCTCCGGGAAGGCTGGCTATTTTTCCTTCAAGCTCCAGATTTAATAGCATGGCCGATACGGCGTCCACCGTCAAGCGCGAACGGCTTACCAAAGCATCCAGGGTACAAATGTCGTACCCCATATGTAGTAGTAGTTCATTATCCACCCCCGATTGTTTGGGGATACCCCCACTCTTGGTTAGTTCTTCCGTTCCTAACTCCTCGAGCACGTCGGCCGCGCTTTCAACAAGCTTGGCACCCTGCTTTATGAGCAAGTGGCATCCGCGTGAAAGCGGCGAGTGGATAGAGCCAGGTATTGCGAAAACCTCCCTCCCCTGTTCGCCCGCCTGCCGGGCGGTGATGAGAGAGCCGCTGGATACGGCGGCTTCAACGACGAGGCAACCGCGCGCCAGACCGGAAATCAAGCGGTTGCGTCGGGGAAAATTTCCAGCGATGGGCGGCGTTCCAACGGGAAACTCGGAAACCAGCAAGCCCCTGCTTGCGATTTCCTCACCAAGTTTGCGGTTGGAGGCTGGGTAGAGGGAGTCTGCACCCGTGCCCAAGACTGCGATCGTCGAGCCCGATCCACTAAGACCGCCGCGATGCGCTGCTGCGTCAACGCCGAGCGCCAATCCACTGATGATTGTAAGTCCAGCGTCGCTGAAAGCACGCGCAAAACCCTCGGCATTAGCGAGGCCTTGCGGGGAGGCGTTTCGGCTGCCGACGATCGCGAGTCCATTTTTTTCCAGCAACGCGGTTTGGCCACGTAAGTAAAGCAATGGGGGCGGATCGGCTATTTCAAGCAATAATCGCGGATAGGTTTCGTCTGCTAGCGTGAGTATTGTGTTGCCGTCGTGCCCTACCCAATCCAGCGTTGCGGCTATCTGTGCCTCGCGCGTCTCTTGAAGAATTTGTTGCGCCATCGCCTTGGGTACAAACCGGGAAAGGTTCGCATGACTGGCCCCCAGTATTTGATCGGGAAGACCAAAGACCGAAAGAAGTTTACGAAACGTAGCTGGCCCAAGTCCGTCAATCAGACTTAGCCGAATCCAGGCGGTAAGTCCGGGATCAGGCCTCATTGCGACAGGTCAGGGTTTTTGCACTACGTCGTTGGTCGTAACCGACCGCGAACTTTCCATGACCAGTGCGTAGGATACCTGGTCGAATGTACGGAAAATGAACACTAATCCGTAACGCTCGTTAGGAAGCTTGATGGCATTTTCTGAACGCGCACTACCGCCCGCTATTTTGTCCTCTACGGTATTACCCAACCTATATAGCGCAAGGACATGCCCGTTTTCAATGCCGTCGCGTGCTCCGCGGTTCAGTGTGACGATGGAGTTGCGCCCGGCTTCGCGTAGCCCCCCGAATATGGAAAGGACGCGACCGCTCAGGGCATTTTGGGGGGCGTGAGGAAGGTAGTTGTTAGCTTGGGGGGGGCCAACTGGAACGAGCCGGTCCCCCCGGCCTATTTCTTGCCGCGCTGAAATTATCCGTATTGAGGCGGGCTCGCCCGTTTTTTCGACGCTTCCTGTCCCGAGAAAAATCGCTTCGTAGCCGAGCGTCTTTTTGCTTTCTGGATCAATTAACGCTTTACCCGGTCGGTAAAGTTGCCACGTCGCAACTTTGCTGTCTCCAAGTCCGCTGACATAGGCGAGGCTGCCTGCGCCGATGTTGACCCGTCCGTCCTCGGTGGCGACAACTCTGGGGGCTCTATCGAGGCCATCTTGTTCGATGACTAGAGGTTGCGCTAAAAACGGCTCGATAATTGAAGAGGGGATGGACGGAATGGCCGCGCTGGTGGATTCGCTTCTGATGCGCGGAGAAAGCGTGACCGTGTCCGACAACAGTTTTAAACGTGCTTCACCGGCAGATCGGTCAAGTAAAATCACGTTGCCGGGATAAATCCGATTTGGATTCTTTATCTCATCCCTGTTAAGTTTCCAGATTTCAGCCCAACGCCAAGGTTCCTTGAGGAATTTTCCCGAAATGGCCCAAAGGGTATCGCCTTTTTCTACAGTGTAGCGATCTGGGGCGTTTTCCTGAATTTGCGGTGTGGCGGCTTGCTGGGCAAACGCTGGCAGGCTGAGCGCGAATAACAAAGCAGCTATGGTCGAACGCGGCATAATTGATTTGTGCATTGGAATTTTGTCCTCCATTCTCGCATCGACGGAGGCCAATTCACGTGAATTTGCGCACATCGATTAACAATTGATGGCACGGCCGCGTTTATAAAACTCCGAAGGCTGGCTGGTAATATCTTACAGATTAGGTAAAATTTAGCACCTAATCTATTCAATCAGCAAGTTTTTATGCTTTTAGAGATTTTACGTTACCCCGATTCCCGCCTGCAAACGATTGCCAAGCCGGTCAGACAGGTGGATGAGGCAATTCGTAACCTGGTTAGCCATATGGCGGAGACCATGTATTCCGCACCTGGTGTCGGTCTCGCCGCGACCCAGGTTAATGTGCACAAACAGGTTATCGTGATTGATATATCGGAAACACGGGATAGCCTACTTACGCTGATTAACCCGGAGATTATTGCAAAGTCAGGTTTGCAGGTTTATGAAGAGGGTTGCCTTTCTGTGCCAGGGTTTTATGATGAGGTTGAGCGCGCGGAGCAAGTTACTGTTCGGGCGTTGGGGCGAGATGGAAAGCCGTTTTCTCTTGAGGCAAGGGGCTTTCTTGCGGTTTGTGTGCAACATGAAATAGACCATCTTAAGGGTAAGGTGTTTGTAGAGTATCTGTCGCGGATGAAACAGACGCGCATTCGCGCCAAGCTGGAAAAGCAGCAGCAGCGGAAAACTACGGCCTGACCCGGGTCGGACCCTCCCATGAGGCTTGTCTTTGCTGGTACGCCGCAATTCGCGGCATCTGCGCTGACCGCGCTGATATCGGTTGGACACGAAGTTTCGTTAGCGCTTACTCAGCCGGATCGGCCTAGTGGACGGGGATTAAAAGAAAAACAAAGCGCTGTTAAAGTAGTGGCGCTGGAGCATGGCATACCGCTGTTCCAGCCGCTGAGCTTGAAAGACCCTGAAGCCTGTGCCCGGGTCATAGCGGCTGCGCCAGAGGTGATTGTTGTGGTGGCATACGGACTCATTCTTCCGCAGCCAGTGCTTGATATTGCGCCGCAGGGGGCACTGAATATTCACGCGTCGTTGTTGCCACGTTGGCGTGGTGCTGCCCCGGTGCAACGTGCCATTCTGGCCGGAGACAGGGAAACCGGTGTTTGCATCATGCAAATGGACGCGGGCCTTGATACCGGTCCGGTGCTGAAACGCCGAAATATTGTGATTAGCGTTGACGACACCTCCGGGAGCCTGCTTGAAAAGCTTACGGAGGTGGGCGCACAGCTAATTGTTGATTTCCTGGATGAGCTTCGTGCCATTAGCCTGGGGGGGGCGGTGACGTGGATTGCGCAGCCGCAACCTGCCGCAGGTGTCACTTACGCGGCAAAAATAGAAAAACGCGAGTCACGCATAAATTGGAATGAACCCGCTATCTTGATTGAACGCAAAGTACGGGCATTCAGCCCCTCCCCTGGAACTGTGACGCGGCTCAATGGCGTTGAATTCAAGATCTGGCAGGCAAGGCTCTGCGATGGAACTGGGCTGCCCGGCGAGGTGCTGGCCTTTGAGGACGGTGTCTTGCGTGTCGCTTGCGGGCAGGGCGCGCTGCAATTGCTTGAATTGCAGCGGGCCGGGGGCCGGCGGCTGCACGCCCGTGAATTTTCCCTGGGTATTCCAGTGCGCGCCGGAAACCGCTGTGAGTCACCGACGATCGGCTCATAGCGCAGCAATTACCCAATCATTGTTTTCGCTCGCGTAAGGCCCTCAACAGGGGCGGCCAAGCAGATAGAATGGGCGCGCCATGACAATGACACCTCCCTTTGCACACTCGTTAGCCCAATCCATGGGATTGTCTGCCACTGTTGTAGCGGCCGTTGTAGCGGGGGAGAGTCTGGGAAAAGCACTTACGCGCATATTGAGCCGGTCCCCTTACGGCGATGGCTTGAAAGCCGCAACGCGCGATCTTTCTTATCGCACGCTACGCGAGCACGGTATCAATGACGCGCTCCTTGACGCCTTGTTGCACAAGCCACTCGCTATTCCCGAGTTGCGAGCGCTTTTATTAGTGGCCCTGAATGAATTGCGCGCCGCACCGCAATACGCGCACACGACGGTCGATCAGGCCGTTGAAGCGGTGCGCCAAGGGCGGATGAAACCAGCGGCCGGGCTGACCAACGCTATATTGCGGAATTTTTTGCGCAACCGTGAAATGCTTGAGCGGGACGCAGAGTTGAACGAAGCCGTGCATTGGCGCCACCCGCAGTGGTGGGTGGACAAGCTTAGGAAGAGCTATCCGCACGGCTGGGAGCAAGTGTTGACGCAATCCAATGGCCATCCGCCGATGTGTTTGCGCATTAATTTGCGGAAAACCACACTGCAGGCATTTGTTGAACGGCTAAAGGCGGCAGGAATCGCCACATCGGCGCTTTCTGCGACTGCGCTGATGCTCGAGAAGCCTGTTCCGGTAGCTCAGATACCCGGGTTTGCCCAGGGCGAGGCATCGGTACAGGATGCGGGTGCGCAGTTTGCCGCGCCGTTGTTAGAGGTCGGGACAGGTATGCGCGTGCTTGATGCTTGTGCTGCGCCAGGGGGCAAGACCGGCCATATTCTTGAGCACGCAGACTGCACTGTCGTCGCGGTTGAGAGCGATGGGTTGCGCGCCACCAGGATTGGAGAGAACCTGGCCCGTATAGGGCTGACCGGACGCACTCAAATCAAAACGGCCGATTGTCTGTTGCCGGAAGATTGGTGGGATGGTATTCCGTTCGACCGAATACTTATTGATGCACCTTGCTCCGCGTCTGGTGTTGTGCGTCGTCATCCGGATATCAAATGGCTGCGTCGTCCAAAGGACATCAAGGGTTTTGCCCTAATGCAAGCGCACATGCTTGACGCGACATGGCCACTGCTCGCATCAGGCGGGAAATTGTTGTACGTCACATGTTCTGTGTTTCCGGAGGAGAACTCGCGGCAGATAGACGCGTTTCTCTTGCGACACACCGATGCGAGGCGGCATCCGTTTAAGCTGGAAACGGGTATCCCGCCGGATGGCCAGTTGTTGCCTGCCGAACACCACGACGGGTTTTTCTATGCGCTATTGGACAAGGTCGCCTGATGCTAAAGCGGTTCAAGCGCATCTTGTTGTTACTCGTGCTAAGCGCTTACTCCCTTGTCGCTGCGGGCGAGGGCATAGAGATCCGTCGCGCCAGTGTTGATGTTGGTGACGAGGGTTATGTTGTCAACGCCGATTTCAATATCGAACTGCGTTCGCGCCAGGAAGATGCCATCAGCAAGGGTTTGTCCTTGTATTTTCTTGTCGAGTTCGAGGTAACACGATCGCGGTGGTATTGGTTGGATGAAAAGCTTGTTTCTCAGCAGCTCCGCTTGCGCCTCACCTATCAGCCGCTGACGCGGCAATACCGGCTGTCCAGTGGCGCGCTTCACCAGAACTTCAGTTCCATGGAGGAAATGCTGAGGACGCTTTCGCGCGTGCGCAGCTGGCTGATTCCCGGACCTCCGGATCTCCGGACCGGCGAAAGCTATATGGGAGCCTTGCGTATGCGTCTGGATCTGAGCCAGTTGCCAAAGCCATTCCAGGTCGATGCGCTGACAAGCCGGGATTGGACCCTTTCCTCAGATTGGAAGCGTTGGCCTTTCACGCTTTCGGCGCCTGTGCAAGAGTCCGTGGGGAGGCCTCCTGCACAGGAGGGCTTAGCGAAATGACCTACCTTTTGTTGGCCAGCACAGGGGTTGGCGCGGTGCTGTTGTTTCTGCTGGCGGCGGCAAGCGCGAATACGCCCCTTTTTGCGCAGCACTATCCGTTGTTACTCGCGCTTAATGCCGTGCTGGTGTTGGGCCTGTTGGGCCTGGTGGGTTATCAACTTGTGACGCTTTGGCGGGCGCGGCGCGCAAAGGTTTTTGGTTCGCTGCTGACCTTCCGGCTGGTGGTGATGTTTGCACTGGTTGCGCTGGTTCCGGGTGCCCTGGTTTACACCGTTTCCCTGCAGTTCCTGGCCAAAAGCATCGAGTCATGGTTCGACGTGCGCGTCGAAAACGCGCTGGAGGGGGGTATCAACCTTGGCCGGGCGGCGCTTGATAATTTGCTGGTCGATTTGCAGGGCAAAGCCAAAAGCATGGCGATAGAACTCTCGGACCAACCGGGGGCCCAGCAGTCGTTCCTGCTAAATCGTATGCGTGAACAATCTGGTGTAGCCGATGCACTCCTGGTAAGTGCCGGCGGCAAGGTCATCGCCACTTCGAGCCACGATCTTGCCAAGTTGCTGCCGGAACTTCCCACGCAGGCGCAATTGCGGCAGGCCCGTCAATCGCGTAGCTACATGGCGGTCGAGGGAGCTGACCGCGCGTTGTCGCTGCGTGTCATCGTCCCCTTGGCGCCCGCGAGTCTTAGCGATGAGGTGCGTTTCCTGCAGCTAACGCAACCCGTGCCGCCAGCCCTCGCTGCGAACGCCGAAAGTGTGCAAAGCGTTTTCCGCGCTTACAAGGAGCTGTCCTTGTCGCGCGATGGGCTGCGTGAAATTTATCTTCTTACGCTGACCCTGACCTTGCTGCTCGCCTTGTTTTCCGCCATTGCGCTGGCATTTGTTCTCTCAAGGCGCCTTTCCGGGCCTCTCGCAGAACTGGCGCAGGGGACTCAGGCTGTCGCACGAGGTGACTTCAGCCGGCGCGTCCAAGTGCAAAGTCGTGATGAGATGGGAATCCTCACCAATTCCTTTAACAGCATGACGCGGCAGTTGGAGGACGCGCGCAATGTCACCGAGACGAGCCGAGCCGAGCTTGAGACCACTAAGACTTATCTGGAAAACATTCTCGCCAACCTCTCCGCGGGCGTGTTGGTGTTTGATCCGAGCTTTGCGCTCGCCACGGCCAATCGAAGTGCCGGGGAAATTCTTGGCCAGGATCTGGCGCAGCTTAAGGGATTCAGGCTCGATGACTGGACGCAACATATGGAATTGGCTGTAACCGTTCGCGACGAGTTTAGAGATCATGGCCCGAGCACCTGGCAGCAACAGATTGAATTGCCAGGGCGGGGTCAGGTGTTGCTTTTGCGCGGATCACAACTGCCCGCCGCGGGCGGGGGTTATATTGTGGTGTTTGATGACATTACACAGCTGGTGCAGGCGCAGCGCGCCTCGGCCTGGGGCGAGGTGGCGCGCCGCCTCGCCCACGAAATAAAAAATCCGCTCACGCCGATTCAACTCTCGGCTGAACGTGTGCAGATGAAACTTGAAGGTAAGTTGTCCGCAGATGACGCGGCCATGCTCAATCGCGCGACCGAAACGATCGTCAACCAGGTGACGTCGATGAAAAACATGGTCGATGATTTTCGTGATTATGCGCGCATGCCCGCACCAGTTTTAGCGCCGCTCGATCTTAACGGCCTTGTCGTTGAGGTGCTCGGGCTCTATGGCCACTCCGGGCCCGTGATCGAGGTAAGCCTGGCGGCGGATTTGCCTGCGGTGGCGGGTGATACGAATCAGTTGCGCCAGGTGATTCATAATCTGCTGCAGAATGCGCAGGACGCTCTGGCGGGTGCCAGTAATGCATGTATCCGGGTGAGCACGGAACGCATGGGCAACAAGGTGCAACTGGCTATTGATGACAATGGCAGTGGTTTTCCAGAGAACATCATCCAGCGTGCATTCGAGCCCTATGTCACAACCAAGCCAAAGGGTACTGGCTTGGGTCTTGCGATCGTAAAGAAAATTATCGACGAACACCATGGCGTGATCAATCTTGAAAACCTAACCGAGGGCGTGACGGTTATGGGTGCTCGGATACGGATCGTGCTGCCCTTGGTCGAGGCCGCGTGAAGCTCGCCAATTCCACCTGACGCAAAGCCATGGCACAGATACTGGTAGTTGACGACGAGATGGGCATACGGGAGCTTTTGTCCGAGATTCTTTCGGACGAGGGACATAGCGTGCGTCTTGCAGAGAACGCCACGGCGGCACGCGCTGAAAGGGCCAGGGCCCGGCCCGACCTGGTCCTTCTCGATATCTGGATGCCCGATACAGACGGCATTTCCTTGCTCAAGGAGTGGGCTGCCAACGGGCAGCTAACTATGCCTGTGGTGATGATGTCCGGACACGCAACCATAGATACGGCGGTCGAAGCCACCCGCATCGGCGCACTCGATTTTTTGGAAAAGCCGATCGCGCTGCAAAAACTGCTCGCAACGGTAAAGCGCGCGTTGCGTTCGCAGGAAAACGCCGCACCGCCCGGGCTGGCGCTGGCAAACCTCGGGCGCTCTGCTTTGCTGAATGATGTCAGGCGACGTCTTTCGCAGTTAGCCGGTATCGGCGCCCCGCTGCTGTTACGTGGCGAGACGGGCACGGGGCCCGAGCTCTATGCGCGGGCGTTGCAGGCCGGCAATGCGCCGTTTATTTCGGCGACGGCACGCCTGGACGATCCCGCCCACGATTTGCTGCAAGAGGCGGCTGGCGGCATTCTGTTTGTCGAAGAACTGTCGCAGCTCAGCCGTGGTCAGCAAAAGCACCTGGCATTGCTGGCCTCACGCTCCGACCGGCACAATGTGCGGCTGGTCTCGTTCACCGCAGGCGATCCCGCTGCATTGCTTCAGGAGCATGGTTTTGACGCGGGCTTGCTCGCGCGCTTGGGAGAGCTTACTTTTCCTCTTCCTTCGTTGCGCCAGCATGCTGAGGATATCCCCGATATTGCGGGGATAATGTTGGCCCAACTGGTCGAGACGCGGTTTTGCCCGCCGCGCCGGTTCTCAACTGCAGCGCTTAACGCGTTGCGTAATTTTTCCTGGCCCCGTAACCTTGAAGAGTTGCAGCAAACGGTAAAGAGCGTCGCCGTGACCGCGTTGGGCGAGGAAATCGGCACAGACGAAGTTGAGCACGCTCTGGCCCAGCTTACGGCGAGGCAACCGGACCCGGGTATATCTTTTCTGGATCTTCCTTTGCGTGAGGCGCGCGAAGCTTTTGAGCGCGCTTATTTTGAGCATCATCTGCAACGCGAGCAAGGTTCGATCAGTCGTGTTGCGGAGAAAAGCGGACTTGAACGGACGCACCTTTATCGCAAGCTCAAGTCGCTTGGTGTTGCCGCCGCACGCAAGGAAGAAAAGGAATAGGGGTGGGGCTCAGCAGAAACGGCTGTGGCATTGGGGGTGTTCCCGTGCAACAAAAGGCATACAATAGCCAGTCGTTGCAGCCCAATAGTAAAGCCCCACTTTGAAAATAATCATCCTTGGCGCCGGACAGGTCGGCAGTACGGTTGCGGAGAGCCTGGTTTCGGAAGCGAACGACATCACGGTTGTCGATACAGATGGCCCGCTTCTGCGCGCGCTGCAAGACCGGCTCGATCTTAGGACGCTTGTTGGCAGCGCCGCGCACCCGCGGACATTGCAGGAGGCGGGCGCGGACGATGCCGACCTTCTGATTGCAGTCACCCAGAGTGATGAGGTCAACCTTGTTGCGTGCAAGCTTGCGGCGCAGATGTTCAACCTGCCAACGCGAATAGCGCGGATTCGCTCAACCGCCTACCTTAATAATTCGGCGGTGTTCTCGCCAGAGTGCTTTGCCGTCGATCACGCCATTTGTCCCGAGCAAATCCTTACCAACTACATAGTAAAGCTAGTCGAGTTCCCCGAGGCGCTTCAGGTGCTGGAGTTTGCCGGCGGGCGTGTCAGCCTGATCGCAGTGCGCGCTTTCAAAGGCGGGCCCCTCGTCGGACATGAGCTCAAGGATATTCGCAAGCACATTCCCAACGTCGATGCCCGCATTGCTGCGATATTCCGCGGTGATAGCCCGATTGTCCCCAAGGGGGATACCGTGGTGGAGGCAGGCGACGAAGTGTTCTGCTTGGCTGCGACCAAAGACATCCGCAAGGTGATGCAGGAGTTGCGGCGGATGGATCGGCCGGTTAAGCGTGTCATGATCGCCGGTGGCGGCAATATCGGCGAGCGTCTTGCGCGCGCGCTTGACGCAAACTACCTGGTCAAAATAATTGATCGCAACAAAGGCCGTTGTGAAACGCTCTCCGGCGTGCTCGACAGTGCGCTTGTCCTGAACGGGGATGTTACCGACGAGACCCTGCTCGAATCGGAGAATGTTGATGAGATGGATCTTTTTGTCGCGGTCACTAACGACGACGAAAACAACATCATGGCCGCGCTCCTGGCGAAACGTATGGGCGCCAGGCGGGTTGTCGCCCTGATAAACCGGCGGGTCTATGTGGACCTTCTCCAGGACGGGAGGATCGACATTGCCATTTCTCCGGCGTTGGCGACAATTGGCTCCTTGCTTGCGCATGTACGCAGGGGCGATGTGGCCCAGGTGCATAGTCTGCGTCGAGGTGCCGCTGAAGCGATCGAGGCGGTCGTGCATGGTGATGCCGGCTCTTGTCGCATGGTGGGGCGCAGCATAGAGGCCATTGAACTTCCCAAAGGCGCCACCATCGCCGCGTTGGTGCGTGGCGAGGAGGTGATCATGGCGCACCATGACACGGTGGTTCAGGCAGGCGATCATGCGATTGTGTTCGTGACCGAGAAGAAAATGGTCCCCAAGGTCGAAAAGTTGTTCCAGGTAAGCGCTGGCTTTCTTTGATAAAAGTGACGGTCTAGCTTGGTTCGTTTGCCCGCCGTCCTCAACGTGCTCAGCGTGGTTATCATGCTGTTCGCACTGTGCATGGCCTTTCCGCTCGGATTCGCGGTTTTTCTGGATGACGGTACGCGCCTGGTCTTTGGGCAGAGCATGCTCATTACCGCTGGGGCCGGCGTTGCGCTGCGCGTCGCCACCAAAGGGCGGCGTCGCGAGTTGCAGACGCGGGACGGTTTTTTGCTCGTGGCTCTCGTCTGGACAGTGCTGCCGGCGTTTGCCACGCTGCCGCTCATGTTGTATCTCAATGACCTCACGTTTACCGATGCTTATTTCGAGACGGTGTCAGGGCTGACTACCACCGGCGCCTCCGTGCTGAGCGGCCTTGACCGGCTTCCGCATTCGATTAATATTTGGCGGACGTTTCTCGTGTGGATCGGCGGAATGGGAATTATCGTCCTTGCCGTCGCGATCCTGCCATTGTTAGGGGTGGGTGGCAGCCAGATATACAAGGCGGAAACGCCAGGGCCGATGAAGGACGCAAAGTTGACGCCCCGTATTACCGAGACCGCCAAGGGTTTATGGCTGGTGTACCTGTTAATTACGATTGCCTGTTTTCTCAGTCTGCGGGTGGCCGGCATGTCCTGGCTTGATGCCATGATGCACACCTTCTCGACAATGGGGCTTGGCGGTTTTTCTTCCCATGACGACAGCTACGGATTTTGGAATTCGCCGGCCATCGAAGCGGTAACCATCGTGTTTATGTTGCTCGCAGGCATTAACTTCGCCACTCACTTTGTCGCGTTTCGAAGGCGTAGCACGGCACCTTATGCACGCGATCCGGAGGCTGGCTTGTTTCTGTTGGTCGTGGTGGGCAGTTGTGCCGGTATTGCGCTTTACCTTTGGGCAAACGATGTCTACGCCAATTTCTGGACGGCCTTGCGGTTTGCCAGCTTTAACCTGATCTCGATCGCCACGACGACCGGCTTTTCCAATACGGATTACAACGTCTGGCCGATTTTTGCGCCGGTGTGGATGTTATTTCTGTGTTGTTTCGCCAGTTGTTCGGGCTCGACCGGCGGCGGCATAAAAATGATCCGCGCCGAGCTGATGGCGCGTCAGGCCGTGCGTGAGATGACGCGCATCATTCATCCGCGTGCCTATGTGCCGGTCAAGCTTGGCGGAGAAACGGTTGAAAACAAGATTATTTTCGCCGTCCTTGCTTTTATGTTGGTGTATGGCGCGAGCATAATTATTATGACCATGCTGCTAACGGCGTCCAAGCTGGACGTCATCACAGCGTTTACCGCTGTGATCGCCTGCATCAATAACACCGGACCCGGTCTCAACCTGGTCGGACCGGCCACGACCTATGCCGTGCTCACCGACTTCCAGACTTGGGTTTGTACGGCAGCCATGCTGCTGGGCCGTCTGGAGTTGTTTACGCTTATCATCGTGTTTACGCCAGGCTTTTGGCGGCGATAGCCGCCGTTGAAATTGGTCGAACGGCCGTGATGAGGCTAAGCGGCATTCCGGTAAATCTCGTTACTGGGCGCGATGGCGCAGCGAAATCTGGCGTTCTCTCCGATATGCTTGAGAGACGGCCGGCCGGTGCGCGCTGGGCCGCTCTAATAAACCATGCTGGGACAAAGCCTCTGCCGGCTTGCAGTGACGGGATTTATTTCAGCGAGGTGACGCAGGGCTGTGTCTGCTGTACGGCGCAACTACCATTGCGGGTTGGTCTGACGCGTCTTTTGCGCGAGATAGAGCCGGAACGCCTGTTCATACAAACACCGGCTCACGCGCGTACGGCTGACGTTGTGCGGTTAATTACGGATCAGTGGCTTGCCCCGGTGCTGAGTCTGCGTGCGACGGTTCACGTTATCGCGGGGGCCGCGGTACGACATGATTTGTTGGATGATGCGCTCGCGGCCCAGCTTGCGGCCGCGCAAGTGGTGGCCATTGATGTCGAAGACCTCGACGAGGCGGCGCTGGGCGATGTGGAGTGGCAACTGAGCGAACTGCCGACTTCGCCCAAGGTAATTCGCTGGCAAGCCGGGTGCCTCGGTCTCGAACTGCTTGACCTTCCTGGGCGCTTTTTTCTTGGGCAGCGTTTTCAGCTTGGGGAGCCGAAACCAAAACGGTGAAGGGCTTAGGCCGGGCGTATTATGGGTTTGGTAATGTCGCCTTAGGTCCTAGCGGCTGTATCCCCGAACAAGGTGGGAGGTCGTATCGATATACTCATGGATGGATTCAGGTTTTTCACGCTCGGCGCGCTGGTACTCGCGCTGGCGAGTGTCCTGTTGCTTATGCGATCGGGTTGGCATGTATTGCCAGAACTGGTTTCCGGCATTTTTGTTTTTGGCGTGCTTATCGGCACGGTTTGCGGCGTGCTCAGCGGGGCGTGGTGTTATTTCATCGCCTCAAGCAATTGCATGCCTGGTGATGCCCTGCTCGGGGGACCGCTTGGTTTTGGTCTTGGGGTGCTTTGGTTTGCGTACTGGTGGTGGTGCGAGGCGCGTCTAGACTAAGGCGTAGCGTGCGGCAATGTGCGTGGCATCGGCAGAACAATTCAAAATTTCCAGAACAATCGGTTCGCACCCAAAGCCGCTCTCCAGCCTACGGGCATGATAAAAATGTCACGCCGGTGGCGACTGTGGTGTTTTTCCGTGGCGCACTTATTTTTTGCTGGGTGGCGGTGCCATGACTTTGGACATGCCCGAGCGAATAGAAGACGGTGCGGCAACCGCTTTTTTGGGTTGCTTTGGTTTTTTCTGTTCGCGATTGCTGCGTACCTGACCTTTGGCCATCTTGTTGCTCCTGGGATGCGGTACTGGCCGCCAAGGCGGAAGAGCACCATTGCCGAAGGTCCGGGATGGCCTTCTGGCGTTCCTTGCATCATGTCTCTTGTTGCACGGGATCTAGTCTACTACCGCTGGCGGTGCTCAGTTCTGGAGTTTGAATGAGTCGAGAAAAGTATCGACCTCCGTATCGGGTACGCGACCTTTTGTGCCAATCGCAGCGATTTGGTACAGGCGCTGGCCATCAACGATAAAGCGAGCGCGTAAATCCAGGTTGATATCGCTGCGCCGCCCCTCTGCGGTCAGCGCGCTTGTGCCAGGGCGACCCTGGCTCTGGGTGATTATGCGGCCGGAGATGTTGCGTAAAAGTGCATCGCGCTGTTCGTCGAGTTGCTTTTGTATGTCGACCCCGGCGGGGAAGTCGGCATAAGAAACGCCAAACATCCAGTCGGCGGCCCGGGCTGCGGTCATGGTCATTTTCACCTCGCCTGCGGCATGGTTCAGCGTGCGTGTTTCTTCCTGCGGCTTTGCCGGCATGGTGATGCGGTAGCGGCCCTGGATTGATGTAACCTCCCGCCAGTCCAGTTCGCTATAGCACGCGGAGAGTGCCAAGATTGCGACTGAAATCCCGGCAAAAGACATCGTACGCAGCATGCGCATCGGCAGCATTATTCCAGCAGTGCGACGGAATCGCCGTTGCGCTGGATCCTGTGCGCCGCGCGCAAGCCAATCCAGGCAAGTTGACCGCGCTGTGGCAACGAAGTGATGAGGTGTTTTGTTGTGTCCGGCTTTCGTTCGTTGCTTTGGGCGCCGGCCTTATCCAATGAAATCCCCATCTCAGGACAGGGGCGGCTATTTGGCGGCGATCACCGCTATTTCGACCAGCATTTTCGGGTCGGCCAACTTGGCCTCGACTGTGGCCCTGGCCGGCAGATTGGCAGGGTCGACCCAGGCGAGCCACTCGACGTTCATACCATCGCGGTTGCGGATATCGGTGAGCCAGATATTGGCCGACAAAATCTTTGATTTGTCCGTGCCGGCCTTGGCCAGAACATCGTCTATGGTTTTCAGTACCTGACGGGTTTGTCCGTTCACGTCCTGCGTAAGGTCGGTGGCGACTTGGCCGGCAAGAAATACGAGATTGCCGTACTCGACGGCGTCGGAGAGGATCTTGTGCGGATTTTGGCGAACGATGTTCATGGGAAGTTCCTTGTCGATTTGAACGGATTATTGAAATGGTGCCGGGATTATCCCCGATTTGTCTTTGCCGTGCTTTGAACCGCGGATGACTGATGGCTGGAAACCGCCGTCTGGCGCGGGTTTCCAGCCATTTATGCGATTGCGGTTGCTTTGCGTACTTGTGGTTCGTAGCCCAGATTGGGCGCGAGCCAACGCTCGGCTTCGCCGAGCGTCATATCTTTGCGCCGTGCGTAATCTTCAACCTGATCGCGGCCGATCTTGCCAACGGCGAAATACTGGGACTGCGGGTGCGAAAAATAAAATCCGCTGACCGCAGCAGCCGGCCACATCGCGTAGCTCTCCGTTAGTGTAATTCCCAAGGACGGCGCATCAAGCAGCTGGAACAACACCGCTTTTTCCGTGTGCTCCGGACACGCCGGATAGCCCGGAGCCGGCCGAATGCCGCGATATTTTTCGGCGATCGTCGCCTCTACCGAAAGCGCTTCATCCGCAGCGTAGCCCCAGAATTCCTTACGAACCCGTTGGTGTAACAGTTCTGCGAACGCTTCGGCCATTCGGTCTGCCAGCGCCTTCAGCATGATGGCGTTGTAGTCGTCGTTGTCGTCCTCGTAAGCCTTTACTCGGGGCTCGATTCCAAGGCCAGCAGTGACGGCAAAGGCCCCGATGTAATCTTCCAGTCCGGAGTCCTTGGCTGCGACAAAATCCGACAGGCAGAAGTTGGCGCGGTCTGCGGCTTTTTCGGTCTGCTGGCGCAGGTTATGGACCACGGCAAGACGCCCCAGACGGTGCTCGTCGCGATAGAGCTCGATGTCGTCGCCGATGCGTGCGGCGGGGAAAAGGCCGAATACGCCGTTGGCAACCAACCATTTCTCAGCGATGATTTTCTCCAGCATCGCCTGCGCGTCCTTGAATACGCCACGGGCGGACTCGCCCACTACTGTGTCCTCTAGAATTCCCGGATAGCTCCCGGCCAGATCCCACGTTTGGAAAAATGGCGCCCAATCGATGTGGCGGGCGATCTCGGCAAGATCGTAGTCACGAAAAGCATGGATGCCCGCCTGGCGTGGTTTGGGCGGCGCGTAGGTCGCCCAGTCGGGCTTGAAGGCGTTGGCACGGGCTGCCGTGAGCGTGGCGAGTGGTTGCCCTTTTTTTGCCGCATGCTGTGCCCGCATTTTTTCGTAGTCGGCGCGAACACCGGCGATGTACGGGTCGCGCAACTCTGGCGAGAGCAGGTTCGAGCACACGCTGACGCAGCGTGAAGCGTCTGGAACATAGACTGTTACGCCCTCGTAATGGGGCGCTATTTTGACCGCGGTATGAAGGCGTGAAGTTGTGGCGCCGCCGATGAGCAAGGGAACAGTGAAGCCGGTGCGTTGCATCTCGTGTGCGACGTGAGCCATCTCTTCGAGCGATGGCGTTATGAGTCCGGACAGCCCGATGATGTCCGCGCCTTCGGCGCGCGCGATCTCAAGGATTTTGGTCGCCGGGACCATCACGCCGAGGTTGACCACCTCGTAATTATTGCACTGAAGTACAACGGCGACGATGTTCTTGCCAATATCGTGAACATCGCCCTTGACCGTGGCGATCACAATCTTGCCCTTGGGTTTGGCATCTCCCAAGCGCGCTTTTTCCGTCTCTATGAATGGAATCAGATGGGCGACAGCCTGCTTCATCACCCGCGCCGATTTCACCACCTGCGGCAGGAACATCTTGCCTGCGCCGAACAGATCGCCGACGATATTCATGCCGTCCATGAGCGGACCTTCGATCACTTGAATGGGACGCCCACCCTCGCGCTCAAGCTTGGCGCGCGCCTCTTCGGTGTCCTCTACTATCCACTGGGTGATGCCGTGCACCAGAGCGTGGGATAGCCGACGCTCGACGGTGGTCGGGTTTTCCACCGTACCGCGCCATTCCAGAGTCTGCTCCACTTTTTCGCCGCCGGCCTTGAGTGTCCCGGCCAACTCGATCATGCGTTCCGTTGCGTCGGAACGGCGGTTAAGCACAACATCCTCAACCCGTTCGCGCAGTTCCGGTGCAAGATCGTCATAGACGCCGACCATGCCGGCGTTGACGATACCCATCGTCATGCCCGCCCTGATGGCGTGATACAAAAATACCGTATGTATGGCTTCACGCGCCGGGTCGTTGCCGCGGAACGAAAAGCTGACGTTAGATACGCCGCCGGATACTTTGGCGTGCGGCAGATTGGTCCGGATCCAGCGTGTCGCCTCAATGAAATCGACGCCGTAGTTGCTGTGTTCATCGATGCCGGTGGCGATGGCGAAAATGTTTGGATCAAAAATGATGTCTTCCGGCGCATAGCCTGCGGTTTGCACCAACAGGGCATAGGCGCGTTTGCATATTTCTATTTTGCGGGCGAATGTGTCGGCCTGGCCTTTTTCATCGAAGGCCATGACGATGACCGCAGCACCATAGCGCCGGCATAGTTTTGCCTGACGCAGGAACTCGGCCTCGCCCTCTTTCATGCTGATCGAATTGACGATAGCCTTGCCCTGCACGCATTTCAGGCCCGCTTCGATGACCTCCCATTTGGAAGAGTCGATCATGATCGGCACGCGAGCGATATCGGGCTCCGATGCAATCAGGTTGAGGAAGCGCACCATCGCCGCCTTGGAGTCGAGCATCGCCTCGTCCATATTGATGTCGATGACCTGTGCGCCGTTTTCGACCTGCTGGCGGGCGACAGCGAGGGCGTCGTCGTATTTTTCCTCAAGAATGAGACGCGAAAACGCCTTGGAACCGGTGACGTTGGTGCGTTCGCCAACATTGACAAACAGGGAGTCCTCACCGATGTTGAACGCCTCCATCCCTGATAGTCGCAATAGCGGCTCAACAGTGGGCAGTTTGCGCGCAGGTAAGGTTTTTACCGCCTCCGCTATGGCGTGGATATGTTCGGGCGTCGTACCGCAGCATCCGCCGGCGATATTGACGAGGCCCGATTGAGCGAACTCCTGCAATAACGACGAGGTGATGTCCGGCGTTTCATCAAAGCCGGTGTCGCTCATCGGGTTGGGTAAGCCTGCGTTTGGATAGACGCAGACAAAGGTGTCGCACAGTGTGGCGAGCTCTTCGATATAAGGCCGCATTAGCGCGGCGCCGAGGGCGCAATTGAGCCCTATGGTAAGGGGCCGGGCGTGGCGGACCGAGTTCCAGAACGCTTCTACTGTCTGCCCTGACAGGATGCGGCCTGAGGCATCGGTAACGGTACCGGAAATCATTAGCGGCAGCCGAAGCCCGGACTCCTCAAAAAATGTTTCGATGGCGAACAGCGCTGCTTTGGCGTTGAGGGTGTCGAAAACGGTTTCGAGTAAAAATATGTCCACCCCTCCCTTGGCAAGCGCGTGCGCTTGCTGAAGGTAGGTCTCGACCAGTTGATCGAAGCTGATATTGCGCGCGGCCGGGTCGTTTACATCCGGCGAGATGGAGGCGGTTTTGGGGGTCGGACCGAAGGCGCCAGCGACGAAACGGGGGTGATCAGGCGTGGAAAATTTGGCGCAGGCGGTTTTTGCGATTTTGGCCGCAACCAGGTTCATTTCAGCGGCAAAGCCTTCGAGGTGATAATCAGCTTGTGCAATGCTGGTGGCGCCGAAGGTGTTGGTTTCAATGATGTCCGCGCCAGCGGCAAGATATTGTTCGTGAATTTTGCCAACGAGGGTCGGTTGGGTCAGTGTCAATAGTTCGTTGTTGCCTTTGACGTCATGTGCGAAATCGGCAAAACGCGCGCCGCGATAAGCCGCCTCATCCAGCTTGTGTTGCTGGATCATGGTGCCCATCGCGCCGTCCATGATCAGGATGCGCCGTTCTAGCAGGGTGCGGAGTTCTTGTGTTCGATCGATGTGCATAGCGTGTTGGCTCATGACTTTAAAAATAACCCCCCCGTTCGGCTGCCACGCTAAACGGGCTTGCACTCTCTTTAGCGGAATTTGTTTATCGCCGGCGTAAAAATCTTCAATGCAGGCCAAGCGGCGGCGCCCACAAGCTTGAACACAAGTCGGTGCTTAGGAGACAAAAATACATCGTAAGTATCTGTTTGTCAATGATTATTTAGCTTTTTTTCGACTTTTGTCGATGTACGGCTATACTACAAAATCTTAAATTCACTCTGTTTCCAATGAAGCATCTTGAGCCCCGTCAGGCCTATGAATACCTGCAGGCTAATCCGGACGCGCTTTTCGTCGATTGTCGCAGCGAAATGGAATTTCTTTTCGTTGGTCATCCTGTCGGTGCGATGATGATTCCGTGGAATGACGGCCCGGACTGGGAGATCAATCCGCATTTTGCTTCGCAGGTAAAGAAGGCGGCGAGCGTGAACCGGCCGGTGGTAATAATTTGCCGTAGCGGAAACCGTTCCCTCGATGCCGGTAGTGCGCTTGAACACGCGGGGTTTTCCAACGTCTATAACGTTTTGCACGGGTTTGAGGGTGAGCTCAATGAGCATCATCAGCGCAACTCCACATCGGGCTGGCGTTTCGAGGGGCTACCCTGGGAGCAGTTTTGACCTGAGGCATGCTATGTTGGCCAGCGCTTATCCGCGTGTTGTCGTTTTATCCCGTCCTATCTGAACATGCCTCGCATGACCACCCCCTTCCCGCCGCTGATGCTGGCCTTTCTTGTGTGGGGTTTGGGCGCGGCCTTGTATTTCATCGGTTTTTTCCAGCGGGTAACTCCGGCGGTAATCACGCGCGAATTGATGACCGAATTTTCAATCGGCGCGGCTGCGCTTGGCAATCTTTCCGCCTTTTATTTTTACAGCTATGTCGGGATCCAGATTCCCACCGGTTTGCTTGTTGATCGCTGGGGTCCTCGTCGTGTCTTGACCCTGGGTGCGGGGTTTGCCGCGCTGGGAACGGCAGCCTTTGCTTTGTCGACGAACTACACTGGTGCGGGTCTGGGCCGCCTGCTGATTGGTGCTTCTGTGGGCGTCGCGTTTGTGGCCATGCTGAAGCTTGCCGCCCATTGGTTTGCACCGACTCGTTTCGCTTTGGTTTCCGGCCTTGCGCTGCTAACCGGAATGCTTGGGGCGGTTGGCGCCGGCGCGCCTTTGCGTATTGTCGCGGACAGTTTTGGTTGGCGTGCCGTGATGCTCGGTGGGGCAGCGTTGACGGCACTGCTTTGTGCTTTGATGTGGTGGCTGGTACGCGATGATCCGGTGGCCAAAGGATTTCGCAGTCACGCGCCCACCGGGGCCTCGCATGTGGCTGGCACCTCCCTTATCTCGGGATTGCGCGAAGTGCTGGGCTATCGGAATGTGTGCTTGATGTTTTTCGTCGCGGGCGGATTTTCCGCGCCAATTCTGGTTTTTGCCGGCTTGTGGGGCGTGCCATTCCTGGTTACGCATTACAGCGTCAGCACCGCACACGCCGCGCTGATGACGTCTGGATTGCTTTTGGCATGGGGCTTGGGAGGACCGCTTTGCGGGGCCTTGTCAGATCGCGTCGGGCGCAGAAAGCCCGTCTACATGGCGGGTCTTGCAATCAGCTTTGTTGGCTGGAGCCTGGTCTGGCTCAAGCCCGGGCTGCCGCTCGGTTTTCTGTACATTATATTTTTCGTTATTGGCATTGTTTCCGGGGCAGTTATTCTGACCTTTGCATTTTGCAAGGAATCGACGCCGATCCGTCTCGCTGGAACGACCAGCGGGATTGCCAACATGGGCAATATGATGGGAGGCATGCTGTTGCAACCTGCAGTCGGTTGGGTTCTTGATCGCATGTGGAGTGGCCAGATTACAGACGGCGTGCGTACTTACGATTTTGCCGCTTATCGGGCCGGATTTTCGCTCATGCTTGCGTGGCTGATTCTTAGCATGCTGTTGCTTGTGTTTGCGCGTGAAACCCATTGTCGCCAAAGTGACTAGGCGCATCGCCCAACCGTCGTTGTGTCGGGCGGAAGTATCAGAAATAAAAAAGGGCGGCTCTCGCCTCCCTTTTTACGTAATGCACAGCACTTACCGCGCCGCGGTAATCTCGATTTTCAACTCGCCCAAACCATCAATTCCGGCAACGAGTTTATCGCCTGGTTTGGCCGCCCCGACCCCCGCGGGTGTCCCGGTCATGATGATGTCACCCGGCTCCAGGTAGTAGTACTGCGACAGGTACGCGATGGTGTCGGGGATGTTCCAGATCATCATGTTGATATCGCTGCGCTGGCGCTCGGCACCGTTGACCTTGAGCCAGAGTTGTCCGTTGCCCGGATGGCCGATCTTGCTGGCCGGGGTCACCACGCCGATCGGAGCGGCCTCGTCGAAATCCTTGCCAAAATCCCAGGGGCGTCCATTGTCCTTGCCAACCTGCTGCAGGTCGCGGCGTGTCATGTCAAAGCCGACGGCATAGCCCCAGATGTGCTTGTTCGCGTCTGCGGCGGAGATTCGCGTGCCGCCCTGTGAAAGCACAGCCACCAGTTCGGTTTCCCAGTGGTAGTTCGCGGTCTTGGCCGGGTAATGGATCTTTGCCGTTTCGTCCGTGTTGACCGGTACCAATGAGTGGGATGATTTGATAAAAAAGAATGGCGGCTCTTTGCCGTCACCGCCCATTTCCTTCTGGTGTTCAACATAATTACGGCCGACGCAAAAAATGCGGCGCACCGGAAAACGATCTGTGGTGCCGATGATCGGCAATGAAGGGGTTTCCCAAGCGGGAATGGCGAGGCCCATGCGGTTTCCTTTGGCTGCGTTGATACGGTGGAGTGATGCTAGGAGGATACGGCGACTGAAGCTGTCATATTATAAATCGTGCTGGCCGTCGCGATATGTCAGGGTTTGGAAAAGAGCGTCGTCGGCAAGAGCAGGCATAAAAAAGGGGTGCCAGTATAGGCACCCCTTGAAATACCAGCCCTTGCAGGCATAGCCCCTGCTCGAGTTGACGGGAGCCTTGACCCCCTTCTGATCTAGTTGCGGTAGGCGGATTCGCCGTGTGACGTGACGTCCAGACCTTCGCGCTCTTCCTCTTCGGACACACGCAGCCCGACCAGGATATCGGCAATCTTGAACGAGATGAAGGCGACGACTGCCGACCAGATGATGGTCACGCCGACGGCCTTGGCCTGAATCATCAACTGTTCGCCATAGCCGAGGAAGCCGGTTTTGCCGGTAACCCAGTCGGTGACCAGCCCGGGTCCGCCAAGGTCGGGTGAGTTGAAGATACCGGTCAGCAGTGCGCCGAGAATACCGCCCACAGCGTGCACGCCGAACACGTCAAGGGAGTCGTCCGCGCCGAGAAGCTTCTTCAGACCGTTCACGCCCCAGAGGCAAACTACGCCTGCGAGTGAACCGATCACAAACGCCCCGGGTATGCCGACGTTACCGGCAGCCGGTGTGATGGCGACCAGGCCCGCAACCGCGCCAGACGCGGCACCGAGCATCGAGGGTTTGCCCTTGAAGATCCATTCAAAGAAGATCCAGGACAGTACTGCGCAAGCGGTAGCGAGGAAGGTGTTGATGAAGGCGAGCGCGGCAGAGCTGTTGGCTTCGAGCGCCGAACCGGCGTTGAAACCAAACCAACCGAACCACAGCAGCGCCGCACCGATCATGGTCATGGGCACGTTGTGTGGCGACAGCGCTTCCTTGCCGAAGCCGATACGCTTGCCAATCATGTAGGAGCCAACCAGACCGGCAACACCGGCATTGATGTGCACCACGGTACCGCCGGCGAAATCGAGCGCGCCCCACTGCCAGAGCATACCTGCCTTGGCATTGAGCTCGTCGACCAGCTTCGGATCGGTGTAAGCATCCGGTCCCATCCAGAACCAGACCATGTGGGCGATCGGCGCATAGGCAAAGGTGAACCACAGCACTGCGAAAATCAGCACGGCGGAGAACTTCACGCGTTCGGCGAAGGCGCCCAGAATCAGGCAGACGGTAACCGCTGCGAAGGTGGCCTGGAACGCCACAAACACCAGCTCGGGAATGACCACGCCCTTGCTGAATGTCGCAGCCATGGCGAACTCACCCTTGGCCGCGTCGAAGCTTCCTTTCAGGAACAGTCGGTCGAAGCCGCCAAAGTAGGCATTGCCTTCAGTAAACGCCAGGCTGTAGCCATAAACGCACCAGAGCACTGTGATCAGCGAGAACACCACGAACACCTGCATCAACACCGACAGGATGTTCTTGGAGCGGACCATGCCACCATAGAACAGGGCGAGTGCAGGCACACTCATCAGTAACACCATCGCGGTGCAAACGAGCATCCAGGCAACGTCGCCCTTGTTTGGCACGGGTGCCGGCGCTGCAGCGGGAGCCGTTGCAGCAGCAGTAGCAGGAGCCGCGGCAGTTGGTGCTGCGACCGCGGGGGTGCTAGCGGCAGCCGGAGCCGCGGGTTTGTCCTCGGCAACGGCATAGCCGCCAAATCCTATGGCGCCAACCAGCACGAGCAGAGCAATTAGCTTTTTCATGTTGTTTTCCTTTAGATCGCATCCGCGCCGGTCTCGCCGGTACGGATGCGCACGACCTGTTCCAATTCGAAGACAAAAATCTTGCCGTCGCCGATTTTTCCGGTGTTGGCGGACTTCTCGATTGCTTCGATCACTTGGTCCAGCATTTCAGTCTTGATGGCGGCTTCAATTTTCACTTTGGGAAGAAAATCGACGACATACTCGGCGCCCCGATACAACTCGGTATGGCCCTTTTGGCGGCCAAAGCCCTTAACCTCGGTTACGGTGATGCCTTGCACGCCTATGGCGGAAAGGGCTTCCCGTACCTCGTCAAGCTTGAACGGCTTGATGATGGCGGTCACTAGTTTCATGTGATGCTCCCTGGGTTTTCTAAGATGGAACGAAGGAGCCGGGTGCCCGGCTCCTTCCGTTTGCGGCGATTAGAACGTCTTGCTGAAGGAAAGAACTGCCTGTCCTTGCGCCATATTGCGAAAGCCGCCCGTTGTGTTGCTACCGCTGTTATACACACCCCAGCAGTAGGCGCTGGTCCCGCCGGACGCGTTACAGGTTCCTTTAACGGATGTGGTGGAGTACGCAAGGCCGAGAACGCCAAAGCCGAGATCCTTGGTGGCGCCGATTTTGTAGTCGCTGTAGGACGCGTCGGTTTGACCAACCGCCTGGTAGTTCGCAACCTTCTGGGTTCCGATATGTC
This sequence comes from Pseudomonadota bacterium, assembly GCA_025356665.1. GTDB lineage: Bacteria > Pseudomonadota > Gammaproteobacteria > Burkholderiales > SG8-39 > CAITSH01. The sequence goes on from JANXRV010000002.1 coordinate 40,483, forward strand.
CGGTGATGCCCCAGCCATCGCCGAGGTCATAGGCGGCGTTGAGTTCCAAATAGCCGCTACCGCGCGTGTCCGTACGTGTCGGGTTGGCAACGGTGCCGCTATTGGCGCCTGCCGGGCCGCCGTACCAGCCGATGAAGTTGCGCGAAGTGGAGTATGAATACTTCGCCGTCAGCCATTTCCAACCCAACGCGCCATAGACCTCTTGGGTGTCGGCTTTGGCAGAGGGGCTCAAAGGAACATCTTTGCTGCCGCCGTAGGTGTAGGCGATGTAACCAACGTCATAGTTCCAGTCGCCGCCGGCGAATGCGTTTTTGTAACCACCGTACAAGTCGACCTCGACCGGTACGCTGACGTTTTGCGCATCGCTCACCCACTTGATGTTAGAGCCCCAGACTCCGGCATACAAGCCGCTCGAGTGCGAATAATCGGCACCACCCTGCAGGGCTGGTTTGCCGCGCGTCTGGCTGATACCGCGAAAAAGATAGTCGGAAACAAGGCCGACGTTTGCGGTAAAGGTATGCGGCGACGCGGGCGCGGTGGCCGGCGTGGCTTGTGCCAGCACGGCGGATGGCGCAGCCAACGCAGCGGCGATAGCTGGCAGGAGCACTAGGTTTTTCATGGGCACACCCTTCCTGATATAAATTGAATGAATCAGCAAAACGTATTTCGTATTTAGCAGAGGTCGTGCCAGCTTTTATTTCCATTAAAATCAGAGCATTGTTTTGGATGCGGCAAAATGGCGACCACCCCCCGCACTGGGTTGAAGCGGCAGCGGCGGTGTTTGCACCGAAGTGGTGCCGTAGTCCGAATAAGGGTTTGGTTCGTTATTGAAGCAGGGCGCTTCACTGGCCTCTTGGCCATAATTCATATTATTGGTGATTTCAACATGCTGAAACCGCGATTTGTCGAAGATTTAAATGCCCGCATGAGCGAGATCCTGGCCAGCAGTCCGGCGAGGGATCTAGAAAAAAATTTGCAGGCCATGTTGTCGGGGGTATTCACCCGGCTCAATCTTGTTACGCGCGAGGAGTTTGATGTTCAGGCCAAGGTGTTGATACGAACGCGCGAGAAGCTTGCGGTGATAGAGAAAAAAATTGCGGAACTTGAACAACAAGCCCAAAAATGAGCGACAGGCCCCCTGGTTCGCCGCTGGATTGGCCAATAGCGTGCTTGCCCCCCGACGGTGTCGTTTGGCGTCCTTGGGCGCTTGAATGTCGCTAGCCGTTCTGCATAGCCGTGCCCTTTCGGGTTTGGAGGCGCCGCCGGTTACTGTCGAGGTCCATCTCGCCAATGGTTTGCCGGCTTTTACGATTGTCGGATTACCCGAGGCAGAGGTAAAGGAAGCGCGGGAGCGGGTGCGCGCGGCGCTCGCCAATTGCCGCTTTGATTTTCCGGCGCGACGGATCACCGTCAATCTGGCCCCGGCAGAGCTGCCCAAGGAAAGCGGACGATTCGATCTTGCGATTGCGCTTGGAATCCTTGCCGCAACGCGGCAGATTCCCGCAGATGCACTTGAGCAATATGAGTTTGCTGGCGAACTGTCTTTGTCCGGTGAACTGCGACCCATCCGCGGCGCGCTCGCCATGACTTGGCGCGCCGCTAAAAGCGGCCGCGCATTTATTTTGCCGACCCTGAATGCGGGCGAAGCGGCGTTGGTCAGCGATGCCCTTATCTATCCGGCGGCAGGCCTGCTAGATGTCGTGGCGCATTTGACCGGCCACACCCGGCTGTCGCGATTTACAGCAAGTGCGCCTGCCGAGGATGACTTGAACGCTTATCCCGATCTCGCCGAGGTCAAAGGACAGAGTCAGGCCAAGCGTGCGCTCGAAGTCGCTGCAGCCGGAGGGCACAGTCTGCTGATGAGCGGCCCGCCCGGCACGGGGAAATCCATGCTTGCGGCGCGCTTCGCCGGCATTCTTCCCCCCTTGTCCGATGCTGAGGCGCTCGAATCGGCGGCGTTGCAATCGCTTGGCAGCGGTGGTTTCAGGTTGGAGAACTGGCGGCGACGGCCGTTCCGGGCTCCGCATCACTCGGCTTCAAGCGTGGCTTTGGTGGGCGGTGGCAGCGATCCGCGTCCGGGTGAGATTTCCCTCGCCCACCATGGCGTGTTGTTCCTCGACGAGTTGCCCGAATTTGACCGGCGCGTGCTCGAGGCGATGCGCGAGCCGCTTGAATCGGGCCGCGTGGCCATATCGCGCGCCGCACGCCAGGCGGAATTTCCGGCGCGTTTTCAGCTGGTGGCGGCAATGAACCCCTGCCCCTGTGGGTACCTTGGCCATTACGACGGTCGGTGCCGCTGCACCCCGGATAAAATTGCGCGCTATCGCGACAAAATATCTGGCCCCCTGCTCGATCGTATTGATATCCAGATTGAGGTTCCGGCCGTACCGCGTGATGAGTTGATGGCAGGCCGAAGCGGCGAGTCCTCGCAGTCGGTGCGGGAGCGGGTTCTTCACGCACGGGCGTTGCAATTGTCTCGTCAGGGCAAATGCAATGTTGACCTTGGCTCGCGTGAGATTGACGATTTGTGCCGTCTTGACGGCGCAGCGGAAAACCTGTTGCGACAAGCCATCACCAAGCTCTCGTTGTCGGCGCGTGCCTATCATCGCATTTTAAAACTGGCACGTACCATCGCCGACCTCGCGGGCGGCGGGGGCCTGGGTTCTTCGCATGTCGCCGAGGCGATCCAGTACCGCCGTGCCGACCGTCAGGCGGCGGCTGCATGAAGCGCGTGCGCTGATGTCCGTATATGCGATTGGTGATGTACAGGGCAGTTACGAGGAGTTGCGCCGGCTGATCGATGCGCTGCAGTTCGATCCGTCCGCCGACAAGCTTTGGTTTGTCGGCGATTTGGTGAATCGCGGCCCCGCATCGCTCGCTGTTTTGCGCCTACTGTGCTCCCTGGGCGACAGCTGCGTGGCGATTTTGGGCAACCACGACCTGCATCTTCTGGCGGTGTCGGAGGGGCACGCACGCTTGCGTCCCGACGACACCTTGGATGAACTGCTCGCCGCACCGGATCGCGATGAACTGCTCGCCTGGCTCAGGGCGCGCCCCTTGATTCATGTCGAGGGTGCTTATGCCATGGTCCACGCCGGGGTGCTGCCGCAGTGGGATATCAACACCGCGCGCGCGCGCGCAGACGAAATTGGGCGGCTGTTGCGTGGCCCTGATTACGGCGCGTTTCTGAAAGGACTCTATGGCAGCAAACCGGACCGTTGGGATGTCTTACTTACCGGCGCAGACCGCTGGCGCGTCATTGTCAATGCCATTACCAGAATGCGTTTTTGCACTGCCGACGGCCGCATGGAGTTTGCGAGCAAGGGCGGAATCGGCGACGCGCCCGCAGGTTATTACCCCTGGTTCGATGTGCCCGGCCGTGCCAGCGCCGATCACATCATGGTTTGTGGCCACTGGTCGGCATTGGGTCTGGTCTTGCGCCCGAATCTTGTCGCGCTGGACACCGGTTGCGCGTGGGGCGGCAGCCTTACTGCTGTTCGGCTTGAGGATTGGTGCGTTTTTCAGCAGCCCGCGCTGGGACCGGGACGCCCAATGCCGTCGCAATAGCCGTTTCAGCAGCACGGGCAAGCGTGCGACGTGCGCGATTGGAAATTCCGATCGACTGCGAAAACTTAATCGTTGCGGTCATCTGCCTTGTCGACACAATAGCCCAGATCGAATCGAGCAGCGAGTCATCACCGACGTAGGCGGCATTCCGGCACAAATTGTTCATTGCATCCCGGTAGCCCAATGCGACCGGCAATACGCTCGCATCAGCGTCGACTGCCGGTTGAAAAAGCGCGGCATGGAACATCAGCAATTCATCACCGTAGGTGGTGGTTCCCTCCGGACAAATGGCGACCAGCGCACCGGATGCGAGTGAATTGGAGATATTTTGGTTGGCGCGCCGTGCGCCACTTTTGCTGCCCCGTTCAATGTAGAGGGTACCGGCGCGCGTGCACATCCAGCCCACCAGCGGCCATTTTGCAACATCTGCCTTGGAGACGAACGTGGCGGGTATAACGGCGTTGATGACAAAAATATCGAGCCACGAAATATGATTGCTGGCAAGCATGCAACGATCCGGCAGTACACGGGGTGTTTCAATGGCCACGAGCCGTATATGCAGCAGTGAGAGTAATTGCCGCGACCAGCGCTGTCGGATTTGTTGCTGTATCGACGGGGCTTTACCCGCGTAGAAAAGGCCGGCGATCACCAAGGCGCGGAGCAAATGCAGCGCCAGTCGCGTCAGGCGGAGCAAGCGATGGGCAAAAGGCGTGGGCGAAGTCATAACAGCGCGATTCTACACGGCTGCTGCGCCGATATTGCTCAAGCGGAAGACTCAATCGTAAGAGCAAAGTAGCTGGAAACCCTTTCCAGGCGCGGGTTTCCAGCGTGCCTTAGGGGAGCTTACAGCGTGGCGCGTTTTGTTTCTCCGGTAGCGTTTTTGAACTTCTAAACCCCTCTAAAGCCTTCTAAACTTTAGTGCGAGACTCGGGTTACGCCGGCCGATGTCAAGAGGCGGACGCGTTCACCTGGCTTGAAGGTTTCGTCTGCATCCTGGGTAATCGCACGCAGCTCGCCGGATTCAAGGCGCACAGTGATTTCCAGGGCGGCTTTTTGCGTTATTTTTTGTTCTATGGCCTGCCCCGCGACACCACCCGCTACCGCGCCAAGGATGGAGCCGATGGTAGCGCCTTTGCCGCCGCCGACGTTGGATCCCGCCACGCCGCCGACGGCACCGCCGGCTATCGCACCCACAGGTCCACGGCTACCCTCGATAGTGACCTGACGCACGCTCTCGACCACGCCCATCCGGACAGTGGCTTCCCGGCGCGCTTGCGATGGCGAGTACACGCTGCCCGAACTGCTTTCCGTGGCGCAGCCCGCAAGTGTGAGGGTCGCGGCAAGCGCAACTGCGATGATGTTAAAGCTGCCTGTCTGCATGGTCTTGCTCCTGTAAATTTGCGGCCAGCTCGTACTGTACCGCCAGTTCAGAGGCTCTCGCCGAACGCCCGCAGGTACTTGGCGTTTATTTCTTCACGGGTTGGTACATGGTTCTGCCCGCCGCGAGAGGCAATTTTTATCGAGCCCATGACCGAAGCGATTTGTCCCGTTTTGCGCCAATCAAGGCCGGAGGAAATTCCGTACAGCAGGCCGGCGCGGTAGGCATCGCCGCAACCGGTTGGATCAAGAATCTCATCGGCTTTGACGCAGGGTATGTCAATACGTTGGCCGGAGGTGAAAATCGACGAACCCTCCGCCCCGCGCGTGACTATCAGAGCTTCTACCCCTTCTGCGATCCTGTCCAGCGTAACGCCGGTGCGCTCCTCGAGCATCTTCCCTTCGTAGTCATTGACCGCGACATAGGTCGCAAGTTTGACGAAATTTAGCAATTCTTCACCGGAGAACATTGGCAGTCCCTGTCCGGGATCGAATACGAACGGGATGTCTTGCGCGGCCAGTTCGCGCGCATGCAACAACATGCCATCCCGACCGTCGGGCGCAACGATGGCGAGATCGACATCCATCCAACCGCTGACATGATCCAGGTGAGAGAAATTCATCGCGCCGGGGTGAAATGCCGTTATTTGGTTGTCGTCAAGGTCTGTGGTTATGAAAGCCTGCGCAGTAAGCGCGTTGGCGTGCTGGCGCACATGGGTGCGCGTCAGGCCAAGCTTGTCCAGCCGGGTCAGGTAGGGTCCGGCATCGCTGCCGACCGTCGCCATGATCAGCGGGTCGCCGCCAAGCAATTTCAGGTTGTGGGCGATGTTGCCCGCACAACCGCCGAACTCGCGTCGCAATTGCGGAACCAAAAACGACACATTCAGAATGTGGATCTGATCCGGCATGATCTGATCGCTGAAGTGTCCCTGAAATACCATGATGTTGTCGTATGCCATGGAACCGCAGATGAGCGTGCGCATGTGAACTCCTGTAGGTGTTTTGAAGGCGGCCAATACGTTGTTCGGCGTGTGGCCCGTTGTTTGTTAAGGATAGAAAAGATAAAGCCGGTAACCGGTGGCTTTGAGATCGGCAAGCTGTAATGTCACCCTGATGGCCCGTTCGGCGCCGGCGGCAAATCCGTTTTCATTGTCCGGCGGAGAATCGAGGTAATCGGCCGCCTGCAAGACGCGCCTTGCCAGCGGCAAATCCTGAGTGTCGGTCAGCGTGAGTTCGAGCGCCGGGTGTGCTTGTGGAAACGCCGCGCGATTGCGCAAGGTTGCGCTGAGGATGACCATGCTGGCGTTGGCACCGTCGGCCTGCAAATCCGAGGCCTCGATGGTCATCAGGTCGGACCTATGGGGTAACTGGATCGAGCATCCGAGCAAGGCGCAGGTCTCTTTGATGAGCGGCTTCGAAGCGGGCACAAGCACTGCGATATCACTGCGAAAATAAAACAGCCCTTGCGCAAAGAGCAGAAATGTCAGCATCAAGATGCCCGCGCCCTGAGGCCCGCGGGTTCGTGCTGGTATCGCTGGGGGGCCGAATGGCAGTTCGTTTGGTAGCGCGCTGATCGTCCGTGCCGCAACCGCGACCTGTGCCGGAGTGGCGAAAGAGTCGGCTTCTGCCTTGGGCGCGATTGCCGGTGCTGCTGGGAAAGTGGCGACCAGCTCCGGCGAAAGCGCTGGCGCGGTGTCGGGGAGGATCATCGGCTCGCCGGCGGGGTTTGCCAGATCGGCCTGGGTTTGAGTCGGCGTAAGCTCTTGCAGGTATGCTGCGGCATCAAATACGTGGGTGCAGGCGCCGCAGCGAACCTGGCCACCACGCGCCGACAGTTGTACCTCCGTCACGCGAAACGCGGTATTGCAGGTCGGACAGCGCGTGATCATGCGTGCCTTACACCGGTGAGACAGACCCAGCCTTCTTCTGTGGCGAAGGGGGTGAGCGCAAATGCCGGACGGTAGGCGCTGATGACATCCTCCGCCTGTGTTTCGAGAATGCCCGACAGTACGATACGGCCACCCCGGCGGGTGTGTCCGGTGAGTGCGGGGGCGAGCAGCACCAGGGGATTGGCGAGAATATTCGCAACCACGACATCGGCTTCGGATCGCAGGGCTGCGTCCGCAGTTCGAAATGAGGCGATGATCTTATTTTTTTCGCTATTGTATTGCGCCGTGGCTACCGCCTCGGGGTCGATGTCTATGCCCAGCGCGGAACCCGCCCCCAGTTTGATCGCCGCGATGGCCAGGATTCCAGAACCGCAGCCGTAGTCGAGGATTTGTTCTCCGCCCGACAGGTTTGCTTCCAGCCATTGCAGGCATAACTTTGTCGTCGGATGTGTTCCGGTTCCAAACGCGAGGCCCGGGTCAATGCGAATGTTGATTGCCGTTTTATCGGGGGGCTCATGCCATGACGGAATAATCCAGAGCCGCGTTGAAACCTGCACCGGCTGGAATTGTTCCTGGGTACGGCGGACCCAATCCGCATCGGCCACTGATTCGATACGATAGCCGGGCGCAGCGGACAGGCCCGCCGCTGAGGCAGCCGTCGCGACAATCGCCGCAACGTCATCCTCGGGGCGGCAAAGCATTTTCAGCAGTGAGCGCGACCATCTGGCGCGCTCATCCGAGCCCGGCTCGCCGAAATGTGCTTGTTCCGCAGCGGTGCCCGCATCGGCGTCCTCCGCGCTTACCGAAAGCGCGCCGGCCTCAATCAGCGCATCGGAAAGCGTTTCGGCATGCGCTGCGTCCGTTTCCAGAATTACAGAGAGCCAGGGCATCGCCAGCTTTCATTCTGAAAATCGAAAAACCACGCGGCTGCGGACCCAAAACCCGGACGTGTCAGGGAATAGTGAATGGTTTTAATCGCACGCACTGGCACGCGCATCTCCGTTCAATGGGCCCGCGATGGCAGACTATTTTTTCTCGGCACGCTTGTTCTGTTGCGCGAGCTTTTGTTCAAGGTAGTGGATGCTGGTTCCCCCTTTGATAAAGCGCGCATCGACGAGCAAGTCACGGTGCAGCGGCAGGTTGGTCTGGATGCCGTCCACGGCCATCTCCGAAAGCGCTATGCGCATGCGACGGATGGCCTGATCGCGCGTGTCGCCGTAAGCGATGACCTTGCCAACCATGGAGTCGTAGTGCGGAGGCACAAAATAACCCTGATAGATATGCGAGTCGACGCGGATGCCCGGGCCGCCCGGAGGATGGTACGAGGTGATGCGTCCCGGCGAGGGCGTAAAACGGTAGGGATCCTCGGCATTGATGCGACATTCGATGGCGTGGCCGCGAAGGGTGATGTCGCGCTGACGCATCGTGAGTTTGTTGCCGGCGGCAACGAGAATTTGCTGTTGCACCAAGTCGATGCCGGTTATCATTTCCGTGACCGGATGCTCGACCTGTATGCGGGTGTTCATTTCGATGAAAAAGAACTCACCGTTCTCATACAAGAACTCGAAGGTTCCAACGCCGCGATAGTTGATGCGTTTGCACGCTTCGACACAGCGCTCGCCGACACGGACGCGCAACTTCTCTGTGATTTCGGGAGCCGGCGCTTCCTCCAAGATTTTCTGGTGGCGCCGTTGCATGGAGCAGTCACGTTCACCAAGATAAATTGCGTTCTTGAAGCCGTCGCATAGCACCTGGATCTCGATGTGACGCGGGTTCTCGAGATACTTTTCCATATAAACCATTGGATTGCCGAACGCCGCCTGCGCTTCTGCGCGGGTCAGATTTACGGCTGAAACCAGCGCCGCTTCGGTATGCACCACACGCATGCCGCGTCCGCCGCCCCCGCCCGCCGCCTTGATGATGACCGGGTACTTGATGGCGCGGGCGATTTTGACGATCTCGGCCGCTGTTTCGGGCAACGCGCCCTCGGAGCCGGGGACACAGGGCACGCCGGCCTTGAGCATCGCCGCCTTGGCGCTGATTTTGTCGCCCATCAGTCGGATGTTTTCCGGGCGCGGCCCGATGAAAACAAAACCGCTTTTTTCAACGCGCTCAGCGAAGTCGGCATTTTCGGACAGGAATCCGTAGCCGGGATGGATCGCCTCGGCGTCGGTCACCTCGGCGGCGCTGATGATCGCCGGAACATTCAGGTAGCTGTCTTTTGACGGTGCCGGGCCTATGCATACCGACTCGTCTGCGAGCTTTACGTACTTGGCTTCGCGGTCGGCCTCCGAATGCACAACCACCGTTTTTATATCCATTTCGCGACAGGCGCGCTGGATGCGTAGGGCGATCTCACCTCTGTTGGCGATGAGGATCTTTTCGAACATTGCCACGCGGATCAGCCGATCACAAACAAGGGTTCGCCATACTCCACCGGCTGGCCGTTTTCGATCAGGATGGCTTTGATTACGCCGTCCTTGTCGGTTTCGATCTCATTCATCAGTTTCATGGCCTCGATGATGCAGACCGTCTGCCCGGCTTTGACGGTATCGCCGACTTCAGCAAACGACTTGGAGCCGGGGGAGGCCGAACGGTAGAACGTGCCGACCATGGGTGATTTGACAACGTGTCCCTCCGGAGCCGGAGCGGCTTGCGGTGCTGCCAGGGCGGCAGGCGCCGATGCCACAGGGGCGGCAGCAGCGTGTTGCATCGTCGGTGCTTGTACGTACACAGTTTCCTGAGTACGGCCGCCTTTGACGATTTTGACCTTTTCTTCGCCCTCGGTTACTTCGAGTTCGGCGATGCCGGACTCCTCAACGAGATCGATCAATTTTTTGAGTTTTCTTAAATCCATGGGAGTTTCCTCCGGTTGATGCGGCCGGTGAGCTGGCCAAACAGTCGCTAGGACAGCGCGAGAATGTGCTGTAAGGCGGCGAAGTAGCCTCGGCTACCGAGGCCGACAATGGTGCCCGAGGCGATATCCGAGAAGTATGAATGGTGCCGGAATGATTCGCGGGCGTGAATGTTGGACAAATGCACCTCTATGAACGGTATGCCGACACCGGATAAGGCATCACGCAAGGCAATGCTGGTATGGGTATAGCCGGCCGGATTGATGATGATCCAGTCGGTTTTCTGCACCTTGGCTGCGTGCACGCGGTCAATGAGCACGCCTTCATGGTTGCTTTGAAAGCTCTCAAGTTGGGCGCCGCTGGCGGCCGCCGCGATTGCCAGCTTGCGATTGATATCTGCCAGCGTTTCGCGACCATAGATGTCTGGTTCGCGCGTCCCAAGAAGATTCAGGTTGGGGCCGTGCAGTACGAGAATCCTCCTGGTGTTGGAGTCACTGGGAGCGCGGGAACGTGCCGAGGCTTTAATTTTGGTCTTTGCCATGGGCGGAGTTTGCCGCAAATCGGCGCATTTTGTCTAGGCATTCGCAGAAGTTAAGCGAATTACTAGCGGAATCAGTGGGCTAGTGCGGCTATCCGCTGATCTAGATCCTGCTCTTGGATCAGGCCAAGATGAGAAAATACGATCCCCGACTGGGGATCCAGCACAATGGTAAATGGCAAGCCGCCTGCGGCATTGCCTAGGCTGCGGGCCAATTCAATGCTTTCCAAGCCCCCGATTAGGAGCGGGTAGGCGATATTCATTACTTTTGCATATTCGCGTACTTTAGTTACAGAATCGACGGCGATGCCGACAATTTCTAGATTTTTACCAGCATATTTTTCGCGAATTCGCCCCAGCCCAGGGATTTCCTCCCGGCATGGTTCACACCAGGTCGCCCAGAAATTGACGACCAGGATCTTGCCACGCCATTGCAGGAGTGCCTGATTGGCACCGGTCGGGTCAGGTAAGTTGAGGGCAAAAAGGGTTTGTACCGCTTTGCTTTGATTGGCCTCATTACGGTTCTCGTGCCGCAGAATGTAGCCGCCCAAGCCAGCGCAAATGGCCACGGCGATTACCGCGCTGATTCTCCAGGCCTTGTTCAAGGCAGTGTCACCAAGTTTGAAACAGCCGCAATGGCTGCGCGGTCCATTGGCCGGCCCGCAGACGAGGTCTTGAGCGCGCTGCGCTCGTCGTTGGTGGAAAACACGGCCAGATTAACCGGTGTCTCTTCCCAGTCCATTTGCAAAACCGCAATGGCGCGCACCTGATCCCCGGCGTAATGGCGCTGCGTACTGGTTTCGTAGGGGATATTTTTGTTAAGCAGGAATAGCTCTACCGCCTTCCCATCGTCGGTGAACAACTGCAGGTCGATGTCGGCATATCGACCCGCCGTTCCCTTCAATACCGCGCCAGTCAGATAGGGACGAAATGGTTCGAGCGCGCGCATGGCCGAAAGTGCGATCCGGCGCAAATGGGACAAGCGCTCACGTTGTTCCTCACCCTGATAGAGCGACAAATAGGCCTTTAGCTCCGTTTCGATTTCGTTGTTGGCGGGCAGAACCTGCGTGTCATCGGCGCCCAGTTGGCGGGCAGCTTTGCGCTTGGCCAGCGCGAAATCATCGACTCCGTCCTCAGCCATCATGCGTGCGGCGGCCGCGGCGATGCGTTGGCGCATTTGCTGCTGTTTAGGCTTGTCTCTTGCCATGCGTGCACCTTTGAGCCAAGTCGGGACGATCGCGTAATTTCCGGGAGAGATTGGGCGGCAGGGCCACCTCTGCAAACCCCTCCCGGCATCATACCGAGTGCACGCCCGCAGGGGCAATGTGCTTTGCTTGCGGGAGCGCAACGGTACAATACGTATTCCACTTTGCCCCGGTCCGGCTCGCTCATGCACCTGCACGTTCTTGGTATTTGCGGCACCTTCATGGGCGGCCTTGCCGTGATTGCAAAAGAGTTGGGGCATCGGGTTACCGGCTGTGACGCCAATGTTTACCCGCCGATGAGCACGCAACTCGAATCACAGGGCATTGCGCTGACCGAGGGCTTTGACGCAGGCCAGTTATCGCTCAATCCTGATCTTTGGGTGATTGGCAATGTCGTCACCCGCGGCAACCCGCTACTGGAAGCTATCTTGGATCGGGGCGATCGCTATGTGTCTGGCCCACAATGGCTTGCCGAGCATGTCTTGCAGGGGAAATGGGTCGTCGCCGTGGCCGGAACGCACGGTAAAACCACTACTACGGCCATGGTGACGTGGATTCTTGAAGCCGCCGGCCTCAAACCGGGTTTTCTAATCGGTGGCGTACCCGAAAACTTTGGAACTTCGGCGAAAATAACCTCATCTCCCCATTTCGTTATCGAAGCAGATGAGTACGACACGGCCTTTTTTGATAAGCGCTCCAAGTTTGTACACTACCGGCCCAAAACGGCGATCCTAAACAATCTTGAGTTCGATCATGCAGACATTTTCGCTGATCTTGCTGCTATCGAGACTCAATTTCACCATCTGGTTCGTACTGTGCCTAAATCTGGCCGGATTGTGGCGCACGGCGGGGAACCCGCCCTCGAGCGGGTACTTTCGCGCGGCTGTTGGTCCGAGTTAGAGAGATTTGGCGTTCCCACCGGATGGAGCGCGAGCGGAAGCGACCAATGCTTTGAGGTCTCCTTTTACGCAAAGTCGCAGGGCGTCGTCAGCTGGGATTTGCTTGGGGAGCATAATCGCCTCAACGCGCTTGCTGCGATCGCCGCCGCCCGTCATGCCGGTGTCGCGCCTGACGACGCAATTGCGGCGCTAGGGCGGTTTCGCAACGTTAAACGGCGCATGGAGTTACGAGGGGAGGCCGGTGGTGTGGCGGTCTATGACGATTTCGCCCACCATCCAACCGCTATTGCGACGACGCTGGCGGGTTTGCGGCGCAAGGCCGGCGCGGCGCGGATATTCGCGGTGCTAGAGCCGCGGTCGAACACGATGAAACTCGGTGTGATGAAGGCGGCGCTTGCCGGCAGTTTGCGCGAAGCGGATCGGGTGTTCTGTTACAGCGCCAACCTGGGATGGGATCCTGCGGAGGCTTTGTCGGCCATAGATGACAAGGCGAGCTGCCATGCAGACCTGACAGAAATGGTCGCCGCTATCGCCGACGCGGCTCGTGCCGGAGATCAGATTCTGGTTATGAGTAACGGCGGTTTTGGCGGCATTCATCAAAAATTACTCGATCGCCTTGCTGGAAAAACGTGATTATCTATTTGCACGGATTCAACAGCTCGCCGCAGTCGTACAAGGCGCGATATTTTGCCGATTGGCTCGCCGAGCGTGGTATCCGAGGCGATTTCGCCTGCCCCGCGTTGCCGGATTTTCCGGACGACGCGGTCGCGGCGGCCGAGGCGGCAATGGGCGGAAGTCGTGGCGACCAAGTCACCTTTGTCGGAAGTTCGCTCGGAGGCTTCTATGCCACATATCTGGCGGAGAAACATGACGCGCGGGCAGTGCTGATCAATCCGGCGGTCGATCCGCACATCGGTCTGGGTGCTTACCTTGGTATGCAGCGCAATCTTTACACCGGTGTGGGATACGAACTCACGGCAAGGCATCTTGCTTCTTGGGCCGTGCAATGTTTGGCCACAATCCGTCCGGAGCGCTACCTGTTACTGGTAGAAACCGGCGATGAGGTTCTTGATTATCGGCGCGCCCTTGAAAAATACCGCGGTGCGCGTCAGATTGTGGTCGAAGGAGGGGATCATTCTCTAAAAAGCTTCCCGGAACACCTGCCATTGATTGCCGAATTCGCGCGACTGGCGCCGACGGCGAGCCTGCACCGACTATAATCGACGCTTGTGTACGTTTCGGCGTACCGGCGTACTCAGGGTGAGTCTTCCCACCCGCCAACGGTCTCTCCCCCATGAATGTTCTTTACGAAGAAAACGGCGCCTTCAAGGTCGGTGCAATACTCGCGGACGGCGATACCTCTTTGCAGGTGGAGGCGCCGCATGGCAAGCGAAGCAAAATCAAGGCGAACGCCGTGCTGCTGCGCTTCGAGCAGCCTGCCCTTGGTGAGTTCATGGCGCGCGCCGAGGCGAGCGCGGTTGAAATTGACACCGGTTTCTTGTGGGAGTGCTGCGGCGAGACCGAGTTCGGATTTGCCGATCTCGCCAAAGATTATTGCGGCCACACGCCAACGCCGTTGGAGGCGGCCGGAATACTGATCAAGCTGCATGCCGCGCCGGCGTATTTTTATCGCAAGGGCAAGGGGCATTACAAGGCGGCACCCGCTGACATTCTCAAGTCGGCACTGGCGGCGATTGAAAAAAAACGCGCTCAGGCCGAGTTGGCCGCCGTATGGACGGCGCAGCTTGTCCGGTTCGAAATGCCCGAAGCGCTCAAACCGCTGCTCAACGAACTGCTTTACAAGCCCGATCGGGGCCGTATCGAAACCAAGGCCGTGGAAGAGGCTTGTACGCAGACCGGATTATCGGTGGCCAAGTTGCTTGAGCGCTGTGGCGCGCTTGCCTCCAGCCACGACTACCATCTTGGCCGGTTTTTGTATGAGTACTTTCCCAAGGGCGCGGAGTTCTTCGGCACCGAGGATTTCAGCGCGCCAAGCGAGTTACCGCTAGCCGATGTGCGCGCCTTCAGTCTCGATGATGCAACGACGACCGAAATCGACGATGCATTTTCGTTGACGCAACTGCCCGGCGGCATGGTGCGTGTCGGCATTCATATCGCCGCGCCGGCGTTGGGAATTCAGCCCCAATCTGTTCTGGGCCGGTCCGCGCGGGAACGCCTTTCCACGGCGTATATGCCGGGCTTGAAGATCACCATGCTGCCGCGAGCAGCGGTTGAAGCGTTCACGCTGGCCGAAGGTCGGTCCCGTCCTGCTGTTTCGCTCTATGTCGATTGTGACCCGGAGACCTTTGCCATCAGCGCGGAATTCAGCCGGGTGGAGAATGTGCCTATCGTTGCCAATTTGCGCCACCAGCAGGTCGAATCCCTCGACGATGCGTTCGAATCGGGCGCGCCGGCGCCGGGAATTCCGTTTGTGGATGAGTTGCGTTGGTTGTGGCAGTTTGCGCAAAAGCTTGAGGCGCTTCGTGGCAAAGCGAGCAACATGCAAGACCGCCTTGAGTACAATTTTTATGTCGAAGACGACCGCGTTTCGATCGAGGCGCGCCGCCGCGGCGCCCCGCTGGATAAACTGGTTGCCGAGCTGATGATTCTTGCGAACCATCGATGGGGAAAAATGCTCGATGAAAATGGTGTGGCGGCAATCTATCGGGCGCAGGGCGGTGGCAAGGTGCGCATGACCACCTCGGCGTTGCCGCATGAAGGGCTAGGGGTGTCGCATTACGCTTGGTCCAGTTCGCCCTTGCGTCGCTACGTCGATCTTGTGAACCAGTGGCAGTTGATTGCACTGTTGTTGGAAAAAGCACCGCCCTTCGCTGCGAATGATGCCGACCTGTTGGCGACCCTGCGTGACTTTGAGATGACTTACGCCGCCTATAATGAATTTCAGAACAGCATGGAGCATTATTGGTGCCTGCGTTGGTTGCGGCAAAATGGGCTTGGCGAGACCGGCGCGGAAGTGCTGCGCGACAATCTGGTGAGGCTTAACCGCATCCCGTTCGTGACCCGGGTTCCGTCCCTGCCCGAGTTACCTGCCGGCAGCAAGGTGGTGCTTGAGGTCGGCGAGATCGACTTTATTGATGCCACGGTCAAACTGGTTTTCAAGGCGCTGGAGCAAGCTGAGACGGCAGCTTAAAAAAGGGCTAGACTTCCATGATTATTAGGACTTAATCTCATTTGAGTGCTGCCGATTTTCAGGTGCCTAAATTAAGCTGGCCTGAGTTCATGGCCGGAATGGATCCAGCATCGCGCGTCTTTTCGCTCGCGCTCTCGATTTCCATTGTTTTGCATGCCCTGCTGTTTTCGTTGCACTTCAAATTTCCCGATGCGACGCGCCTGAAAAATACGCCGCAAATGCTTGAGGTGGTGCTGGTTAACAGCAAAACCAAGTCCACGCCGGTGAACACTGAACTGCACGCCCAGTCCAATCTGGACGGCGGTGGCAACACCGACCAGAACCGACGCGCCAGTACACCCTTGCCTGTCATTAGCGAGACAGAGCGCGGCAGTGATGTGACGCGAGCAGCCAAAAAAGTCCAGGAGCTTGAAGCCCAGCAGCAACGACTACTGACGCAATTGCAAGCCAAGACAGCAGTCGCGTCGACCGAGCCCAAGTCCGAGCCCAGCGTCGAACCGGCGCCGCAGGTTTCGGGGTCGGATCTGGCGACCAGCGCCCTGGCTTTGGCCCGTATGCAGGCACAAATCAACCGGCGCATTGAGGATTACAACCAGAGGCCGCGCAAGGAGTTTGTCGGAGCTCGCGCACGCGAATACCGTTTTGCACAGTATGTCGAAGGTTGGCGCATGAAGGTCGAGCGACTTGGAAATGTCAACTATCCTGAGGACGCGCGCGGACGCCTTTATGGCAGCCTTATCCTTACGGTTTCGATCAAAACTGACGGTAGCCTTGAGGCGGTGGAAATCAACCGCTCCTCCGGTCACCAAGTGCTGGACCGGGCGGCCGAGCGGATTGTCAGGATGGCTGCGCCCTATTCGGCGTTTCCACCGGACATCCGCAAGGATACCGATGTCCTCGTCATAACTCGAACCTGGACCTTCGCCCCCGGGGACAAGTTGTTCGGGGAGTAGCCCGTGACAACCGGCGAGGCGGCCGTGTCTCCGCGCGCATTGGCCGGGTTGGTACACGGATGAAACTGCGGCGGCGTGCCTGGAAGGTGTTCAGTTACATCCTCGCCGCTGTCATGCTCGCGGTGTTTGTGGCGCAGGCCTGGTTTGGCCTGCACATCCTTTACTGGAAATACCAGCCGCCTGGCAGCACGAGCTTCATGTCGTCCCGTCTGGAGCAGTTGCGTGAAAAAGATGCCCATGCGCGGCTGAAGTACCACTGGAGTACCTACGCGAAAATTTCGGCTAACCTCAAACGGGCGATTATCGCCGCCGAAGACATGAAGTTTGTCGATCACGAGGGCTTCGACTGGGAGGGCATCCAGCGCGCCATTGAAAAGAACCAGAAAAAAGGCAAGGCCGTCGCCGGTGGCTCGACCATCACACAACAATTGGCGAAAAATCTGTTTTTGTCCGGGGAGCGCAGCTATATCCGCAAGGCGCAGGAGGCGGTTATCACGCTGATGCTTGAGGCGATTCTTGATAAGGAGCGCATCCTGGAGATTTATCTGAACATCGCCGAATGGGGCGTGGGCATATTCGGTGCCGAGGCTGCGGCGCGCCACTACTATGGCGTGAGCGCCGCCGCCCTCAATGCCGAACAGGCCGCGCGTCTTGCGGCGATGCTGCCGCGGCCGCAGTTCTATGATCGTAATCGCGGGTCACCTTACCTTAGTGCTTATTCGGCGACCATTCTCGCGCGCATGCCGCAGGCGCAGTTGCCCTGACATCCTGATTTTCGCGCCGCGTCGCACCCGAGTTCGCGGATCTTGTCCGGGTGGCGCGGCCGGAAAATCGCCGCTGCGCAACAATCGACTGCTACAATCGGCTGCCGCCGATGCCGACACGCCGGCCCCCAAAATAGCGACGCCGCAGTGACCAAAGACACCACACAACGCAAAGAACTGGAAGACCTGCAAGAGGACCTGCGCGAAGTGCAGGAGCTTTTGCGGCGCCAGCATTTGGTGGAGGCGCTGGCTCAACGACAGGACAGGCCGCGCGACGACCCGGTCGAGTCGATGGCGCCCAAGCAGCATTTCGTCGAGCTGCGCGCCAAGCTCGACGAAATGCACGCGGCGGATGTGGCCTATATTCTTGAAGCGCTGCCGCATGAAGAGCGGTTGGCCGTTTGGGATCTCGTCAAGGCGGAGCGTGACGGGGAGATTCTGCTCGAGGTCTCCGACGCGGTACGCGAAACCCTCATCAAGAGCATGGACACCGAGGAGCTCGTCGCCGCGACCGAGCAGCTTGACGCCGATGAAATCGCCGACCTAGCACCGGATTTGCCCGAGGAGGTCATTGAGGATGTGTTTGACTCCCTGCCGGCCGACGAGCGCGAGCAGTTGCGTGAGGCGATGTCCTATCCGGAAGGCTCGGTTGGCGCTCTGATGGATTTTGACCCGGTCAGCGTGCGCGACGATGTCACCCTCGAAGTGGTGACGCGTTACTTGCGTCGTTTCGACGAACTGCCCGACAACACCGATCAGATTTTTGTCGTCGATCGCGAGGATCACCTGAAAGGCGCGCTGCCCATCAGCAAGCTCATCGTCTCCGAACTTGATGACCCAGTGAGCAAGATAATGGGATCGGATGTCGTCATCCTTTACACGGACGATAATGCGCAGGAGGCGGCCCAGGCCTTTGCGCGCTACGATCTTGTCTCGGCCGCGGTGGTGGACGCGCAGGGAAAGCTGGTAGGGCGGGTCACCGTCGCATCCGTCGTTGACTTCATGCGCGAACAAAGCGAAACCACGGCATTGCGCGAAGGCGGCCTGCGCGAAGAAGAGGACATCTTTGCCTCGGTCTGGGATAGCGTGAAAAACCGCTGGACTTGGCTGGCGGTCAACCTGGTGACCGCATTCGTCGCTTCGCGTGTCATCGGTGCGTTTGAAGGCTCTATCGCCAAGTTGGTTGCGCTTGCGGCGCTGATGCCCATTGTTGCGGGCATTGGCGGGAACTCCGGCAACCAGACTACAACGATGATCGTGCGCGCCTTTGCGCTCGGGCAGATCCAGTTTGACCAGGCGCGCAAACTGTTTCGCAAGGAACTCGGCGTGGCGTTATTGAACGGGCTGCTTTGGGGCGGCATACTTGGCCTCGCCGCCTGGTGGCTCTATGGCAGCGTGCAGCTTGGCCTGGTGATGACCGCGGCCATGACGCTCAACCTGATGCTCGCCGCCATTGTTGGCGTGATGATTCCGCTGGCCATGGTGAAGCTTGGCCGCGATCCGGCGATCGGTTCGTCCGTCATGCTTACGGCTTGCACCGACAGTGGCGGATTTTTCATCTTCCTTGGATTGGCAACTTTATTTCTGCTTTGACGTTGTAAAATCCGCCGAATTTACCGGAACTGAAAAAACGGAGAACAAAGCATGCTTAAGGAATTTAAAGAATTTGCCATGCGCGGTAACGTCATCGACCTCGCGGTCGGTGTGGTCATCGGCGCGGCCTTTGGTAAGATTGTCGATTCGCTGGTTAAGGACGTCATCATGCCGCCCATTGGGCTTGCGCTGGGCAAGGTTGATTTCTCCAACCTGTTCATCGTCATGAAAGACGGTGCGACCGCCGGCCCCTATGCCACTGTTGCCGATGCCGCCAAGGCCGGCGCCGTGACGCTCAACCTCGGGCTTTTCGCAAATACATTGATCTCGTTTTTAATTGTCGCTTTTGCGATCTTTATGACAGTGAAGCTGATCAACCGCCTCAAGCGTGAAGAGGCCGCCGAGCCACCGGCTCCGCCCGGACCCTCCGAGGAGGTGATGTTGTTGCGCGAAATTCGGGATGCGTTGAAAAAATAATCCGCGTGCGTCACGCAGGTTGGACCGGTTTTGCCGCAGTTTCGCCGTGCGACGAGGTTTTCGCTACGGCGATTTGATTTGAGCGAACACGGTCGCCGCCGCCGTCAGGGTTGTTGCAATATCCTCGGGCGTGTGTGCGGCAGAGATGAAGCCGGCTTCATAGGCGGAAGGAGCGAAGTAGACGCCCTGGTCAAGCATGCCGTGGAAAAAGCGGTTAAAACGCGCTTTGTCGCTTTGCATGACCTGTTCAAATGATCGCGGCACGCTGGCACTGAAATAAATCCCGAACATGCCGCCAATAGCCTGCGCCGAAAACGCAATGCCGTGCTTCTTTGCGACATTGGTGAGACCCTCGGTCAGCGTGCGCGTTGTTTGCTCAAGGCGGTCGAAAAAGCCCGGCTCGGCCACGGCTTTGAGGGTTGCGAGGCCGGCGGCGACCGCAACCGGGTTGCCCGACAGGGTGCCGGCCTGGTAAACCGGGCCGAGCGGGGCGATTTTTTGCATGATGTCGCGGCGACCGCCGAACGCCCCGACCGGCATGCCGCCACCGATGACCTTGCCAAGCGTCGTCAGATCGGGTGTCACACCATAGCGCGCCTGGGCCCCGCCAAGCGCGACGCGAAAGCCGGTCATTACTTCGTCGAAAATCAACACTGCGCCGTGCTTGGTGCAAAGGGTGCGCAGCGTCGACAAAAACTGCGGGGTCGGTGCCACCAGATTCATGTTGCCGGCGACCGGTTCAACGATCACCGCGGCGACATCAGCGCCGGCTTGGGCGAAGAAGTTTTCGAGCTCCGCGACATCGTTGTAGGCGAGCACTGTGGTGTTCGCGACCGTTTCCGGCGGAACGCCGGCTGAACTTGGCTGACCCAGCGTCAACGCGCCCGAACCGGCCTTCACCAGCATCGCATCGCCATGGCCGTGATAGCAGCCTTCAAACTTGATCAGGCGCGATCGTCCGGTGAAGCCGCGTGCGAGGCGAACGGCGCTCATTGTCGCCTCGGTGCCCGAACTGACCAGACGCACCATATCCATGCTCGGCACCAAGCGGCACAGGGTTTCGGCCAGGTCGATTTCAATCTCTGTCGGCGCGCCGAAGGACAGGCCGTGTACGGCACGCGCCTGCACCGCGGCAAGGACGTCCGGATGGGCGTGGCCCAGAATCATCGGACCCCAGGATCCGACGTAGTCGATGTATTTGTTCCCGTCGGCATCCCAGACATGGGCGCCAGCGCCACGCTCGAAAAAGCGCGGCGTGCCGCCGACGGAACGAAATGCGCGGACCGGGGAATTGACTCCGCCGGGGATGGTGCGCTGCGCACGTTCAAACAGTTGTTCGTTTTTGGTCATGATAAAAACCCAGACAAGACAAAATCAGGATGTGAGGAAAAATGTGTTTGGGTTTGGCCTCCGGTCCCGGAGGGGACCGCCTGGAAAGCCAGACGGGCATTTCAAGGCGCTCGAGTGGCATTTTAATCGCGTCTTCTGACGCGCCGCGCGCATGGCATGCCCTAGACGCCGGCGTCGGCGTCCGCAACGAGCGCGGTGTGGGTTGCGAATATCGAATTGAACTGTTCGATGCGTTCGGCAATATCCGGCGCATCAAAGAGGTCGCTGATCACCGCCACCGCATCCGCGCCGGCGGCGACCACCTGCGCTGCATTGCGATGCGTGATGCCGCCGATGGCGACAATGGGCAGACCCAGCTCCTTGCGCACGGCGGACAGCATTTCCAGCTGCGCGCGCACCGCGCCGGGTTTTGTCGGGGACGGGAAAATACTGCCGAAGGCAACGTAATCAGCGCCGGCCTTTTTGGCATTGCGCGCGAGTCCTGCGCGGTTGTAGCAGGACACGCCAAGTATGCGCCGCGGCCCGAGCGCTTCGCGCGCCGCGGTAATATCCCCGTCTTCGGCGCCAAGATGTACGCCGTTTGCCTCGATTTCGAGGGCCAGTTCCAAGTCGTCGTTGATGATGAGGGTTACGCCCGCTTCGCGGCAAAGCGGCAAAATCGCGCCCGCTTGTTCACGCCGCAGACGCAGACCCGCGGCTTTGTTGCGGTATTGCAGCAAGGTGATACCGCTGGCGATTGCATGGCTTACGCGGCTGACAAGGACCGCTGTGTCGATCTGATCCGGCGTGATCGCGTACAGCCCGCGCACGAGGCGTTGAGCTTGGGATGTGGAACTGGGGGTGGCCATGGCTGTGCTCGGTAGTGTTGCTTTATTGGGTTTGATGCGCGATGTGACCGTATTAGAGCGCTGACGGGCGCAAAAGCGGACTTAGGCGGAACCGGAGCCGTTTTTGTCATCCATATCGCGTGCCCAGAAAAACCGATCCGGGATGTTCTGTCCCATTCCCGGACGGAACGCCGCAGCCAGCGATTGCCAGGTGTATTCCTGCGCCTCGTGTACCGCTTCGGGAATGTCCAGTCCGTTGGCGATGGTGGCTGCGATCGCCGAAGCAAGCGTGCAGCCCGACCCATGGTAGCTGCCTGGGAGGCGTTCCCAGCTTTCAGAACGCACCAGGCCGTCGGGTCCGTACAGCGTATTGATGACTTGGGGCGTATTTTCGTGCGTGCCGGTGATCAAAACATACTCGGCACCCATATCCAGAAGGCGCTTGGCGCATTCGTCTAGGGTGAGGTCCTCGTCATCCTCCTGGGCAAGGCGGCGCGCCTCAAGGCTGTTGGGCGTGAGGATGGTCGTTTGCGGCACCAGCAGTTCGCGCAGTGCGGAAATCATGTCGTCGGTGGCCATCTCGTCTCCACCTCCGGAGGCCAGCACCGGGTCAAGAATGAGCGGCACGTCCGGATAGTCGGACACCACTTCGGCTATGGCGGCAATGTTCTCGACGCTTCCCAGCAGACCAATCTTGAATGTCGAAACCGGCATGTCTTCGAGCACAAGACGAGCCTGGTCGGCGACCCAGTCTGAGTCGATCGGCAAAATGTCATCCACGCCGGCCGTGTCCTGCACCGTGATCGCAGTGATGACGGACAAGGCGTGGCAGCCCATCGACGACAGCGTCATGATGTCGGCCTGAATGCCGGCACCGCCCGAAGGATCGCTGGCGGCGAACGAAAGCACAATGGGGGGGGATGAGGGCATTCGGAGGTGCTACCTGTGAGGCATTTCGGGCGCGGTCGCGTGGGATGAGGGGAGAAACCCCATGTCACAAAGGGATCGAACCAAACCTAGAAGCATGGAGAGCAACAAGGTAAGATGCGGGAGACCATTTTAACCTACCTTTGAATATGATCGTCACTACTGAATACAAGACTTGGATGTGCCTCATTTGCGGTTGGATCTACGATGAGCAGGCTGGATTGCCCGAGGAGGGCATCGCGCCCGGAACGCGCTGGGACGACGTTCCGATGAACTGGACATGCCCCGAATGCGGTGCGCGCAAAGAAGATTTCGAGATGGTGGAAGTCTGAAAATACCTGCGGACCACGCCTGCTAAAAGGCATCTCAGGCATTGGATTGCCGCTTAGCGTCAATTGTCTCAATCTGCCTTAGAAATGCTTTGTAACGATTTGTTTTGTCATCATTTAGGCGTATAGTTTGCATCAATTGCAGAACGCGGATATGGGCGCAAGCAGGCAGATATCGGGATGATGGAAACCTAGGCAGCGCCGCGGCCGGTGCGGCATAAAGAGGTGTCCGGAACAGCCGTGCGCCTCTTGCTAATTTGTCCGTTTTTAGTTTTAGGATTGATCTGTAATTAGCTGTTTTTAAGAATTTAAATGCAAAGTCTTCGTCGATTGCGGGGCTCCGTCACGTGATCAAGACTTTGCCCGAGATCGTGCTTGGCAGCGGACCGGGCGGATGCACAGGGAACCAGATCAGTGAACGACACGGTCAGTCTATCCGGGGTCAAGGTTATGGTGATCGATGACTCGAACACCATACGCCGGAGTGCGGAAATTTTTCTCGTGCAAGCTGGATGTAAGGTCATTCTTGCGGAGGACGGCTTTGACGCGCTGTCAAAGATTACCGATCACCAGCCCGATGTCGTGTTTGTCGACATCATGATGCCACGCCTCGACGGCTACCAGACCTGTGCCCTGATCAAAAAAAATCCGCGGTTCTCTGGCACGCCCGTAATCATGCTGTCATCCAAGGATGGGCTGTTCGACCGCGCGCGAGGGCGCATGGTGGGCTCGGATGAATATCTGACCAAGCCGTTCGCCAAGGATAGCTTGCTCAAGACCGTTGCCGCGTACGCGCCGCAACGGGCAGTCTAGAAACCAGAACCAAGACACAAGACCCAAGACACAAGACACAAGACACAAGACACAAGACACAAGACACAAGACATAAAACACAAGACACCGAACACAGACGCAAGGGAACTGAAAATGATGATCAAGAAAATTCTCGTAGTGGACGACTCGGCAACTGAGCGACAGTTCATGCTGGAGACCCTGACCAAGGCCGGATTCCAGGTGGTGCTCGCCGAAAACGGAGAGGAAGGCATCAACAAGTCCAAGGCCGAAATGCCCGACTTGATTTTGATGGACGTGGTGATGCCCGGTCTAAACGGGTTTCAGGCGACGCGCAACATCACGCGCGACGAGGCTACGAGGCACATACCGGTGATCATGTGCACCAGCAAGGATCAGGAAACGGACAAGGTGTGGGGAATGCGTCAGGGCGCCAAGGAATACCTCACCAAACCGGTCGATGCTGGCCAACTTCTGGGCAAAATTGCCGCTTTGGGCTAGGCGGCGGGAACGGCAGAAAACACCGTGGCGATCAAGAAAACCAGCCTTCGAGACTTCCAGCAGCAACTGGTCGAGCGCCTTAAAGGCGCGGCCGACCAGACCACGTCGGGGTCAAGGCTTGGGATTGAGGTCGGGGGAGCCAACTTGTTGCTCCGCCTTGATGAAGCGGGCGAGGTGCTGCCGGTGCCGCAGGTGACCTCGGTGCCGCTCACGAAAGCATGGTTTCTGGGCTTGGCGAATATCCGCGGCAATTTGCATAGCGTCATTGATTTGGCGCTTTTCATGGGCGGGGAGCCGACAGCGCGAACGGCGGAGGCGCGAATCATGCTGGTCGCCGAGCGTTATAAGGTCAACGCGGCCTTACTCATCAGTCGTATGACGGGCCTGCGCAACGTGCAGCAACTTGAGCAGGACAACGCGGCTGACCCAAGGCCTTGGATTGCGGCGAGTTACCGCGATTCGGAGGGACGTCTGTGGCGGGAGCTTGCGGCGGGTGAATTGGTGCGGCACGACGATTTCTTGCACGCGGGTGTCTGAGGACAAGAAGGCCCCCGAGCATGCAAGCCCATTTGGCAAATGACGTAACAAAAGCGACGATCTGGAGGGTGTATGGCATTCAAACTGCCTGAATTGAAATTCGGGAAAGGCAAGCCCCAAAAACAAAATAAGCAGAGCGACGCGGCAAAAGCGTCTGCGCTTGCCGCAGTCAAGCCCAAGGCCGCCAACCCGGCGATGCATTCCACCCTGGTCATACGGGGTGCAACGACGGTGATGGAAAATGCCAAGCAGGAGGTGCTTCGTTCTGGCGCACCACTGCCCTTGATTGGCAAGATGGCGGTCAGCCGGCAGTACCAGATTCTGGGCACCATTATCCTGGCCTGTCTGCTGGTCACCGCAGCGGTCGTGTTCGTCGATGTGCGTATGGCGACAAACGGCACGGTGTATGTTTCTTCGGCGGGCCAGATGCGCATGCTGTCGCAGCGGATTGCCAAAGAAACGCAGGGTGGATTGCAGGGCAGCGCCGAAGCCTTCCGTCGCCTGCGCGACGCGCGTGACACATTCACCGGCCTGCTCGCCTTGCTGAGCAACGGCGGCGATGCACCCGGTGGCGTAAAACTTCCTGCCACCTCAGATCAGGTTCAACCCGTGCTCGAGGCGTTGACGCAGGAATGGGAGAGAACCAACAAGAACCTCGCGCTGGTTCAGACACAGCAAAAAAACCTGGTCACCCTGGGTTCTTCGGTGCGCAGCATCAACGCGCGTAATCCGGCACTGCTCGACATCGCAGAGCAGGTTTCAGCGCTCAAGCTGCAATTGGGCTCGGCGCAACGCGAAGTCGCGCTGTCCGGCCAGCTGGTCATGCTGACACAACGACTGGCAAAAAATGCGAACAACATGCTCGCCTCCGAGGTTGTCGACCCCGAAGTCGCGTTCCTCATGGGCAAGGACACCAATACTTTCCGCGACATCCTGCAGGGTTTGATGACAGGCAGCGACGCACTGCGCGTGGGTGCGACCAAGGATAGCGAGACCGCGGGAAAACTGGCCGAACTTGAGACTGCCTACAAGGAGTTTCAGCCGGCCGTCGCAGACATACTCGGCGGTCTTCAGAACCTCGTCAACGCCAAGGCTGCGGGCCGGGCCGTGTTGGCAGATTCGGAAAATCTTCTGAATGCCACGCAAAAACTTGCTGATGCGTACCAGGAGGAGCTTGCAGGGCGTGCGCGGAACTTTGCTGCCATGACATTTTTCGTGCTCCTTACCATCGGCGTCATACTTTTAATGATCAAGGTGTATCGGGATGACATTCAGCAACAGGCGCAAGAGTCGGAACGCCAGAGGCAGGATGCCGCGCGCCAGAACCAGTCCAATCAGGACGCCATTCTGCGTCTGATGAATGAAATGGGTAGCCTCGCCGACGGTGATTTGACGGTGAGCGCAACGGTCAGTGAAGATATCACCGGCGCCATTGCGGACTCGGTTAACTACACCATTGAAGAGTTGCGCGTGCTGGTTGGCCGGATCAACAAGGCCGCGGCCCAGGTTTCAAACGCCACCGATGCCGCGCGTGAGACCTCTACGCGATTGCTGGCGGCGGCTGAAAAGCAATCCGAGGAAATTCTAGAGACCTCGAACTCGGTATTGTCGATGGCCACCGCCATTAACAATGTGTCGACCAGCGCCGAGGAGTCGGCGACGGTGGCGCGCCAGTCACTTGCGGCGGCCCAGAAAGGCACGGCAGCGGTGCAAAACTCGATTTCTGGCATGAGCGAAATTCGCGAGCAGATCCAGGACACGGCCAAGCGCATCAAGCGCTTGGGTGAGTCCTCGCAGGAGATCGGCGAGATCGTCGAACTGATCACGGACATCACGGAACAGACCAACGTGCTCGCGCTCAACGCCGCGATCCAGGCGGCATCGGCGGGCGAGGCCGGGCGCGGGTTTACGGTGGTTGCCGAGGAGGTGCAGCGACTCGCGGAACGGTCGGCTGAGGCGACCAAGCAAATCGGCGCCATCGTCAAAACCATTCAGACCGATACCCAGGAGGCGGTGGCGGCGATGGAAAAAAGCACCCAGGGCGTGGTTGAGGGCGCCAAGCTATCCGATAACGCGGGTCAGGCCCTTGGCGAGATCAGCCAGGTGTCGACCAGGCTGGCAGAACTGATCGAGGGTATTGCCGGAACCACCAAGCAACAGGCGCACATCGCCGGCGCGGTTGCCGCCAATATGCAGGACATCTTGGCGATTACGAAACAAACGACCGAGGGCACGCAGCAGACGGCGGTGTCCATCGGGCAGATTTCGGATCTGGCCCAGGAGCTCAAGGGCTCGGTCTCCAACTTCAAGATCGCTTGACCGCCTCACGCAGCCAATCAACTCACGATGAACTCGCGCGTCGAATTTGATGTTGGGCCGCTCTCCTGGGTAAAAGGAGAGATTGACCAGTCACTCGGGCGTTCGCTCGATGCGCTGAAGAAGTTCGCCGCGAACAACGCCGATAAAAGCCTGCTCCGAGCCAGTCAAACCCATTTGCATCAAGCGCATGGCGCGCTGCAGGTCGTCGGGCTGGACGGCGTTACCCGCGTTTCCGAGGAGCTCGAATCATTCCTTACCGACCTTGAGCGTGAAACCCTGCCCTGCAGCGTGGAGAATTTCCGGCGGGCCCAGCGCGGGTACGCGGCACTTTCTGATTATCTCGATCAGTTGATTAACGGTGTCTCCAATCAGCCGCTGCGGCTGTTCGGTGCTTACGGCGAGTTGCTGGCGGCAAGCGGCCGCGCGGCCGACCCGACCGATCTGTATTACCCCGACCTCGTGAACAGGGCGCCGCCCCGCGCCGATGTGCTCCCGCAAATGCCGCCCGAGCAGGCGTCCGGGTACTATCGCGATCAGCGCAGCCGCTTTCAACGCGGTTTGCTGAAATGGATAAAACACGATGCCGCCGGCCCGAACGAGATGCGCGAGGCCATCAGCGCGATCGAGTCGGCGCAGCAATTGCCCACGCAGCGGGACTTCTGGTGGGTGGCGGCGGCTTTTTGCGACGCGCTTGCCCACAATGCGCTACCCCCGGATCTCGATGCCAAGCGCATGTGCATGCGCATTGAGCAGCAGTTAAAACGGCTGATAGAAGGCTCGGCGAATGTCGCCGAACGCTTGATTCGAGAGACCCTTTATTTTGTCGCAC
This sequence comes from Pseudomonadota bacterium, assembly GCA_025356665.1. Lineage (GTDB taxonomy): Bacteria > Pseudomonadota > Gammaproteobacteria > Burkholderiales > SG8-39 > CAITSH01. Next base: position 68,162 of record JANXRV010000002.1, read on the forward strand.
ACGCGGCACCGACGAGCGACCTGCTGCGCGATGTGCACGACAATTACGCCCTTGAGGGCAGCATCCCCGAGCGTGATGCCGCGCGTGCGGCGGCCTTGCCCGAACAGCCGCAAGTACGTGCCTTACACGAGTACGTTACGCAGGCGAAGGACGCCTGGAATAAATTCGCTTCAGGGCACCAGCCAAGCCTGACCGCTTTCAAGGATCTTGCCGCGCAGATCAAGGAAGGCGCGGACAAATTGCCCAAGACCGAAATGGCCGTACTCGCCCGTGAGCTGGCGCTTATTGGTGCCTGGCTTGCCAGTAGCGCACAAAAAGTCAACGAGGTCGTCGCCATGGAAGTGGCGACCTCCTTGCTTCTTCTTGATAACGCGCTTGAAAACTACGCCGGCGTAGCCACCGAGTTTGCGCAGCAAGCGCAGGTGATGGCGGAAAGGTTAAAGGCTTGCGCGCTCGGGTGTCCGCCGGTCGGCGCGCCCCATATTCCACTATTGGATGAAATGTCGCGTCGTGCGCAGGAGCGGCTCGCCATGCACCAGGTGGTGGCCGAAATTCAAGCGAACCTGCGCTCCATAGAGCAAACACTGGACGGATTTTTCCGCGATATCACCAAGCGCGCAGATCTCACGGCCCTCGACAAACCCATACGCCAGGTACTGGGCGCCCTGTCCATTCTGGGTGAAACCCGCGCCGGCGACATGCTTGGTGCGTGCCGTCAGGACATAAGCCGTTTCGCCAGCGAAACCTATGCGCCGCAGTCGGAAGACTTTGAGCGTGTCGCCCAGGCTTTGTCCGGGCTTGGTTTTTATATCGAGGCGCTCGCGCACGGCAAGGCCGACTTTGATCTGGCCGTACGGCCGATCAAGCCAAGCGTGCCCGAGACCGCGATGGAACGTACCCAGCGTCTTGGTGGTTCGGTCGAGGCCGAACTCGAGCAACAGAAAAAAGATGCTGCAACGCTGTTCGAAGCCTGGAGGGAAAAACCCAACGACTCGATCATCAAGCAGGAGTTGCGGCAAAACCTGGAGTCAATCCAGAAAGACGCCGGCCTGATAGCTGACGTGAGGCTGGAAACCCAGGCAAGCGAAGCGCTCTCGATGCTGGCCAAATCCGGGGCGGTGCCACATCAGCCGCTCGCCGAGGCGATCGAGGGCATCGTTCCGGGAACAGCTGCACCGGAGCCTTCGGCCGAGACCACAAAGCTGATCGATGCCACGGATGAAATCGTGGACGCAGAGTTGCTCGGTGTTTATCTCGAAGAGGCAGATGAAGTGCTGGCGAGTATTGCCCGCCATGTCGCGACTAGCGAAGCGCAACCGCAAAATCAGGAGGCGCTGGCGGTCATCCGCCGCGGTTTTCACACACTCAAGGGCAGCGGCCGCATGGTCGGGCTGACACGACTTGGCGAGGCGGCCTGGGCGGTCGAGCAGATCATCAACATCTGGCTGCAGGAGGCGCGCGATGCAACGCCGGCGCTGACCGCTCTCGTGCGCGCTGCGCATGATTATTTTCACGTCAATGTTGAACGCCTCAAGCAGGGTGGCAGTTCCAGCGACGAACAGGCGTTGATTGCAATGGCCGAAGGTGTGAGGCGCGGGGAGGAGCCGCTCGCTCCTGTTCCCTTGCCCGCCGAGGACGCGGCCCCGGTTGCCGTCCTGCCTCCCGAGGACGACATGGTTGAAATCGGCGAGCTTCGTGTTTCGCCCACGCTATTTGGCATTTTCATCAGTGAAACGACAGCGCACCTGGAGGTGATGCGTACCGAGCTTCAGGTTCTCAGGGACCACGGCGTAGTCAGTGATAGGTTTCTGCGCGCGTCGCATACCCTCGCAGGCATTGCCGGAACGATCCGTTTGGAGGATATGCGTGAACTTGCCCACGCGCTGGAGCGTGCATTGGAGCAGCTCTCCTATGACACAGTCAGTGAGTTTGACCAGGCATCGGTTGCCGAGGCGGTCGCCGCGCTCGATGTCATGGCAATGCGTGTCAGCGAATGCATTCCTCCCGATGCCGCAACCGCGCTGATTGAACGTCTTGAAACCGCAGCGGTGGCTGCGGCGCAGAACGCGCAAAATGAGGCAAGTGCGGCCACGGCTGCGGCGACGCTGGCGCGCGCCGCTGCCGTTGATCAGCCCGCTATTGGAGAGACAGCGCCTCCTCCCCCCCATGCGTTGGCACAAGTGATTGATTTGCCGGCTGCGCTGTCACAGAACACTATGGCGGCGGAACTGGAGCAAGTCGAAACCGAGCGCCGGCAGGCGCGCATGGAGGACGAGCTCGATCCGCAACTGCTGCCGGTGTTTCTGGAGGAGGCCGGTGAACTGGTGCCGGCTATCGGCAATACCTTGCGCGATTGGCGCGCCACGGCTGCGGACGCAGCGCTTGGGCAGAACCTGCAACGCCTGCTGCACACGCTAAAAGGCAGTGCGCGCATGGCCGGCGCCATGGGCTTGGGTGAGCTTACCCACCACATGGAAACGCGCATCGAGAACGCAGTCGCGCTCGGCTCCTTGCCGGTGTCGCTGTTCGACGGGCTCGAAACCTCGCTCGATCGCATGGGTTACCTTCTTGACCGGCTGCAGAATCCGGCGCGGCTCGAGGTGCCGGTGGACAAAGCGCCGGTCGAGGCTGCACCGGGCGCGGCTGTTGAGGCCTCCGCAGTTGCGATCCCGGGCGTTGAGACGAAAACCGTGGCCGTGCCGCGGGACATAGAGGGCGTGCGCGCCGGTGTGCTGCGGGTTCGCGCTGATGTGATTGACGGCCTGGTCAATCAGGCCGGTGAAGTGAGCATCGCCCGCACCCGTATCGAAAGCGAGATGCGTGTGCTCAAGGCCGCGCTGCAGGAGCTCACCGACAATATGGGGCGCCTGCGCGCACAATTGCGCGAGGTCGAGATCCAGGCCGAGACGCAAATGCAGTCCAAGCAGCAGATCGTCACTGAAACAAAAGAGGGTTTCGACGCGCTCGAATTCGACCGCTTCTCGCGTTTTCAGGAACTCACACGCATGATGGCCGAAAGCGTCAATGACGTCGGCACCGTGCACCAGAACCTTACCGCTGCGGTGGATGAAACCGACGCCGCCCTTGCCGCCCAGTCGCGCATGAGCCGCGACCTGCAGCAAGATCTGATGCGAATCCGCATGGTGCCCTTTTCGTCCATTGGCGACCGGCTCTACCGCATCGTGCGCCAGACAGCGAAGGAGCTGGGCAAGCGCGCCAACCTGGACATCCGCGGTGGCCAGGTGGAGATGGACCGGTCGGTGCTCGAGCGCATTACCGCGCCGTTTGAGCACCTGCTGCGTAATGCCATTATCCATGGTCTGGAATCGACCGAGCGGCGCCTCGCGACCGGCAAGGACGAGACCGGCGAGATCCGGCTCGACCTGCGGCAGGAGGGCAACGATGTGGTGCTGGCCCTCGCCGACGACGGTGCAGGCCTCGACCTGGCGCGCATCCGGGAAAAAGCCATCAAACAGGGTTTGATGAGTGAAGACGAACAGCCAAACGATAGCGAGCTGGCGGAGTTTATCTTCCGCCCGGGCTTTTCAACCGCCGAGGATGTGACCCAGCTGGCCGGACGTGGCGTTGGGATGGACGTGGTGAAGAGCGAGGTCGTTGCGTTGGGTGGCCGCGTCGAGATCAAGACCGAGTCAGGCAAGGGTGCCAAATTTACGCTGTATCTGCCCTTGACGCTGGCGGTGACGCAAGCCGTGCTAGTGCGGGCCGCAGGCCGCCTGTTCGCCGTGCCCGGATCGATGGTCGAGCAGATCATGCAGCTGCGGCCCAAGGACGTCGCCGTTGCGCACGAAAGCGGCCACGCCGAACTGCACAACCGCCGCTACAAACTGCACCACCTGCCGCGCCTTCTGTCACTGCCAAAGGGGGCCGCTGCCGAGCCGCGGCGCACAACGCCCCTGCTGTTCCTTCGCAGCGGCATCGACGTGGTGGCGGTCGAGGTGGACGAACTGGTCGGCAACCAGGAAATCGTCGTCAAGAACGTCGGCCCGCAAATCGCCGGCATCCCCGGCATTACCGGCGCCACGGTGCTGGGCACGGGTGAAATCGTCCTTATCCTCAATCCGGTCATCCTCGCCCAGCGTGCGCAAACGGAGCCGTCGGCCGGCGCGGCCGAAGTACCGCTTGTGCCGGTGGCGGCGCCTCCGGAGGAGCCCGAAGAGCCGGTCATCATGGTGGTGGATGATTCGCTTACCGTGCGCAAGGTCACCGGCCGTCTCCTCGCGCGCGAGGGCTACCAGTTTGTTACCGCGAAGGACGGTGTCGATGCGCTGGAGCAACTGCAAAACATGTCCCCGGCGGTGATGCTGGTGGATATAGAAATGCCGCGCATGGACGGCTTCGACCTGTCGCGCAATGTGCGTGCCGACGCGCGCCTGAAGCACATCCCCATCATCATGATCACTTCGCGCATGGCCGACAAACACCGTGCCTATGCCAAGGAGATCGGTGTGAATGTCTATCTTGGCAAACCTTTTCAGGAAGACGAGTTGCTTGGCAATATCTTCGGCTTCATCAAAGCCAAAGCCTGATCCTTACATCGGCCTAAACCCGGACTGCTGTGGATGACAAAATTGTCACGACAATGCGCTTTAAACTCTTTGCTGAAGCGGGTTTCAAAAAACAAAAGTGCGCAATTTATGCGCACGGATGTGCACGATTACGCTGACAGCCATCGTTTTTGACCAAGGCTTATCTCGATTAAGTAAGCGCTGATCAAGTCCTGCAAATGGGAGCCCTTTGACAAGCTTCCCTCTGCGGCGGGGGATATACAAGGGGGCTTGCCCCATTGGTCAGTGAATCCTTGACTGTTAATCGTCAATTGCAGCCGATCTGGCAGCCCTGCAGGCAAAACAGCTTAAGCGCCGCGGCGAGCTTGCGCGCAGCTTCGGCAAGCCCAACATTATCATCGAGCCAAACCCCTTTGAAATGCTGCGCAATTTCGTGCGCAACAGTGATGCCATCGTGTTTCAGCTTCAGGTCGGCACCGCGTTGGGCGTCGCGCCGTCCGCGCACCGTGCGTCCGCGTATCGTGACCCAGCCGAAAGGGCGGCACCGGACACCGCGGCCCCTGCGCTTTCCCAAGGCAGTGCGCCCGGCGCTCGACAGCGGGAACGGCGTATAAGGCGGTGTGCCGCACGGGAACACGGTAACATCGGGGCACAAACAATAAACATGACCAACCCTGCGCGAACGGTGACCTTCTGATTTTTTTTGCTTTAGATGTCCGGGCCTTGCGGTCCGGCACCGGCCCTGCATGAATCAATACGACCTCGTCATCATTGGCGGCGGCATCAACGGCGCCGGTATCGCACGCGACGCCGCAGGACGCGGCCTGTCGGTGCTGCTTGTCGAACAACACGATCTTGCCGGCGCAACCTCCTCGGCCAGCAGCAAGCTGATCCACGGCGGACTGCGCTACCTCGAATATTATGAATTCCGTCTGGTGGCTGAGGCGCTGGCCGAGCGCGAGGTGTTGCTGTCTATCGCGCCGCATATCATCTGGCCCTTGGAATTCGTGTTGCCGCACGAACCTCACCTGCGGCCGGCGTGGATGATACGGTTGGGTTTGTTTTTGTATGACCATATTGGCGGGCGCACCCATTTGCCCAAGTCGAGGGGTGTGGTGCTCTCGGTTGACGGTGCTGGTGCGGGCCTCAAGCCCGAGTTTCGACGCGGCTTCAGCTATTCGGACGGCTGGGTGGACGATGCGCGTCTGGTGGTGCTAAACGCGCGCTCGGCCGCCAGGCATGGCGCCACTGTTTTGCCGCGCACGCGCTGCAGCGCGGCGCGGCGCGAAGCCGGCGCCTGGCGTGTCACGCTCAAAGATGCCCGGGGCGAACGCGACGTCACGGCGCGCGTCCTGGTCAACGCTGCCGGCCCCTGGGTCAAGCAGGTCATCGACAACGAGATTGGCATCGGCACGCGCGCCAAGGTGCGGTTGGTAAAAGGCAGCCACATCGTGGTGCCGCGCATACACGACAAGCGCCACGCCTACATCCTGCAAAACCCGGACAGGCGCATTATTTTTCTGATTCCCTATGAGAGGGAGTTCACGCTGATCGGCACCACCGACGTGGCGGTGGCCGACGCTGAACACAGGCCGGAAATATCGAAGGACGAAATAACGTATTTGTGTGAAGCGGCGAGCCGTTACACCCGCCGACCGGTCACCGCGCAAAACGTCGTCTGGGCCTATAGCGGCGTGCGCCCGCTCTACGATGACGGCTCACCCGACTCTTCGGCTGTAACGCGCGACTATCATTTTGAACTCGACTGCGGCGAGGCCGGCGTCGGTGCGCCGCTGCTGTCGATATTCGGCGGCAAGATCACAACCTATCGCAAGCTGGCGGAGCACGCGTTGGAGAAGCTGGTGCGCTGGTTTCCGGCTCAACCGGCCTGGACTCACACCCAAGCCCTGCCAGGTGGCGATTTTGGCGGGCGTGATTTCCAGGCGGTGCTTGCCGATGTTCGCACGCGCAGGCCGGAGCTTGACCGGCAGTGGCTGGCCCGCCTGCTGCGCCGCCACGGCACCCTCGTCGATGAGGTGCTGGGAGACGCCAGGACTGCCGCTGATCTTGGACAGTATTTCGGCGGCGGCCTGTACGAACGCGAGCTGCGTTACCTTGTCGGGAATGAGTGGGCGCAAGACGCCGAGGATGTCATCTGGCGCCGGACCAAATGCGGATTGCACATGTCCCCGGCCGAGCGCGCGCGCGTCGCGAATTTCATGAAGACCCTGAGTTGATGCGACGCCCCCGCACACTGGCCTTTTCACACCGAATCGAATACTTTCCTGGAAATGACAAGCCATGAAATTGGCCGGCATGAAACCAATCGCGCAACTGCCGGTGGACCGGATTCTTGGCGTTTTCTGTGACCTCGATGACACGCTGACCACCGACGGGCATCTGACTGCGGCGGCCTATGCCGCGCTCGATGCCTTGAAAACCGCGGGCAAGCTGGTGATCCCCATCACCGGCCGGCCGGCCGGATGGTGCGATCACATTGCGCGCATGTGGCCTGTGGATGCGGTGGTGGGTGAGAACGGCGCATTTTATTTTCAATATGACCGCGATGCGCGAAAACTGATAAAGCGCTTTCTTGACGATGAGGCCGTGCGCGCGGCGAACCGCGCCAGGCTCGCAACGGTGCGCGCGCGCATCTTGAAGCAAGTCCCGGGGGCCGGCGTGGCTTCCGACCAGCTCTATCGTGAAGCGGACCTCGCCATAGATTTTTGTGAGGATGTGCCGCGGCTGTCCGATGCGGATATCGACCGCATTGTTGCGATCATGCACGAGTCGGGCATGACGGCGCGCGTGAGCTCCATCCACGTCAACGGCTGGTTCGGCAGCTACGACAAGCTGGGCATGACGCGCACGCTCATGCGTGAACGGTTTAACGTCCAGCTTGATGCCGACAAGGCGGACTATGTTTTTATCGGCGATTCACCCAATGATGCGCCGATGTTTGCCTATTTCCCGATGTCTGTGGGGGTGGCCAATGTCGCTGATTTTTCCGCGCGCCTTGAGATATCGCCTGTCTTTGTCACCGGCGCACGCAGTGGCGGCGGATTTGTTGAGTTGGTCGCGCACTTGCTGAAAGGGCGCTGATGGATTGGATCGTGGGCTATGTTGCCATCGGGGCGGCGGTCGGATTTTTCGCCGGGCTGCTGGGCATCGGCGGTGGCGCGATCATGGTGCCCTTGCTGGTGATGTTGTTCGAGGCGCAGGGTCTGCCGCGTGAGCATGTACTGCATCTGGCGGTAGGATCCGGCATGGCCACCATTTTGTTCACCGCGGCCTCAAGCGCGCGCGCGCACGCCGCGCGCGGCGGGGTGCGCTGGGACATTGTCAGAACCATGACCCCAGGCATTCTGCTCGGCGGCTTGATCGGTTCGGCCGCGGCAGGCGTGATTCCGACGCGGCTGTTTGCACTGTTGTTTTGCCTGATCGTTTATCTGGCTTCAGCCAATATGCTTTTTGATCGCAAGCCCCCGCCTTCGCGCAATGTTCCCGGCTGGCTTGGTGTGTCTATCGCAGGGTTTGTCATCAGCGCCGCCTCGGCGTTTGCGGCCATCGGCGGCGCTTTCATGACCGTGCCTTTTTTGCTCTGGAGCAACGTGCCCATGCTGCAGGCCATAGGCACGGCCGCGGCGGTCGGCTTCCCGATTGCCGCAGCGGGCACGGTCGGGTTCGTCGTCGCCGGGTTGGCGCAGACGGGCCTGCCGGCGTGGAGCATCGGTTACGTCTATTTGCCGGCGTTCGCCGGCATTGCGATCACCAGCGTGCTGGCCGCGCCCCTTGGCGTGGCCATCGCGCACCGTCTGCCGACCAGGGCCTTGAAAAAAATATTCGCCTGCCTGCTGTTTGTGATGGCGAGCAAAATGCTCTGGGGCTTCTGGTAAGCCGTCCGGCTCAGACGATCCCGTCCGCGCGTAGTCTGGCCAGCTCGGATTCGCTCTTGCCGAGCGAGCGCAACACGTCCTCGGTGTGTTGTCCCAGCGTTGGCGGCGCCATGGTGTGCTCGATCGGCGTGCCGGAGAAGCGCATGGGGCTCGCCACCAGCGGCATCTTGCCGGCGATCGGATGGTCGAGCTCGATCTTGATGTTGCGTGCCTTTACCTGCGGCTCCTCGAACACCTGCGCGATATTGTTGATCGGGCCGTTGGGCACGCCCGCCGCCTCGAGTGATTCGACCCAGTCTCGCGTTGTGCGTTTGGCAAAAATCTCCTGCAATAGGCGTGTCATTTCTACGCGGTTTTCGACGCGTTTGCCGTTGGTGGCAAAGCGTGGATCCCCGGTCAGCGCGGTACAGCCTGCGACGTCGCAGAACTTGCGGAACAGGTTGTCGTTGCCGCAGGCGAGGATGACACTGCCGTCCGATGTTTTGAAAGGCTGGTAGGGCACGATGTTCGGGTGCAGGTTGCCGATGCGCGCCGGCGGCTTGCCGGTGGCGAAGTAGTTGGTGTTCTGGTAGCTCATCAGCGCGATCTGTGAATCGAGCAGCGCGAGGTCCAGATGCTGGCCCTTTCCCGTTTCGGCGCGATTGGCGATGGCGGCGCATATGGCGATGGATGCGTACATGCCGGTGATGATGTCGGCCACCGGAACGCCGGCGCGCTGCGGCCCACCGCCGGGCGCCTCGTCGGGTTCGCCGGTGACGCTCATCATGCCGCCCATGCCCTGGATCATGAAATCGTAGCCGGGGTGTTCGCGATACGGCCCGGTCTGGCCGAAGCCGGTGACCGAGCAATAAATCAGGCGTGGGTTGATTTTTGCCAGGTCGTCGTAGCCGAGGCCGTAGCGCGCGAGGTCGCCAAACTTGTAGTTCTCGATCAGCACGTCGGAGCGCGCCGCAAGCTCGCGCACGATGGCCTGTCCCTCTGGCCTGGAGATATTGAGCGTGATGGATTTTTTGCCGCGGTTGGCGGCGGTGTAATAGGCCGACTCGCGCGTGTCATTGCCCTGCTGGTCTTTGACCCAGGGCGGCCCGAAGGCGCGTGAATCGTCACCGATTTTCGGGCGCTCGACTTTGATTACCTCGGCGCCAAGGTCGGCGAGGTTTTGCCCCGCCCAGGGGCCGGCGAGGACGCGCGAGAGGTCGAGGACGCGGATATGCGATAAGGGGCCTGCCATGGGAATCCTTTGCTAAAAAGCGTGAAAGCGTAACAAAATCCAGAAACGGGCTTTAGCGCCCGACGAATTTGGGTTTGGTCTTGGCGAGGAAAGCCTTCATGCCGATGCTGTAATCCTCGGTTTGCATGTGTGCGAAGCCGGTGTCGTTCTCCGCTTCGGTAAGCGCCTCGGGCAGGGCGAGTAGCCGCTTGATGCGTGCTTTGTTCCAGCGCGCCACCAGTGGTGCGCCGGCGGCGATGCGCCGCGCCGTGGCATAGGCCTCGTCCTCGGCCTGCGCGTCCTCGACCACGCGTGTCAGCAAGCCCTTGGCATAGGCCTCGTCGGCGCCGAGCATGCGGCCCTCGAGCAGGATCTCGAGCATGACGGCCTTGCCGGCCAGCGGCAGCACCGCCGCGAGTTCCTCATAGGCAATCGGAAAGCCGAGGCGGTTGATAGGCACGCCAAAGCGCCCGGACTTGCCCGAGATGCGCAGGTCGCACAGGCAGGCGATCTCGAGGCCGCCGCCGGCGCAGGCGCCCTTGATCATGGCGATGGTCGGGTGGCGGCAATCGCCGATCGCGCGCAGCGCGCCGTAGACATGCCGCCGGTGATAGGCCTTGGCCTGTTCTTCTGTGTTGCGCACGGTGGCGAACTCGGCAATGTCCGCCCCTGCTGCAAACGCTTCGTCGCCCGCGCCGCGAATCACGATGCAGCGCAGCGTCTCATCGGTCGATAGCGCGCGCATGGTTGTCGCGAGTTCATCCCACATGCCGAGCGTGAGCGCGTTCAGTTTGCCCGGGTTGCTGAGGGCCACGGTGGCGATGTCGCCTTCGCGCGTGAGCAGAATGCCTTGGGTCATGGAATGGATCAAAGAATCAATAAAAAATCGAACACCTATTTTAGCCGATGCGCGGCGCGGCTAGACGTGTGCGGCGGCGCTGGCGATAAAATGAAAAGGCCACGGGCGCGCCCGTGGCCTTGGGATGTAAAGCCCCCCCGGGGGGGGGGTCAGAGGTCCAGCTTGACGCCCGCGTCTTTTACTACCTTTGCCCATTTTTCGATTTCGGCGCGCTGGAACTTGACGAATTCAGCGGGCGTCTGGCCGCCGGGATCCGCGCCCTGGGATGTCCAGATATCCAGGATGTCTTTTTGCGCCAGAACTTTTTTGACCTCGGCGTACATCTTGTCGATGATCGGTTGCGGCGTTCCCTTGACCGCCCACAAGGCGTACCAGGTGGTCACTTCGTAGCCGGGCACGCCCGCCTCGGCCATGGTCGGCACCTCCGGAATTAGCGATGCGCGCGTGGCTGTGGTGACCGCCAGCGGGCGCAGCCTGCCGCCCTTGATCTGTTGCGCCGAGGTACCCATGGCGTCGAAGGCCATGTCGATCTGCCCTGCAAGCAGGTCCTGCATCATCGGGCCGGCGCCCTTGTACGGCACGTGGACCAGCTTGGTGCCGGTGATGATCTTGAACAACTCGCCGGCGAGCTGATGCGAGGTGCCGTTGCCGGCCGAGCCGAAATTGAGTTTGTCCGGGTTGGCCTTGGCGTAATCGATCAGCTCTTTGAGTGTCTTGAACGGATGCTTGGGATTGATCACCACGACATTGGGTACATAAGAGAGCACGGTAACCGGCGTGAAATCGCGCTCGATGTTGTAGGGCAGCTTGGCGTAGACACTTTCGGCGATGGTGTGGTGAATGGCGCCAAGGAAAAAGGTGTAACCATCGGGCGGTGCCTTGGCTGCCTGTCCTGCGCCGACCGTTCCGCCCGCGCCGGCGATGTTTTCGACAAACACTGTCTGCCCGAGGGACTGCGTCAGTTTGGCCGCAAGAGGCCGCCCGAAGGCATCGACGCCGCCGCCGGGGGCGAAAGGATTGACCAGTTTGATCGGTTTGCTTGGCCAGGCCTGAGCCGATGCCGTGACGGGTGCCAGCGCGACAAGGGCGGCGGCAAGCAAGGCTGAAATGCGGAACAAGAATTTCATGTTTCCCCCTTTGGATTTGAAATGCCCGCCTGATGGACGGGTCGCGGTGTTGCCACAGTTTGCTGCTGTCGCCGGAGTGGCGGCAAGACAGCCAGTTTGCCACAGCAAGGGCGCCCGGACTGCGCGCTTCTTGGCGAGGTGCACCGGCTTTGCCGTCTTGGTGCTTGAGACGCTAAGACACTAAGACACTGAGACACTGAGACACTGAGACACTGAGACGCCGAGACGCCGAGACGCCGACACAGACGCTAAAGCGCGCAGGCGGCCCTGGGAATTTTCCGTAGTTTAGCTGCCCCTGAAGTCCGGCTTTTTCTTGGCCAGAAAGGCCTTGTAGCCGATATGAAAATCTTCGCTGCCAAAGCAGGTAAAGCCTTCGTCGTATTCGGCCTCGCTCAGCGGTTTCGGATCGGTGAGGCGGCGCGCAAATTTCTTGTGCCAGTGCGCGACCAGCGGTGCGCCCTCGGCGATGCGGTGTGCCGCCGTCATGGCTTCTTCGTCGACGAAGTGGTCGGGCACGACGCGCGTCACCAGGCCTTTTTCGCGCGCTTCCGCGGCATTGAAAATCTGTCCCTCCAACAGCATTTCCATGGCGGTGTTGTAGCCTGCGAGGTCGATCAGGCGCTTGATCTCCCCGTAGGCCATGACCAGGCCGAGATTTTTTATCGGTACGCCGAAGCGGCTCGACTCGCCGCAAATGCGAATGTCGGCAAGCCCGGCGATTTCCAGGCCACCGCCGACGCAGATGCCGTGTATCAGCGCGACCACCGGGTGGGGGCAGTTGGCGATGGCGTCGATGGTGGTGTGCATGATGCGGCCGTAGGCGCGCGCCTGCGCCACGTTGGAGCGCTCGTTTTCGAACTCGGATATGTCGTTGCCCGGCGCGAAGGCGCGCTCGCCCGCGCCGCGGATCACAACGCAGCGTATCGACGCATCGGCCGAGAGCTCGGTGAACGCGTCGCCGAGCCGCCGCCACATCGGCTTGGTCAGGGCGTTGAGTTTTTCCGGGCGGTTGAGCGTGACGGTGACGATGTGCCCGTCGCGATTTACCAATATCGTCTCTGTGCTCATGCTGGTCCTGGTCCTGGTCTTAGTGCGGCTAGGGTGAGTTGTGGTCGCCTGCGCGTGGTTTCTGGCCTGTTGTGCTTATCGTTCCTCGGTTCCTTGGTTCATGGGCCGCCGCGGTCATTGCAACTTAATGTTGGCATCCTGAATCAGTTTGCCGTATTTGGCCAGTTCGGTGCGCATGAATGCGGCAAATTCCTCCGGCGTGGTTTCGCGCAGTTGGGTGCCGACTTGTTCGAGGCGGGCCTTGATTTCCGGTTCGCGCATGACGCGGTTGATGTCGGTGTTGAGTTTGCCTATGAGTTCGCGCGGCATGGCGCCTGGCCCCATCACGCCGTACCAGTTCAGGACCTCGAAATTCTTGATGCCTTCCTCGTCAAAGGTTGGCACATCGGGTAACTGCGGCAGACGGCGCGAGGTGGATATGGCAAGGCCCTTGAGTCGGGCGCCCTTGATGTGCTCCATCACCGGCGGCATGGTGTCAAAGTTCATCGCCACCACACCGGCCAACAAGTCTTTGATGCCGTCACCCGACCCCTTGTAGGGTACGTGCACGATCTTTACGCCGGTGAGCAACTGAAACAGCTCTCCCGCCAGGTGCTGGCTGCTGCCGTTGCCCGAAGAGGCGTAGTTGTATTTGTCCGGACTGGCCTTGAGCAGGGCCACCAGTTCTTTGACGTTCTTTGCCGGAATGGACGGATGCACCGCCAGAACGTTGGGCACATAGCCGACATAAGAAATCGGTGCAAAGTCCTTGAGCGGATCGTAGGGCAGTTTGTTCAAGTGGGGCCCTATGGCATGCGAATTGGCGTGGCCCATGATCAGCGTATAGCCGTCTGCGGGGGCCTTGGCGACCAGGTCGGCGGCAATGGCACCCGTGGCGCCGGCGCGATTTTCCACCAGCACCGGCTGGCCCCAGACTTCGGTCAGGCGCTGTGCAATGACGCGGGACACGATGTCGGTTCCTCCACCGGGAGCGAAGCCAACCAGGATGCGCACCGGCTTGCTCGGATAGGTCTGCGCGTGGGCTGCGGTGCAGACGGCGAGCAGCAGTGCTGCGGCGATACGGATATGGCGGGACATGGTTTTTCCTCCGGGTGGGTCTGCGCGCCCTCGGTGCGGGGCGTTGTTGTCAGGGGATTGAAAGCCTATGCCGCTTTGCGCGCCGGCTGGCGTGCGCATTCGACCAGGTAATCGAGCGCCGCCTGTGCGCCGCCTTTTTTGTGCGGCACACCGGCAAGGGCGAGGCCCATTTCCACCCCGGACAGCGTTCCGGCCAGCGTGAGGTCGTTGAAGTCACCTAGGTGGCCGATGCGGAAAATCTTGCCGAGCATTTTGCCCAGGCCCATGCCCAGCGACATGTCGTAGGCGTCGAGGATGGCCTTGCGCAGCGCATCGGCATCGTGGCCGGCGGGCATCATCACGGCCGTCAGCGCGCTCGAATATTCTTCGGGAACGGCGCAGAGTATCTCCAGGCCCCAGGCGCGCACCGCGCGCCGCGTCGCTTCGGCGTGGCGATCGTGACGCGTGAACACGTTTGGCAGGCCCTCTTCCTGCAGCATTTTGAGCGCCTCGCGCAAGCCGTAGAGCAGGTTGGTCGCAGGCGTGTAGGGGAAGTAACCGGTCTTGTTCTGCGTGATCATTTCTTCCCAGCCCCAATACGCCTTGGGCAGCGTCGAGGATTGTGCCGCCTTGCGCGCCTTTTCGCTGACGCAATTGAATGACAGTCCCGGCGGCAGCATCAAGCCCTTTTGTGAGCCGGCGATCGTCACATCAACGCCCCACTCATCGTGGCGGTAGTCGATCGAGCCGAGCGAGGAAATGGTGTCCACCAGCAGCAGGGCCGGATGGTTCGCCGCATCGATGGCCTTGCGGATAAGCGGGATGCGGCTGGTCGCGCCGGTGGAGGTTTCGTTGTGCACCACGCAGACTGCCTTGATCGTGTGGGCCTTGTCTTCGCGCAGTTTGGCCTCGAGCGTTGCCGCATCGGCGCCGCGGCGCCAGTCGGTCGGGATGAGTTCGGCGACGATACCCAGCTTGGTCGCCATCTTGTGCCACAGCGCGGCGAACTGGCCGGTCTCGAACATGATTACGCGATCGCCGGCCGATAGCGTGTTGATCAGCGCCGCCTCCCAGGCCCCGGTGCCCGAGGCCGGAAAAATCACCACCGGCTGCTTGCTCTGGAACACAGTTTTGAGGCCGTTGAGCACTTCCAGGCCAAGCAATCCGAACCCGGGTCCGCGGTGATCCATGGTCGGCAGATCCATTGCGCGCAAAACGCGGTCGGGCACATTGGTCGGGCCGGGGATCTGTAAAAAATGGCGTCCGCTACGGTAGGTCATGTTGAACTCCTCGGCTGTCTCAGGGGCAATTGCGCCGGGCGACGGTGGGCCCCGTAAGTCTGGTTGTCACGTGTAGATTTTGTATTCAAACGTGCTCCTGAGTCAAGGCGACGGATCATATTTCCGGATATTTATGTTTAATGACAACATATTGCGTTGCAACAAGGGCATCTGGACATTGTGCTTTTTTGGATGCAAAATGACGCAATGGATCAGCAACTGCCTGAAAAAATCGCCCGCCGTCTGCTGCATGAGGACGTCGCCGACCGTTTGCGCGATCTGATCGTGCAGGGCGATCTTGCCCCCGGATCGCGCCTTAACGAGCGGGTGTTGTGCGGGCAATTGCATCTTTCACGCACCCCGTTGCGCGAGGCCTTCAAGACCCTCGCCTCCGAAGGGCTAGTGACGCTGCACCCGGATCGTGGCGCCAGCGTGACGCCCCTCACCGTTGAGTTGGTGCGCCACATGTTCGAGGTCATGGGTGCGCTCGAAGCCCTTGCCGGCGAGCTTGCCTGCCGCAACAGCAGCGATGTCCAACTAAATGAAATTCGTGCCTTGCACTACCAGATGCTGGTGCATCATGCGCGCGGCGAACTGGCCGAGTACTTTCGCTATAACCAGCAGATTCACAACAAGATCGTCGAAGCAAGCGGCAATCCGGTGCTGGCGCAGACTTACCGCGGCCTCAACGCCCATGTGCGCCGCGCGCGCTATATGGCCAATCTGTCGGTTGAGCGCTGGGACCTCGCGGTCAAAGAGCACGAAGGCATCATCAACGCCTTGTCCGCGCGCAACGGTGCGCTGCTGCAATCTTTGTTGCGCGAGCATCTGGGGCAAAAAATGCTCGCCGTCCTTGCCGCCCTTGCAAAACCGGACTGACGCGACGCCGCAAGGCGTTCACTATTTTTGAAAAGCCCTGAAAGCCAAAACATGACTGAAGCCCTGAATATCGATGTCATCTCCGATGTGGTCTGCCCCTGGTGTTTTGTCGGCAAGCGCCGGCTCGAAGCCGCCTTGGCGCTGTACGCGCAAAAATACCCCGACCGGCCCGCGCCGGTGGTGCAATGGCATCCCTACCAGCTCAACCCGGATCTGCCCAGGGAGGGCATCCCGCGCAAGGAGTACATCGCGCAAAAATTTGGCGGGCGCCCGTACCCGAACGAGCGGCTTGAATCGGTGGGTGCGCCGCTGGGTATTGCTTTCGCCTTCGACAAAATGCTGCGCCAACCCAACACCCTTGCCGCGCATAGCCTGATCGCCCGCGCCGCGCATATTGGCCGCCAGGCGGAAATGAAAGAGGCGTTTTTGCGCGCCTACTTCCTCGAGGGCGCCGACCTCACCGATGACGCCGTGCTCTCGGGCATCGCCCAGAGCGCCGGCATGGACAAGGACGAGGCCGAAGCCTGCCTCGATAGCGAAGAAGCGCGCGACCTGGTCTCCCAAGAGGAAGACAGTGCGCGGCGCCTCGGTGTCGAAGGCGTGCCCTTTTTCATCTTCAATCGCAAGGTCGGCGTCTCCGGCGCCCAGGAAGCCGAAGCCCTGCTCGGCGCAATGGAAGAATCGGAAAAGGCGGAGGCGCCGGCTTGAGCCTTGGAACCAATTTAAATGACTTTTTTATTGTCATTGCGAGGAGCGAAGCGACGACGCAATCTCGTCGATCAGCACGGCGCTGCGCGGTATCCACGAGATTGCGTCGCTGCGCTCGCGATGACATTCCTAGCGGCAATGACATCGACCTATCTTGCTTGTAATGGGCTTTTAGCCTGAAGCGCAACGATGAACGCAACCGCCTCCCCCGTAACCCTCACGCGCGCGCCGGCCTCGCGTAGTGCGCTCGCCGAGCGCCTGCGCCGCGAAGTGCGTGGCCAGGTTTTGTTCGACTCGGCCAGCCGCGGGCGCTACGCCACAGACGCCTCCATCTACCAGATCGAGCCCATCGGCGTGGTGGTACCGCAAAGTGAAGAGGACGCGCTGATCGCGCTGCAGATCGCGCGTGAAGAAGGCGTGCCGGTATTGCCGCGCGGTGCCGGCACCTCGCAATGCGGCCAGACGGTCGGCGCGGCGCTGGTCATCGACACCAGCAAGCACCTCAACCGGTTGCTCAAGCTGGATGTGGCCACGCTCAGCGCCGAGGTGGAGCCGGGGCTGGTACTTGACACCTTGAACGCGCAGTTGCGGCCGCACGGGCTGTGGTTTCCGGTGGACGTGTCCACCAGCGCGCAGGCGACGCTGGGCGGCATGGCCGGCAACAACTCCTGCGGCTCGCGCTCAATCCGTTACGGCAACATGGTGCACAACGTCAGCGCCATCGACGCTGTGCTGGCCGATGGCGCGCAATACCGTTTCGGTCCCGCTGCGGAACTGGCGCAGGCGGCCGGCGGCTTTAGAAAAATCGCCGACGGTATCCTTGGCATCATCAACAGCAATGCCGCCGAAATTGAGGCGCGCTGGCCCAAGGTGCTGCGTCGCGTGCAGGGCTACAACCTCGACATGGCTGGTGCCAATTTCGCGCACCTGCTGGTCGGTTCCGAGGGCACGCTCGCCTGGTCGCGCCGCCTGCACCTCAAGCTGTCGCCGCTGCCGCGACACAAGACTCTCGGGGTATGCCACTTCCCGACTTTTCACAAGGCCATGGACGCGGCCCAACACATTGTCAAACTCGGGCCTGCGGCGGTGGAACTGGTCGATCGCACCATGCTGGGCCTCGCGCGCGACAATGCCGCGTTCCGCCCCACCGTCGATAAATTTCTCGTCGGTGAGCCCGATGCCGTACTGCTGGTTGAATTTGCCGGTGACGACGCGGCCGGGCAGCTCGCGAGCCTGAAACAACTGGTCGAGCTGATGGGCGATCTGGGCCTGCCCGGCAGCGTGGTCGAGATCCCCGATGCGGGCCTGCAAAAAGACGTCTGGGAAGTGCGCAAGGCCGGCCTCAACATCATGATGTCGATGAAGGGCGACGGCAAACCGGTCTCTTTTATTGAAGACTGCGCCGTGCCGCTGGAGCACCTGGCCGAATACACCGCGCGCCTCAGCGCGGTGTTCGAAAAACATGGCACGCGCGGCACCTGGTACGCGCACGCCTCGGTCGGTACGCTCCATGTGCGGCCCATTCTCGACATGCGCGGCGACGGCGCGGCCAAGATGCGCGCCATCGCCGAGGAGGCCTGCGCCATGGTGCGCGAATACAAGGGCGCGTTCTCGGGCGAACACGGCGACGGCCTGGTGCGCTCCGAATGGATCGCGCCCATGCTGGGCGAAAAACTCACCGCGGCGCTGGCCGAGGTCAAAGATCTGCTCGATCCGCGCGGCCTGATGAACCCGGGCAAAATCGTGCGCCCTTCAAAAATGGATGATCGCGCGCTGTTTCGTTTCAAACCCGGCTATGCAGCGGCGAGGTTCGACACGGCGCTAGACTGGTCGGACTGGAATTCGCCCGGCGCGCAAAGCCAGGGGCTCGCCGCAGCCGTGGAGATGTGCAACAACAACGGCCATTGCCGCAAGTTCGACGCCGGCACCATGTGCCCTTCCTTCCGCGCCACTGGCGACGAAAAAGACCTCACGCGCGGCCGTGCCAACACCTTGCGCCTGGCGCTCTCGGGCCAGCTTGGCGGCATGCACGCCAAGGACGCGCTCGCCTCGGTCGAGTTGCACGAGGCCATGGATCTGTGCGTCGGTTGCAAGGGCTGCAAGCGTGAATGCCCCACCGGCGTAGACATGGCCAAAATGAAAATCGAAGTCGCGCATCACTGGCATGCGCGTCACGGCTGGTCTTTGCGCGAGACCCTGGTCGCACACCTGCCGCGCTACGCGCCGCTGGCGCGCGCCTTGTCGCCGCTAATCAATGTGTTGCAAGACCTGGGCAAAGGCTGGCTGGGCTTTGCCGCGCAACGCTCCTTGCCCAAATGGCGGCCTGATGCCTTCCATCTTGACGCCCACGCCGTCACGGGACAAGCCGCCCCGGCCGCCCTCGCTGCGACAACCGCAAAGGAGGTGGTGCTGCTGGTCGACACCTTCAATAACTATTTTGAACCGGACAATGCCCGTGCGGCGCTGGCGGTGCTGCAAGCGGCCGGTTATGCGGTGCAAATCGCCCGGGCGGGTGAGGGTGAAAGGCCGCTTTGCTGTGGCCGTACTTATCTTGCTTCCGGCATGGTCGATCAGGCGCGCGCCGAAGCGCGGCGCACGCTCGACGCACTCAAGCCCTATGTTGAACGCGGCGTGCCGGTGGTGGGCTTAGAGCCCTCCTGCCTGCTCACCTTGCGCGATGAGTTTCGTTCGCTGTTGCCGGGCCCCGATGGCGAAGCCCTCGCCGCCAAGGCCATGCTGTTTGAGGAGTTCCTGGCCGCCGAGAACAAGGCCGGCAAGCTCAGGCTCGAACTCAAGCCCTTGCGACAAACCAAGGCCTTGCTGCACGGTCACTGCCACCAGAAAGCCTTCGGCGCAATGTCGGCGGTGCAGCAGGTGCTCGGTCTGGTGCCCGGACTTAAAGTGGACACGGTGGAATCGAGCTGCTGCGGCATGGCCGGTGCGTTCGGCTATGAGGCCGACCACTATGACGTGTCGATGAAAATGGCCGAGGCGTCCTTGTTGCCCGCGATGCGCAAGGCCGATGCGCAAACCCTGCTGGTTGCCGACGGCACCAGCTGCCGCCATCAGATCCACGATGGTGCGCAAAAAGATGCGGTGCACGTGGCCCGGGTATTGCAGCGCGCCTTGCCTTAGGCCGCGTCCGGTTCCGCGTCCGGCGCTGAGGTAAAAAGCTGGAAATGCCCGACTGGTGCGGGTTTGCGGGTGATTTGCGTGGCGGGTTTCGCCGCCCGCAGGCGCCCCACGTCGCGCTTAGGCCGGTGTTCGCGCCGCTGCTTCTCTGATAAGCCGTTCCAACGCGTCTATTTCCAGTGGTTTGTAGTGTACGGTGACGCCGCGTTTGGCCATGCTGCGCATCAGTGCCGGATCGGTGTCGCCGGTGATGATGCCCGCCGGTAGTTCTGCGCCGAATACCGCGCGCACGGCATTGATTACATCGAAACCGGTTTCCCCCTCGCTGAGGCGGTAATCTGAAATGACGACGTCCGGCGTCTGTTCGCCCAGGTGCCGCAGCAGTTCCGTGCCGGTGGCTGTGGCGAACACCACGTGGCCCATGGCCTCGAGCGCGCGCACCAGCGCCAGGCGTACCAGGGCGTTGTCGTCGACTAGCGCAACGATGCGCGATTGCGTCGCCGCTGGTGACGTCTGCAGCGCCGGTGTCGGTGGCGCGAGCGGCTGTCCCGGCGGGAGCTCCACGGCGAACATCGAGCCGCGGCCAGGTTTGGAGCGCACGCGGATCTGCAGGCCCAGCAACGTCGCCGCTTTGGCCACGATGGCAAGACCGAGGCCGCTGCCGCTGCTGCGGGATTGGTCACCCAACTGCCTGAACTCTTGAAAAATGATGTCTGTACGATTTGCGGGAATGCCGACGCCACTATCCCAGACCTCGACCCAGCGTTTGCCCTGATGGCGCCGGCAGGCAATCAGCACCCCGCCCTTTTTTGTGTAGCGGATGGCGTTGGTGATGAGGTTTCCGATTATGCGGAACAAGAGCGCATGGTCGGTATGTGTGAATGTCTCGCTGGGCCGCAGGCGCAGTCGCAGACCCTTGAGCGAGGCTTCGGCGGTATTGATTGAAACGAGGCTGGTGAGCAGTTCCTCTATGGCGAAGTCGGATGGTGTTGGTGTGACAACGCCGGCATCGAGTTTGCTCACATCCAGCAGATTGGTGAGCAGATCGGACATGCTGTTGGCGCAGTCGTTAATGTGCCCGGCCAGTTCTGCGGCACCCGGCGGTGCTGTGCGTTGCAAGGTGGCGACGTATAAAGACAGGGCCGCCAGCGGCTGGCGCAGGTCGTGGCTCGCCGCCGCGAGAAAGCGCGATTTGGCATTGTTGGCGCTGTCGGCTCGGGCTAGGGCGGCGTTCAGCGCTGCTTCGTTACGTTTGCGTTCGCTGATATCGCGCACAAATGCGCAGATGAGTTCCCTGCCGTCGAGCTGTACGCGATTGGTGGTTATTTCCACCGGGAACGTTGTTCCGTTCTTGGCGCGATGTGTGGTTTCGAATTTCAGTACACCGAGCAGGCCAATTTCGGTGAAACGCGCCTGCCATGCCACAGGAGAGAAGTCGAAAACCGGATTTATGTCTTTGATATGTAATCGCAAAAATTCTTCATGTGTGTAACCGTAGAGACGACAGGTGGCCTGGTTCAAGTCGATGATGCGGCCCTCCGATGTTATCCAGAAGAGCGCGTCGTGGGCCGCGTCGACGCTGATCCTGGCGAGGCGCAGAGCTTCTTCCGCGCGCTTGCGCGCCGTGATGTCGGTGGCCATGCCGATTATGCGCAGGGGCCGGGCATTTGCGTCGCGCTTGACGACGATACCGCGTCCCTGCATCCATTTGACGCTGCCATCAGCGCAGAGCAGGCGATGTTCGCAGGCGTAGCGCGGGGTTTTGCCATCGAGGTGTGCCTGCATTGTGGCAAGTACGCGGGTCTTGTCGTCGGGGTGGATGTGATTGCCCCACTGTTCGAAATCGGTCAGCTCCCGGGCATCACGCACACCGCAGAACTCCTGCCATTTTTTGGAACGGTAGATGGCGCCATCGACCATATTTTTGTCCCACAGGCCGTCGCCGGCCTCCTCGACGGCGGACTTCCAGCGATATTCGCTTTCTTCGAGCAAGTGTTCCCACTGCCTGATTTTTTCGGTCAGGTGGTGGGCGATGTGTGTTGCACGGGCACGCGTCCTGATTAAGGACAGCATCAGCGCAAACAGTAGCGCGCTGAGAGACAGGCCGCCCGCCGCGGCCGCCCAGGCAAAGGTGTAATTGATTCTGCTGGAGCCGCCGGGAAGGTCAAAGCTAAGCCGCCACATCGTGTCGCCGTAACGAATTTCCCGCTGTTGGTAGAACAGCGAGCCCGCATCCGGGGTGTTCTCAGGCGCACTGTCGAACAGCAGGCTTGCAGGCGTGGCTTTGCTGCCGTCGTAGATGTGCAGAGCAATATCATGTTCGTTGTGCTTAGGCCATTGCTCGAGGATGCCCTCGAGGAATTCGCCAAACCGGTAGGGTGTGAAGACCCAGCCGAGCAGTTCCTTGCGGCGTTGCTCGATGCCGTCCGCAGCCTTGCGCGTGCGGTAGACGGGAACATACATCAGCACCCCGACCTGGGCGGGCTCTTTGGTCGATGAAGTCAGGTTCACTTTTCCCGATAGCGTCGCCTCGCCGCTGTCGCGCGCGCGCTCAAGCGCCGCCCGCCGCACTGGCTCGGCCAACATGTTGGTTCCGATCAGGCTTTGGTTGCGGGCGTGGAAGGGTTCGAGAAAGACAATCGGCGCGTAGGCATCACGCGCTTCGGGCGCGAGCCTGGCAAAACCGATTCGCTGCAGGCCGCGAATGTTTTGGCTTGCGCGCAGCCGTTCAAAGTAGGCGTGCCATTCCTCGCTGGAGACGTTGCCTGTTTTGGCGAATAGTGCGGCGCCCCCCTGGAGTGCGAGCGCGTGCACGGCAAGGCGTTCTTCAATGCTGCGCACAACCTGGTCGCCGGCAAAGGCAAATCGCGTTACTGTTTCGGCTTCGATTCCCCGTTTGACATTCAGGCTGATGAGGGTCGTTGCCAGCAGGCTGGCGCAGAGCACGACCCAGGCCGGCCAAGTCTGCTTGAGATGATGTGGCGTCAAAGCGTCATGCCAGCCGCAGTCCCAGCTTTGCCGAGGCGTAAATCGCCTCGGTGCGGCTGCTTACCCCCAGGGTGCGGAATGTCAGCGTGAGATGGGCTTTGACCGTCGCACCGGAAAGATTCAGCGATTTGGCGATGGCCTTGTTGGACTGGCCGACGATCACGCCGCGCAGTACTTGCATTTGCCGCGCCGTCAGGGCGGGCAACTTCGTTTGTGCTGTATTGGCCTCGGTCTGGGCGGGGAGGGGCGCGCTGTGCGGCCGCACCAGCTCCAGCGCCGTGACCGGGAGGTAAATGCCCTTGGCGAGCACCACCTTGAGCGCATGGATGAGCAGGTCCGGCGTCGATGATTTGGGTATGAAACCCAGCGCGCCGTGCTCGATCGCGTCGCGCACGATGCGCGGGTCGTCCTCCGCCGTTATGACGACGATCGGGGTGTCGGGGGCGGCTGCGCGCAGTCTATCCAGCGCACCCATGAACCGGATGCCCGGCAAATTCAGGTCCAGCAGCAGCAAATCGTAATGTGCGGTCTTCAGTCGGATGAGCGCATCTTCGCAAGTATTCTCCTCATCCATGCTTAGCGCATTGTCCAGTCCGTGGAGCAGGCAGCGCATACCGGCCGTGAATAGGCGGTGATCGTCAATGAGCAAGACATCCATGATCGGTATTGCTTTCTTGAAAGTGTTGCGTAAATTTTTTGTAAATAAGACTTAATTTAGGGTCAAGAAAAAGTTACCGTTTGGCAGGGGGAAAGCCGCTGCCGGATTGCGCCCTCGGGTAGTGCCTCATTTGCGACCAAAGGGCTTGGCCTGGCCGCGGTCGCCGGTGGTTTTAAGCAGGAATCTCGCTTCAGCGAATAACTTCTCCCGGCTGATTTGCGGTAAGGCGAAATAGGTCTCGAGCAGCTCGCGCTCCACGATGCCAAGCTCCTTCAACTGGACTATGGATTCCTCGCCCTTGGCCAGCCACCGTGCGCTGACAACGAACAGGTCGGAGAGGCAGTAGAGGCGGTCGGCGCGGATATTCGCTGTTTCTGAGTCCAGCCAGTCGTAACAGCGCTGACGGCTGATGGGGATGTCCGGGTAACGGGCTTGCCAGAGCCCGTACAGCTTTACTGCTGCTTCTTTTGACGAGTCGATGCCCGCCCTTGACATGGCCGCCTTGATGCGTTTGCCAAAATGGCGCGGAACACCTTCTTTACGGGTTGTTCCGGCTTGTCCCAACTTGGTTTGGCGTGTTTTGCTTGTCAGTGCCATATTTCTCAGTGTACCCTGCCAAAACAATAATTAAGTAATGTAAAGCAAGAATTATGGATATTTTTTCTTGGGTTTTGTTTCTTCTGTGACGTCGGCTGGCGGCTGGCACCGCTGTTGCGGCATGAGAGGTGCCACGCCCCGTATCCAGCAGCCTGCAGCCTGGGTGTGATGTGCTATTGCGATGGCGTGAAGCACGATGTTTGGCGGATATCGCAATCCGCGCGGAGCACGGAGACTGAACGTGCCAACGATTAACGATTGGCCCGGCCTGAACCGGCGTGATGAGGGAAGACTATCTTGAGCGGCGTTGACATGAGCGGTGCCAACATACTGTTGGGTGAGGGCAATCCGGACGATGCGGCGCTGACTTTGCAGGCGCTGCGCCAGAACGACGGCAAAATTGATCACCAGGTGTTTCACGTCGAAGACGGCATGCAGGCGGTGGATTTTATTTTTGGCACCGGTGCCTACGCCAATCGCGACACTATGGGCCGTATCAAAGTCGTCCTGCTCGATTTGAAGCTTCCAAAGCTCGACGGTCTGGATGTCTTGCGTCGCATCAAAGGCGACGAACGCACCCGCACCATCCCCGTGGTCATGCTTGCCCCATCGGCTGAGGCGCGCGATATGCGTGACGCCTACGCGCTGGGCGCTAACGGTTATGTCGTCAAGCCGGTGGGCTTCACCGAATACATGAAGCGGGTCTCGGCGGTTTGCCTCTACTGGACGTCCCACAACCATTCCGTCCTTCAATCGCCTGCGGCCTGATTCGGTCACAAGGCCGGTTGCGGCTCGCGTATCCGTTTTATTCGGCTGAATCGCACCCACGGCGGTGGCAGCGCGGCAACGTGGCCATGTGGCCATGGGTCAGGAAGGCGCAAGTGATGCTTGCGCGCATCCGGGAAAACCGCATCGGACAGGTGACGCCGCAAACGCTCCGGCAAGTTCGCGGCGGCTTGCGCCACCTTGCGCTACCATGGCGCGGCGTAGACATCTGGCCTAGTACGCGGCAATGAGTCCGGCTGGAAACGCCCGCCTCGCGCGGGTTTTCAGCCGATGAGCCAGCCATCCCCCGGCATCCGACATGACACCCATCAGCTTAAGCATCAGTTTCAAGGATTTGTTCGATCACATCGGCGATGCGCGCATGAAGTTCAGCAAGCGCGCCGAGGCGCTTTCAGGCCAGGACGTGGAGTTGCGCGGCTATCTTGCCGCCATGCACGCCAATCCCAAGCAGATCGTTCTTGCCGGCGAGGCCGGTGTCTGCCCCGACTGCGCCGAATCGCCGGTGCCGTTCATCGACCTGCCCGCTTACGTGCCGCGCGGCGATTTGTTCGGCGCGCAAGCGGTGCGCCTCAAGGGCAGGCTCAAGTTTGGTTTTGAGGTTGTGCCCGAGGGCTACGCCTCGTTCCTGCGCCTGGAAAACGCAGCCGTCTCGACCGGCCTCAATCCGGGATTTTTGCTTGCGGGCAAGCGCGCCTAAACGACCCTAAACGCGTCTAAACGCGTTAAGCGCGTTAAGCGCTCTAAGCGTCCCTGGATTCCCTGGCCTCCCCGCGGCCTCTTTTGGCGCGCTATGGCGCGTCACGTCGGGTCAGGCATCGATGCGCCGGACGGTGCGCGCGGCCCGGGGCAGGATGAGCATTTCTTGACAAGAGATGCGATTTGCATAGACCATAGCAACTAACCATTCAGTCCAATAACGGCGACCGCGCTCCTGCACGGCCTGTCAACCAGGAATTACTAGCGTGCGGATCGGCTGTGACATTGGCGGCACTTTTACGGATGTTGTCGCCGAACGGGCGGACGGCATGCTGTATATCAACAAGACGTCGACCACGCCCGATGATCCGGGCCGCGCCGTGGTCGAGGCCATCCGTGAGATTCTGCGCATCACCGGTGTTGCCGCGAAGGAGGTGACCGAAATCGTTCACGGCACCACAACGGCGTCGAACACGATTTTGCAGAAGGTCGGTGCGCGCACCGGCGTGCTGACAACGCGCGGCTTTCGCGACGTGCTAGAGATAGGCCGCATTCGCACGCCAACGATGTTTGACCTGGGCTGGTCAAAGCCCGAGCCGCTGTCGCCGCGGCGCTATCGTTGCGAGATCGACGAGCGCGTTGCCGCCGACGGCTCGGTGGTGCGTGCGCTGGATCCGCAACAGGTGCGCCAGGTGGCGGCGTTTTTCGTCGCCGAAGGCGTCCAGGCGGTGGCGATCTGCTTTCTGAACAGTTACGCCAATCCGGTGCATGAGCTCGCCGCCAAGCTGATCCTCGAAGCGGAGTTTCCGCAGTTACTGGTCACCGCGTCCTGCGAAGTGCTGCCCGAGATGAAAGAGTACGAGCGCACCAGCACCACCGTGGTCAACGCCTATATCTTGCCGGCCATGCGCGCCTATCTGGCCAATCTGCGACGCGATCTCACCGCGATCGGCATTACCGCGCCTATCCAGGTCATGGCTTCAAACGGCGGCATGATGGGTATCGCCGCAGCCAGCGGCAAGCCGGTTTTCGCCGTTTCTTCAGGCCCCGCCGGCGGGGTGACCGGATCAGCCCACCTTGGCCGCGTAACCGGCGATACCGACCTGATTGTGTTTGATATGGGAGGCACCACGGCCAAAGCCTCCATCATCGAGGCCGGCCTGCCTTCGCTGACCAACGAATATGAGTTTCGCGATGGCATCTCCTCGCCAAGCCGTTTCGTCAAGGGCGGCGGCTATGTGCTCAAGGTGCCGGCAATTGACATCGCCGAGGTTGGTGCGGGCGGCGGATCGGTGGCCGCGATCGATGCGGGCGGCCTGTTGTTGGTCGGGCCCGAGTCGGTGGGTGCGCATCCGGGTCCGGCCTGTTACCAGTTGGGCAACGAGCGCCCGACCGTCACGGACGCAAATATGGTGCTCGGCCTGCTCAATCCGTACGCGCTTGCCGGCGGAAGCCTGAAGGTCGATCCGCAGCTGTCGAACAAGGCGATAGAACGGCACATCGCATTTGGGCTGGGTTTGTCCCTGCTCGATGCGGCGCACGGCATTCGCCATGTCGCCAACGTTAATATGGCGCGGGCCATCCGCGCGGTGACGGTCGAGCGCGGGCGCGACCCGCGCGACATGACGTTGATCGCCTTTGGCGGCGGCGGGCCGGTGCACGCGGTGGATGTGGCGCGGCTGCTGGGCATCCGGCGGGTCATTGCGCCGGTGATGGCCGGTGTGTTTTGCTCCGCCGGGATGCTGGCAGCCG
This sequence comes from Pseudomonadota bacterium, assembly GCA_025356665.1. Classification (GTDB taxonomy): domain Bacteria; phylum Pseudomonadota; class Gammaproteobacteria; order Burkholderiales; family SG8-39; genus CAITSH01. Next base: position 95,380 of record JANXRV010000002.1, read on the forward strand.
ATGCCGGTCACGATTTTCTGCGCTCGGTGTTGCGCCGGATGGAGGGCTGCGATCCGGTGGCGCTGGAGGCGGTGGCCGAATCCTTGCGCCGCCAGGGACTGGTGTCGCTGGCCGCCGAGGGTTATCCGGAGAACACCGTGACCTTCACGCTCAAGATCGACCTGCGCTATGTCGGGCAGTCGTCCGAATTGACCGTGCCGCTGCGCGGGGAACGCTTCGATGCGCCGGCGCTCGATGCGCTCAAGGCCGACTTCCAGCGCGCCTACCGCGAGACCTTCGGCTACGCCAATGACGAGCCCTTGGAACTGGTGAACCTGCGCTTGTCGGCGCGGGGCCGGCGTGAACAGCGCCTTGATTTTGCGCGCATACGCATGGGCGGGACGGCGCTCGCCGCGGCGACCGGCAGCCGGCTGGTGAGTTTTTCACGCAACCAGGCGCCGGTAAAAACGCCGGTGCTGGCGCGTGCCGACATGCCGCTGACGCCGACGCCCGGGCCGATGATCGTCGAGTCGTATGACACCACGGTGATCGTGCCGCCCGATGTACTGGCGCGCGCCGATGCAGTGGGCAATATCATCCTTGATTTGCAAGACACCGCTCCCGATGCAAAGGAGGTCACAGCATGAACGCACCGGCACCGGTCGGCATTCGCTCCGGGCTCGACCCGATCACCTTTGCCGTGGTCAAGAATGCGATGGACTCCATCGCCGACGAGGTCGCCTATACGGTGCTGCGCACCGCGCGTTCGGAGATCGTCAAGGACGTGATGGACTACTCGGCGGCGATCTGCGACCGGCACGGCCGCATGGTGGTGCAGGCCAAGACCATCGCGCTTCATCTGGGGGCGATACCCGAGGCAATGGCCTCTATGCTGTCGCTCTATGGCGAGGATCTCGCGCCCGGTGATGCGGTGATCCTCAATGACCCCTATCAGGGGGGCATGCACCTGCCCGACATCTTCATGTTCGTGCCGTTCTTTTACGAGGGCGGGCTCGAGGGTTTTTGCGTGGTGATCTGCCACCACACCGATGTCGGCGGCCGCGTTCCGGGGTCCAATGCCAGTGACTCGACCGAGATTTTCCAGGAGGGCCTGCGCATTCCGGTGGTCAAACTGTACGAGAAGGGGCGCATGAACGACATGCTCGAGCGCCTCATCGGCCTGAATGTGCGCCTTCCCGACCGGGTGCTGGGCGACCTGCGGGCGCAGTACGCCGGCGCGCAGGTGGGCGTGCGCGAACTGGGCAAGCTGTTTGTGCGCTATGGCCGGGACGCCACGCGGGTCTACCTCGAGGAAATGCTCGATTACGCCGAGCGCCTGACGCGCGCCGAGATCCGCGGCTGGCCCAAGGGCATCTTTCGCTTCACCGATTACATTGATGATGACGGCTTGTCGTCCGATCCGATCAAGATCAACGTCGCGATCACCGTGCATGAGGACAGGGTGAGCGTCGATTACACCGGTTCCGCGGCGCAGGTGAAGGCGGCGATCAACTCGACGCTGTCTTACACGCAGTCATGCACCTACCTGTCGGTGCGTTGTGCGCTCAAGGGCGATGTGCCCAACAACGCCGGCGTGTTCCGGGCGATTGAAGTTGTCGTGCCCGAGGGTTGCGTGCTCAATCCGCGCGAGCCGGCGGCGGTCGCGGCGCGCGCCCTCACCGGTTACCGTGTGTTTGACGCCATGCTGGGCGCGCTTGCGCAGATCGTGCCCGACCGCATTCCGGCCGCCGGCGAAGGCGGCAACACGGTGGTCTGCCTGTCCGGGCGCAAGCCCAATCCGGATGGCAGCGCATCGCCCTTTATTATCGTCGATATGATCTGCGGCGCCTGGGGTGCGCGCCCCGCGGCCGATGGCATAGAGGCCATCACCAACGCCTCGCAGAATCTTTCGAATACGCCGGTGGAGACGATGGAAGCGCAGCACCCGGTGCGCGTGGAGGCTTATGAACTGGTTGCTGATACCTGCGGCGCCGGAACCTGGCGCGGCGGCCTGGGCATCCGGCGCAGCTACCGTTTGCTGGCCGATGAGGCTTTCATGCAGCTGCGCGCGGATCGCATCAAGTTTTCCCCCTACGGGCTCGAAGGTGGCGAGGCGGCGGCGCCGGCAAGCAACCTGCTCGGCGAGCCGGGCGCGCAAAAAGCCCTTCCGGGCAAGGTTACAATGTGGCTCAAGAAAAATGAGCTTATTACGCATACGCAGCCCGGCGGCGGCGGTTTCGGTGAACCATGGAAACGCGAACCGGCACGGGTTGCGCGCGATGTCTGGAACGGCAAGATCTCGTCCGCATTTGCGCGGGCGCGTCACGGCGTGGTGGTGGATCAGGCGAGCGGTGTTCTTGACGAGGCTGCGACGCGTGCGTTGCGCGCCGGCGGGAACGGCGCGGCATGAAAGTTGCATGAAACGGTGATGAAAACACGTATGGCAGGCAGCGCAGAACGCTGCCAGCATGCATATATATTTCTTTGACATTCACTTAGTGGGGGGTCGTAATGAAGCGTACCGGATCAGGTTTGTTCAGGACTTTGTTGTCAGTGGCTCTGGCCGCTGCGTTGTCGGTTGCTGCGCCGGGCGCCAGTGCGCAGGCGCCCGAGAAAATCACCGTCAGGCTCGATTTCACACCATGGGGCATCCAGGCCGCGCTGCACCTGGCCAAGAGCAAGGGCTGGTTCGCCGAGCAAGGCCTTGATGTGACCATAGAAGACGGCACCGGAACCCTGCCTGGGATCCAGCTGGTCGGTGCCGGCAAGATCGAGGTGGCGGCGGTGCAACTGGGGCCGATGGCGCTGGCGCGCGAGAATGGGCTGCCGGTGGTCGGCATCGCCGGTTTTGCGCGGCGCGGAGACCTCGCGGTCATGGTCGATGCGGCGACCGGTCCCAAAAATTTCAAGGAACTCGCCGGTAAAAAGTTTGTGTCCTTTACCGGCAGCCCCTGGGTGCCATTCATCAAAAGTTTTGCCAAAGGCGCCGGCCTGAGCGAGGCCGAGTTCGCCGTCACCATGGTGGCGCCGCCGGCAATGGTTTCGACTTATGCGTCGGGCAATGCCGACGGCTTCCTGTCGATGGGGCCGTTTGGCGTGCCACTGGTCGCCAAATCACGGCCGTCGCGCGCCCTGCTCGCCGGTGATGTCGGCATTGTGTTTCCCAGCTTCGGCCTGGTGTCGAACGAGGAAACGATCAAAAAACGACCGGCGGTGCTCAAAAAGCTGGTGCAGGTGAATATTCGCGCCTGGGACTACATCTACCAGAGCCCGGCCAATCTCGAAGAAGGCGTCAAGGCGATCATCAGCGAACGGCCGCAGGCCAAGCTTGACCCCGATCTGCTGCGCGGCCAGATCGTGGCTTACCGTGAATTTTTCGACACGCCCAACACCAAGGGCAAGCGCACCGGCTGGCAGTCGGAGGCCGACTGGGTCGCCGCGATCAAGTCGATGGAAGCCGCCGGCGCCATCAAGCCTGGCCGCAAGCCGTCCGACTATTACACCAACCAGTTTGTCGACTGAGCGGGCGCGAAGAGCAAGCCGCCGCAAAGACAATATTCAGACAACATCCAAATAACGTCTAGATAACATCCCGATACCATCTGCGTAAAAACGCCACACCGATGGCGATGGCTTTGAGATCGAGGGGATGCACGCCGCATCCCCTCACTTCTTGGCTTGTCGCCGGCGCAGATGCCGTAGCCGAAGCTCCATGACATAACGAAACATGGCAACCCCCGAAAAATACATAAGTATCGACCGGCTCGAAAAAACCTACGCCTCGCCGCGCGGCCCGGTCAAGGCGCTCGAGGCGATCTCGCTCGATATCGCGCAGCATGAGTTCGTCAGCGTTCTGGGCCCCAGCGGGTGCGGCAAGAGCACGCTGCTCAAATGCCTCGCCGCGCTGGAGGGCATTTCCGGCGGCTCGATATCGATAGGCGGCGTTCCGGTCGCCGGTCCACCCGAGAACATGGGCATCGTGTTCCAGCGCGACGTGCTGCTCGACTGGCGGACGATTCTGGACAACGTGCTGATCACCGCGGAGTTTCGTGACCTGCCGCGTGCCTCCTATGTGGCGCGGGCGATGCAACTGTTAAAGCTCTTTGGTCTTGAGGAATTCGCCAACCGTTTTCCGTGGGAGTTGTCGGGAGGAATGCGCCAGCGTGCGTCGATCTGTCGCGCCCTGCTGGTTGACCCCGAACTGCTGCTGATGGACGAACCCTTTGGCGCGCTTGATGCGATGACCCGCGATGAGCTCAATCTGGAGCTGCAGCGTATGTGGACCGAGACGCGCAAGACGGTGCTCTTCATCACGCACTCGATCACCGAGGCGGTCTACCTGTCTGACCGCGTGGTGATGATGTCGCGCAACCCCGGCCGGATTGCCGAGATCATCAGCATCGATTTGCCGCGCCCGCGCGCGCTGTCGGTGCGCGAAACGCCCGAGTTCGGGCGCTACACGGCGCATATCCGCGAAATATTCACGGCAATGGGGATTCTCAAGGATGGCTGACATGGGCTCATGGTGGAATCGCAGCGAGCGCTTCCGCTCGGTGGTGCTGGTGCTGGTCGCGATGGTCGCGCTGTGGGAGGCGCTGTGCTGGGCGCTGAAAATACGGCCGTTCATACTGCCGGCGCCCAGCCTGGTGCTGAAGGATTTCATCTCCGACCCAGGCTATTTCCTGAAGCACAGCGGCTATACGCTGCTGATCACTTCGGTCGGTTTTATCGTCGCGGTGATCCTCGGTGTCGCCTGCGCCGTGGGCATCGTCTATTCGAAACTGCTCGACCGCATCCTGTCGGCGGTGCTGGTGTCGCTGAACGCTGTGCCGAAGGTCGCGCTTGCGCCGCTGTTCGTGATCTGGCTGGGTACAGGCACCGAGCCCAAAATCGCCATTTCCATCATGATCGCGATTTTTCCCATCGTCATCGACACCGTGCTTGGACTGAAGTCGGTCGACCCGGAGATGCTCAACCTGGCCAAGTCCTGCCGCGCCTCCCCCTTCAAGATCCTGATGAAGATCCGTTTTCCCAACGCGTTGCCGTCGATATTCGCCGGCATGAAGGTGGCGATCTCGTTTTCGCTGGTTGGCGCCATCGTCGGTGAATTCGTCGCCGGCTCGATCGGCCTTGGCCACATCATCTTGCTCAGCCAGGGCAACTTCGATACCCCGCGCGTGTTTGTCGCCCTCACGCTGCTCGCGCTCCTCGGTACGATCCTGTTCTACCTGATCGATGTGGCCGAGTCGCTGCTGCTGCCCTGGCATGTTTCGCAGCGCAGTGTTCACGGCGATGTGCCGGTGGTGCAAGGCGGTTTGTAGCCCGCAAGGGCGCTACCGCGGATTACGCAACAGGATTACGCAACAACAAGGACCTCCCGCTTGAAACCGCCGAAATTTGCCTATCACGCCCCCGAACAACTGGACGAAGCCGTGCAGTTGCTCGAGCGTTACGCCGGAAACGCCCGCGTGCTCTCGGGCGGCCAGAGCCTTATACCGATGCTCAATTTTCGCCTTTTCGTGCCGGAGGCGTTGATCGACCTGCGTCGCGTACCCGGCTTGGCGGACATTCGCATTGATCAGGACACGCTTCACATCGGCGCCATGACGCGCCAGCGCGCGGCGGAAAATTCCGGCCTCATTGCAAGCAAGCTGCCGCTGATGACCGAGGCGCTCGGTTGGGTGGGCCACCTGCCGACGCGTTCGCGCGGGACCATAGGCGGGTCTATCGCCCATGCTGACCCGAGCGCCGAGCTGCCCATGACGCTGCTGGCGTTGGATGGCGCGGTCGTCGCGCGCGGCCTTGCCGGCGAGCGCACCATCGCCGCTGATGCGCTGTTTAGTTCGTTTTTCAGCACAACGCTGGCGCCGACGGAAATTCTCTCTGCCGTGCGCATTCCGGTGATGAACACGCATTGCGGCTTTGCCGTGGAGGAATACGCCAGGCGCAAGGGTGATTTCGCCATTGTCGGGATGGCCGCGGTGCTTGAGGGTAAGGATGGAAAATGTACGCGCGCAAGATTGGTGAGCGCTGGCATAGGCGGCCGGCCGGAGCGCCTGCGCGCGGCGGAGGATCTGTTGCTCAAGAACGGCGTGGATGCCCAGAGCATCAGCATGGCCTCACGTGCGGTGATGGAGGCCGTGGAGCCCACCTCCGACCCGAACGCTTCGGCCGACTACCGCCGGCACCTTGCCGGGGTTCTGGCCGAGCGTGCGCTGCTGCGCGCAGCCAACATGCTCAAGGAGTCACGTCATGGATGATCTGGTTGATATCAAGCTCACAGTGAACGGCGAGGCGCGTCAGGGCAGGTGCGAGCCGCGCAAGTTGCTGGTCGATTTCATTCGCGAGGACCTGGGCCTGACCGGGACCCACGCCGGCTGCGAGCACGGGATTTGCGGTGCCTGCACCATTCTTTTTGACGGCGAGGCCGCGCGTTCCTGCACCACGCTTGCAGTGCAGGCCGATGGCGCGGAGATTATGACGGTGGAGGGTCTTGCCAACGGCGAGCGCCTGCATCCGCTGCAGCAGGCTTTTCATGAGCATCACGCGCTGCAGTGTGGATTTTGCACGCCGGGCATGCTGATGACCGCGCTGGATTTGCTCAACACCGTGCCAAACCCGACTGAAGCACAGATTCGCGAGGGCATGTCTGCGGTGATCTGCCGCTGCACCGGCTATCAGGGTATCGTCAACGCGGTTTCAGCCGTGGCGGCGGCGCAAAATGTCTAGCCCGGGCGCAAACAAGGGCTTTGTCGGGCAGTCGGTGCCGCGCCGGGAAGATCACCGGCTGTTGCGCGGCCAGGGCCAGTACATCGCCGATTTCACGCTGCCCGGAATGTTGCATGTCGCATTCGTGCGCAGTTCGGTGGCGCATGCGCGCATCAAATCGGTCGACCTTAGCCGCGCTGCCGCGGCACCTGGCGTGCGCTTTGTCATGAGCGGGCTTGAGTTGGCGAAAGAAATTCCTCCGGTCCAGGACCAGCAACTGCCGCTGCCGCGCAAGTGGCGCACGACGGTGCCGCACAAGATTTTTGACCCGCGCCAGCCCTTGCTTGCCTGGGACAAGGTGCGCCACGTCGGCGAGGCGGTGGCGGTGATCGTCGCCGACAACCGTTATCTTGCCGAGGATGCGGTCGATCTGGTGAGCGTCGATTATGAGTTTCTCGATGCCGTGGTCGATGCGGAGGCCGCGCTTGGCGCAGCTGCCGCCGTGCTGCATGAACAGAACGGTACCAACCTGCTGGCTGAGTTTTCCGTTGCCAAGGGCGATGTGGCGGGTGCCTTTGCTACAGCAAAACAGACGCTGAAGCGGCGCTTTTATCATCATCGATATGCCGGCATTCCGATGGAATGCCGTGGTGTCGCCGCGATGCATGAGGCGCGAACCGGCGCTGTCACGATCTGGTCTTCGACGCAGGTGGTGCACTGGGTCCGGCGCGAGGTCGCCCTTACGCTGGGCATGTCCGAGGCACGGGTGCGCTGTGTTGCGCTGGATGTGGGCGGCGGCTTTGGCACCAAGGGCCACGTCTATCCGGAGGATTTGCTGCTGCCCTACCTGGCGCGGCGCATTGGCCGCCCGGTCAAATGGATAGAGGACAGGCGCGAGCACCTGCAAAGCGCCTGTCATTCCCGCGACCAGATCCATGACGCCGAAATCGCCTTCGACGCTTCGGGGAAAATTCTCGCATTCCGCGATTCGATGATCATGGACTGCGGTGCCTGGAATCCGGTGGGCATCGGCATTCCGTACAACACCGCCTCGCACCTCATCGGCCCGTACAAGATGGAGCATTTTTCCGTGCGTGCGCGCGTGGTAGCGACCAACAAGGTTCCCAACGCGCCTTATCGCGGTGCCGGCCGACCCGAGGCGGTGCAGGTGGTCGAACGCCTGATGGACTTGATCGCGCGCGAGCTTGGCGTGGAACCGGCGGCGGTGCGCCGGCGCAACCTCGTCACCGCAGCCGATATGCCCTATGCCGCGGGCATTCCCTACCGCGACGGCCAGCCCATTGTTTATGACAGCGGCGACTACCCGCTTGCGCTGGAGAAGGTGTTGGCGGAAATCGGCGGACTCGACGCCTTCCGGGTGCGCCAGCGCGCCGCCCGCGCCGAGGGTCGCCACCTTGGCCTCGGCCTTGGTATGTACACCGAGGGTACCGGTGTCGGGCCTTTTGAGGGTGCCACGGTGCGCGTCGACCCGAGCGGCAAGATTTATGTTTCGGCCGGATCATGCCCGCAGGGCCAGGGCATGGAGACGATTTTCTCCCAGATCACCGCCGACCTGTGGAAGGTCAATCCGGAGGACGTGATCCTTTCACTCGCCGACACCGCCGCCATCCCGATGGGTTTTGGCACCATCGCCAGCCGCTCCACGGTAAACCTGTCGGGTGCGATACATGTTGCGAGCGAGCGCTTGCGCGGCAAGACCTTCAACATCGCGGCAAACATGCTCGAGTGCGCGGCCGCCGACCTGGAGTTGCGCGACGGACGCGTCGGTGTTGTCGGCGTGCCCGATATGTCGGTGACGCTCGCCGATGTGGCGCGCGCATCGCGTCCGGGTTGGGATCATCAGCGTCCGGAGGGGGTTGATGCCGGGCTCGAGGAAACCTACTACTGGGAGCCCGCCACGGTTACCTGGGCTTACGCCGCGCATGCGGTGATTGTCGATGTCGATGTGCGCACCGGGCATGTGAAGCTCGAAAAATACGTCATCGCCCATGATTGCGGTGTGGTGGTCAATCCGATGCTCGCCGAGGGGCAGATCATCGGCGGCGCGGTGCAGGGAATAGGCGGCGCGCTGTTCGAGGGCTTTAATTACGATTCCGAGGGCCAGTTGCTTACCGGTTCATTCATGGACTACCTGCTGCCCACGGCAAGTGATGTACCTGAGATTACGGTGCTGCACCACGAATCACCGTCGCCGTTGAATCCGCTTGGCGTAAAAGGGCTTGGCGAGGGTGGCGCGATCGCGCCGCCGGTGGCCATTGCCAATGCGGTCTGCGACGCCTTGTCGGAGTTTCGCGCCGAGTTCAATTCAACGCCCATCACGCCTGAGGATGTGATTCGCGCCGCGCGCAAGGCCGCCTGATCCGGCATTTGCCGGCTTGCTCCCTTCCTGGCTTCCCCGATGCGGGTTTATCCGGGGTCGGGCACGGGCAGGCGCTGTGAGCCTTCGGGCATCGCTGCGACGTAGGCGGGACGCGCCTTGATGCGTTGAATCCAGTCCCGGATCGCCGGTTTATCGTCCCACATGCCGGCATAGCGCAACCATTCGAGCCGGTCGATAAACGGCGCGACGGCGATGTCGGCCAGCGAAAAATGCCGGCCGGCAAACCACGGCACGCTCGTAAGCCTGTTCTCCATGCGCGTTAGCGCCTTGTCCATGATCTGTCGCGCCGCTTCAACGGCGGCGAGATCCACCGGCGCGCCGCCTACGGACGAGCGTAGCTTGTCCGCTTGCACCTTGCTTGGCGCGGCTGCGATGCGCTCGTTGACGACCTCGCGCGGCAGTTTGGCGAAGGCATGGCGCATCATCAGTTGGTAGGTGGGCATTTTCACCGCCGGATGCAGCACATCGTCCTGGAATTTTACCCAGATGCGCATGTGTGCCCGTTCCAGCGGATCTTCCGGGGTGAGCCTGAGGCCCGGAAAAACCTCGTCGAGGTATTCGTTGATAACGGTCGATTCGGTGATGATGTGATCGTCGTGCATCAGCGTGGGTACGACCCCGTTGGGGTTGAGCGCGAGATAGTCCGGATGCAGTTGTTCGAGTTTTTGCAGATCAATGACATGGCCAGCCCAGGGCAGGGCTTTTTCCGCGAGGAAAAACCGCACCTTGATGCAGCAAAAGGCGTCCCAGTCGTGATAGAGGGTCAGCATGTTATGGCCTTCGTTGGTGGCATGCTAGCGCGCCCCGATGTGTGCTCAGGCGCGCGATCGGGGACTTGGCTTGCGCTTGGCCGGTTTCTCGATGTTGCAAAGGTAGGAGAGCACCATTTCAGGCACATGGTCGAGCCGGCGTTTCATGCGCGGAGCGCTCGTCAGGTCGATGTCGAGCACGGTCGAGAGCGTGTAGCGGTTTGACACAAAATACGAGGCGAGGCCGGAGATCGAGATGTAAAGATCGGCCCAGTCGGCGTCGGCGCGGAACACGCCCTGCTGCTTGCCTTCGCGCAGCAGGCGTTTGAGGGTGCCGATGAGCGGATTGAACATCGCGCCGATGACCTTCGATTTGCGGATGTGCTTCGCCTTGTGCAGGTTCTCGGTCGACAAAATGCTGATGAAATTGGGTTCTTCGGCAAAGTGCCGCACCATGTGCAGCACCAGGGTGCGCATGTCACCGCTCGGATCGCGTCCGGTCAGCGTCACCTCGTTCTGGCGCGTGCGCATCGAGGCATAGGCGCGCTCCATGACCTCGATGAACAGCGCCTCCTTGCCGTCAAAGTAATGGTAAAGCAGGTTCTTGCTCATGCGGCAGCGCTTGACGATGGCGTCGATGCGCGCCCCGTCGTACCCGCGCGCGGCGAACTCCTCTGTGGCGAGCGCAAGGATGCGCTCGCGCGTGCGGTGCGCATCGCGCACGCGGGGTGCGCCGGCTGTTGCCATGGGGTCCTGGGGCGTCCTGGTGAGGGAAGGGGCTGTGCCGTTTCCGGCCGGTTAGTCGAGCGCGTTGAGGATGCCGCCGATCATGTCGATGATGGTGCCGATCTGCTCGCGCTCGACGATCAGTGGTGGTGATAGCGCGATGATGTCACCGGTCACCCGGATCAGCAGGCCCGCCTCAAAAGCGCGCACCAGCGCGTCGTAGCCGCGGGTGCCGGGGCGCCCGGGGCGCGATTCGAGTTCGATCGCGCCGATAAGGCCGCTGTTGCGGATGTCGATCACGTGTTTGTGCGAGCGCAGCGAATGCACCGCGTCTTCCCAGAATTTTTCCAGGCCGGCGCAGCGCTCGAACAGCTTCTCGTTTTCATAAATGTCCAGCGTGGCGAGGGCGGCGGCGCAGGCCATCGGATGCCCGGAGTAGGTGTAGCCATGGAACAACTCGATCATGTTCTCCGCGCCCTGGACGATGGCATCGTGGACGAACGAGCGCGCGGCGACCGCCCCCATCGGGATGGTGCCGTTGGTCAGGCCCTTGGCCGTGGTGACCATGTCCGGCAGCACGCCGAAATAGTCCGCCCCGAGCGGCTTGCCCAGGCGCCCGAAGCCGGTGATCACCTCGTCGAAAATAAGCAGGATGCCGTGCTTTTCGGTGATCGCGCGCAGCCGCTCCAGGTAGCCTTTGGGCGGCACCAGCACGCCGGTGGAGCAGGCGATCGGCTCGACGATTACTGCGGCGATGGTTGAGGCGTCGTGCAGGGCGACGAGGCGCTCGAGGGCATCGGCGAGCTCGGCGCCGTGTTCGGGCGTGCCGCGGCTGAAGGCGTTGCGCGCCAGGTCGTGCGTGTGCGGCAGGTGGTCCGTGCCGGGAATTCCCGGGCCGAAGGCCTTGCGGTTGCCGACGATGCCGCCGACCGAGATGCCGCCAAAGCCCACGCCATGGTAGCCGCGCTCGCGCCCGATGAGGCGAAAGCGGTGGCCCTCGCCGCGTGCGCGGTGGTAGGCGAGCGACATCTTGAGCGCGGTGTCGACCGACTCGGATCCGGAATTGGTGAAGAAAATATGGTTGAGATCGCCGGGGAACATCCCCGCCAGCCGGTCTGCCAGCGCAAAGGGCAGCGGATGGCCCATCTGGAATGTCGGGGCGAAATCCATTTCCCGCGCCTGGCGCGACACCGCATCGGCGATCTCCGTGCGGCAGTGCCCCGCGTTCACGCACCACAGGCCCGCGGTTGCATCCAGTATCTTGCGGCCTTCGGGCGTGTAGTAATGCATACCCTCGGCGCGTGCGAGCATGCGCGGGTTCGCTTTGAACTGACGGTTGGCCGTGAAGGGCATCCAGAAAGCGCCCATGCCGGGTGCGGTGGGGGGATTCATGACTGCGTTCATGGGCGCTGCGTTCATGGGTGGCCTCGAAATTGTGTTTGGATGCGTCCGGAGTCCCGGTTAGCGCGCTGGTGCCGGCCATCCTTGCATCGCGTGTTGCGGAGTGCAAAAAATGCCGTTACATTATTGTACCGCTTGGTTAGTTGCGCCAATTTTTTTCAAGTATCAGCATCCGCCGCGGCCGTGTCAAGGGTGGTGCCGGGCGGGTGCAAAAGCGAACCGCGCCGGCGGCGCGGTCGGGTATTTTTTGACGAACAGCTTTTTCTGGGAGATAAAATGGGCTTCGGTCATTCTTTTAGGGCGCTGCGGCGCCTGATTCTGGCGGGTGTCGCCGCGACAGTGATGGCGTCACCTGCAGGCATCGCGCACGCGCAGGACAAGATTTCGATCATGGTGGACTGGGCGCCGCATGGTATGCACGCGGGCCTGCACCTCGCGGTTCAGAAGGGCTGGTTCAAGGAAGCCGGATTGAACGTCGAGGTGTTGGACGGCAGGGGCTCGGTCTCCACCATCCAGCAGGTCGCCGCCGGAAAAATCGACATCGGCTTTGCGCAACTGGGTGCCATGGCGCCGGCGGTGGCAAACGGGTTGCCGGTGACCTCGGTCATGGGATTCGTCCGCGCCGGTGATAACGGCCTGGTTGTGCCGATTGCCGGGAACTACAAGACACTCAAGGACCTGGTGGGCAAGAAGATTGTTGTTCCCAACGGCGCCGCGACCGCCCCCTTCCTCGATGCATTTTTCAAGGCGGGCGGCGTTTCACGCAACGACATCCAGGTGGTTAACGTTGATAGCCAGGCCATGGTGGCGACCTACGGGTCGGGCCAGGTTGAGGGCGCGCTATCGACCGTGGCGTTTTTTGCGCCCATCGTGTCGGAAACACGCCCATCGACAGGCATTCTGTTCGCCGATGTCGGCCTGCGCATCCCGGGCTACGGCCTGGTGGTGCAAAAGGACGCGGTAGATAAACGTGCCGAGATGCTGGCCAAGGTGGTGGCGGTAAACAAGCGCGTGTGGGACTATATTTTCTCGGGCAAGGAAGACGAGGCTATCGACGCGATGCTGGCGCAGCGTTCCGGCCTGCGGCTTGACCGCAAGGTCATGATGGGCCAGCTCAAGATGTACATGCCCCTTTTCGCCACCCCGGCGACCAAAGGCAGGCCCCTCGGCTGGCAGGCCGAGTCAGACTGGCAGGAAGCGCTCAAGTCCATGGAGCAGGCCGGCATGATCAAGCCGGGCTGGAAGTCGGTGGATTTTTACACCAACAAATTCATCCCGCAATGAGCCATGAGGCCGGTACCGGGGCGACGCAGGTTTCGTCCGGCGCGGCCTTTGTTGAGATACGCGGGGTAGGCAAGACGTATCGGTCGCGCCGCGGCGATGTGGCGGCGCTATCGGGCATCGATCTTGGCATCGGCGCCGGTGAATTCGTCAGCGTGCTTGGCCCCAGCGGTTGCGGCAAAAGCACTCTCATGCGCTGCCTCGCCGGCCTGGAACAGGTGAGCTCGGGCGAAATAGTCATTGACGGTCGTTCCCACGACGGTCCGCCCGAAGGTCTCGGGGTGGTGTTTCAGCGCGATGTCCTGCTCGACTGGCGCACGGTGCTCGACAACGTCATGCTGCCGATCGAGGTTCACCGCCTCGACCCGTCCGGTTGGGAGCAAAAGGCGCGCGAACTGCTTGAATTGCTCGGGCTTACCGGATTCGAAGACCGGCATCCGTGGGAGTTGTCGGGCGGGATGCGCCAGCGCGTGTCGATCTGCCGCGCGTTGCTCATGAACCCCAGTTTGCTGCTGATGGACGAGCCCTTCGGGGCGCTCGACGCGATGACGCGCGACGAGCTCAACCTTGAATTGCAGCGGGTCTGGATGGGAGATGCCAAAACTGTTTTCTTTGTCACCCACTCCATCCAGGAGGCGGTGTTTTTGGGCGATCGTGTGGTGGTGATGTCGCCCTCGCCTGGGCGCATCGTTGAAATCATCGACGTTACCCTGCCGCGACCGCGCGACCTGGATATTCGCGAGACGCCGGAGTTTGGGGCGATGGTGCGCCATATTCGCGGCCTGTTCCTGTCGATGGGCGTGATGAAAGCAGCGCGCCATGGGCGCGGCGTTGCCGCGGTCGGGGGCTGAATGGGCAATCGCGCGGTTTCCGTATCCGTCGTTATCCTGGTTTTTTTCGCCGCATGGGAGGCCTTGGTCAGGCTGCTCGCCCTGCCTTTGCACTTCCTGCCGCCGCCCTCTGCCGTGTTGCTGGAAATAGGCGCCGAGCCCAAGTGGTACGCGATGCATACTCTCTATACGCTTTACACGACCTTGCTCGGTTTCGGCCTGGCCATGGTGCTGGGAGTGGCGGCGGCGGTGGGCATTGTCTATTCGCGCTGGCTGGAGAACACCCTTTACACGCTGCTGGTGTCGCTCAACAGCATTCCGAAGATCGCGCTCGCGCCGCTGTTCATCATCTGGCTCGGGACGGGCACGCCATCCAAGGTGGCGGTTTCGTTCCTGATTGCCTTGTTCTCGGTCGTGATCGATTCGGTCCTCGGATTGCGCTCAGCGGATCCGGACGCGCTTGACCTGATTAGGACCATGCGCGGCTCGCGTTTGCAGGCGCTCTGGAAAATCCGCTTTCCCGGGGCCTTGCCACACATGTTTGCCGGCATGAAAGTGGCTATATCGCTTGCCCTTGTCGGCGCGATAGCCGGGGAGTTTGTCGCATCCCAGGAAGGTCTTGGCTACGTCATCATCACGGCGCAGAGCATGTTCCAGACGGTGCGCGTGTTCGCCTCCATCGTCCTGCTCGGGGTTGCCGGCACTATTTTGTTTTTCCTGGTCGACGTGGCGGAGCGCTTGGTCTGCCCCTGGCATGTGTCGCACCGGATCAAGGACGCGCAGGCGCTTGCCGGACGCGCCTGAAACCCCGCGCAACAGGCGCGATCTCAAAACGGTAGGAGACACCGATGACTGAAACAGGCAAAGAGCCGCTATGGATGCAGTACATGAGCGCGCGCGACAAGGCGGTGCTCGAAGCCTCCGGCTATGGCGCGCACATGGGTTTTGGCAAGCGGCCCGCGTTGATGATCGTCGATGTCAGTTACAACTTTGTTGGCGCCGAGCCGGCGCCCATACTTGAGTCGATCAAGCGCTGGCGCAACTCCTGCGGCGAAGAGGGTTGGGCGGCGATCAAGGTCATTCGGCGCCTGCTCGACGCCTGCCATGAGCGCGGGCTTCCGGTGTTCTATTCCACCAACACGCGCCGACCGGACGGGTTTGACGCCGGCAGCTGGCGCTGGAAGAATTCGCGCGAGCTCGAGGACACCGAGGCGGAAATCGGTGGCAATGAAATTGTCGCGGACATCGCCCCCTCCCCGCAGGACGTGGTGTTGCTCAAGACCAAACCCAGCGCGTTTTACGGCACGCCCTTCAATTCCTTTCTGGTTGACCTCAAGGTTGACTCGTTGATCGTTGTCGGCGTCTCCACCAGCGGCTGCGTGCGCGCGACTGTCATTGACGCTTTTTCAAACAACTATCGTGTGGCGGTGGTCGGCGACGGATGCTTTGATCGTGTGGAGGTTTCGCATGCGATCAATCTTTGCGACATGCACGCCAAGTACGCCGATGTGGTCGGTGTTGAAGAAGCGCTTGCATTCATCGGGTCGCTGCCCAAGGGGATGTTTGAACTGCCCGGGGGACTGGCCACGCCCAAGCGCGCGGCTGGCTGAGCGCCCCCGGCCTCTGAGCACATGAGTTACATGGGGACATGAGCACATTACGGCTCTCGGCGGCGTTTTGGCGTTACGATCGGACGCAGGCCCTGCTCGATGGCAGGATCCGCGCGCAAGGCCTTGAGCTCGATTGCGAGGTGTTGCGTCCCGAAGCGGCGTTCGCGCTGGCCTTTGGCGCCGCGCCCTTTGATGTTACCGAGCTTTCCCTCAGCAACACGCTCACAGCGCTTTCGCAGGGGCCGTTTCCGTACTGGTTGATTCCGGTGTTTCCATCGCGCTCCTTTCGACATGGGGCGCTGTTTGTCCGGACCGATAGGGGCATCAACGGCCCGGCTGATCTTGCCGGCAAGCGCGTAGGCTTGCAGGAATACGATATGACCGCCGCCGTGGTGTTGCGTGGCATGTTGCGTGATGCCTACGGGCTGGACACGTATTCGATCCGCTGGTGCGTGGGCGAGCGCGAGCGTACCAAGCCCCTCGAGTTTCCGCTCAAACAAAGGCCGTCGCGCCTCGATATGGAGATCCTGTCGCCCGATCGCAGCCTGGAGCAAAGAATGCTTGCTGGTGAACTGGACGCCATTATTTCCCTGCGCGAACCGGGCGCCATCCGGGCCGGTGACGTGCGTGTGCGGCGCATGTTTGCGCCGCCCGAGGACGCCGAGCGCGATTGGTTCCTCGACACGCGGCTGTTCCCCATCATGCACGCCATCGGGGTAAAAAAAACGCTGGTCGAGGCGCATCCTGGCCTGGCATTGGCGCTTTATCAGGCGTTTTGCCAGGCGAAGGAGCTGGCGCTCGCCGAACTCGAGGTGATCCAGGCGTCCAAGGTCACCTTGCCCTGGATCAATGCCGAACTGCGGCGCACGCGCGCCCTGATGGGCGAGGATTTCTGGCCCTACGGCATTGCGGCCAACCGGCACACGCTTGAAACCCAGATGCGCTGGTCGCGCGAGGATGGCTTACAGGCGAGGGCGGTTTGCCTGGATGAACTCTTTGCGCCCGGTTTGTCGGGCACCTGAACTGCAGACCCGGGACTGACCCGGTCTGACCCAGCCTAATTTAGGCCTGAACGTCCGGATCCAACTGCTTGCAGATCCATGCGATCTGGTCTTTGAGCAGCAGCTTGCGCCGTTTCATGCGGCGCAACGCAAACTGGTCGTGCACCGGGTCGCCGGAAATGCGGTGAATGGCATCGTCGAGGTCACGGTGTTCAACCGTAAGCTCCTGCAGGCGCACCCGAAATTGCATGCGCAGCGATTCGTCGATGATTTGTCCCATGGCGCTATTTTAGGGCTTGTGACGAAACGAGGAGACGTCGCCTGTTCCGGCGCCTGGTTCAGCGCGCGGCAAATTCATCTTGAAGGGGATGGTCGAGCCCGTCGGTATGACCAGGCGAGCATGGCAATGCCGGTCACGATCATCGGTAGCGATAACCACTGGCCCATAGAAAGGCTAAACGCCAGCAGTCCGAGAAAGTCATCCGGTTCACGAAAGAATTCAGCGACAAACCGGAATACACCGTAACCGGCCAGAAACAGCCCCGAAGTCGCACCGATAGGCCGCGGCCGCGATGAGTAAAACCACAGCAGCGCAAACAGCAGCAGGCCTTCCATGGCGAACTGGTAAAGCTGCGACGGATGGCGCGGCAAGGGCCCGCCGCTGGCGAACACCATGCTCCAGGGCAGGTCGGCCGGGGCGATGCGGCCCCACAATTCGCCATTGATGAAATTGCCGAGGCGGCCCGAGGCGAGGCCCAGCGGCACCAGCGGCGCGATGAAGTCCGTCACCGCCAGCCAGGATAGCTGGTGCTTGCGCGCCACCAGGGCCATGGCGACGAGCACGCCCAGAAAGCCGCCGTGAAAGGCCATGCCCCCCTGCCACACCATGAATATTTCCAGCGGGTGGGCGAGGTAATACACCGGCTTGTAGAACAGTATATAGCCCAGGCGCCCGCCCAGGATCACCCCGAGCACACCGAAGAACAACAAGTCGTCGATGAGTGCCTCATTGATGCCGCGCCAGGCATCGCGCCGCGCGCGCATGCGGCCGAGAAAAAAGAATGCGCCGAAGCCGATGAGGTACATCAGACCGTACCAGCGTATGGCCAGCGGTCCGATTTGCAGCGCGATTGGGTCAAATTGCGGGTGGATGAGCATCGTTTGTCAGTGCGGGCGGTGCAAGCTGTACGATCAGGGCAAATCGGCGAAATCAAGAGATGAAGCAGGGTGTGAGTGTAGGGCAGGGCCGGCACATGCCGCACATTTTATTGGATATCACGCGGGCACAGGGTTACAGTCTCGGCTGCCGAGCCCCCTGCCCATGCCTAAATCTGCGTTGTACAATTTCACCGCCTATGGCGCCTTGCTGTTGACCTGCGCGTTATGGGGCAGCAACGGAACCGTGGCGCGCCCGCTCGAGCTTGTCATGGGGCCGTTCACACTCAGTGTGTTGCGCTGGCTTGTGGTTGTGCTGCTGCTGCTGCCGCTTGTCTGGCCCGAGCGCGCGGCGATGCTGCGTGCCATGCGCACCCAGGGCCGCCTGCTGGTGTCGTTTGCATTGCTCAGTGGCGCACTGCAAAGCGGCCTGGTTTACGCCGGCCTCGCCGGCACCACAGCCATCCATCTTGGCTTGCTCAATTCGGCCATCCCGGTGATGATCATTTTCATCACCTGGGTCTGGCATGGGCGCCAACCGCGCCGGCTCGAGACCATCGGCCTTGCCGTATCCCTGTGTGGCGTGCTGCTGATTCTGGCGCACGGCGACCTGGCCGCGTTGCTGCACCTGGATTTTGGTGCGGGCGATCTGATGATCCTGGCCGGCATGGTGAACTGGTCTCTTTACACTATCAAGTTGAAAGACAGGCCGGCGTCGCTGTCCCTGTTTGCCTTCGCTTTTCTTGTCGCCCTGATCGGAAGCGTTTTGGCGTCGCCGGTGGTCGCGGTGGAGTTCGTGCTGCGCGGATTGCCACAGATGGGGGCGCGCGAAATGCTCAGCGTTTTGTACATTGGCGTCCTGCCGACGCTGGCCGGTATGCTGTTGTTTGGCTACGGCGTCGACAGAGTGGGCCCGGTGCGCGCCGGGATTTTTGCCCACTTCATGCCGGTGTTCGCGACCCTCTTCGCCGTGCTGATTCTGGGTGAGGTGTTTCACGCTTACCATGCCGCCGGCTTTGTCCTTGTCGCCGGCGGCGCGATCATGAGTTGTTTCAGACCGGACGCGGTGGTAACGTCACCGCCTCCTGCCCGCGTATGAGCGGGCATTAAACGCGGACTTCGGATCGCGGAACTTATTCAGAATTCAGAAGGAGCAGTGCCATGGCAGACAACTGGAGAAGCAAACTGATCACCGCGGGCGTGGCCCGCTCGCCCAACCGCGCCATGCTGCGCGCCGTAGGGTTTGGCGACAAGGATTTCGACAAGCCCATCGTCGGTGTCGCCAACGGCCACTCCAACATGAACCCGTGCAACGCCGGCATCCAGCCGCTGGTGGACCGCGCCATGGCGGCGCTCAAGTCCGAGGGCGCGATGCCGCAGGTGTTCGGCACGCCGACCATCACCGACGGTATCGGCATGGGCACCGAGGCGATGAAGTATTCGCTGGTGTCGCGCGAGGTCATCGCCGATGCGATCGAAACCAGCGTCAACGGTCAGGCCATGGATGGCGTGCTTGTTTGCGGCGGTTGCGACAAGAACATGCCCGCCGGCATGATGGCCATGGCGCGCATGAACGTGCCGGGCATTTACGTCTACGCCGGCAGCATCAAGCCGGGCCGCTGG
Organism: Pseudomonadota bacterium; assembly: GCA_025356665.1. GTDB lineage: Bacteria > Pseudomonadota > Gammaproteobacteria > Burkholderiales > SG8-39 > CAITSH01. The sequence continues at coordinate 114,844 of JANXRV010000002.1, forward strand.
AAGGGCCAGGACCTGACCATCGTGTCGGCCTTCGAGGCGGTCGGTGCGTTTTCTGCCGGCAAAATGAAAGAGGCCGATTTCATCGGTATCGAAAAAAACGCCTGCCCCTCGGTCGGCGCCTGCGGCGGCATGTACACCGCCAATACCATGTCCTCGTCCTTTGAGGCGCTGGGCATGAGCCTGCTCGGCTCCTCGCAAATGGCCTCGCCCGACCCGGAAAAAGCCGACTCGGCCGCAGCCTCGGCCAAGGTGCTGGTCAACGCCATCCGCAACAATATCCGCCCGCGCGACATCATCACGCGCAAGTCGCTGGAGAACACCGCCGCGTTGATCATGGCCACCGGTGGCTCGACCAATGCGGTACTGCATTACCTTGCCATCGCTTCGGCCGCCGGCGTGAAGTGGACCATCGACGATTTCGAGCGCGTGCGCCGCAAGGTGCCGGTGCTGTGTAACCTCAAGCCCTCGGGCCAGTATGTGGCGGTGGATTTTCACCGCGCCGGCGGTGTGCCGCAGGTGTTGAAGATGCTGCTGGCCAACGGCCTGTTGCATGGCGACTGCCTCACCATCACCGGTCGCACCATGGCCGAGGAACTGAAAAAAATTCCAAACGAGCCGCGCAAGGATCAGGACGTCATCCGGCCGTTCAATAATCCCATGTACAAGCAGGGCCACCTCGCCATCCTCAAGGGCAATCTCTCGCCCGAGGGCTGTGTGGCCAAGATCACCGGCCTGAAAAACCCGTCCATCACCGGCCCGGCGCGGGTGTTTGACTCTGAGCCGGCGGCGATGAAGGCCATCATGGCGAAGAAAATCAAGGCGGGCGATGTTGTGGTGATCCGCTACGAAGGCCCCAAGGGCGGCCCCGGCATGCAGGAAATGCTGGCGCCTACTTCGGCGCTGATCGGTCAGGGGCTTGGCGAATCGGTCGGATTGTTGACGGACGGCCGTTTTTCCGGCGGCACCTGGGGCATGGTCGTCGGGCACGTCTCGCCCGAGGCCTTTCTTGGCGGCACCATTGCCTTGGTCAAGGAGGGCGATTCCATCACCATCGATGCCAAAAAGCTGCTCATCCAGCTCAACGTTCCGGTCAAGGAAATCGCCGCGCGGCGTAAAAAGTGGAAGCAACCCAAGCCGCGTTACACCCGTGGTGTGCTGGGCAAGTACTTCAAACTGGTTTCGACCGCCAGCATCGGCGCTATTACCGACGGCGGGGACAAATAAGACCACATGGGCAAACCCACTTTCAATTGCGCCAAATGCCCCGGCTTTTGCTGCAACTACGAACACATCCCCGTGAACAAGCGCGACCTGAAGCGGCTGGCGAAGCATTTTGACCTGCCGCTGGAAAAGGCCGAGCAGCGCTTCACCAAGGTCATCGACGGCGAGCTGGGAATGCGCCACCGCAAGGATCACATCTACAAGTCCACCTGCATGATGTTCGACCAGGAAAAGCGCTGCTGTACCATCTACGAGGCGCGGCCCCAGGTCTGCCGCGAGTATCCGGACGGACGCACTTGCGGCTATTACAACTTCCTCAAGTTTGAGCGCGCCATACAGGGCGACGACAGCTTCATCCCCGACGCTTAGCCCAGGCCGGGCCGTCGCGTGCGGACGCGGGCGCGCTATACTCGATGGCAAAGATATACGAACAAAGCGCGAGGAGCAAAGAGCATGGCCATCAACCGCATCAACCACTACTCGATCCGCACCACCGATCTCAAGGCATCGGAGAAGTTCTACACCGAGGTGATGGGCTTCACCGTCGGCCCGCGCCCGCCGTTTGATTTCCCCGGGCTGTGGCTGTACAAGGGTGATCACGCCGATTACGACAATGCCGTCGTGCACATCATCGGCATCGACCTCAATAATCCCGAAGGCCTCAAGGCCTATCTTGGCGATCGCAGCCTCGACAGCCTCAAGGGTACCGGCACCGTGGACCACATCGCGTTTGCCGCCACCGGGCTGCAAAAAATGCTCGCGCACCTGAAGGCGGGGAATGTGCCGCATCGCGAGCGTACCGTTCCAAGCATGGGCCTGCACCAGATCTTTCTCGATGATCCGAGCGAAGTGGTCATCGAACTTAACTATCCTGCCGCCGAACCGGCCTGAGCCGGGCGCGGGAACCGCGTCGTTCCCTGCTGCGTCGTTGGCACCGGCGGTCACGATGGCGCGGCGGCAAAATGTACAGGCGCGGACGTTTCGGTGTAGCATGCTTGCGAGCTTGTCCGTAGAGACAGATGGGATTCAATTCAATTGTTCCTGAGGAGGAAGCATGAGATTTGCCAGCCTATTTGCGAGGTTTTTCGGCGTTGTTGCGCTCGCCGTGTCCGCCGTTGTTTTCGCGCAGCAACCCATCAAGATTGGCATGAGCATGCCGCAGACCGGCCCCTTGGGCGGCGGAGGCAAGGCGGCGCTGCTGGCGCTCAACATGTGGGTGGAGGATGTCAACGCCAAGGGCGGACTGCTCGGGCGCAAGGTACAGCTCACCTCCTATGATGACCAGGGCAATCCGGCGCTCACCCCGGGCATTTACACCAAGCTGCTCGATATCGACAAAGTCGACCTGCTGATTGCCCCCTACGCCACGGTGCCCACCGCGCCGCTGATGCCACTGGTCAAGCAGCGCGGCCTGCTGCTGATGGGGAATTTCTCCTTCCAGGTCAACCATACCGTCAAGCACGACATGTGGTTCAACAACGCCCCGTGGGGCGACGCCACCAGCTGGTTCGAGGGCTTTTTCCTTGCCAGCAAGAGCCTCAACGGCAAGACTGTCGCCTTCCTCGCGGCGGACCAGGAATTTGCGCAAAACCTCGTGGTCGGCGCCAAGGAGCAGGCGAAAAAGCACGGCCTCACCACGGTCTACGAGCAGAATTATCCCTCCACCACCGTTGACTTCTCATCGATGATGCGGGCGATCCGCGCGGCCAAGCCTGACATGGTGTTTGTCGCCTCCTACCCCGGTGACTCGGTGGCCATCGTGCGCGCCGTCAACGAAGTCGGCGTCGGCCCGTCGGTCAAGCTCTTTGGCGGCGGCATGGTCGGCCTGCAATTCACGCCGATCATGGAATCGCTGGGCTCGCAACTGAACGGCATTACCAATTACACCAGCTTCGCACCGGGCATGGACTTCCCCGGCATCAAGGATTTCTTCGACCGTTATTCCAAAAAGGCCGTCGAAGCCAAGGTTGACCCACTCGGTTTTTACCTGCCGCCGTTCAACTATGCCATCGGGCAGATGCTGGAACAGGCCGTCACCGCAACCAAGAGCTTCGACCATAAGAAGCTCGCTGAGTACTTGCGCAAAAACGAGATGAAGACCATCGTCGGGCCGATCAGCTTCGGTCCGGACGGCGAGCGGGCCAAGCCGACGGTGGCAATGATCCAGTTTCGCGGCATTGCCGACAAGAACGTCGAGCAGTTCCGCCAGACGGGCAAACAGGTGATCCTCTATCCGCAGCAGTTTAAAAGCGGCGAGGTTCAGCCTTTCTCGTCGAAGTAACCCCTGTAAACGCTGAAACGGCGCGGCCCTGCCGCGCCGTTTTACGTATCCGCCCCCCAAACCCGTACTCGCGCCACGCCACATAAGGGGAATGCTTGTTCTCGTTTGACCTGCTCGTAGACGCCGTCGTGTTCGGCCTGCTGCTCGGCTGCTTTTACACGGCGGTGAGCATAGGCCTGTCGGTCTCCTTCGGCCTGCTCGACGTGCCTCACATCGCCCACCCGGCCTTTGTCGTGCTGGGCGCCTATGGCACCTACCTGCTCGGCACCTACGGCCTCGATCCGATCCTGTCCGGGCTTGCGCTGATGCCACTGTTCTTCCTCTTCGGCATCCTCGTCTACCGCTTTTACTACGAGACTTTTGAAAAACGCGGCGGTGAGGCCGGCGTGCGCGGCCTGGCGTTTTTCTTTGGCGTGGCCTTTATCGTCGAGGTCGGGCTGATCCTCGCCTTCGGCGTCGACCAGCGCATGGTCGAGGCCAAATACATCGGCAAGAGCATCACTATCGCCGAAATGCGCATACCGCTGCGCCTGGTCGTGGCCTTTGCCATGGCGCTCATCCTCACCGTCTTGCTCACCTTGTACCTGTCCAAGACCTTCACCGGCCGCGCCATCAAGGCGGTGGCGCAGGACGAGCCGGCGCTGCGGCTGATGGGCGCCAACCCGGTGCGCATCAAGCAGTGGGCCTTCGGCATCGCCACCGCCGTCGCGGCCCTCGCCGGCGCCCTGCTGATCATCGTCGGCCCGGTCGAGCCGGGCATGGGCCGCCTCTACATCGGCCGCACTTTCTGCGTCGTCGTACTTGCCGGCCTGGGCAGCATGAGCGGCACGCTCGCCGCCGGCCTCATTCTTGGCGTGTCCGAATCCATCGTGTTGACGCTGTTCGGCGCCTCCTGGGCGCCGGCGGTGTCCTTCGGCCTGCTACTGGTGGTGCTGGGCCTGCGCCCGCAGGGCTTGTTTGGCAGATGAGCGGAAGATGAGCCGACAATGAACGACCGCAGTTGGACATTCTGGATCGGAGCGGCCGTCGCGCTGGGGCTCGCGCTCTTCGCCGCGTTCACGGTCAAGAACGAATACTTCTTTTTTGCCGCCTACGTGGTGCTGCAGTTTGTCGTGCTCGCCACCGCCTGGAACATCCTTGGCGGCTACGCCGGTTACGTCAATTTTGGCACCAGCGCCTTTTTCGGCGTCGGCGCCTACATCGCGGTGATGATGATCAAGTCGGTCAACGCGCCGCTGGCGCTGCAAATCCTCGCCGCGGCCGCGGTCGGCGGCGTGATGGGCATCAGTTGCGGCCTGCTGACACTGCGCCTGCGCGGCATCTTTTTTTCCATTGCCACCGTCGCCGTGGCCATCATCCTCGAGACGGTGATCAACAACTGGCGCTTTGTCGGCGGCGCCACCGGCGTGCAAATCCTGCGCCCGTCGGTGATGGAGCCCTTTGACTCCTACACCAAGATGATTTTCGTCGTCGCCGCGCTGCTGGCGATACTGGCGGTGGCCACCGCGCGCTACATCCAGACTTCATGGATAGGACGCGGCCTGCGCGCCATCCGTGACAACGAGGAAGCGGCCGAGTGCGCCGGCGTGCCCACGCTCAAGCTCAAGCTGCTCGCCTGCGCCGTCTCCGGCGCGCTGATGGGCGCCATCGGCGCGCCCCTCGCCATGTACCAGAGCTTTGTCGAACCGGCGTCCGCGTTCAACCTCAACTATTCCGTATCCGCTCTCGCCATGCCCATCATCGGCGGCACCTCGCACTGGATAGGACCGGTGATAGGCGCACTGCTGCTCGGCTCGGTGCAGCAGATTGTCACTGTCACCATCACCTCCGAACTGAACGTCATGGTGGTCGGCGTCCTGCTGGTGGTGTTTGTGGTCGGGGCGCCCGACGGCATTGTCGGCCTGTTCAACAAGTACTGGAAGCGGCGGCGCGGCGCGGGCGGAAAGCCATGAGCGACAGTTTGTTGCGCGTCGAGAACGTGTCGAAAAACTTCGGCGGCTTCGCCGCGCTGAGCCAGGTGAATATCAATGTCGCGCGCGGCGAGCGCTTCGGCCTGATCGGCCCCAACGGCTCGGGCAAGACCACGTTGATCAATTGCATTTCCGGCGCGCTGCGCAACGATGGCGGCAAGATCGTCTTCGCCGGCGAGGAAATTTCCACCCTTCCCGCCTACCAGCGCACCCGTCGCGGCATTGCCCGCAGCTTCCAGATCCCGCGACCGTTCAAGAGCATGACAGTCCTCGAAAACCTGGTGGTGCCGCTCGAATTCGTCGCCCATCGCGGATCGCTGCACAAGGGCGACACCCGCGCCGAGGCGATGCACATCCTCGAGGGTATGGGCCTGGCGGACAAGGCCGACACCTCCTCCAGCCAGCTGTCCCAGGTGGAGTTGCGCAAAATGGAACTCGCACGCGCCATGGCGGCGCGGCCGCAACTGCTGATTTCGGACGAAGCCATGGCCGGCCTGTCGGGGAATGAGGTTACCGAGGTATTGGACATACTGTTCAAACTCAACGAGACGGGCATCACCATCATCATGATCGAGCACATCATGCAGGCGGTGATGCGTTTTTCGCAGCGCGTGATCTGCCTCGATGCCGGTGAAATCATCTGCGAGGGCACGCCCGAATCCATCGTCCAGGACCCCAACGTGCAAAAGGCCTATCTTGGCGTCTGAGCCCAAATCACTTAGCCTGAACCTGAAGGTCAAGGATATCGTGGCCGGCTACGGCGCGGTGCGCGCCCTGCACGGCGTATCGATGTCCATCGGGCAGGGCGAGACCGTGGCCCTGCTCGGTACCAACGGCAACGGTAAGAGCACGCTGATGAAATGCCTGATGGGCATGGTGCGTCCGACGCAGGGCAGCCTTGAGCTGGAACTCGACGGACACAAGCATGACCTGGCGCGCCTGTCGACCGAGCAGATCGTCAACCTCGGCGTGACCATCGTGCCCGAGGGCCGGCGCCTGTTCCCCAAACTGACGGTGGAAGAGAACCTGTTGCTCGGCGCGTTCCGGCCGCAGGCGCGTCCTGATATTGCCAAGAACCTGGCCTTTAACTACGAGGCGTTTCCGGTACTCAAGGAGCGCCGTACCCAGCTTGCCGGGTCAATGTCCGGCGGACAGCAGCAGATGCTGGCCATCGGCCGCGCGCTGATGTCCTCGCCGCGCCTGCTGCTGGTGGACGAACCCTCGGTCGGCCTGTCGCCGCTGCTGGTGTCGACCACGATCACCAAAATCAAGGAATTGAAGGAACAGTACGGCCTTACCGTGCTCATCGCCGAGCAGAACTTTCACCAGGCCATCCGCATTGTCGACCGCGGCTACCTCATCGTGCACGGTGAAATCGTCTTCGAGGGCAATGTCGCCAGCCTCGAATCCAACGACATGGTGAAGAACTACTATCTCGGCACCGCCTGAGTCGTTTGCGCCGGCGCCAGCCGCAGCGCGCGCGGATCAGTCGCCTAGGGCTTAGTCGCTCAGGGCGGCTAACAAACGCTCATCCACAATCGCAACCGCACGCGTCCAACCCGCAGATGCGCCGCGGATCTTGTGCGGAAAGCAGGAGACGATAAAACCGTCATCGGGCAGCGCTTCGAGGTTGTGCAGTTTTTCCAGATGGCAGTAGCCGATGTCACGGCCGGCCTTGTGGCCTTCCCAGATCAGGCTGGCGTCGCCGGTCGCGCGGTATTTTTCGGCCGTGTACACAAACGGCGCATCCCAGCTCCAGGCATCGGTACCGGTGAGCCGCACGCCGCGCTCCAGCAGGTACATGGTCGCCGCATAACCCATGCCGCAACCGGCGCTGACGTAATCGTCGTGGCCGTAGCGCGAGCCGGCGCGGGTGTTGACGACGACGATCTCCAGCGGCTTGAGCGCGTGCGCTATGCGCGCCAGCTCTGTTTCGACATCGGCGGCGGTGACCACATAACCATCGGGCAGGTGGCGAAAATCCAGCTTCACGCCAGGCTGGAAGCACCAGTTGAGATCGACCTCGTCGATGCTGATGGCGCGCTCCGACTTGCCCGAGCCGGCGTTCATCGTCGGATGAAAATGGTAAGGCGCGTCAAGGTGGGTGCCGTTGTGGGTGATCAGCTCCACCTTCTCTATCGCCCAGGCCGCGCCATCGGGCAGGTCCTGCTTTTTCAGGCCGGGGAAAAACGGCGCCATTTGCCCAAAGGTCGTTTCGTGGTCCATGTAGGTGATCTTCGGGCCGAAGCCCGGCGGATCGGACACCACGTCGTTCTCAAGGTAAATGGACAAATCGACGATCTTGCGCGTCACGGCGGACTCCCTGTTTACAGCGTCGGACTGCCGGCTTGGCCGCCCAGTGCCGCCAGGCCCCAGGCCGACACTTGCGCATCGTAGCTGAAGCTGAAATGCCCGGCGAGGGCGTGCGCGTCGCGGAAAATCCGCTGTATCGGATAGCTGTCATAAATACCGTTGGCGCCGGCCATGGCGTGGAGCAGGTCCACCGCCTCGGTGCACAACTGCACGCCGTAGGCGAGGTTGCGCTTGAAGCGTAGCTTGGTCGGCACATCCGGAACAAGGCCCTTGGTGGCGAACGCCTGCCCCTCTAGGCAGTCGTTGCGCATCAACAGCCCGGCGGCCTCTATTTTCGCGCTGGCCGTGCCCACGCGCAATTGCACCGCCTGGAAGTCGCGCATGTTTGAGCCGGTGTAGCTGGTGCTGCGCGCCTTGACCGACGTCATGGTCAGTTCCAGCGCCGCTTGCGCGTTGCCAAAGGCGGCCCCGCCGATGCCGTGCGCACCCAGCGATGACATCGGCACGCGATAGCTCGGGTTCGGGTTGGCGCGCGCCCCCGGGAACGTATCGCCGCCGCGCGCATCCAGGCTGCACAAGGCGCGGTGCACGGGCACGAACACGTCCTTGGCGACCACCGTCTTGCTGCCGGTGCTGCGCATGCCCAGCACGTGCCAGTCATCGAGCACCGCGTATTCGGATTTGTGCAGCAGGCACATGCGGTAGTCGGTGACCTTGTCACCGTCGCGGATCAGCGCGGCGAGCATGTTCCAATCGCTCACGTCCACGCCGCTGGAAAAATTCCAGCGCCCGCTGATGACAAAGCCGCCATCGACTTTTTGTCCGCTGCCCTGCGGATAAGCGATGCCTGAGGCGATCAAGGCGTCCGGGTTGTCGCCCCAGACCTCCTCTTGCGCGCGCTCGTCGTACAGCGCCAGCATCCAGTGATGCACGCCCAGGTTGGCGACGTTCCAGCCGGTCGATGCGCAGCCGCGGCCGATTTCGGCCGGGATGTCGAAAAACGACACGTAGTCCAGCTCCATGCCGCCGTAGCGCTTGGGCTGCAGGAAGCGAAACAAGCCCAGCCGGTGCAGGTCAGACTCGGTTTCGGCCAGCATGGAGCGCGCGGTCTCGGCCCGCGCGGCGCGTTCGCGCAACAGCGGAACGAGTTCGCGTGCGCGTTGGATCGCCTCTTCATAGGCGACACCGGCGAAACCGGGCGATTTTTTCTCGGGTGCGTTCATCTTCGTTTAGGCCACGCGCGGCATGGCCGCATAGTTCTCACCGCCCCAGTCGGCCACATCCTTGATGCCCCAGAAATTGAGCTCTATGGTCAGCCCGTCCGGATCCTCGATGAACAGCTGATAGAGCTCGGACTCGGGCAGGCTGCGCGGGCGCGCCTTGATGTCCATTTCCTTGAAGCGCTCGACGAAGGCTTTCGGGTCGGTCGCAAGAAACGCGATATGGTCGATGGTGCCCGAGTTGTCCGTGGCCGATTTCCTGGTCGTCCCGAGGTAATAGAGTTGCTCGTTCTCGATGCCCGCCTGGCCCATGTGCACCTGGATGCTGCCGTTCACGCCGAGCCAGTAGCCCTTGAACGGGAAATCCGGCCTGGGCATGATTTCAAATCCGAGCGCCTTGACGTAAAAATCTTTGGTGCGCTCCAGGTCGTTGGCGCGCACAAAATAATGATTCAACTGGGTGACTGGCATTTTCACTCCTTTGGGCGGCTTGGCCGCCGACTGCTGAAAAGTGCACTGCCCTGTGGCACGGGGCAGCGCGCCTAGGCGCCGTTGGTATTTACGTAAAGCGAATACAGCGACGTTGTCGCGGTGATGAACAGGCGGTTTTTTTTCGGGCCGCCGAAGCACAGGTTGGAAACGTGTTCGGGCACCAGGATCTTGCCAAGGCGCGTGCCGTCCGGCGCAAACACCTGCACGCCGTCGCCCGAGCTGCACCAGACATTGCCCTGCGTGTCGCAGCGAAAGCCGTCCGGGAAGCCGGGCGAGATCTTGGTGAACACGCGGCCCTTGGCGAGGCGCCTGCCTTCAATCACATCAAAGGCGCGTATGTGGTGATTGCCGGCCGGGTCGTGCGTGACGCTGCTGTCGGCGATATACAGCGTTTTCTCATCGGGTGAAAAAGCCAGCCCGTTGGGGCGCACGAAATCCTCGGCCACCGCGCTGAGCGCGCCATCGGCCGGATCGAGACGATAGACATGGCAAGCGCCGATTTCGCCCTCGGCCCTGTCGCCCTCGTAATCAGACGTGATGCCGTAGGAGGGGTCGGTGAACCAGATCGTGCCATCGGATTTCACCACGACATCGTTGGGTGAGTTGAGGCGCTTGCCCTGGTAACGGTCGGCCAGCACGCTGATGCGCCCGTCGGTTTCGGTGCGGCTGATGCACCGGCGGCCGTGCTCGCAGGTGATGAGCCGGCCCTCGCGGTCGCGCGTGTTGCCGTTGCTGTAATTGGCGGGCGACCTGAACTCGCGCACCCCCAGGCCTTCCGCCCATTGCAGCATGCGATCGTTCGGGATGTCCGAGAACAGCAGCGTGCGGCTGTCGCCGAACCAGGCCGGGCCCTCGGTCCAGCGACCGCCGGTCCACAGTGTTTCAAGCGCGGCGGGCGGAATGATGAGGCCGTTAAAGCGCGGGTCGAAAGCGTGGAATTCCATAAGTTATGAAAGTCTTCGTAGTACATCCCCTCTCTCCTTGCGGAAGTGGGGATGGATAGACCGCGGTTCGGGATTTGCCATGGTGTACGAAGATTTATGCGAAAAGTAAATGACGCGAGTTAGAGCAGCAAGCCGCCCTGCGGCTGCAGGCCCAGCGCGCTCTGGCCGTAGGCTGCGGCATGGACATCCCAGGTCAGCGCGATGTGCGAGGAAGCGGCGTGGATGTCGCGAAACTGCCGTTGCAGCGGCAGGTGCAGCGATAGGCCGCCGGCGCCGGCCGCGGGCATCAGCGCGTCGATGGCGCGCACCGAAAGCTGGGTGGCGAAGGCGACATTGCGCTTCCAGCGCAGCTTGGTCTCTATGCTCGGAAACTGGCCGCGCTCGACGCTCGCCTCCAGTTCGCGCCAGTCGCCGCGCAGCACCGTTTCGGCGAACTCCACGCAGGCGGCGGCCTCGGCAATACGCGCCTGCACCGAGGTGAGTTCGGCCACACGCACGCCGGTGTAGGTGCCGGCGCGCTGGCGCATGCCCTTGGTGAACTGCTCCACCGCCGCTTTGGCGGTGCCCAGCGGCACGATCGACAGCACATAGGCAAAGCCGGCGAACACCGGCGTCTGGAACAGGCGGTTTTTGTAGAGTTTCGCGCCCGGCACGTTCTGGCCGGCGGCGAAAATCTCCGCCGACATGCTGCGATGCGCCGGCACGAAGGCATCCTTGATTTCGACGTCATGGCTGCCGGTGCCGGTGAGGCCGAAGGCCTGCCAGTTATCGAGGCTGTTGAAGTCGGCCTGCGGGACGAGGAAAAACCGCCGCTCCGGCGCGCCGCCAGACTGCTCGGCCATGCCGCCAACCAGCATCCAGCTCGATGCGTCGACGCCGCTGCCAAACGGCCAGCGTCCGGAAAGGCGGTAGCCGCCCTCGACCGGTGTCGCCTTGCCGCAGGGAAAGGCGAGTCCGGTGGCGGCGAGCGCGTTGGGATCGTCGTTCCAGATGTCCTCCTGCGCCTGCATGTCGAACTGTCCGAGATTCCACGCGTGCGAGGCGAGGTTGGAGTAAATCCAGGCCGTCGAGGCGCAGCCCTTGCACAACTCGAGCACCACGTCCATCAGGGTGCCCAGCCCGAGTTCCGAGCCGCCGAATCGCGTCGGTTGCATCAGGCGCATCAAGCCGGCCGCATGCAGTTCGGCGATGCTCGCCTCCGGCACACGGCGCAGGCGTTCGCATTCGGCGGCACGCTCGGCCAGGCGCGGTGCCAGTGCGGCGGCGGCCTCACGCGCCGCCGCCGGCGTCAGTTTGGGGGAAACGGATGCGGTATTTCTGGGAAATGGGATGGGATTCATATCCGGCCTCGATCTTTGGGTTTGATCTTTGGGTGTGACCTTTGGTGTGACCTTTGGTGCGGCCTTTGGTGCGACTTCAGTGTAGGCATGGGCTGTCATAACAGGCGGTGGCAGTCTTGCCGGTTTTTTCGCCGCCGCGCTTATTGTATCTGTATCGGCTTCGGGTTGATTCCCGCTATGGGTTCCGGAGCGGCATGGCCGTGATCGACCCCAGGCCCTGGATGTCAGGCCTCAAACGCTGGAACGCCCAAACGGCAGAGCCGAGATTGGCTAGACGGTACGGATGAATTAGACTCGCTGCACAAGTGCAAATAAGCGCAGCAAACCGGCAGGCCCAACCCAGGAGAACAGCATGAACAAACCGAACACCACGCGCCGCAAAATCATCGCCGGCGCTGCCGCCGCGGTAGCCGTCTCGCCGTTCTCGTTCAATATCGCAAGGGCGCAAGGTGCCCCCATCCGCATCGGCTTCCCGGTGCCGCTCACCGGTCCCTATGGGGTCGAGGCGCAGGACCAGGTGCGGTGCGCCGAGCTCGCCATCAAGGAATTCAATGACGCCGGCGGACTCAAGGGCCGCAAGGCCGAGCTGCTGGTGCGCGATGACAAGCTCAACCCGGGTGAGGCGGCCACGCGCACGCTCGAGCTGATCGAAAAAGACAAGGTCAATTACATCGTCGGCTCACTGTCTGCCGCTGTGCAGCTGTCGATCAACAACGTGACCAAGGAACGCAAGGTCTTGTTCAACTCGATCAGCCAGTCGGACGCCATCAACGAGCTCAAGGACTGGAGCCTGTACACCTTCCACGAGGCGCTCAACCCGCACATCACCGCCAGTGCCGTCGGCCGCTATGTGTTCCCCAAATACGGCAAGCGCGTGGTCTTCCTCACCGCCGACTACGCCTATGGCCATGAAATGGTGCGCGGCTTCCAGCGCGCGGGCAAGGCCTTCAACATCGAGACGCTGGCCGACATCCGCCATCCGATAGGCGCGTCCGACTACTCGGCCTTCCTGCCGCGCATCCAGTCGCTCAAGCCCGACGTGCTGGTGATGTGCAACTTCGGCCGCGACATGCTCAATGCCACCAAGCAGGCCACCGACTTCGGTCTCAAGTCGACCACGCGCATCGTCACGCCCGTGCTGCTGTTCACCGCGCGCATGGCCGGCGGCGCCGATGTGTTCGACGGCGTGGTCGGCGGCACCTCTTACTACTGGGGCATGGAGAGCACGACGCCCGCCGCCAAAGTGTTTAACGACAAGTACCGCAAGGCCTACAACGGCGGCGTGCCCTCGGATTATGGCGCGCTTGGCTACTCTGGCGTGCGCACCGTGCTGCAATCGGTCAAGAATGCCGGCACCACCGAGACCGACAAGGTCGTCGCCGCCATGCGCGATCTCAAGTACGACTATTTCAAGGGCCCGCAGTACTATCGCAACTGCGACCACCAATCGGTGCAATCGGTGTTGATCATCGAGTCCAAGTCCAAGGGCATGAAGGACAAGAACGACGTGTTCAACATTGTCGGCATTGACAAGCCGGACGAGAAAAACCTGCGCAGCTGCCAGGAGCTCGGATTCCGCGGCTGAGTCTTGTCGCCGGTCCGGCCCTTGCGGGCGGGACCGGTGCTGATTCGCGCCGCCGGCGGCGCACCTTCCCTGATGATTGATCTGAACCTCTTCCTGTTGCAAGTGGTCACGGGCATCGCCCTGGGCTCGGTGTACGTGCTGCTGGCCATCGGCTTGTCGCTGATTTTTGGCATGCTGACGGTGGTGAATTTCGCCCACGGCGCCTACTTCATGGTCGGCGCCTACGCCGGTGTCTGGGTGCTGGGCCAGACCGGCAATTTTTGGCTCGCTATCGCGGCGGCGCCGCTGATTGTCGGTGTCATCGGCCTGCTGACCGAGCGTGTGTTGGTGCGGCCGCTTTACGGCCGCGGCATCGACTATCCGCTGCTGCTGACCTTCGGCCTGTCGTATGTGTTCATCGACCTCATTCGCATGATCTTCGGCATCGACGGCCTGTCCATAGGCACGCCGGTCGCGCTGCGCGGTGCGGTAGACATCGGCGTCGGCCACTTTCCGCTATACCGCTTGTTCCTCATCGGCGCCACCGCGGCCATCGTCTTTGCGCTATGGCTGTTCATCGAAAAAACCAAATACGGCCTGATCATCCGCGCCGGCGCGCGCGACGCGGAAATCGTCCGTGTGCTGGGCATTGATGTGTCACGTGTCTGGCTGATCATCTTCGGCCTCGGCACCGCCATCGCCGGCGTGTCGGGCATTCTCGCCGCGCCGATACGCGCGGTGAACCCGGAAATGGGCATTCCCGTGCTGGCCGAATCGTTTGTCGTCACCGTGGTCGGTGGCATGGGCTCGCTGCCCGGCGCGGTGGTCGCGGGCCTGCTGGTGGGCATGGTCTACAGCATCACCTCGCTTTATTTTCCCGATCTTGCCGAGTTGTCGATTTTCGTGCTGATGGCGCTGGTGTTGATGTTCCGGCCGCAGGGCTTTTTCGGCCGCACCGGCCTGATGAGCTAGAAGGGCGGGCATGCGCGACCTCTTCGATCTCATTGAACGCCACCGCGTCGCGGCGGTGATCCTGTTTCTGGTGGTGTTCCCCTGGCTGATGCCCTACGAGGCCTTGGCGGTGAACATCCTGATCTTCGGCCTCTACGCCGTGGGCTTCAACCTGCTGTTTGGCTACACCGGCTTGCTGTCCTTCGGACACGCCGCCTTTCTTGGCGCCGGCAGCTACGGCGCGGGAATCGTCATGGTGCACTTTGGCTGGCCCTGGTGGCTGGCGATCCCCGTCGGCGTTGCGCTGTCCGCGCTGATCGGCCTTGGTATCGGCTATCTTGCCATCCGCACCCGCGGTATCTACTTTTCCATGGTCACGCTGGCGCTGGCGCAATGCGTCTACTACGCCTTTTACAAGGCTGAACAATTCACCGGCGGCGAAAACGGCCTGCGCGGTGTCAAGGTCGAGGCGCTCGATGTGTTCGGTTTCACCCTCGACTTCCTCAACCCGACCACCAAGTACTACGTCATCCTGGTGTTCGTCGCCGCGGCGCTGTGGTTTGTGTCGCGCATCCTCGCCTCGCCCTTTGGCGCGGTGATCGAGACTATTCGCGAGAACGACAAGCGTGCCGCCGCCTGTGGCTACGACGTGGCGCGCACCAAGCTGCTGGTGTTTGTGCTGTCGGCGGGCATTTGCGGCCTCGCCGGCGCGCTGCGTGCGCTGCATCTTTCCATCGTGCCCATCGACTCGCTGCACTACCTCACCTCGGGGCATGTGGTGATGATGAGCCTGCTTGGCGGCATGGGCACCTTCTTCGGCCCTTTCGTTGGCGCGGCCATGCTGCTCTTGATCGAGGACGCGGCCACCAACATCACGCAGTTCTGGCAGCTGCTGGTGGGCGTGATTTTCATCCTGTTCGTGCTGTTTTTCCCGCGCGGCGTCTGGGGCTCGATACTGCATTGGGTACGTCGATGAGGGTACGTCGATGAGGGTACGTCGATGAAGGTGCGCCGATGAAGACACCCATCCTCGCCGTGGAAAAGGTGACGATGAACTTCGGTTC
Source organism: Pseudomonadota bacterium (assembly GCA_025356665.1). GTDB lineage: Bacteria > Pseudomonadota > Gammaproteobacteria > Burkholderiales > SG8-39 > CAITSH01. The sequence continues at coordinate 130,204 of JANXRV010000002.1, forward strand.
CTTCGCCGCCCTGCACAATGTGTCGGTCGAATTCAGCGACGACAGGCTGACCGCCATCATCGGCCCCAACGGCGCGGGCAAGAGCACTTTTTTCAACGTCCTTACCGGGGCGCTCGCGCCCACCGCCGGCAAGGTGTGTTACCAGGGCCGCGACATCACCGGCAGCGCGCAGCACGAGTTCGCGCGCATGGGCATCGCCAAGTCCTTTCAGATCACCAATGTTTTTCCGCAGCTCACGGCGCGCGAGAACGTGCGCGTGGCGGTGCAGATGAGGCATTCGCGCTTCAACCTCCTCACGCCGCGCGAATCGATGACGGAACTGGTCGGGCGCGCCGATGCGCTGCTCGAGCGCGTCGGTCTTGCCGACGTGCGCCTGCGCCCGGCGCGCGATCTCGCGCACGGCCAGCAGCGCTGCCTCGAGGTGGCCATGGCGCTTGCCTGTGAGCCGCGCCTGCTGCTGCTCGATGAGCCGACCGCCGGCATGTCGCCCGAGGAGACCGGCGTGATGATGAACCTCATCACCAGCCTTGCCGCCGAGCGCACCGTCATCCTGGTCGAGCACAAGATGAAGCTGGTCATGGGCATCTGCGAGCGCCTGATCGTGCTGCATCACGGCGAGCTGCTGGCCGATGGCACGCCGCAGGACATACGCAATAACGACGAAGTAAAGCGCGTCTATCTTGGAAAGTCCGTCTGAGCATGCTCAAGCTGGAAAATCTTAATGCCTGGTACGACCGCAGCCACGTCATACAGGGTGTAGCGCTGGAGGTGAAAGCCGGCGAGATCGTCACGCTGATGGGCCGCAACGGCGCCGGTAAGACGACCACGCTGCGTTCCATCATGGGCCTGGTCGCCAAGCGCCAGGGCAGCGTGCTTTTTGACGGCAGGGAAATCCTCCCCGACCCGGCGCACACGCGTTTTCACCTCGGCCTCGCCTATGTTCCCGAGGAGCGGCGCATTGTCCCCGGCCTGAGCGTGCGCGAGAACCTGCGCCTGGGCCTGATCGCCTCGGCCAAGCGCAAGCAAGAGAACGAACTGATCGAGCGCATCGCGCGCACCTTTCCGCGCATCAAAGAACGCCTCGACCAGGAAGGCACCTCGCTGTCGGGCGGGGAACAGCAAATGCTCGCCATCGCCCGTGCCATGATGGCCTCGCCGAAAATGATCCTGCTCGACGAACCCTCTGAGGGCATCATGCCGCTGCTGGTGGATGAGATGTTTGAGCTTTTCGCACAAATGAAACGCGAGGGCACGACCATCCTGTTGGTCGAGCAGAACGTTGAGCGCGCCCTGTCCATCTCCGATCGTGCCTACATCATGGACCAGGGCGTGATCGTGCACCACGACACGGCGGCGAACCTGCTCGCCGACAAGGCGATACAGGAACGCTATTGCGCGGTGTGATGGCTGGAAATGGGCGCCAGACGGGCGTTTCCAGGCGGCGTGCCGCCGCCACTACCTGATCTGCCGCGCTGCCGATTGCGGCTTTTGGGTTGAGCCGTGGACTGTTGTTGCTCGCGATCTTTTGCACCCACCTGTTTATTCCCGGCTGGGTCGCGCCCGGACGCGCCACGCCCGTGCGGTTTCCCACGGTTTGGGGCCGGTTGACGGTAGTATGCCAAGTGCTACTATCCAACAGCCGTAATGATCACCTTATAAATAACAGTCGCAACGGCAGCTGCCTTTTCCGGCAGAACAAATCGTCAACTCTCAGGAGGAGAAACCATGTCCCGTAGAACCTTTCTGGCGGCATCGTCCGCTTTGGCCGCGACTTCGGCGCTTCCGGTTTGGGCGCAGGCCCAGAGCGCGCCCATCCGCGTTGGCTTTCTCACCGTGCGCCAGGGCGCACTCGCTGCCGGCGGCAAGCAAATGGAAGAGGGAATCCAGCTTTTCCTCAAAGAACGCAACGGCATGATAGGCGGGCGCAAGGTCGAGCTGATCGTCGCCGACACCGGCGGCAACCCGGTTGGCGCCAAGACCAAGACGCAGGAGCTGGTTGAGCGCGATAAGGTGCACGTCATCATCGGGCCGCTCGCCGCCTTCGAGGCGCTGGCCATCGACGATTACATCGCCCAGAGCAAGACGCCCATCATTTCCCCGTCGGCGGCCGCCGAAGACCTCACGCAGCGCAAACCCAATCCCTGGTTTGTGCGCACCTCATGCAGTTCGGCGCAGGTGAACTACCCGGTCGGCGATTACGCCGCAAAGACGCTCGGTTACAAGCGCGTCGCCATCATCGCCGATGACTTTGCTTATGGCCATGAGACGGCATCGGGCTTCCAGCGCGCCTTCGAGGACGCCGGCGGTAAGGTGGTGCAAAAACTCTGGCCGCCGCTCAACGTTGCCGACTACGGCTCCTATATCGGCCAGCTCAAGACCAAGGTCGACGCGATCTACGCCGGCTTTGCCGGCGCCAACGGCCTGCGTTTTCTCAAGCAGCTGCGCGAATACGGCATCAAGACGCCGGTGCTCGGCAGCGGCACCACCACCGACGAGGGCATCCTCAAGCAAATGGGCGACGAGGCCCTGGGCGTGATCAGCGGCAGCTTCTACGCCGCCGGTCTCGACACGCCGGAGAGCAAGCGGTTTGTCGCCGCCGCGAATAAGGAATTCGGCGCCGACCCGGGTTACTACACCCTGGGCACCTACTCGGCCGGTGTGTTGCTTGAAATGGCGGTCAAGGCGGTGAACGGCAAGGTCGAGGACAAGGAGGCCTTCATGAAGGCCTTGCGCAATCCGGGCCCGGTCAACGATCCGCGCGGCACCTGGCAGGTCGATGGTTACGGCAATCCGGTGGAGAACATCTACATCCGCAAAGTCGAGCGCAGGAATGGCAAACTCGTTAACGTCGTGCTCAAGACCTATCCCAATGTCAGCCAGTTCTGGACCTACAACCCGAAGGAATTCCTCGCCGCACCGGTGTATTCGCGCGACGTGCCCGCTTCGAAGTTTCTCGAACCCTGATCTTTGACCCAGCCATGCCGTGCGCGCCCCTACCCCGGCCCGCACGGCCTTTTTGTTTGCCGGCATCGGCGGCAACACATTGCTTTCAACACCTAACGTGTAACACGTAACACGTAACACCTAACACGTAACACCTAACACGTAACACCTAACACGTAACACCTAACACTTAACATTAAACACTTAACTCCCGATACGCGACGCTTAAGGTTCAACGTTTAATGTTCGACAAGCCCCTTGCCTTCTGGCTGATCCAGAGCCTCAACAGCCTTTCGCTGGGTGGCCTGCTGTTTTTGCTGTCGGCCGGCTTCTCGCTGATCTTCGGCCTGATGCGCATCGCCAACCTGTCGCACGGCGCCTACTTCATGTTCGGCGCCTACGTCGGCCTGTCGGTGCTGCGCGCCGGCTACCCCTTTGGTGTCGCCATGGTCGCGGCCGGGCTCGCGGTGGCGCTGCTGGGCGGGCTGATCGAGCGTTTTGTCATCCGGCGTTTATCGGGCAATCCGCTGGCGCAAGTTCTTGCCACGCTCGGCATCGCCTTTATTATCGCCGACGGCTGCCTGCTGTTGTGGACGGGCGATCCGCAGCAACTGCCCTCCCCCGAATTCTTGCAGGGTGTTTTCCGCATCGATGAAGTGGCCTTCCCAAAGTATCGTGTGGCGGTGGTCGGCGTGGCCATTGTGTTCGCCATCGCGCTGTGGTTGTTGCTTGAAAAAACCCGCATTGGCGCGATGATTCGCGCCGGCGTCGATGACATGGAAATGGCGCGCGGTGTCGGCATTCCGGTGTCGGCGCTGTTCACCATGGTGTTTTGCCTCGGATCCTTTCTGGCCGGTGTCGGCGGCGTGCTCGGCGGCCCCATCCTGTCGGTCTACCCGGGCCTGGACACCGACATGCTGCCGCTGGCGCTGGTGGTGGTCATCCTCGGCGGTGTTGGCAGCCTGGGCGGCGCCTTTGTCGGCAGCTTCATCATCGGCTTCATCTACACCTTCGGCCAGACGCTGTTCCCCGACCTCGCCTACATGATCCTGTTCCTGCCGATGATCATCGTGCTGGCGATACGGCCGCGCGGGCTGTTCGGGCGCATCGGGGCTTAGCGCGCATGAACCGCACCGCCCTCATTGCTTGCGCGGCGCTCGCGGCGCTGATTCCGTTGGTGGCGGGCGACTACTACATCAACCTGTCGAGCCAGATTCTCATCGCAGCGGTGTTTGCGCTGAGTCTCAACCTGCTGGTCGGTTACGGCGGGCTCACCTCGCTCGGCCATGCCGCCTACATGGGCGTGTCGGCCTACCTGTCGGGCTGGCTGTTTCTCAAGTTCGGCATGGGCCACTTGCTGTCGGCGCCGCTGGCTGTGCTGGGCACCACGCTTATGGCCGCGCTGTTTGGGCTGATCGCGTTGCGCGCCTCGGGCATCGGTTTCCTGATGATCACGCTGGCACTGGGGCAGGTGTTGTGGGGCCTGGCCTTTCGCTGGGTCTCGGTCACCAACGGCGACAACGGCCTGTCCGGCCTGACGCGCCCGATGCCCTTTGGCATCGACCTGACCGGTGCGATCCCGTTCTACTATTTCACGCTGCTCATCAGCATCGTGTCCATCGCCTGCATCGCCGCCTTTGCCTATTCGGCTTTTGGCGCGGTGCTGCGCGGCACGCGCGATCAGCCGCGGCGCATGCTCGCGCTCGGCCACAACGTCTGGATGGTGCGCTATGGCACCTTCATCACCGCCGGCTTTTGGTCGGCAGTGTCCGGCCTGCTGTACGTCTACTATCACAAGTTCATCCATCCGGCCTCGCTCGCCCTCACCAACTCGGCCGAAGTGTTGCTGATGGTCATTGCCGGGGGCACCGGTACGCTGGTCGGGCCGGTGGTGGGCGCGATCGTCGTCATCCTGCTCAAAAACTACGTCTCAGCCTTTGTCGAGCGCTGGACCATGCTGCTCGGCTTCGTCTTTTTGTTGATCGTGTTGTTCATGCCCGATGGCCTGGTGCCCGGTTTCAAGCGGCTGTGGGTTCGCTTCGCCCGGAGGCACGTATGAGTGCGGCAATGACGCAAAACGCCGAGCTGGCACTGGAAGTGCGCGGCCTGCGCAAGGCCTTCGGCGGGCTGCCGGCGACCAATGACGTCTCGCTTTCCATCGCCGCCGGTGAGCGCCGCCTGATCATCGGCCCCAACGGCGCCGGCAAGACCACGCTGTTCAACCTGATCGCCGGCGACCTGCGCGCCGACCAGGGCTCGATCAAACTCTTTGGCGAAGAAGTCGCCCGTTTGCGCACCGACCAGCGCGCACAGCGCGGCCTTGCGCGCACCTTTCAGATCATCACGCTGTTCCCCAAGGACACGCTGGCGCACAACGTCGTGCTGGCCATGCTCGGGCTGTCGCCCTCGCGCTGGGACGCGCTGCGCCCACTGTCGCGCCGGCGCGACCTCTATGAGAAGGCGCGCGGGGTGCTCGCTCGCGTCGGCCTTGAGTCGGCCGCCGAGCGCCCGTTGGCGCAGGTGTCCTACGGCGAAAAGCGCCGCGTCGAAATCGCCATGGCCCTGGCGCAGAACCCCCGGCTGCTGCTGCTCGACGAACCGCTCGCCGGACTGTCCCAGGAAGAGCGCCAGTCTGTGCAGGCGCTGCTCGCCGCCATTCCGCGCGACATCACCGTGATCATGATCGAGCATGACATGGACACGGCGCTGTCCTTCGCCGAGCGCATCACGCTCTTGCATTATGGCAAGGTCATTGTTGAGGGCACCCGTGCCGAAGTGGTGGCGCATCCGCGCACGCGGGAGGTCTACCTTGGCGCATGAGAACCGCATGACCGATACGGTGCTGTCGATGGAGGGTGTCAATGCGCTCTATGGCGACAGCCATGTACTGCACGATGTGTCCTTCGGCCTGAAAAAAGGCCGGGTGCTGGCCTTGCTTGGGCGCAACGGCGCCGGCAAGACCACCTGCATGAATGCCATCATCGGCTTCCTGCGCCCGCGCGACGGCGACATCAGGTTTTATGGCGAGCAGATCGCGCGCCTGTCGCCCGAGGTGATTTCACGTCGCGGCGTCGGTCTCGTGCCGCAGGGCCGGCGTATTTTTCCGAACCTGAGCGTGTATGAGAACCTCATTGTCGCGCAGCGCAAGCCGGTGGCCCAGGTGGCCCAGGTGGCCAGGGAATGGACAATGCGGGACGTGTTCGATACCTTTCCCCGCCTCGGCGAACGCCAGCAACAGGCCGCCGGTTCGCTCTCGGGCGGCGAACAGCAAATGCTTGCCATCGCCCGCGCACTGGTGTCCAACCCGCGCGTGCTGCTGATGGACGAACCCTCAGAGGGCCTCGCGCCGCTGATCGTGCAGGAAGTGGGCGAGACCATACTCAAGCTGAAGGCGCAGGGCTTTTCCATCGTGCTGGTCGAGCAGAACACCGCGCTTGCCCTGCGCGTCGCCGACGACGTGGTCATCCTTAACACCGGCCGTGTTGTCCACGACGGTCCTGCCGCCGAGGTTCGCGAGAAACCCGACCTGTTACACGCGCATCTTGGCATTTACTGAGATCGACCTTATTGCGACGCCTTTTATGTTGTGACCAAATCACGCCCTCGCCCCCCAGGGGAGAGGGAAGGAATTGATAAAGCTTCACGAAAATCCGCTTATCACGCTGTTAGCAATCATCAACAGGAAAACACACCATGTCCATGCTCGAAGAAGGCCGCTTCAAGGTCGAATACACGCAAGCGGGTTCCGGTACTGACCTGTTGCTGCTTCACTCGCTGCTTACCGAGCTGACGGTGTTTGACAGGGTGCTGCCGGTGCTGGCGGCAAACCGTCGCGTCACCTGCATCAACCTGCCCGGTTTCGGCGCATCGGCGCCGCTGGTGCTCAATTCGGTTGGCGAGGTGGCCGATCATGTGGCCAAGGTGATGGAGGCGCTCGGACTGCCGGCGACCACCGACGTGTTCGGTAACGGCTTTGGTGCCTTTGTCGCGCTGGAGCTGGCCATCCGCCACGGCAAAAAATTCAAAAACCTCATCGTCGCCGACTGCGTGCCAGCCTTCCCCGAAGTGGCGCGCGTGCCCTTTCGGGGCATGGCCGCAAAGGTAAGCCAGGCGGGGATGAGCGCCGTTCTGGACACCGCCATTGGCCGCATGTTTCCGCCGGCCTTCCAGGCCGCGCACCCCGAGGTGGTCGCCCATCGCAAAGCCAAACTCGCCCCGGTGGACGCCGGCTGCTTTGCGCGCGCCTGCCTCGCCCTGTCGACCATGGATCTCAAGCCCGGGTTGCCGGGTGTGCGCAACAAGTCGCTCATCATGTGCGGCGAGCTCGACCAGACCACGCCCCCGGCGCTCGCGCGCGAGGTCGCCAAGGCCATTCCCGGCGCCATATACAAGGACATCGCCGGCTCCGGCCACTGCCCTATGCTCGAGCAACCCGAGACGCTGGTGAAAGAGATCAGGGCATTTCTGAACTGAACGACGCATTGCCTTAAGCGGTCATTTTGCTTTTTTTGTCATTGCGAGCGTAGCGAAGCAATCCCGTCGCTGTCGTGGCGTTTTATGTCGCTCCACGGGATTGCTTCGTCGCCTTGCTCCTCGCAATGACATCGGTAGGGATAAATTTTTAAGCCGGTTCCGTAAATCGAACCCAAAGGGAATACTCGCATGTCACAAAGTTTCACCCTCAAGGTCAACGGCCAGACCCACACCGTCAGCGCCGAACCCAACACGCCGCTGCTCTATATCCTGCGCAATGACCTCAAACTCAAGGGCACGCGCTTTGGTTGCGGCGAAGGCCAGTGCGGTGCCTGCACCGTGCTCATCGACGGCAAGGCGGTGCAGTCCTGCGACACGCCGCTGTGGTCGGCGCCCGGGCACGACATCACCACCATAGAAGGCCTAGGCACGGCCGAAGCGCCGGGCAGGCTGCAGCAGGCCTTTATTGACGAGCAGGCGGTGCAATGCGGCTATTGCATCAACGGCATCATCATGTCGGCCCAAGCGCTGCTGATCGCCAACCCCCAGCCCAATGACGAGCAAATCATCGAAGCGCTTGACCGCAACCTGTGCCGCTGCGGCACGCATGTGCGCGTGCTGCGCGCCATCAAGCGCGTGGCCCGGAGCGCGGCATGAGCGCCGTTCCGAACGTGGTGCTGCCGCAAAGCCTCAAGACCAATCCCAGGCTGACAAGCTGGGTGCGTTTCAACCCCGACCGCACCGTCACGGTCTTTAGCGGCAAGGTCGAACTGGGCCAGGGCATTGTCACCGCCATTGCGCAAATCGCCGCCGAGGAGCTCGACGTGTCGCTCTCGCAACTGTCCAGCGTGCCCGGCGACACGCGCGTGTCCCCCGATGAGTGGTACACCGCCGGCAGCCAGTCTATCGAAGTGGGCGGCCTGTCCATGCGCCTCGCTTGCGCCGAAGTGCGCCTGCTGTTTGTCGAGGCCGCGGCAAAACGCTTTGAAGTCAGCGCCGCCGAACTGCGCGTGCGCGAGGGCGTTATCGACATGCCCGGCACCGACCTGAAGACCAGCTACTGGGATCTTGCCGCGGACGTGAACCTTGCCGTCGAGGCGACCGGCCGCGCCGCGACCAAGCCCGCGGCGCAGTACCGCATCGTCGGCAAGGACGCCGCGCGCCGCGACATCACCGCCAAGCTTACCGGCGCTGCTTATGTGCAAGACATGGAGCTGCCCGGCATGGTCTACGGCCGCATCCTGCGTCCGCCGGCGCAGTTCGCCACACTGATCTCGCTCGATGCGGCCAACATCCGTGCGCTGCCCGGCGTGGTGGCGGTGTTCATCAGCGGCAGCTTTGTCGCCGTCGCCGCCGAGCGCGAAGAGCAGGTGTTGAAGGCGCTCGAGGCCGCGCGCCTTGCCGCCATATGGAGTGCAGCGCCCAAGTTGCCCGAGCCCGGTGAAATCACCAGCGTGCTGCCGGCGCTGCCCAGCACACGCAGCATCACCAGTACCAAGCAGGCTGCCGACAAGAAAGCCATCGTCACGCGCCATGCCGCCACCTACTCGCGGCCCTACATCGCCCACGCCTCCATCGGCCCGGCCTGCGCGCTGGCCGAGTTCAAGGACGGCCAGCTCAGCATCTGGTCGCACACGCAAGGGCCGCATCATTTGCGCGGGCAGATCGCCAAGGTCATGGGCCTGACCAACGCCGAGGTCGAGGTCATTCACCGCGACGGCGCCGGCTGCTACGGCCACAACAGCGCCGACGACGTGGCCCTTGACGCCGCGCTACTCGCGCGCGCCTGCGGCCGGCCGGTCCTGTTGCAGTGGACGCGCGAAGATGAACTGGTCTGGTCGCCCGCGGGTTCTGCCATGGTGGTCAAAATCAATGCAGGCCTTGATGCGGACAAGCGCATTGTCGAGTGGCATCACGAAATCTGGAGCCACACCCACATCAAGCGCCCCGGCTGGGCCGAGGGCATCAACCTCTTGGCCGCCTGGCACATGGACCCGCCGGTGCCGGTGCCAACGGCCAAAGACATGCCGCTGCCGGCCGGCGGCGCCGACCGCAACGCCGTGCCGCTTTACGACATCCCCAAGCACGTGGTCGCCTACAACTTCATCGCCGACATGCCCCTGCGCGTGTCGGCGCTGCGCACCCTCGGCGCTTACGCCAATATTTTTGCCATCGAATCCTTCCTCGATGAACTCGCGGCGCAGCTGGGCATCGACCCGGTCGCCTTCAGGCTGCAGCACCAGGCCGACCCGCGTGCCCGCGCCGTCATCGAAGCGGCGGCCAAGGCGGCAGGCTGGAAACCGGGTGCGACGAGTGATGGGGTGCACGGCATGGGCATGGGCTTCGGTCGCTACAAGAATTTCTCCGCCTATTGCGCCGTGGTCGCCGAAGTTGAAGTGAGCGAGAAAATCCGTGTCAAGCGTGTGGTGGCGGCGGTCGATGCCGGCCTCATCATCAACCCCGACGGCCTGAAAAACCAGATTGAAGGCGGTGTGGTGCAGGCCATCAGCTGGACGCTCAAGGAAGCCCTGCAATGGGACACCGAGCGCATCACCTCGCGCGACTGGGAGAACTACCCCATCCTCAGGTTCGACGAAGTGCCAGAGATCGAAGTTGTGCTGCTCAACCAGCCCGACCTGCCGGGCCTGGGCACCGGTGAATGCGCCGCCGGCCCGACGGCAGCGGCCATCGGTAATGCGCTATGGCATGCGCTGGGTGTGCGGGCGCGCGACTTGCCGCTGACGCCGGAGCGGGTGGCCAACGCGATGCCCTAGCAGGGGCGTTTGGCTGGAAAGGCACGACTGGCGCGGGTTTCCAGCCGATGGGCTTAGCGGTAAACTTCGCGTCGATGGCCCACTCGGATCACGTATACCACGAGTTCTTGGTCAAACAGGTCGCACACAATACGAAATTCACCGACACGGTAACGCCATGCATGCGCATCACCCTGCATGGCTTTGCCCTTGTCACGCGGGTCACCTTCAACAAGTTTTTCGAGGAAGTCGAGAATCCGGCGCTGTACCTGCCGGTCTAGTTTGGACAGCTGCTTTTCGGCCGCCGAGGTAAATCTAACTGTCCAGGCCAAGGCGCTGCTTTATCTGAGCCAGCGAATGCGTGCGTCCACGACGCTTGCGCGATTCAGTTACCGCCTGGTAGTCGGCCGCATCCTGAAGGTATTGCGCCACGGCATTTCGTACTAAGGTGGCTTTTGACTTGCGCGAGCGCTTGGCCTGCGCGGACAAGGCGGTTTCCATTTCCGGCGTAAGTTTTACTTCAAGCATGGCAACCCCGTAGTGTCGACTGCATGGGGTCAGTTTACCACTGGGTGGGTAAATATCCGAAATATCCGAGCCCGGCTCTTTTTTCAGTTTCTTTTTCAGCTTTTCAGGCGATGTTAGGCGGCTGCGATATTTTCACGGCGTGTCTGACCCCGAATGCACCCTGGGTGTGTGGGCAAGGGATTTGCCGCTGACGCCGGAGCGGGTGGCCAGCGCGATGCCCTAGCAGGGGCATTTGGCTGGAAAGGCACGACTGGAGCGGCTTTCGGGGTGGCGTGGCAGATAAACAAGGCCATCCGTGGTGGAAGGTGTTATGCCGCGCCATGTCGTAATAGCGCTAAGCTTGTTTCCTTTGCCGTCGCATAACCCAGCCCGCGCCGTGGCATGTCATTGACGGCAAGAATGATCCTCGTCAGGTCGCAAGCCCCGAGGCCACCGGCGCTATTGACGCGTAATTGGTAGTCGGATGCGACTGCGTTCATTGTGGCGAGGATGGACCGGTCTTGCGTGCGGGTCAGCACCATGACGTCGGCGTCTTCGCGCATCAAAGCCGCAGCTGATTTCGGGAATTTCATGAACTCAAAAAGTTGCACGACGCCATGCTCAAAAAAATGCGGAAGCTCCTGCATCTTGAGTGTTCTTTGACCCTCAAGGAGCACGAAGCTCAACAAACTTCGGTCGCTCATAAAAAGATAGGCCCGCCTGTCACCCACTGCGATGAGGTTCAGCGTCCAGTTGCCGAGTATTGAAATGGCGTCGGGTGCCGGTTGCAGATCGCGCCTTCGAAGCGCGAGTTCCGAGAGGATTGGCCTGGTGCACTGGAGGTAGATCACGATTTAGTCCCGATCCCGCACAGTTGCTCGTTCGGCTACACCGAGCGCCTGGTCAACACGCCGGGCTGGTAATTCATGTTCATCGCCTGGACGATCCGGAAACCCTTGTCCACGGTGAAGTTGCGGTCCGAGGTCGGCTGGAAAAATTCGATCAGCTCGAGGCTGGATTTATCCAGTACAAAACCGCCGATCAGCGGATCGTTTACGGCATACATCACCGGGCACAAGGCCATCATTGAGGAGGCGGGCACGCCGATGAGGTGAGCCTCCAGATCGCCCCTCTGGTGGCTGTCTTGCGGGAAAAACCACAATGGTGTGCTGACGAACAGGAACGACTTCTCGCCAAGGTTCGTCAACAGCATGCGCGATAGTTTTCTGGCCATGTCGCGCTCAAGGTGCTCGATCACATCGAGCAGGCAGATGATCCTGTAGCGCCCCAGTTCTTCGGCGGACATCTCCTGCGCCAGGCCGTGACGTATGCTGCGGTAGAGTTTTTGGGCGATGAGCTCCGGGTTATTGCAGTTGACCTCCCAGCCGTCGATGCCGTCGATCTGCCAGTGCGCCGTCTCCGGCCTGTCCTTGATCAGGCTTGCCAGGCCGCCGGTGCCAAAGCCGATATCGAGCACTTCCACGTCTTGCGCGTTGTCATCGAGGATATTGAAGACCACCCATTTTGGCGCGAGCGACGAGCCTTCGGGCACGCCGGCGGGCACTTGCGGTGCCGGGGCGCGGGCGGCGGGGCGCCCGAACAACTGGCGGATGAACTGACGGAACATGACGCTTTCAGGCCGGGACAATGACGCACCGATTATGGCGCATTGCGGACTTAGACCAAAGTTGGGTGTCGAGCCCAAGCGGCCAGTTGCGTTGCCCGAAAGCAGTCACTTATAAATTTCCCAAAGCTGCCCAACTCCGTGGGGTTACATCGCTCGTCTTTTTGCGGGCGATGAAAATGGCGGAATCAGTTCTTGCCCATCAGCGCGAGCAGTGCTGAGGTGGTGACCTTGATGCCAGTCTTGATGCTGGGCTCTGGTACCGGGGCGAAGTATGGAGAGTGATTGGAGGGCAGTGTCTTGCCGCCCGGCAGGGCTGCGGCGGCGATTAGCTCGGGTGGGTAGACGCCGATGCGCATCGTCAACGATGGGACGCCTTGAGTGGCGTAGACCGAAAAATCTTCGCTCGGCGTCTGGGGGCGCGCAATGTCGACGTGGTCGGCGCCGAGGGCGCTCTTGAGCGCTGCATCGACGCGCCGAATCACGCCCTCGTCGTTGATGACCGAGGCCACGCCTTCGATGATGTTGATCTGAGGTTCTGGCGCGCTGGACATGGCCGCCGCTGCGATCGCCATTCTTCGGACACCATCGCGCAGCAGGCTGCGCACTTCAGGCGCGTAGGAGCGCAGGGTGCCGCGCACCACCGCCTGATCAGGAATGATGTTAGCCACTGTGCCGGCCTGGAAGGCGCCCACCGTGATCACGCCGAACTCGCGCGGGTCTTTCTCGCGGCTGATGATAGTTTGGACGCCGGTCACAAAGTGGGCGGCGATGGCGATGGGGTCGATAGTGTTGTGCGGCGCTGAGCCGTGGCCGCCACGACCTTTGAAGATGATCTCGAAGGTGTCTGCGGCCGACATCGCCGGTCCCGACCGGTACTGCACGCGGCCAAAGGCGACCTCGCCGCTGGTGTGAATGGCCAAGGCGACGTCGGGCTTGGGGAATCGGGTGAACAGGCCGTCTTTCACCATCGCCTGCGCCCCCTGCAAGATTTCCTCGGCGGGCTGCGCCACGAACATCAGCCGGCCGCGCCAGTGCGTCTTCAGCGCAACCATCGTGCGTGCGCTGCCGACCCACGAGGCCATATGCACGTCATGTCCGCAGCTATGGGCGACGAAACTCTCACGGCCGTTGGACATCGCCTTGGCCCTGCTGGCGTAGGGGAGGCCGGTCTTCTCCTCCATTGGCAGCGCGTCGAGTTCAGTGCGCACCATGACAGTGGGTCCAGCGCCGTTCTCGAAGATCGCTACCAAGCCCGTCTTGCCGACGCCCTCGGTAACGGTAAAGCCTAACGCACGCATCTCGGCCGCGAGCTTGGCCGCGGTGCGCGTCTCCTCGAAGGCGATCTCAGGGTGGGTATGGATGTCTTGGTAGAGCGCCTCCAGAGCCGGGTAGGCGCGATCGACCTGGGCAGTCACAGCGTTGTTGAGCGCCACGGTTTGGGCGCCGGCAGTGGCCGCGAAAGCCAGCAAGGCGGCGAGGGACAGGCGGCAGACAGGGTGACGAGGCATGACGGATTCCCCTTTTATTTGTAATTTTGTTTGTAAATTGAACTGAAGTCGCGGTGGGCACGACGAAATATTCTATGGGCCAAGGTCAACCCTTGTTTGATTCCCGCTTTTGGCAAATGTACACCACAAGGCTGACCGTCGGCCAACGCGCCCTTGCTGCCGGTCGCGTTTCTCCATAGCGGACGTGGGAGTTTTTGCTCAATGGGATTGTCCGCACGCAGTCGGCTCGCCGCAGCCTTGGTTTGCGCGGCGCTCCCATTCTGGAGCGCAACGCGCGAACCATTGCCGCCCAGCCGTATCTAAAAAATGCCCGGCCGGGTCAGCGGGGCTGGCTGGGACGTCTACGGTTCCAGAGAGCCGACATACGCCGCGAGCGCAATAATGTCGTCCGGCGAAAGTTTTTCGACTACCTGCTTCATCAGCGCGCTGGCGCCCGCCGAGCGACCGCCTGTCTTGAATTCATAGAACTGGCGCACGATGTAGGTCGGTGAGCGTCCGGCGAGCGGGGGAATCGAGCCAACGCCCTTCAATGCCGGTCCGTGACAGATAGCGCAGGCAAGGGTGGTTCCGGCACCGCCGGTCTTGGCCAGCGTCTCGCCCTTGGCCACGCTTCCGACCGGCACGTAGGCCGTGAAAGTCGAATGCGTGTCGCGAAGTTCGAACTGGTCTTCGTTGTCCGGAAATTCGACGATGCGGCGGCCGAGCGGCTCGGTACCGCCCCCCGGGCTCGTGGTGAAAAACAGCCGCGCTTCGCCGGTTTTCGGAATCGTCTCGGCCTCGACGACCTTGATATTCCGCTTGGGCTTCAACGCCGAAAAATATTGCGCGGCGGCGAGAGCCTCGGCATCGGTCATGCCTTTGACCGAACCTGTCATAAGTGTCGTGGATGGCCTGGCAGGGCCCGACGCCTTTCGCGCGCCGCTCTTGAAATCGGCGATTTGCTGCACGATATAGCTGACGGGCAGACCGGCCAGATTTGCATTCTCGGGGCCGCCAGTACCCTCGGCGCGATGGCAGGAGCCGCAAGCGCGAACATCCGGCTTGCGGCCGTTGGCGACAATATCGGGCATCGGCCCATGATCGGCCGGATGCCAGTCTGGCGCGACGAACAGATCGCGCGCCTGCTTCCAGCTGTAACTCGCGTCACTTCCGGGGAGCGAATTAGGCTTATCGTCCGGCGGCGGCACCTTGACGTTCGGGTCCCAGATAAAGGCCCAATTGGGAAGTCCGTCGGCAGCCGGCGCGGCGGGCGAACCGCCGCTTTGGGCGTGGCCGCCGCTAATGGGGATGGCGATGGCCAATACACCCAGCGCATGAAGCAAAGAGCTTTTGAGTATTTTCATGAATCATTTCTCTCCCAAGGAAGGCGGGCAGTATGCCCTGTTGCGTCAGCAGCGGGAAGATTGATGCGACCGGTTTTTGCCGATTCCGGACACCGACTAAAGTCGGGTTTCGACCCATTCCCCCCCGCAGTTTGACTAAGGTCTGCTTTTGACCAGCGGTGCGCTTGCGACAGGCTCGGGATCATAAAAACGTAGGACAACCGAATATACCAATGGAATAATCCCATCGGATATGCTTTCCATTTCGCGCATTTGGAAACGCGGCCCAAATGAGTCGACATCAGGCAGGGGAACCCGCGCGGGGATTGGTTCCTGCCTTGGCGGGTCTAGTTTGGTATTGAGTGGCCCCTGGCGAGAGTTCGTGCGCCGCAATGCCACGGATGAATTAGTTGAAGGGAGATCGCATTTTGCAACAGATCGGAAAATTCCAACTAAAGAAGACCCTCGGAAAAGGGGCATCGGGCACGGTCCACTTGGCCCTTGACACGTTTTCTGGGAACGAAGTCGCCCTGAAGGTCCTGGATCCGGAAGTCGTGAAAAGCCCCGACTTCGACCGAACCAATGCCGTGCAATTTATGAATGAGGCTTCGCTTGCGGGTAAATTGACGCACCCGCACATCGCCTCAATCCTCGAGGCTTCGGTCACCGAAGATTCGGGATATATCGCCATCGAGTATGTTCCTGGAGGCGATCTGTCCCAATACATCAGGCCCGGAAATCTGCTCTCCTCTGAAGACGCCATTCAGGTTGCCTTCAAATCCTGCGGCGCACTCGATTACGCGTTCCGCCAGGGCATCGTCCATCGGGATATCAAGCCGGCGAATATTCTGGTGGTGAGCGGTACCAATATAAAAGTCGGAGACT
>JANXRV010000046.1:0-4668 GCA_025356665.1 Pseudomonadota bacterium
GTCGGCCCGACGGTGCTTTTTGCCCCTGGGAGCGTCGGAAATTTGCCAGGATGTCCCGCATCCTGGCGGCATTTCCTCCTTCCCAGGACCAAAAATCCCTCGCCGGCCCTCCGCCGGCAGACTTTCCGGACAGACACTAAGCTTTGCTCCGGCGGTCGGCAGGACCGCGCTTCAAGCGATTGCCCTGGCCGATGCGGCCGGCGGAGTGGGCATTCCATCCGCTTGATGCGCCGTAACGCGGGTCGGTTTGGGGGTCTGACATGAAGAAAACATGCATCTTCATTGACCGTTTACATAATCTTATGATAACTATGAGATAGCAGGGATGGTGGTGTTAACGTGCTGATCCAGTCGAGTCATCGATTTTTTGAGCCTCGGAAATTGCGCGCGCGTGTCATTGAACTGGCGGCAACCTCGGGCGAAGGGCACATCGCGAGTGCCCTTTCAATTCTTGATATTCTGAGGGTTCTATATGGCGCGGTTCTGCGCATTGATCCGACAAAGCCGGACGAGCCCGGGCGCGATCGCTTTGTTCTCAGTAAGGGGCATGGTTCCTTAGGCCTTTATGTCGCGCTTGCTGCGGCGGGTTTCATCTCCAATGAAGTTCTTCAAGGTTTTTGTAACTATGATAGTCCATTGGGTGGGCATCCGGATTGCAACAAGGTGCCTGGGGTAGAAGCCTCCACTGGATCGCTTGGGCATGGTGCTCCCATGGCGGTTGGTTTGGCGCTCGGCCATCGTATTCGAGGGATTGACGCGCGGGTTTATTGTCTGATCGGTGATGGCGAAGCCAATGAAGGGTCGATCTGGGAAGCCGCCCTGTTGGGTGCCCATCACAAGCTCGAAAATCTCTGTTTCATCGTTGACCATAATCATTCAACCGATCGCGCGGTCCTCGTTGACGATCTTGTCGCAAAATTTACAGCGTTTGGCTGGATGACGGTCGAAGTCGATGGTCATGACGATGACGCGATCGGGCAGGCGCTCCACCGAACGACCAAAGGTCAGCCAAGCTGTGTCGTCTGTCGTACCGTCAAGGGCTATGGCTGTAAGGTCATGGAGAACGATCCCTCCTGGCATCACCGTTCGCCGACCGCCGCGGAACTCCCCCTCCTGCTAGCCGAGCTACGCTAGGTACGCGGATAAACGATCTCTGGGGCTCGAATATTCGTGCGGTGGTCTAGATATCAAAAGATTTTCATTTTTGGGTGGACCAGTCTGTGAGCATGCGTAAACAATTTGTCGAGACTGTAACCCGGTTGCTGGAAGCCGACGACCGTGTGGTGCTTCTGCTGGGGGACATTGGGGTGTTCGGTTTCCGCGCCGCATTTGAGCGCTTTCCAGACCGGGTATACAATATCGGGATTTTGGAGCAGGCAACCATCAGCCTTGCCGCCGGTCTGGCCAAGACCGGATTGTTGCCGATCGTTCACACCATTGCGCCATTTCTGGTTGAACGGGCACTTGAGCAAATAAAGGTCGATTTCGGCTATCAGCGTTTACCGGGCAGCTTCGTGAGCGTTGGAGCGTCCTATGATTATGCCGCACTCGGCTCAACCCATCATTGTCCCGGTGATGTGCAGGTGCTGACCTCAATTCCCGGCATCGGCGTCGTGGCGCCAGGCAATGCGATCGAATTCGACCGGTTACTGGGACAAAATTACCACGCCGACCACGCGACATATTATCGCTTGAGTGAGAAAGACGCCGCGATCGATTTCCCAACCAGCTTTGGCAAAGCTGAACTCGTATGCAACGGTGCGTTGGCAACTGTGATTGCAGTAGGACCAATGCTGCGCCTTGTGCTTGAAGCAGCGAAGGGTCTCGACGTCAACATTTTATATTATTCCACTGTTGCCCCGTTCGATGTGGAGAGCCTGCGCGCCCACAGCGGGACTGGAAAAATACTGCTGTGCGAACCTTACTACGAGGGAGGATTATCCCGCGAAGTGACTGCCGCTCTCTGGCCGCGGCCGGTATTGCTTCGCAGCGTGGGCGTGCCGCGTAAATTTCTGACCAATTACGGTCATGCCGATCAGCATTCCGCCGCAATTGGATTGACTAGCACACATATCCGACAGGAATTGGAGACGTTGATTAATGCATGATCTGGTGGAGATGATCGAAGACGACACACTCAGGGTCCTTTCACAAGTGGATTTGGGACAGTTCGATGGTAAAACGGTGCTGCTGACCGGTGCGAGCGGCATGGTTGGCGTCTATATATTGGCCTGTCTGCGGATGCGGATGCGGGAAAGCGGAACGCCGATCCGGATTACCGCTGTCGTCAATTCCGAACTGCCCGATTATCTCAGTGGCTTTTTTGTCGGACCATCGATCGAGGTACGGCAGGTGGACCTTGCGGCGCCTGGCAACCACGGCTTGCCGATGGCGGACTTCGTCATTCACGCGGCGGGATACGCCCAGCCGACGAAGTTTGCGGCCAACCCGATCAAGACCATCGCCCTGAATACGACCGCAACAAGCATGCTGCTCGGGCGGCTTTCGCCGGGAGGGCGCATGTTGTTCATCAGCAGCTCCGAAGTTTACAGCGGGTCGCCCAACATTCCGTATCGGGAGAGCAATATCGGCACGACTACGCCCGCACATCCCCGCGCCTGCTACATTGAGGGAAAGCGCTGCGGGGAAGCTGTTTGCTATGGCTTTCGGGCAGGTGGTGGCGATGCGCGCATTGCACGCTTGTCGCTAGCATATGGCCCGGGAACCCGACGTGAGGATGAGCGTGTGCTTGCGAGTATCATTCGAAACGGTATTGAAACCGGTCGTATCGCGTTGATGGACCAGGGCGATGCCCGCCGTACCTATGGTTATATCACCGACGTTGCCGAAATGTTGTTCAACATCTTGCTGAATGGCAAAAAGGTCGTCTACAATGTCGGTGGGCGTTCACAGACGACGATATTGGGTCTGGCCCAAGCAATCGGGGCAGAACTCGGGGTTCCGGTCGTGCGTCCGCCGGCAGGTGCAAGCGCGGGGTTGGCCGGGGCGCCGATCGATGTTTCGGTCGATCTGTCGCAAGTGTGCGATGAATTTCACAAAACTGACTTTGTACCGATGGCCGAGGGCTTGGCCAAATGTATCGCCTGGCAACGGGCGGTATCGAACCCTCGATGAGCGGCAGCGTTCGATTACGCCGTCCAGCGGGCACGTCATAGTCGGTGCCTGAATGAGCGTGCAATGATTGTTCGCTAGCCCAACCAAATTGCCCGTGCGCGGCCTAATTAAACATATGGAGATCGAGATGAGTGGTTGGGTTTTTGCCGGAGTGGTCGGCACTGAATATACTGATGTTGTTTGGCATGCGGTCGTTGACAGCGCAAAATTCGCGGTCTTTCGTCGCGATCCGGTTTACAAGCGTATCCTCGAACATGTCAGTCCGCCGGACGGCTTGCAGTTCCTGGGGCTCATCCGAAATCCTGTCATCCGCGACATTTGTATGAGCTCGGAGTTTGCCGACACGATCGGATCACCCGAAGTGTTCGAAGTTGAAGGGCGCCAATTGTCGCCATCCACTTTCAGGTATGGCAAGGTCCTGCAGGACCTGGTCGATGCATTTCCAGATTTGCACAACATGCGCAATATCGTCGAGATAGGGGTTGGCTATGGCGGCCAGGCGCGGGTAATCTCGGAATATGTCAGACGGATGGGCGGCAATATACAGAGCTATCAACTCGTCGACATGCCGCCGGTCCTGCATCTTGCCCGTACGTATCTTGAGCATTTTTCAATTGATTTTGAGATAAAATATGTCAGCAAATCGGAGCTATCGCGAAGCGCCAGCTACGATCTTGTTATCAGCAACTATGCTTATTCCGAATTTTCGGTTGCGTTGCAGCAGCAGTACATGGACCTCATTTTGCGCAAGGCCTCGCGCGGCTATTTGACCATGAATACTGGTTTACGAACCCCCTTGGGACTGTTTTATACAACGGAACAGCTGATGGCTGCTTTGCCGAATTGTGCTATTCTTGAAGATATCCCACGTTTTGGTTCGGAGAATTACATCCTGATCTATGGCCAACATGGTCTCGGCAACCAAACCGCCCTCGTGGCGATGACCTTGGAGGCGATCAAGGCACTGTTGCGATGATCCTGCCTTGTTCGCTCATTGGCCTGCTGCTTCCGATGACGCTGTGGCCATTCAGCTTGCTCGACGGTGCGGCAGCGCGTAATTTATATGACAAGATTGATGGTCGAAATTGATTCCGGGAGTTACGAATTTGAAAGTGCCGCTCAATACCAATTCGCTCGCGGAAGATGAAATCGCTGCGGCCAAGGCGGTGCTTGATTCGGGCTTCCTGACAATGGGCGCCAAATGCCGCGCCTTCGAAGATCGTTTCGCCGACTATATCGGCGTCAAGCACGCGATCATGGTCAATTCCGGCTCCTCGGCGAATTTGCTGGTGGCGTTCGCGCTTGCTAACCCGCTCTGCCCGCTGACCGACGGCTTGCGCCGGATGGAACCTGGCTCGGAAGTGATTGTCCCAGCGATGACCTGGGCGACCACGGTGTGGCCGTTCGTGCAGGCCGGCGCCATTCCGGTCTTTGTCGATTGCGACCCGGAAACCTTCCAGATGCGGCCGCAGGATATCGAGGCTGCGGTCGGCCCCAAGACCGTGGCAATCGCCATTGTCCATGTGCTCGGTG
>JANXRV010000086.1:0-33584 GCA_025356665.1 Pseudomonadota bacterium
TCGACTCCAAACGCCGCCACTGATCATCACGCAACCATCGACGAACCATCCTGACCTCCCGCAAATATCAGGATGTAAACAGATTTCCGGCTACGTTAACAGCCCCCACCCATAAAATATTGAATGTCAACAGCCCCTAGAGAAATCGGTGTGATGCTAATTCCCGCCCCAAGCCCCGACGTAGAGGGGGCTTGGGGCGGGGACGCCCGAATCACCTCGAGTACCCCGTCCAACAATGCTTAGCGGCAGGTTGCCGGCAGGTACTTGCCAGGCGCACCAACGCAAGACCAGGTCATCGTGCCGGTCGACGTATTTGGCGAGGCGGTCATGGTCACGGTTACTGAGGCACCGGTGCTGGCACTCGTTGCGCCGCCGGTAACCACGATAGTGCCCGCGTTCTTGACCAAGCCGGTAACGATCTTGCCGACAACAGTGATGGTGGCACCAACGCCAAAACCGGTGATATTGGACGGGTCTGTTTGAAATTTCTCCGCCAAAGTCGTACGTGCCGAACTCGCCGCAAGCAGAAGCTCTGACACTTTCGCCCGGATGGTGTAGTCCTGATAGGCTGGCAGCGCAACTGCGGCCAGAATACCGATAATCGCGACCACGATCATCAGTTCGATCAGGGTAAAGCCTTTTGATATTGCTCTCATGTTCGATTCCTTCCCAAAAAGTGCGGCGAGGTAGTCCGCCGTACCAAGGGGATTAGCAATGAACATGCCTAACATTTATTAAGCAAAATACACTCAGGCGCTAGGGGAATCGCCTTGCCCTCCGCGAGCCTATGACGTTTTAGGTCACTTTCTAACCCAAAAAGACAGATACGCGTCCAATTCCCGCGCCATCCGTTCCAACACGCCATCCCACGCAAATGGCTCTTTTTGACGAAAAAGACGTGCCGAGGGATACCACGGCAGCACCTCGCCAGAGGCGAGATACCGCCATTCAGGTGCCGAGGGCACAAGAACCCAGACCGGCTGTCCCAGCGCACCGGCAAGGTGAATGACCGCGGTACAGACGCTGATCACCAGATCGAGCGCCACCACCAAGGCGGCGGTCTCCTCATAACTCTCGAGCGCATCGGGCCAGTGAATAAAGCTGGCGCCCTTCCCCTTCAAACGGGCAAACGCAAGCAACTCGGCCTCCGTGGTGCCATATTGGAGATTGATGAAATACCCCTCCGCCGCAAACAGTGGCTCGAGCAGTTCGGGCTCCAGAGAACGCAAAGATCGCCTGCTCGTCGCCGTCCCGCCTTTCCAGGACAGCCCGACCTTGCCGCCCGGCCCCAGAGCACGCAAGCGCGCACGCCAATATTCGACGCGGGCGGGGTCGGCGCTCAGGTAACCGCCGTGCCGCGGAAAGTCGCCCGAGGCATTTCTAAAAAAACGCGGCAAACTGCCTATTGGCAACTGTGCGTCTATCCGCTCGCCATCTGTCCAATCGGGCACGGCGCAGCCCGGCACTCTGGAACCAACCTTGTCCTGAGGAAAAGCGCGCTGCAGAAGCGGCACGAGATACGGATGGCACTCGATCAACAACTTGCCCACCGCAGGTCTGAGGCTGCCAAGGCAAGAGGCGAACATGATCTGGTCGCCAATTCCCTGCTCAGCCACCACCAGCAGCGTTTGCTGCGGGTTTGGCCTACCGTCCCAAACCGCAAAGTCATAGGGACAGGGCATTGCAGTGACGCTGTGGTGACGGGACTCGTAATCGGACCAGCCGGCTTCAAAGCGCGCGAACTTGAGTTGCGCGGTGGCGCGCATCAGACGCGCTTCATGATCGGCCGGATCCTCTTCAATCAGAATATCCAGGCAAGCTATCCCCTCGTCCGGTTCGCCCGATTCGGCGAGAATCCACCCCAGGTTGACCCGCGCCTCGCGAAACGAAGGCCTCGCCTCGACTGCGCGTCTAACCAAAGCCGCAGCTTCGCGAAACCGTCCCTGCTCACGTGCGATTACAAGCCCGAGCATATTGAGCGCTTCAGGGTGCGGCGGGCTCCGTTCGGCCAATGGCTCCAACAAAGCGACGACCATGTCAAATTGCCGGTTCTCGAAATACGTGACCGCGCGCCCAAAGTCGGACTCAGGATCGGATGCCGGCGCCGCTCGCCACCCCCGCCACAGTCTTCGCAGCATCGCGTCTGGTGCTATTTTCGCGCGCCGGCGAAAAGCATGGCAGCGCGCTCGGCAAACCACGCCTCAGCATGCTCGCAGCGTTCGTATGCGGGAAAATACGGGCCGCCGATGGTGTAGTGCACGAGCGACACGTCACCGGTCGGCTTGTCGTAACCAACCAGATGATTCCAGCGTGGAGGCAGCGCACCGATAAGAGAATCATCATCTAGCCATTTAAACTGGTGCAGTTCCAGTCCGCTCGCCGCATTCACAAAATCTGCACTGAGCACGCGGCATCGGGCGTTATTGAACAACATTACGCTGGACCAGTTCTTTTTGGCATAAGCGGTCTGCGGTGCCCCCAGAAACTTCACACTCTCTCGCGGGCGATGATCGTGCTTGACCACCATCACCGCGAATCGGTCATCGCGCAGCGCCCAAAGCTTTGCAACATCATCGAGCATCAGCATGTCGCAGTCCGTAAATAAACTCCAGCCTTCAAACCCGGACAAATGCGGCACCAGAAACCTGGAAAACGAAAATTCAGTTGATTGCAGCGGGTGCATAGCACGCGAAAAAATAGACGCAAGTTGTGGCAGCGCCACCGGCGCTATCGCGACAGGAGCGCTTGACCGCACCTGGACGCTGTGCGCAAGAACGCTGAACGCGACCGGTTCGCGCGCGTCAAAACCGATAAATATTCGAATCAAACAAAGCTCCCGAAAATCCACCACCTCTACAGCACCAACCCTATCGCGGCACCACACTGCATCAGGATCAGTCCGGGACGGAATTTACGCAAGGCAAACAGCCAAATTCCACCGCGATCGCGTGATGTAAGTCACGGGCTTACCCTCACCCTAACTGGTATACTCGGTCGATTATAAAAGCACTTGAGGGGAATACGAGTGGTCTTCAAGCTTTTCTCACCAAGCAAAATAGATGCGTTCGCGAAAGGGCTCGCACTGGATATAGCCAAGCGCTATCCGCCCGCCATCGCCAACAACCCCCAGCAAATGGTTTCGCAAAAGCGACTCACGGACATTCTGGAAGAAACGTTTGCAAAAGCCGCGACCTTCCAGCAGGAAAACAACCTGGGATGGTATAAAAAAGCCAAACTTGGAAACGAGTTCCGCTGGGAATTGAAAGAAATGGGCTACGACGAGAAATTCATTGAGATGGCCACCGAAGGCCTTATCGTCTACGTAACGCGAGCCTCAAAGTAAGACTTCTCTCATTCTCCGCGTTACGCCTTGCGACATCAACCCAAAGTGCCGCAAGCGCGAATACCGCGGGTGAAGCGTACCCAGGGTAACTTTATTCTGACGCCCTGTCAGGGAACATATCCGGGAATTCTATTTTCGTCGACCTCGTCAATCTGCTCCGGATCGAGAAACTGCGTCGCGTAGCGCAGGTAGATTTTTTCCCGAATGAAAACATCAAACAGATCCGGGTCGATGTGCCCGTTTTGCTTGAATTTCCCCATTATGGAAAGCGCATCCGTAAGGGTCTTGCCTTTCTTGTAAGGCCGGTCGCGCGCCGTAAGCGCCTCGAAGATATCCGCGATGCCCATAATTCGCGCCTGTACCGACATTTGTTCGCCCGTAAGTCCGCGTGGGTAGCCCTTTCCATCCATGCGCTCGTGATGACCACCAGCATATTCGGGGACGTTTTTGAGATGCTTCGGCCAGGGAAGCGCCTCCAGCATCTTTATCGTAGCGACAATATGGTGATTGATTATTTCCCGCTCGCTGCTCGTCAACGTGCCACGGGCAATGGTCAGATTTGAAAGTTCGTCCTCGGTCAGAAAATCGGCGGTGGAGCCGGTTACGTCTTTCCATTTGTACCCGGACGCCATTCGCCGCACACGCTCCCGATCTTCATCGGGCATGAACTCGCCCCCGACATTGCACCTGCGCAGGAATGCGCGATCCTCGTCGAGTTGACGGAGACGGGTCTGCAAATCCTGATCAACACGGTGAACCAGTTCCCGATAGCTTATCTCGTCTATATCGGCACGAAGCGCGATTTTCTCCCGGCGTTTAAGCGTATCAATTTCAGCATCGCGCTTGAGCACCTCAAAGCGGGTGTCGACCAGGTTCATACGGTCATAAATGGTTTCAAGCTTCGTCGCCTTGTCGACGACATGCACGGGCGTCGTTATTTTTCCGCAATCGTGCAGTAACCCGGCCATTTTCAACTCGTAACGATCGCGATCATTCATGCAAAACCCGGCGAGAGCGCCTTGATTCGCGCCGCTAACCGCCTCCGCGAGCATCATCGTCAACTCAGGAACCCGCTGGCAATGCCCGCCGGTATAAGGCGATTTTTCGTCGATTGCACTGTTGATCATGCCGATGAATGACTCGAACAGTTCCTCCAACTGCATTATCAATTGGCGATTGGTGATTGCGATAGCCGCCTGCGACGCAAGAGATTCGGCCAGCCGCTGGTCAGAAAATGAGAATGGGACGATTCCGCCTTCGATCTCGTCTTTGCAGTTGATCAGTTGCAGTACGCCGATGATCTCGCCCTGATGGTCTTTCATCGGTACCGTCAGGAATGACTGCGAACGGTAGCCCGTCTTTTGGTCAAAATTGCGCGTTCCAGAAAAGTCAAATCCTTGCTCCGAATACGCATCGGCGATATTGACCGTTTCGGCGTGCAGCGCAGTATAAGCCGCCACCATGGAGTTGTTCGGCTGTCCCTCCCGGTTAACCAGGTGGATGGGATAGAAAGGAATTTCCTTACCCGTCGCCCCGCCCATCGCAATTCCGAGCGTGCTGTTTCGGATGATCGCAAACTTCAGGCGATCCCCGCCCTCGAGCAAATAGAGCGTCCCGCCGTCCGCGCGCGTAATCGTCTGTGCTGCAACGAGAATTTTCTCGAGCAGCGCGTCCAGATTGGTTTCCTGCGAAAGGGCAGCACCGATCTCATTGAGTTGCTCCAATCGCCGGAACAAATGCTCAACAGACTCCGGTGCGCCCCCGGATGGAGTGATTGATTTCAGACTGGCCTGACTGATGAGGATTGGGACATGTGATCCGCTACTTGATCGCCACCGCTCGAACCTGCTTCATGTCGGTGAGTCCCATCATCACCTTTTCCATGCCATCCATCTTTAGGGTAGACATGCCCTCCTCGACGCATTTCACGAAAATATCTGAAACGCGCGCCCGCTCCTGAACAAGTTTCTTGACCGGGTCGCTTGCCACCATCAGCTCGTGCAGACCGCATCGTCCCTTATAGCCCGATCCACCGCAGGCGTCACAGCCCTTGGCGCGGTGGAACTCCAGCTTGCCGTCCTTGCCGTACTCCTTGAGCCAATAGTCATAGAGCTTCTTCGCCTCACCGGCGGCATCTTTCTTCCAGGGCTCAGTCTGCCTGAGGTCCGATGTGAACTCATGCATAAATTGCTTGATCTCGTCAGGAGGCGGCGTGTACGGCTCCTTGCATTTTCCACACAGACGTTTTGCCAGTCGCTGGGCCAGTATTCCAAGCAAGGCGTCGGAAAAGTTGAAAGGATCCATCCCCATATCGAGCAACCGGATGATCGCCTCTGGTGCCGAGTTGGTGTGCAAGGTTGCGAACACCAAGTGGCCGGTCAGGGATGCCTCAATGCCAATATGGGTCGTTTCGGCATCGCGCATCTCGCCGACCATGATGATGTCCGGATCGGCCCGCAGGAACGCCTTCATCACCATCGGGAAGTCCATGACCTTCTTGTTCACCTGAACCTGGCGCAAACCCTTTTGGGTAATTTCAACCGGATCCTCAGCAGTCCATATTTTTGTGTCCGGTGTATTGAGGAAACCGAGCACCGAGTGCAGCGTAGTGGTTTTCCCCGAACCCGTAGGACCGCACACGAAGAACAGCCCGTACGGTTTGGAAACCGCTTTCTCCAGGTTTTCCTTGTTTTTTGTCGTCAGGCCAAGCTTGCCCAGCGGGATCGGCTCACCTGCCGCAAGAATCCGCATCACTATATCCTCGACCCCCCCGGTCGAAGGGATGGTCGCCACCCGCAACTCGATATCAAGGGGGCCGAATTTTTTGAACTTTATCTTCCCGTCCTGCGGCTTTCTTTTTTCCGAGATGTCCAGGTCACACATGATCTTCAGGCGCGCCACAAGCGCATTGCGATAAGAGGCTGGAATCTCAATGTACGGGGAAAGTGACCCATCTTTTCGGAAGCGAATTTCTGTTTTCGCCTTGCCCGGATAGGGCTCGATATGAATATCGGAGGCGCCCTGATTATAAGCATCGATGATGATTTTATTGACCAGTTTCACCAGTTCGTTGTCAGCAGCCGCCGACACGTCATCCCCCCCCTCCGCCTCGAGACTTTCGTCATCATCGAGGCTGGACAGCATGTCACCAATGTCACCGGTGTCGATTTCCTCGGCACCGTAGAAGAGGTTCAGCGTTTCACGGAATTCCTTTTGTGTGGTGACCCGGTAGATCAGCTTTGCCTTTGGAAAAACATTCTGCACGATGCGGGAACTCTTGACGCGCTCCGGGTCAAGGCACAGGACAATCAATCCTTCCTTGCCATCCTCAATGGGCACCCATTGATTCGACTCAACGTATTCCCGCTTCAGGTTTTTTAGCAGGTCCATCGGCTTGATACGATCCGTCTTCAACGGCTCATAGGGTACGGCAAAAAATTTCGCAAGGGCCGCCCCTATCGATGGGAGTTTTACCTGGAATTCCTCTGACAGAACCGCCTCGACATCGATGGCTTTTTTCCGTGCCGAGCGCGCCGCGAGCTCAAATTCCGCCGCAGATATCACTGCATCAGAAACGAGAAAATCGTATTTTGTTTTCAGGACCTGCGGTTTCTGGCGCTGCTTGAAAGCAATGGCCAGCGTTTGGGTCAGCTCGCTAACCCCCTCCTCGGTCATGGGTCCAAAGGGGAGACCGGCCTTGTTATTGATGATCTGGACAACGCCGATCAACTCACCATTCGTGCCATCGACCACCGGCGCAACCAGCATCTGCTTGGTGCGATACCCGGTCCTCTTGTCAACCTCCTGCAGGAAGCGCAAATTGGGATTGTGGAAATGGAGCTCGGACTCGTCATAGACGTCCCGCAGGTTAAGCATTTCTTTCGACAAGCCGACGTATCCGGCGATCGAGTGTTCGGCCAGCGGAAGCTTCAGGTCCTTGAACGAGTTAAGGCCAGTCTTAACCTTTGAAATGATCGTGTTTTTGTCTTCCCCCAAAGTGTAAATGGTCAGACGATCCGCATTGAAAAGTGTGCATATATCCGCAGACACCTCAAGCATGATCTCGTCAATGTTGCTCGTGGCGTGAATCTTGTTCGTTACCGTCTGCAGGCTTTTCTGGAATGCCAGCCTGCTGTTGACGTCTGTGGGGCCAACATTTGGGGATGCAATGAGAACCGCGCTCATGTTCTAGGGTCTCGTAATAAAAACGGAGCCGCATCGGCCCGGGAGCACAAGTTCCCGTATCCGCACATGGCGCGGACATTGAGAAAATTGCCGTAATTTCTGGGGATAATTTCCATCACATTTCACCATATATCGTGCCAGGACTAAAGAGTGCGAAAATCCTGGCGTTTATGCGCGCGGACTTCCATCGTACGCTCAAAGCGCAAGAAACTGCCACCTGCAAAACGGATGTCATCGTCTCTCCCCCCCCCATAGTCCGCCGGTTAACAAAAACGCACGGTAGCCGCGTTGCGCCAATAAAAAAGCGGCCGCAGAGCTTCTGCGCTCACTTTGACAATACAAAATATACTCGCGGCTTTTGTCCAATACCCCGAACGCATTTCGAATCTCCGATAGTGGAATATTCATGGCAGCGGGCAATCTGTCGTATTGATATTCAGATGGATATCGAACGTCCACCCATTGCGCGCCCCGGATCACTCTCTGACGACTTTCATCCATGGACACGCGCTGGAGCAGCGGCTCCTTGAGCAGGCCGATAAAATCCTGCTTGTCCAACCGCAGAAGCGTACCGTCTGTTTTCATACTTACTGTTGCATTTCGCTTCGCCTCCGAAACCAGCGCCTCTTCACCGAAGGCATCCCCGCTTTTAATATCGGCGAGCATCATCGACACGCCCCCGATGGTGCGTTCAACCTGGCATCTCCCCGATTCGATCACGTAGTAGTAGTCGCCCTCGGTGCCCTCACGGATGACGACTTGCCCCCGTTTGGCTTCGATCCGCTCGAATTTTTTGAGAAGCTCATCAATGTGGGCTGCAGGCAACCGGGAAAACGCCCCGAATTTAAGATTATTTACGGAAAATATCCCAGAAAGAATGCTCCAATTGGCCATCGAGGGCTGCGCCGCGGACTCCCTGCCCTTGCCCGCCGTCCCGGCCTCGGCCAGCTGATCCCAGGTGACCATTATGTCCAGAAGATCGTCATCGATCCTGATAAGGTCGATGTCTGTAATTGCCCTGGCTGAATCAAAAGCGGCACCGCGTTTTCCCAGTGCGTATCGCGCCTCCCCTGATCCGCCGACCAAGACTTCTGGCGATGCACAGCCCCCGCGCTCAAGCGCGAGCTCGCCGCGCGCCAAAAATACCGACTGTCCGGCGATACCTCGCGTGCGGAAGGCGTCCTGATTTTTTGCCACTTGCTCGATATAGCAAAAGCTTGCAAGTTCCAGCAGCCTGGATTGGGACAAATCCGACAACGGGGAGAAACGCTTCAAAGTCTCGAATTCAACCTTGGCAGCCATGGTCTAGAGCTCGAATACCTGATTGTTCTGCAGCATACGCGGCTTGTACTGGCCGGCACATTCCTCAATTTCCTGCATCGTCAATTCAATCTCGCCGGGCTTGAGATGGCTGATGAAAATCTCGGCGCTTCGCTCAAGTTTTGCCAATTCTTCGGCGAGCATGCTAGGACAAAGGTGCTTGGACAAAATCGCCAGCTGCTTTTCACGGTTGCAAAATGCAGTTTCAATAATCACATATTTCAGATTATTTATTTTGTTCACCAGCTTCCACATGGCGTCGTTGGTGGTCGTATCTCCGGAAAAAACAAGACTGGCTTCCCCGGAGTCCAAATGAAAGCCGACGGCCGGAACCACATGGTTGGCCGGTAGCGCCGTTATCTTGCGCCCTTTTATATCGATTTCCTGGCCGATCTGAATCGGCTCAAAACGCATGAAAGGTTTATCCACCGTCGGCAACTGCGTGAAATCAGGCCAGATACTCCAATTAAACACATGATTGCGCATGACTTCAATCGTCGCGGACTGCGCATAAACCGTGACCGGATTTGCGCGCATGCCTCCGACGGTGTCGACCAGGAAAGGAATGCTGGATATATGGTCGAGATGCGAATGCGTTACAAAGATATGATCGATCAGCGACAGCTCGGTCAGGGAAAGATCGGCCACGCCGGTACCCGCATCAATAAGAACATCATGATCCAGAAGCATCGACGTGGTACGTAGATGCCGTCCGCCAATTCCGCCACTGCAGCCAAGTATTCGAAGTCTCACGGGAGCCCTACTTTGTCTCGAACTTTGTCACGCCATCCCAATCTGGGCCGGGCGGGTTTGCGCGGTATTCGGAAATTTTTCCGCCAAATATCCGGTACAGCCCAGAAGTTGGATTCAGTCGATGAAGGTTAAGGAGCTGCAACTCGGCCTGATGCCAGTCTTGCGCGCGATAAGCCTTGAGGCACTGGTGCCATAGCTCTATTTCATCCAGCATATTTTCCCCGACTTGGCCATCTAAGCCTATCGGCTCGAAGATCGCGACAGGCTCTTCCTTGCCCTTGACCCGTACCCGGTCGACCTCGCGAAACACGATGTCTGTCACCGCCCTCTTGGTGCTTTCCCCGACGAGGATACCAACGCCGTATTGCTTGGTTATGCCCTCGAGCCGCGCTCCAAGATTCACCGGATCACCCATGACGGTATACGCTTTGCGAATTTTCGAACCCATGTCACCAACGCTCATCACGCCGCTGTTCAGACCCACCCCGATCTTGAACTCAGGCCAGCCTCGCTTGCGGAATTCCTCATTTAGCGCCGTCGCCTTTTCCTGCATCTGCATCGCGGTAATCACCCCGTTTCGGTGATGCGCCGGGTCTGCAACCGGCGCCCCCCAGAAGGCCATGATGGCATCACCGATATATTTGTCCAGGGTGCCACGGTTGTTGCGAATAACCAGGCTCATGGTGGTGAGGTATTCGTTGATGTACGCCGATAACTCGTTTGGATCAAGGCTTTCCGAAATTGTCGTAAATCCGCGCACGTCCGAGAAAAGCACGGTCAAATCTTCACGCTTACCCTCCATACTGTATTTTTCAGGGTCTTGGGCCATCTTGTCGACAAGTTCAGGCGGAACGTATTGCCCGAACAACTCGGTGAACTGGCGTTTCGATCTGGATTCGACAAAATACCCGTATGCCATATTGAGAATAAAGAGTCCCATTGTCAGCAGCAGGCTTGAGGCAAGGGGCAGCACCATGCCGGCTCCGGACCAAATGAGCACATTGATTCCGGTGATGAGGAGCATGGCTAGTATCGAAACCAAGGTCGCCCTCAAAGGAGAGAGCATTGGCATCAACAGCGATAGCGTAATACCGCCGATCAAAAGCAGGGTGACCTCGGCGCCAAGCATAAAGGGCGGGCGCTGTTTGATGCTGCGGTCCAACATTCCAGCGATGAGATTGGCATGAATCTCAACCCCCGGGTAGACGCTCCCTACCGGTGTGGAGCGCAAGTCCAGCAATCCTGGGGCCGAAGTTCCAACCAGGGCGATTTTCCCCTTCAACGCCTCTACCGGCAACCGGTCTGAGATGACGTCGGCCAAGGAAAAATATTGGAAACTTCCCTGCTTTCCGCGATAAGGGATGAGTGCGCTCACGTTTTCATCGACAGGAATTTTTAACGGGCCGACTTCCAGCCACTCGAGCCCTGCGTATCCGTTCGAAATGACACGATCGGCCGGGTAACCCGGCACCACGTCAGGGAAATTTCCGGAGCCCAGGGAGAGTAGCGTCCTGATCATCGAAAGTGAAAGGGACTCGTAATACGCGCCCTTGTATTCGGCGAGCATCGGAACCCGTCTCGAAACGCCGTCAAAATCGACAAGCGGGTTGAAGTGTCCCGCGCTTGCCGCGTTTTTTTGGAATTCCCGCAGATTCCCCCCAAAGCCCTTCCACGAAGTGAAGGCAATGTTTTTCCCGGCAAAGGCTCCCGCAGGTATCACGGGGGCGGGAATTCCACCCGACTCTCGCGCGTCATCTGCACTGTTGAAGTAATAGCCCAGCACGACTGGGCGGCCCTTCATCGTCTGTGCAAACATCGCATCATGGTCAAGCATCGGCCGCAGTTGCCCCAAAATGCTCTGGAACTGGGCGTTGTCCTTGAACTCTTTTTTGGCCAGCGAATCAAGAACAGGGAGGCCTGAACTCGAATCGGGTTCCGCGAAAACAACGTCAAACCCCACCATCACAAGTCCATACTTGTCGAAGAGCTTTTTGATCAACTCGGAAACACGATCGCGCCCCCAAGGCCATCTGCCGATTTCAGCCAGGCTCTTCTCATCGATATCGAGGATGACGATTCGCGTATCGACACTGTCGGGCATTGTTAGCCGCAGGCGCGTGTCGTAGATGATGCTGTCAAGTTGGCTTACAAGGCTGATCTGGTAGAACTTCGCCGCGTGTCCGACAAAGAGCAGCAGCACAGCCAAACCGATCGCGATACGTACGATGTGCTGCTTCAAAATTTCCTCACTTGATCAACGGACGACGCAACGGCGTTTTCGCAAAGCACTTGCTCGACGGAAAAAAACGGGACGAAACCAACCACTGCCATCAGTATGCCCCACCTGATGGCAATGCCTTTGTTACTGGCAAACATAATCGCACGCCTTCAGCCGGCATGCCGTTCACCCCTTGTAGAAAAACTCCATCTTGACACCCGCGAGCTCGATCAGATCGTGATCTTTTAAGGCTTGAGGCGCCGTGCCGATCGACTGGCCGTTAACGCTCGGCTGATTGGCGCCCTCGACGTGGGTGACAAAGTAGCCCTGTGGACGGCGCGTAAGCACCGCGACTTGGACACCGGGTTTGCCAAGCGTTGTAAGGGGCTTGATAAGTTCAAGCTCCCGCCCGGCAATTGCGCCGGAGAGAACCCGAAGCATACCTATTTTTTGCGCTGGCGCAGAAGCTGCGGGCGAGGGCGGCATCGCCACGGGCGCAGCATTGAGTTGCGTTTCGCCGGCTTTCGCCATCAGCGGCGCCACCGCGGCGGCGGCAGCGGCGGCGGCAATTGGCGCAGGGGAAGCTACCGCCGCCCCCGCAGGTGCCGCCACTGGGGCGGCGGGTGCCGGCCGCATCGCGCCGGGACGCAAAATCATCGTCTTTTCAAAATCAGCTTTCGCGGCCCCCGCCGGCGCCGTATCGGCGACGTACTTGAGCTTGTATTTTCCCATCTCAATAACATCGTTGTTCTGCATAAAATGTTTTTTCACCGACTGGCCGTTGACCATGGTGCCATTCGTACTGCCAAGATCTTCAAGGAAGGAGTCAGCCAGTATAGTCACCAGGACCGCATGCTCTCCGCTGACAGCCAGATTATCAATCTGGATATCGTTATGTGGCTTGCGTCCAATTGTGGTTCGTTCCTTGGTGAGCTGAATCTCCTTCAGCACCAGGCCATCCATACTTAAAATCAGCTTCGCCATAGCAATTTCCCCGACTATTTGAACCAGCCAAAAAACCTCGAAACGAATCCGCGCGGCGCGGCGTAATCGCGCACCACTTTGACCAGGATTACCGAGATATTGTCACGCCCACCGTTATCATTGGCCATCTGCACAAGTTGCTGGCAGCACAACTTGATGTTGGCGCCAAGCGTTTGCACGGCCATGCCAATATCTTCGTCGCTCACCATGTCACACAGTCCGTCCGAACAAAGCAGGTATATATCGCCCACCTGCGAGTCGTAATCGTTTATTTCCGGCTCAACCGCCGGATCTATCCCAAGGGCGCGGGTTACCAAATTTTTATTATGCGAAGTTTTCGCCTGCTCCGGCGTTATCAGACCGCTGTCAATCTGCTCTTGCAGCAGCGAATGATCCTTTGTGACCTGACTGAACTCGTCCCCCCTGAGCCGATACAGTCGTGAGTCGCCAATGTGCGCGACTGTGACCTTGTTGTCGTGAAACATGGCCACCACCAGCGTAGTTCCCATGCCAGCGTACTGCGGTTGGCTTTGCGCGGCCTGATAAATCGAAGTATTAGCCTTGGCGATTTGCTCACGAAGCATAGACTGGGCTACAGTCTGGCCGCTCTGGGGGTCGATATCGAAGGGCGAGTATTCCTCGAGCATTTGCTGCAGTTCTGTGCTTATGACCGTAGTCGCCATGCAGCTGGCAACCTCGCCCGCGTTGTAGCCGCCCATCCCGTCGGCGAGCACTACGATCCCCTTGTGCGCATCAGAGGCGATCGAATCTTCATTGTGCGAGCGCACAATGCCTGGATCGGTATGACTCGCTATTTCAAGCACGGAATTCAAATGTAAGCTCATCCGATCAGCGCCGGCCCGGCATTGCGCGAGCGGACCCGGCACGTAAAGGCACGGGGAATCTTTCGGCCGCTCTGATATATTTTTTCATATTAAAGCGCAATCCTCAAAGACTTATATCGACGCCCCCCCGCGCCAAAGGGCTGCGCGCTAGCTGCGCCACCCAGGCTTGCTCGTAGTGCGGCTGCAAAAGCCTCCCCATCCTGCAACCGTTCCGCCACCTCTTTAGTCATCGTCCGGTCCAGAAACGCCACAAATGCCTGAGGCAGATTTGGCTTGTATTGCAAGATGTCCGGAGCCTGTTCGTCGGCAATCTTAAACATAAGCTGCGCCATGGCGTCTCCTTAGAACGGCTACTTGCCGCACGCCATCTGATAGATGGCTCACAGCCAGATAGAAAAGATGGTTTTTCCTGTCACAGCACCCGCAACTTAAGCACGGCAAAGAGTCTGTAGGGAACCGCCAGTAAGAGGCGCATTAATACCAAAGTTACATTTAAAACAGAATGATAACGACTATTCTTACAGTCAGATATTATACTAGTCAGATTTTTCAAGCAAATCGCACGCTTTGCGTGCAAAGCGACTACGCCGTCAAAATTTGCGCTGGTGGCAAGGTTCGGTATCACCAAAAAAAACCCCGGCTGATTCCCGGGGTTTTTCATTGGCGTCGGGAATTTCAACTGCCAAACATGGCGCCGACGCTTAGTCCATTTTGCGCAAGAAAGTCTGTTGCGGAAACCTTCTTGCCATCCTCATGCTTTGCCTTCATCACCTCTATCCGTCCGCCTTGCGCCGTGATGGAAAAACCGCCGGAACCGACTTCGGAAATTTCACCGATTTTTCCCTTGACCTCGCCGAATGTGCGCACTGTATGCTTGCGCGCATCAAAAATCTGTACCTTTTTCCCGTTTAGCGTCGTCCACGCTCCGGGCGCCGGATTGCAGCCGCGAATCAGGTTGTAAATAAAATCAACGTGATTTGCCCAGTTTATTTTCGCCTCCGCCGCGCGACACCAGCCTTCGTATGAGGCCTGACTCTCGTCTTGAACCAGCTGTTTGTGCTTGCCCGCCACCACCATATCGGCCGCCTCGATCATCGCCTGCACCCCCATCGGGAACAGCCGGTCAAAATAAACCGTCCCCAGCGTATCATCCGCGCTGAGCACAGTCTCTTTCTGCAAGATGATTTCTCCCTCGTCCAATCCGTCCGACGGGCGGAAAATGCTCAGACCGGTCTTGGTCTCGCCGCGGATGAGAGGCCAATTTATCGAACTTGGACCACGATATTTTGGCAGTAACGAAGGGTGATACTGGATGGTGCCGTGTTTCGGGATACTGACGAATTCCTGCGGGGCAAACTGCAAGACAAAAGCCATGATCCCGATATCGGTGTTGAGGCTGCGGAGCGCTTCTGAAGCCTCGGCGTCCTTCAACGACTTGAACTGAAACACCTTGAGACCCTTTTCGAGCGCGAGCACTTTCAACGGATCTGCTTTCGCGCCTTCCTTTTCGGGAGCACAAAACACCCCGGCCACATCATCACCACGGGCAAGAAAAGCCTCAAGCACTGCCTTGCCAAAATCCTGCTGACCAATGATTGCAATACGCATCGCGCGCTCTCCCTAAGACTCACACAGTCGGACGCACCGCACTTATCCAGTGCGGCGCTTAAGCCTTTCAGGCCACTTTTTTCGGCGGCAGGCTAAACGCACCGGCCGTTTTGAGCGCCGCCACCTTGCTGTCGTCATAACCTAAGACGGTCTTCAACACCTCGTCGGTGTGCTCACCCAGCAGGGGCGAGCGCTCAATTTTGGCCGGAGACGCTGACAGTTTTATCGGCATGCCGACGTTCCACCACTTGCCGCGCACCGGATGATCAAGTTCCACATACATATCCCTGCCGCGAATATGCTCGTCGTTTGCCAGATCTTCGGTCGACATGATTGGCCCGCAAGGCACGTCGAGCGGGTTGAGAATCGCCATGAATTCGCGCTTGGTATGATTCGATGCGAACCTGGTGATCAGAGCCCACATTTCGTTCTGGTTTTTGCGGCGGTCTGCAACCGTCGCAAATTTGGCATTTGTCGAAAGCCCCGGCATGCCCAGATCGGGACCGATACGTTTGGCGAGCGCATCCCAAACAGCCTCCTGTACAACGACATAAATGTAATCGTTAGAACCGCCGGGCTTGCACATGATGGCGTTCCCCAATTGGCCGCCACCCGAATCATTGCCGGCGCGCGGAACCGCGCCCATGCCCTGCTCGGTCGGAACCGAATACTCAGAGAGGGATTGCCGGGTCAGCCGCTGATGGTCGCGGAATTTCACCCGGCACAAGTTCATCACACCATCCATCATTGCCACCTCAACGTACTGGCCCTTGCCGGTACGCGCGGCCTGGTGCAAGGCTCCGAGCAGACCGATTGCGAGGTGCAGGCCGGTACCTGAATCACCGATCTGCGCGCCGGTAACGAAGGGGGGGCCGTCCGGTACGCCGGTCGTGCTCATTGCGCCCCCCATGGCCTGCGCGACGTTTTCATACGCCTTGAACTCGGCGTAGGGGCCGCTGGAGCCGAAGCCCTTGATTGATCCCATCACGATCTTGGGGTTGATCTCGTGAATTTTTTCCCACGTAAAACCGAAGCGGTCGAGAACGCCTGGTCCAAAATTTTCCATGACAATGTCACACTGCTTTACAAGATCAACAAAAACCGCCTTACCTTCTGCGGTCTTCATGTTGACTGTAATCGAGCGCTTGTTGCAATTGAGCATGGTGAAATAAAGGCTGTCCGCCCCCGGCACATCACGCAACTGACCGCGCGTGGCGTCCCCCTGCGGCGGCTCAAACTTGATTACATCGGCGCCCATCCACGCCAGCAACTGCGAGCACGTTGGCCCGGCCTGCACGTGGGTCATGTCGAGGATACGAACACCTTTTAATGCTTCCATTCTGATCTCCAAAAATTCTTACGCAGACGACGGCTCACCTGCTTTCGCTAAACCGCTTGGCTTACTTCTTTTTGGCGCTTTGCGGATTCAAGCTTGTGATGCGGCCGCTTTCGGTCCCCGCGGTTTCATCAATGACGGCGTTGATCAACGTCGGCTTGCGCGAGCGAATGGCCTCTTCCATCGCCTTGCGCAACTCGGCCGGGTTCGTGGCGTTAACGCCCACGCCACCAAAGGCCTCCATCAGTTTGTCATAGCGCGCCCCCTTGACGAAAACGGTGGGTGCGACATCAGGACCGCCGGTGGGATTGACGTCGGTGCCGCGGTAGACACCGTTGTTGTTGAAGACCACCACGCATACTGGCAGGTTGTAGCGGCAGATTGTCTCGACCTCCATTCCCGAGAACCCGAAGGCGCTGTCGCCCTCGATCGCGATGACCTGCTCGCCGCTGACCACGGCGGCAGCAACGGAAAACCCCATGCCTATGCCCATGATTCCCCAGGTCCCCACATCCAGGCGCTTACGCGGCTTGTACATGTCGACAATGCTTCGGGTGAAGTCCAGGGCGTTAGCCCCCTCGTTAACCAAAATAGCATCCGGGTTGGCCCTGATGATGTCGCGTACGACATTCAGCGCACTGTGAAAGTTCATCGGCACCGGATCCTTGGCGAGCGTCTCGGCCATTTTGGCGAGGTTCTTGCCCTTGCGCTCTGCAATGGCCCCCAGCCACTCAGCCGACGGCTTCGCCCATTTCGAACCAATGCCGGCGAGCAGCGCAGTCACGCAGGATCCGATGTCACCAACCAGGGGCGCTTCTATGCGCACGTTGCTGTCCATCTCGGTTGGAGAGATATCGATCTGGATAAACCTCTGCCCTCCCCACGCCTTGGAATCCTTGCCCCCCCAAGTCTTGCCCTTGCCTTGGGAGAGCAGCCAGTTCAGGCGCGCGCCGATCAGCACCACCACATCGGCTTCAGGCAGCACGTAGGAGCGCGCCGCTGCGGCGGACTGTTCGTGCGTGTCGGGCAGCAGGCCCTTGGCCATGGACATGGGCAGGTAGGGGATGCCAGTCCTCTCAACCAGGGCGCGAATATCGGCGTCGGCCTGCGCATAAGCGGCGCCCTTGCCCAGCAGGATGAGCGGGCGCTTGGCGCCTTTCAGTAAATCGAGGGCGCGCTGCACGGCGTCCTGGGCAGGGATTTGGCGCGGCGCCGGGTCAACCACCTTGATCAGCGAATTTTTGCCCGCTTCTGCGTCCATGGTCTGGGCGAACAACTTGGCCGGCAGGTCAAGATAGACCCCGCCCGGACGGCCGGAGACGGCTGCGCGGATGGCGCGCGCGATTCCCACACCGATATCCTCTGCGTGTAACACGCGATACGCGGCCTTGCACAGCGGCTTGGCGATGGCCAACTGGTCCATCTCTTCATAGTCACCCTGCTGCAAGTCGACGATCTCGCGCTCGCTAGAGCCGCTGATAAGAATCATCGGAAAGCAGTTGGTCGTCGCGTTGGTCAGGGCGGCCAGACCATTGAGAAATCCGGGGGCAGACACCGTCAGGCAAATGCCGGGCTTTTGCGTCATGAATCCGGCGATCGCTGCGGCGTTGCCCGCATTCTGCTCGTGCCGGAACGAGATCACGCGCATACCTTCGGCCTGCGCCTTTCTGGTGAGGTCTGTAATGGGAATACCGGGCAGGCCAAAAATCGTGTCGATACCGTTGAGTTTGAGGGCATCGATGACCAAGTGAAAGCCATCGGTCATTACGCCCCCGGCAACATCAGGTTCAGCTATTCCCATGAAATACTCCTTGAATTTGTTGTGAGCTTGCCGGACAAAGCTTTCCCATGTAAGCCTTGTACTGCAAAGCCGT
Source organism: Pseudomonadota bacterium (assembly GCA_025356665.1). GTDB lineage: Bacteria > Pseudomonadota > Gammaproteobacteria > Burkholderiales > SG8-39 > CAITSH01. The sequence continues at coordinate 18,467 of JANXRV010000086.1, forward strand.
GTACTGCATCACTTGGGAGTCTAGGCAGCCCACTCATCCACAACCTTGACTGAGGTCAATAATTCCAGCTTAAATTACCGGTTTGCCTTAAGCTGCAAAACCATGCCCGCCATAGCCGCCCACCCCCAGCGCAACACCATCCGGCTGCAACTGCAGCACAACTTGATTTTGCGTGAGATCAGCCTTGCCGCCCGGGAAGATCTCGAGCCCAAACTGGAAATCGTCGAATATAAAAAAGGCGACCCCCTCGTCCATCAGGGTTCTACCGGGATGGAACAATTCTTCATACTCGATGGCATCCTCAAACGGGTCGTCAGCAACGCCGAGGGCAAGGAGATGATCCTGCGTTTTGCGGCAGAACCGGACATGGATACCTCCTACGCCGCCTGGCGCCTGAAGACCCCCGTACCCTACAGCATCGTCGCGGTTACCCGCGTACTGGCAGCGCGCATCTCAATGCCGCTATGGGTGGACTTTCTAGAACGTCACATCGACGTCAAACAGCGCTTTGAATATGAAGTGATGCGACTGATGTCAGAGGTCATGGCGCACACCATCACCCTGCATCTGCTCGACGCCCCCGGACGCCTTCAACGCTTCATGCGCAAGCATCCCCAGTTGCTGGGGCGCATTCCGAAAAAAGAACTCGCCTCCTACCTCAACCTCACTCCGGAAACGCTTTCCCGCCTGAAACAGCGCGTGACCAGTCCGGCCGAATAAGCGCCCCCGGCGGCGCGCCTCAGGCGGCGCGCGTCCCGAGTTTGTCGATCATTGACGACACCAGTGGCCAGAACAGCAGCACCAGGGCAAAGCCGGTTATGCCTCCGACCAGTCCATTGGAGAAGAAAATAGACACATCGCCCTGGGACAGGAGCATCGACTGGCGGAAGGAATCTTCTGCACGATCGCCCAACACCAGCGCCAACACCAGCGGCGCCAGCGGATAATCAAGCTTCTTGAAAAGATAGCCGACAATACCGAAGCCGAGCATCAGCCAGACGTCAAACATCGAGCCGTGCACGGTGTAGGCACCGATGGCGCAGATCACCAGTATCACCGGCGCGATGATGGAAAACGGAATACGCAGGATGGCGGCAAAAAACGGCACGCAGGTCAGGACCACGATCAGGCCGACAATATTACCCAGGTACATGCTGGCGATCAGCCCCCAGACAAAGTCCTTTTGCTCGACAAAAAGCAGCGGCCCCGGCTGCAAACCCCAGATGAGCAGTCCGCCAAGCAGCACCGCGGCAGTGGGTGATCCGGGCACCCCCAGGGTCAGCATCGGCAGCAAGGCGGATGTCCCGGCGGCGTGCGCCGCAGTCTCTGGCGCCACCACGCCTTCAACCTGCCCTTGGCCAAACTTCAAGCCATCCTTGGAGAAGCGTTTAGCGACACCGTAACTCATAAACGAGGCTGGCGTCGCCCCCCCTGGAACAATGCCCATGAAACAGCCGACCAGGGAGCTTCGAATGGATGTAGCCCAATACCGCGGCAATTCCTTCCAGGTCTCGATTACGATTTTGGTGTTGATCTTGGCCTGCTTGCCCTTGAAAGCGAGTCCCTCCTCAAGGGTCTGCAGGATTTCGCCGATACCGAACAGGCCGATAACCGCTATCAGAAAGTCGAACCCTTTGAGCAGCTCGGTAAAACCGAAGGTCAGGCGCAACTGGCCCGTCACGGTATCGAGTCCGACGGCCGCGAGGGCAAAACCGATCATCATCGAGGCGACCGTCTTCACCGCCGAACCCTTGGCCATTCCGACAAAGGCGCAGAACGTAAGCAAATAAACGGAGAAGAATTCCGCCGGGCCGAATTTCAGCGCGAATTTCGCCACGACCGGCGACAAGAAGGTGATCATGATCACCGCCACCAGCGCGCCGATAAAAGACGAGGTGAAGGCCGCGGTCAGCGCGGCGCCCGCACGCCCCTTTTGCGCCAGCGGGTAACCGTCGAATGTCGTCGCAACAGACCACGGCTCGCCGGGAATATTGAACAAGATCGAGGTTATCGCCCCGCCAAACAATGCACCCCAGTAAATGCACGAGAGCATGATGATGGCCGAAGTGGGCGACATGCTGAAGGTCAATGGCAGCAAAATCGCGACACCGTTGGCACCGCCCAACCCGGGCAGCACGCCGATGATCACGCCAAGAACGACGCCGACAAACATCAGCAACAGGTTAAAGGGCGACAGCGCAACGCTGAAGCCGTGCATCAGGGAATTGATCTCATCCATGTCTTATCCTCAGCTCAGGCCGAAAGCGGTCTCAAGCGGCCCTTTTGGCAGCGGCACCTTGAACCAGATTTCGAACATCAGGAAGAGCGCAACGTTGACGCCAAGCGCAACCGGCACGATTTTGAGCCAGGGGTATTTCCCCAGCCACCACATGAAAAAAGCAATGTAGATGATCGAGGCCACATAGATGCCCAAAAAGGCGATAAAGCCGATGTAGACGGTGGTGGGAACCAGCACCGACATGACAAGCTTTAACTGGCCGCGTGACACAAAAGACTCTTCGTTCCCGGACCGGGAAGCCCGGAACAAGGTGACCAGGCTGGAGAAGCAAATCATCAGGCCGATATAAAAAGGGAAGTATCCCGACTTGGGTCCCTCATCGCCCCAGGTGATGCCCAGTCTCCAGCTGTCAAACACCACCACGGCACCGAACAAAAGGATGATCACCGCGACGGCAATCTCGACCGACTTGCTTGACGCCGCCGCTTGGTCTTCGTGCTGCTCCATACTTCCCCCTGCTGCCTGTCTAGGCGCCAGCCTATCCAGAAATGTCGTGCGAGAAAAATTCAGGCACGGATGGCCGTTTCACTTACCAGCGAGAAACCCCGCATCCTTCATCAGCATCAGGTGGCGCGCCTCTTCCTTGGACACCCAGTCGGCATAGGGCTTGCCCGTGAGGTAGGTTGCGTTGAACGCACCTTTTTCCATGAAATCTTTCCACTCCGGCGTTTCGCGCACTTTCTTGAGCAAGTCGACGTAATACTGTTTCTGCTCTTCGGTAACGCCCCCAGGCATGAAAATACCGCGCAGCATCAGGTATTCGACATCCAGCCCGGATTGCTTGCACGTCGGTATGTCCCCCCAGGCCATGTCCTTGGTGACCTTGGCCTTGTAGGGCAGGCGCTGCGTATCAAACACGCACAGGGGGCGCAGCTGCCCGGCGCGCCATTGCGCCACCGCTTCGATGGGGTTGTTCACCGTTGAGTCGATGTGTTTGCCCACCAGTTGCACCGCGACATCGCCGCCGCCGCGAAACGGGATGTAGATGAACTTGGTGCCAGTTTGCTTTTCGATGGCAACCGTGATGATCTGGTCTTCCTGCTTGGACCCGGTGCCGCCCATTTTCATCTTGCTCGGGCCGGCCTTCTTAACCGCATCGACATACTCCTTGGCCGTCTTGTAGGGCGACTCCGCATTGACCCAGAGCACGAACTGGTCAAGGGCCATCATCTGCACGGGCGTCAGATCGCGCCAGTTGAAGGGCACGCCCGTTGCCAGCGGCGTCGTGAACAGATTTGACAGGGTAATGACAATTTTGTGGGCGTCGCCCTTGGCGCCCTTGACCTCGAGGAATCCCTCGGCGCCGGCGCCCCCGCCTTTGTTGAGCACCACCAGGGGCTGCTTCATCAGGTTGTTTTTCGCCACTACTCCCTGGATGAAACGCGCCATCTGGTCGGCGCCACCGCCCGTTCCCGCCGGCACGATAAATTCAACTGTTTTGGTGGGCTCCCACGCAAACACGGCACCGCTGGCGATGAGCGCCGAGGCCGCTGCCACAAGGGCACACCTCTGGCGCAAGACGGGACGACTGCAAAACTGCATCATGATGATCCTCCTATTTTCCGTGGCAAGCGGCGAACAGACTGGAACACTCGGGGTCGGCATCCCGAAAAGACTGGAGTCCTGATGTGTCGCCGAACCACGCCACTGCCTGGGCCGCATCTAGCGCATCGAGAATATCAAGCAATACGCTACGACATTGTCATTGTGGAACAGGCGCCGGCCAAAAAACTTGACCTGCATCAACAAAACAAATATGCGCCCGTCATGCCCCAGTTTCGCTGGTTTGCGCCTTTGCAGCGGCAAGCTCTTTCTTGGCCAGAAACTTGCCAACAACGAGCACGATAGCGACGCCGGCGATCGCGGCAATCTCGTGCAGGATAGGCACATTGGCATCCACCCAGCCCTTGATCGCCGGATCCGATACCGCCATCTCGCCGGCAACATAACCGAGCAGACCGCCGCCGATGGTGATGATTACCGGGAAGCGCTCCATCAACTTGAGCAGCATGGTCGCGCCGAAAATTACCAGCGGAATGCTGATGGCAAGCCCGATGACGAGCAGCGTCACACTGCCCTTGGCCGCAGCAGCGACACCGATAACGTTGTCAAGACTCATTACCAAATCGGCGATAAGTATGGTCTTGATGGCTGTCATTAAATTGTCGCTCGACCCGATGTTCTCCCCGCCATCGTCGGGCAGCAACAACTGGATGCCGATCCAGATCAGCAGCGCCGCACCAATCAGCTTGAGGTAGGGCAAGGTAAGCAAGGCAACGGCAAAGATGGTGAGCACGACGCGCATTGCAATCGCCGCGCCCGCCCCCCACGCAATTGCCTTTTTCTGCTGGTGCGGCGGCAGCGAACGCGCCGCCAGTGCGATAACCACCGCGTTATCACCGGAGAGCACGATATTGACCCCGATGATTTGCATCAGGGGAATCCAGAATTGCTGTGGCGAGCTGATAAATTCCATCATGTCTTTAGGTCCGGATGAATAACAAGAATGGCGCGTATTGTAGTACACGCGAGGCCGGTGCGGCCAAAAGCATGCCTTGCATATTACCGGCCCCGACCAGCCCGCCTCGCCCGCTTAGCGCGGCGCGACAGACCTTGCGTGATCCAGTATCGCACCGGGCGCGGCCAGCCAGGCGCGGTCATCTGAAACGATATGCTGCAGCGCACGACGCAATTCGCGCAGGCGGTGCGGCTGGCCGACAATATAAGGATGCAGTGCGATGCCCATCACCAGCGGCTGGCGCGCGCTTTGGGTTTGCATTTCTTCGTAGCAGCCGATGATCATGTCGGCAAATTCCGCGGCGGAATTCTGCCGCGCGACGATGGCCGGGATGTCGTTGATTTCCTGCGGATAGGGAACAGACCAGAACTCGCCGGCACGCGTTGCAAAGGGCAGCGGCTGGTCATCGTGACACCAGTTGAGCGAGTAGTCGAAGCCCGCCTCCTTGAGCAAGTCGGATGTGCTGCGCGACTCGGCGATCCAGGGCGACAGCCAGCCGCGCGGCTTTTTGCCCTCCTCCTTCTCAATGCGCGCCATGCAGGCGCGGATCAGCGCCGCCTCATCGGCTTCGCTCAGGTCGCTCTGGCGTTCCGAATTGGTATGGCCGTGGCCAACGACCTCGTCACCGCGCGCCCGGTGCGCCGCCATCAGCTCCGGGCAGTAGTCATAGATGGCGGTATTCGCCAGCACCGCCACCGGCAGGCGCAGTGCGTCAAACAGTTCGAGCAGCCGCCAGGCACCAACGCGGTTGCCGTAATCGCGCCAGGCGTAATTGAGCACATCGGGCTCGGCGCTCGGGGCGAGCTTGGCGCCCATGCCGCGACCGAATTCAAAATGCTCCAGATTGATTGCGACGTAGACGGCGAGCCGCCGGCCTTCGGGCCAGCTATAGTCGGGGCGCTGGGAAATTCCCGAATAAGGATAGCGGGCGTGCGTGGCGAGCGGCGTCATCGGTAAGCTTTCATGCGCAAGGGATGCGGCATATTACCAGCCCCAGCAGGTACGCAATCCTCGAACCGCATTCCCCCAAAATCCGCGCCAGGCAAGGGTTTCCAGCCGGTACCGGAAGCGCCGCCAGAGCGTCGGGCGCGTGCCCGCGACTCAGTCCGGGCAAATGCGCAGGAAATGCCGCGCCGCCTTGGCCGCCACCCAGGGCGCGGTTTTTGCGTCGAACTCGCGGTAGTGTTTTGTTTTCAGGTGCGCGTCAAAGGCCGCCCGGTCATCGTACAGTTCGTAGAGAAATATTTTCGCCGGGTCGTCGGCCGCCACGGACACGTCAAACTGCCGGCAACCGGGTTCGTCGGCAAGCGAGGCCTTGGCATTGCGGATCATTTCCGTGCGAAACGATTCCACATGTTCCGGTTTGGCGACAAAATCAACAATGACGACATACATGGTGAACTCCGAATCGGATAGAGGGTTTGTTGGAAAAGTCCGCTAGGGCAGCGTCAGCCACTGCATCGCCCGCGTCAGCGACGGAATATAGGTGATCAGTACCAGCACCACCAGTGTTGCCCCCATCAAGGGAATAAGCGCGCGGGAAATGGTGCCGATGCCGGCATTGGCGAGTTTAGCCGCGACAAACAGCGTGCCCCCTACGGGCGGCGTGTACAGCGCAATGGCAAGGTTGGCCGTCATCACCACGCCAAGATGCACCAGGTCGACGCCGAACACCTTGGCCAGGGGCAGGAATAAGGGTGCGGTGAGCAACAGCGCCGGCAGCGGTTCGATGAAAATGCCCAGCACCAGCAGCGACAGGTTCACCAGCAACAGGAAAACCCACTGCTGGTGGGCCACTTCCTGCACCCAGACGGCAAGCTGCGCCGGCACCTGCTCGACGGTAAGAAGCCAGGCGAGGCAGCCGGTGGCGCCGATCACCACCATTACCGTTGCACTGGTCTGGAATGCCGACAGCAGCAACCGCGGCAGGTCGCGCCAGCTGATGTCCTTGTACAGGAACATCGACACACCCAGGCCATACACAACAGCGACGGCGGCCGACTCGGTGGGAGTGAAAAAACCCGACCAGATACCACCGACAATAATGATGGGCATCAAGAGCGCCGGCCCGGCATCCTTGAACGACGCCCATATCTCGGGCAGCGTGGATCGCTCCGAACCGTTGTCACAGCCTGTCTTGACGCCGTGCCAGACACACACGGCAATCAGCGCAAGCGCCGAAATGATGGCCGGCACGATACCGGCCATCGACAACTGCTTCATCGACACGCCGGAAATAAAGGAATAGACGAGAAAGGGAATCGACAAGGGCATCAGCAGGGCCAGCGTGCCCGCGACCGCGAGCAGGGCGGCGGCAAAGGCGCGCGAGTAACCGCGCTGCACCATGGTCGGCACAATCAGCGAGCCGATGGCGGCGGTATCGGCGATGGCCGAGCCGGAAACGCCGCCGAACATCAGGCAGGAGACCACCGTCACCACGCCCAGGCCGCCGGGCAAAAAGCCGAACAAGGTGCGCGCAAAAAACACGATGCGCTTGCCCACGCCGCCCTGTGACAGCAACTCGCCGCCAAACACGAACAGCGGCACGGCGATCAGAATGAACGGCTCCACCCCCGAAATGTACGACAGAAAAATCGTCTCGAGCGGATAAGACATGCCCTTGCCGACAATCACCCCGACGGTCGTAATGAGCAGCGCGTAGACAAGCGGCACACCGGCAAGGGCGATGCCGAAAAACGCGGCAAATATAATCAACGTAAGCATCGTCTATACCCCGTAGCGCTCTTGGCGCGATTTACCACCTATGATTTGCGCGAGGTCATAGGCAACGAATACCAGGGTGGCGGCCGACCCAACCGGCAGCGCGAGGTATTGCCAGGCCATGGATATGTCGAGCACCGTGAGCAGGTTGCCCCAGCTTGAGCGGACGATGATCACGCCGTACCAAAGCAGCAGGCCGAGCACGCCGGCGACCACCAGTTGAATCGCGCCGTCGGCCCAGAGCCGGCGCCGGTCGGACAGCATGTCGAGAAACTCGGTGATGCTCATGTGCGCGCCGCGTCTCGCCGCCGAGGCGGCGGCAAGAAACGTCACCCAGACCATCAACATTTCGCAAAACTCCGTGGTCCAGGCGATGTCCTTGTTGAACACGTGAAACAGCACATTGCAGAACACCAGCACCACCATCAGCGCGCCGATACCGACGACGGTCCAGTCAACCACCGCGCCGAGAAACTTGATCGGTGCCGGTGCCGGCGGCCCCTCGGGAAGCAGACTTCTAGCCATTGCTATACTCCCGGCGCCAGACCCGATGAGCCCGGCGCCTTGTGGTTGCTTGTGGTTTTACTCCAGCGCTTTTTGCTCTTATTTCACCGGCAGGGCTTTGCGCACCGCCTCGGCATCGGCGAGGATGGCATCGACCTCGGCGCCATATTTCTCCTTCGCCTTGACATAGACCGGCGCCACCGCCTTGCGCCACGGATCGATGGCCGGGCGCGCCACCTTGGCGCCCTTGGACTCCATGTCCTTGAGCAGGCGGCCGTCATTGGACTGGATCTCCTTGCGGCTCCAGTCGGCCGCCTCTACCGCGGCCTTCTTGATGGCATCACGGTCGGCCGGTGAAAGTTTTTGCCAGGTCTTTTCGGAAATCGTCAGCGGGATCGGGCTGTAGACGTGCTGCGTCAGCGTCACGTTGGGTGCTACCTCGTAAAACTTGTTCGCCGAAATCGTGTCGATCGGGTTCTCCTGCCCGCTTACCGCGCCCTGCTGGATGGCAAGGTACACCTCGGGCAGCGGCATGATCACCACGTTAAAGCCCATCGCCTCGAGCTGCCAGCGCATCATTTCGTTGGGAAAACTACGCAGCTTCTTGCCCTTGGCGTCATCGGGGGTGCGCAGCGGATCCTTGGTGGTCATGCTGCGAAAACCCGCCTCGAAGGTGGAAAGGTGGCGAAAGCCCTTGGCTGGTCCCTGGTCGAACTGCGCCTTGAGCCACTTCGAGTCGTCGTAGAGTTTCCAGCCCTGCTCGTAGCTCTCGATGATGAAGGGCAGCGCGGTCAGGTTGAGCGTCGGGATATGCGTCGCATAGGTTCCGGTACCGGTGACGGTGAAATCAATGCCGCCCAGTTGCAACTGCTCCACGCCCTTGGGATCGTTGGCCAGCTGGCCGGCCGGGAATACCTGCACCTTGTAGCGTCCCTGGGTGTATTGCTCCACCTTTTGCCCGAACAGTTCGGCCGCCTTTTGCCGCGCGCCGCCGGGCTGGTCGGTATGGCTGAACTTGAGCACCGTCTGCGCTTGCGCGATATTGGTGAAGCCCATGCCCAGGCCGAATGCCGCGACGACCGCGGCGCTGCAGGCCATTTGCTTGATGAAGTTTCTGCGTTTCATGTTGTTTCCTCCTTTGGTTGGTGTGGAATTGCACCTTCTTCACTGCGTATGCTTTCATTGCGTAATCAAGCGGCCGCGGCGTCCTCGCGCCGGGCCAGCGGGTCAAATCCGGCCATGCTGACGCGGCGGCCGCTTGCATCGGACTGGTAGACCGCCTCCTGCACGCACAGGTTGGCGAGGTAATCGCGGCCGCTGTTCTCAAGCGGCGTGCCCTCGGTCATGTGGCGCAACACATGGCGCTGCAGCGCCTCGCAGGCGCCGCCGCCAAACGTGTCCTCGGGGCCGCGCTCATAGGCATGCTCGGCTTCATCGCGCTGGTGCGGCTTCCACCAGATGCGCGCCTCGCCGTCCAGCCTTAGCACGCCGGCGGAGCCCTCCAGCCACAATTCACCCATGGTACGGCGCGGATTGCGCGCGACATGATCGTTGAGGCGGTTGCCGTCAAACAGCCCGGTCGCGCCGCCATTGAACTCAAACACGATATAGCCGGCGTCTTCGCCGGCTATCACCGGATTGATGCGGCGCAGCCTGGCGTACACCGCATCGACCTCGCCCATCAGGTAGCGGAAGGTGTCGATAAGGTGTATCGCCGTTTCGACCACCAGAAAGCGCGGCATGTTCTGGAAATACGGCTGGCGATCGAGGTAAGCGCGCGCGCCCTGGCCGTCACCGGGCCGCAACCTGAAGGTCACGCAGTGCACATCGCCAAGCATGCCCTTGTCCAGTAGCGTGCGTATCTCGCGATACCAGGGCATGAAGCGGAAATTTTCGTGCACCGCAAGCATGATGCCGGCACTCTGGGCCGTTTCCGTAAGGCGCAGCGCCTCGGCATAGCTTTGTCCGAAGGGCTTCTGGCAAATGACCGGGATGCCATATTCGGCGGCAAGCGCGACATACTCCATGTGCGTTGCCGGAGGGGTGATGATGTCAATGAGGTCTGGCTTTATTTTATTGATCATGTCGCGGGCGTTGCCAAAAACCTGCGCCACGCCAAAGCGCGAAGCCAGCGCCTGGCCCTTGGCCACGTCGCGATTGCACAGTGCGACGCAGTCTGCCGCGGCGAGGTTGCGCCAGCCCTGGTACTGGAACTGGCTGAAATAACCGGCGCCGATGGCGGCAACGCGCAAGCGCTCGCTCATGCCACAACCTTCTCCGTCAGCGCCTCAATAACCGCCCGGGTAATCGCCGCGGTGCCATCCTTGCCGCCAAACTCAAAGGGCAGCACGCGTTTGCCGGCGAACACGCGGTCCACCGCCCCCTCGATCAGCGCCGCCGCATCGATGCAGGCGGCCAGGCCATGTTGCTCACCCAGCCACTCGAGCATCATCGCCGATGACAAGAACATGGCGATGGGATTGGCCTTGCCCTGCCCGGCGATATCGGGCGCGCTGCCGTGCGAGGGCTGGAATACGCCGTGCTTGTCGCCGATATCGCCCGAGGGCGCCATGCCCATGCCGCCGATCAGCCCGGCCGCGAGGTCGGACAGGATGTCGCCAAACTGGTTCTCGGTCGGCATCACGTCGTACTCCCAGGGCTTGCGCACCAGGTTGAGCGCCATCGCATCGATGTAGCAATGGTCGGCGGCGATGGCCGGAAAGCGCTTGGCGCGCTCCCAGAATATCTTGTTCGAAAACGCCATCGACACGTAGACATTGGACTTGTCGACACAGGTGACACGGCCTTTTTTCGGGTTGCGCGCGCGGCGCCGCTCGGCCAGCCGGAAGGAATAGTCGAACACGCGTTCCGAACCGGCGCGCGATATGCGGCATTTGTCGAAGGCCTCCTCGTCGTTGCGCACCTCGCCCTTGCCAAAATAGTAGAACCAACCCTCGGTCGACTCGCGCACGATGACAAGATCGATGTCGCGCGCGCGCGGATCGGCAAGCGGCAGGGGCACGCCGGGGATGGCGCGTATCGGCCGCACCCCGGCGTAAAGATCAAGGTGCACACGCATGTCGATTTGCGGTGCGATCTCGCGTCCGTCCGGGTAGCGGATATGCGGCAGGCCCATGGCACCGAACAGGATGGCATCGGCGCGCTCGCAGGCTTTCATCGACGTATCGGGAAAGGCGTCGCCGGTTTCCTTGTAATTGCCCGCCCCGCCCGGGCGGTGGTCGTAGACCAGCGAAAAGCCCCCGACACGGCTTTGCACCGCGGCGAGCAGTTCAATGGCGGCCGCCATCACTTCAATGCCGATGCCGTCGCCGGGCAACACCACAATATCGAACGCGTTTTTTGAGGCCATGATTTCCCTTATTGGTCTAGACGGACATTGGCGGCGCGGGCGACTTCGGCCCACTTCGCCATCTCATTGCGGATGAATTCGCTGAACTCTTTCGGTGTGTTCGGGTCGGGCACCCCGCCGCGCTCGATAATGCGTTCGCGCAACTGCGCTTCGGCCAGCACCTTGCGGATATCGGCGCTGATACGTTCAACCAGATCGCGCGGTGTAGCGGCCGGCAGCACGATGCCCGACCAGCCCACGCCCTCGAAGCCGGGATACCCCGATTCGGCGATAGTCGGCAGCTCGGGCAACTGCGGCACCCGCTGCGACGTGGTCACCGCAATGGCCTTGATCCGCCCGCCCTTGATATGCGGCAGCGCCGCCGCAAGACTGTCCAGCATCAGCGGAATCTGCCCGCCGAGTAAATCGGTCATGGCCGGCCCGCTGCCCTTGTAGGGGATGTGCACCAGGTCAATTCCAGCCTTGAGCTTGAACAGCTCGGCGGTCATATGCTGCGCCGTCCCCGGTCCGGCCGAGGCATAGTTGATGGTACCGGGGGCTTTTTTCGCCGCCTGCACCAGTTCCTGGATGGTGCTTGGCGCAAAGCCCGGATTGGCGATGACGACCAAAGGGGCGATAAAAACATTTGATGCGGCGGCAAAATCCCGCGCCGGGTCATAAGGCAATCTGGCGTAGACGCCCGGGTTGACGCCCAGCGTACCGCTGGTTCCCATCAGCATGGTGTAACCGTCGGCCGCCGCGTCCCGGCCGGCCATCACCCCGGGCACGCCACCGCCGCCGGCGCGGTTCTCCACCACCACCGACTGCCCCCACAGCGCGGCCAGCCGCTCGCCGAGCATGCGCCCGAAAATATCCGCCGCCTGCCCGGGTGGAAACGGCACAATCATGCGCACGGTACGCGTCGGGTAAGCCGCCTGGCCCCGTGCAAGAGGGCCCAGGCCGAGTGCGCCCAGCGCCAGTCCGGCCCCGCCCATGTACTTGAGGAGTGTGCGACGGTTCATGTTCAGGCTCCGCTTCAAAGTTGCTGCAATCGATAGCGCTCGAGGATGGCCAGCAGCTCGCGGCTGCCGCGCTGGCGATGCTTGCGGTTGAGTTCAAAAGCCCCGGCGGCGTCGCCGGCGCGAATGCGCTCCACCAGCGCCATGTGCTCCTTGGTCGAGTCGGCCGGCTTGGGTCGCAGGCGCAGCGTAAACATGCGCGCGCGGTGGGCGCGGTCCCAGTAATTGAGCACCGACTGCACCAGCATGCGGTTGCCCGACAATTCGATAAGCTCGCGGTGAAAACGCTCGTCCGCCCCGGCCCAGGCATCAAGGTCGTCGGCGCGCAAGGCCTTGGCCATGTCGCGCGTGGCCGCCTCAAGCGAGGCGAGTTCGCGTTCATTTGGCTTGCGCATCACCACCAGCTCGGCGGCAATCGATTCGAGCGCGGTGAGAATTTCGTAGATTTCCTTCATGTCGGTGGCCGAAACCGGCAGCACGCGCATGCCGTGGCGCGGGATCACCTCCACCAGGCCTTCGTTTTTCAGCCGTATCAGCGCTTCACGCAAGGGCGTGCGGCTGATGCCCAACTCGCTCGCCAACTCCTGCTCTAGCGCCTGGTGGCCCGGGGGGTAGACGTTGTCAAGAATACGCCGGCGTAGCAGGTCGTAGGTGTCAAGAACAAGCGATTTGCGCAAGGCCGCCGCCCCGGCGCTTGTGCCCTTGCCTGCGCGCTTGGGCGCGGCGGTGACGGTGGTTTTTTTCACCTTAGCGTCAGCTCAGTTTAGTAATGCCAGTGCGCCGGGGCGAGGCCGGCAACCGGGGAGCGAAAAGATGCAATCGCGTCCCCCAATAGGCAGCCCAGGTAGGCGGTACGCAAGTCAGGCCCGCCAAAAGCCAGGCTGGAAATGTTGCGCAGCTTCACACTTTTCACATTGTCCAGGTGCGGCCGCCCCAGTTCGCCAGCCTGGTACGCCGCTTCCACCCACTTCAGGTGGTCCGCATCGGCATCCTCAAGCACCACGGTCTGCACACCATCGGGCGCGACACGAATGACGCGATTGCTGACAATGCTGGTAATCCAGACGCCGCCTTCGGCATCCATGGTCAGGCCGTCGGGAAAGGTGCCCGCGCCAAAGGTCGCGACAAGCTCTTTGGGGCCAAGGCTGCCGTCCGCGACTATGCGAAACCGCGACAGCCGGCGCGAAAACGTTTCGTTGACGTAAAGCCACTGCCCCGAAGCGTCGAGCGCGACCTCGTTGGTATAACCGAGCCCATCGGCGACGATGCGCGCGCCGCGCTCGTCAAGCAGAACGATAAAGCCGTCGGCCACGCCGGCGCGATAGCCGAGCGAACGCGGCTTCAGGCGGGTGCTTACGGTAAGCCAGATGCGCCCGCGCGCGTCTTCGAGCACAAAATTAGACGGCGGCAGTGGGACGCCGTCCACGCCTTCGAGCAGCGGCGTCACCCTGCCGTCGCGCGTCAGGTGGAACAGTCCGCCCGCCTCCTCGCCCAGGTCGGCAAGCAAGAAGGAGCCGTCGCGCCGCAGCGCGACGCCGTTGGGTCGCATGGGGCGGCCGTCCGGCGCCACGCCGCCATAAAAAGCCTGCGTGCCATCGGGACGGATATGCGCCACACCGCCGCGCCAGTCGGCGCTGAATATATCGCCGCGCGCGGTGCAAAGCACACACTCGGGACGGTTCAGTCCGCTGCCGCTAAAGCGCACATCGTCCAGGCTGACCGGCCGGTCCTGCGTCGCCTGCGAGTGCACTGCTGTGGCCAACAACACCCCCGGTCAAAAGAAATGCCGTAATGTGGGCGTTAATGTATACGTTAAATTAGCGATGTCAAGCTGCACCGCCGCAGCGAAATGCGTTCCCGTTCCTCAGTCCGGTTGAAACTGTAACTGGTATAACCCGGTCGCAAGGTCCTGCGCGCCGGCCCCGGCCAGCAAGTCCGCCGGGAACAAGGCCGCGCACGCATCCTCAAGCGCCTTGCGCTCGCCGCCGCCCTCGACCAGCACCACCCAGTTGGGCGTCAAGGCCTTGTTGGGCCGGCTTTTCTTTTCCGCCGTCTGCACTGCGCTCGCCTCGGTGTCGCCTAGGCACAAGTGGGCCCCGACTATCCCCGGCCGTGCGGCAATCTCCCGCAGTCTTGCCTCGACCAGGGCGCGATGCGACGCGGCGCGCTCCGGTGCCACATCGTAGCGCCAGGTCATCAGAAGCCCGCCCTGACCGGCGCCCAGCGAAAGCGTGACGCGGCACAGCGAGCGCACATTACCGTAAAGCTGCGGCGCAACGCGGCGCGTCATCGCCGTTGGATTCTCCAGCTTGGCGAGGTAATCCGGGCCGGTCAGCACGTCCAGCGACTGCGCTTCGTAGAGCGTGCAGAACTCCGGTGCCCCGTGCAGGGCGACGTAGCGCCGCCCGCGCAGGAAGCCCGGAATGCCGACGCGCTCGGCCATGTGCTCGCCGTTATGCCATTCAAAATAGTCGTTGCGCGCCGCAGGCGGCACCTCATGCCATATGGCCACCGCGGCATTACCAAGCAAACTCATGTTATTTCGCCTTTTTGCGTACTGTAAAAATAAGGCTCATTTAGCGAATGCTGTTGGTGGCTCATCTGGTGAGCCTGTGGGGGCGGAAACTGGCCGTATGGCGCAGAGGCGCTGGACCAGGAGACGCGAAATGAGGACGAGGGAATTGGCAAGGTTGATAAGCACTCTGGGC
>JANXRV010000132.1:0-18524 GCA_025356665.1 Pseudomonadota bacterium
TCGACTCCAAACGCCGCCACTGATCATCACGCAACCATCGACGAACCATCCTGACCTCCCGCAAATATCAGGATGTAAACAGATTTCCGGCTACGTTAACAGCCCCCACCCATAAAATATTGAATGTCAACAGCCCCTAGGCCTACTACCGCCATAGTTAGTTTTAAACCCTGCCTGATAAAAAACGCCAACTAATGCTTGGTATGTAAACCCACATTTATGAGCCATATAAACATTTCCATTCGCAATAAATCCGCTATGCCCATATAAAATGTCCAGCGGTGATATTGGGCCTGCCCGACCGACGTATAAGGGCTCTAACAATCTATTTTTCGCCACAGCATCACAAACACTTTGTAAGTCGGGGCATGTAATAACAACTATCCCATCGTCCTTAAGAACCCGATTAAATTCCCCTACCGCGATTGGAACCTCATGAACAAATATGTGCTCAATATTATGAGAGGAGAAAATAGCATCCACGCTGGAAGTGCCAACCAAACTCATATCCGTTAAAGTTCCTTGGATATCAGGATTAACTTTTTCATCTATATCAAATCGAATTTCTTTCCACTCATCAGAGTTAAAGCCCTTTAACTCGGATTTTTTTTGTGGGCCACATCCTACATGTAAGAAAGTTTTCATAAATTTAATATTTGTTTAATTTATTTATCATTTTAACAAACTCATTGTTTGTTTCGCGCAATTCTAAAAATAGGTAGAGGCATTGTCCAGTTTTTACAAGGGCACGTCGCATGCTAAGTAATTTTTTTGGCTATTGCCTTCAGTTGCAATTGAATATATGCCGCAAGCTCATTCCACTTTGGCGCCCGATGATCGAATCACGCGCGCCCACTTCTCTTTCTCGGCGCGCATGAATTCGCCGAAGGCCTCTGGCGTGCCCGCAGGCAGGATCTCAAAGCCCTGATTCACGAGTGCCTCGCGCACCGAGGGAACGAGGAGCGCCTTGTTCAGCTCGCTATTGAGGCGCCGCAATATCGCCTCCGGCGTCCCGGCCGGTGCGGCAAAGCCGAACCACGCGGTGACGTCGAAGCCGGCGACACCGGCTTCGGCCACCGTGGGAAGCTCCGGCCACCAGGAAACGGCGCGGGGCGTCGCGACCGCAAGGGCGCGCAGCTTGCCACCCTTGGCAAGACCCACGGCATTCGGCGCATTGGGGAACATCAACAGTACGTCGCCTGTCACCACCGCGTTCACCGCCTCCGGAGTCCCCTTGTACGGGACGTGGACGCCGCGCACGCCGATGAGCGTGCCGAACAGCTCTCCGGCCATGTGGTGCGAGGTGCCGTTGCCCCCCGAGGAGAAGGTGAAGCGCTCCGGCGCTGCCCGGATGAGTGCGATCAGCTCGGGCACCGTGCGCGCTGCAACGCCGGTTCCTACGATGAGAACATTGGGACTCGATGCGACGAGCGCCACCGGTGCGAAATCGCGCATCGGGTCGAATGAAAGCTTCGGGTAAAGCGACGGTCCGATGCCGTGTGTCGCGATGCTGTTGCCCAACAAGGTATAGCCGTCGGCGGGGGCTTTGGCCACAGCCTCGGCCGCGAGCATTCCGCCCGCGCCGGGACGGTTCTCGATCAAAAACGACTGCCCGAGCTGCTTCGCCAACTGGTTGCCGAGCACGCGCGCGAGGATATCCGAAGTCGAGCCCGGCGACAGCGTCACGACGATCTTCACCGGTTTCACCGGGTACTCCTGCGCGTTGGAACCGGGCGCGATGGCCGACAGTACTGCAGAAACAATGAAGCCTACGAATTTCAAACGACCTTGCATGCGCCCCCCTTGATTTGTATTAGTACAGATACTCCCATGCTTTGGTGGATCACGACGGATTACCTCACTGCGGTTGGTGATGCGCGCACCTCAATGGGTTTCATCAATTCGGCCGCCGTGATTATTTTGGCGACGCACCCTAAGATTCAGCGTATGGACATTAGAAGATACGAGCCGAAACTAAAAGCCGGGCGCGCATCTTCGATATGAGCGCCCACGCTTGCCTTAGCTGCTTCGACGTGTTCAAACAACTAAAAGCCAGTTGTGCAGCCTGGGTTTCAAGCGCTTTCTCCAGAACGCAATGGTTGGGCGCGTTGCCCTGAGTCGAGCTGTTTCTCAACGCATGTTCACATTTTGAAACGGCAATGCGCGTAAATCCGCCGTTGCCGGCCCCGGCGCATCGCAGTCGATAATTTGGACGCATAGCGGGCTAAAGGCGGCGCGGAAGCGATTTTTGGCTTTGACGCACAGCAGCCTGGTGGCGCTGAGATTTATTCCGTGCAGTTCGAAGAACGCGGGGTCATCCGCAGGCTTTCTATCACTGGCGACGATAACTTGTATTCCACCGACTTCGAGCACCGCAGTTGCACCAAGACATACTTGTGCGCCGAAATCAAACTGCCCACGATTTTTATATTGACCATCCGTTAAGCGAAGGACGCGCGCGGACGCCTTAACCATGGCGCCAAAATCGCGGCTTGTCCGTGCGCCGAACTCAGCGTCAATCGACGCGCCAGTGCCAGCCTGTCTGGCCCTTTGGACAAGGGGTGCATCGGCGAAAAATGCGAATACAACGGCTTGCGGATGTTTGAACTCAAGCAGCGCCCGAAAAAGCGTGGTCGAGTCGGCGGCACCGCCTGAGCCAGGATTGTCGGCAGAGTCGGTGATGGCAACGAGCCCGGGTGGGGCGAGGAGGGCTTGGCCAAGCGCGACGTTCGGACCAGGCAGGTTAACCCGGAAATCGTTTTTTCTTTCCTGCCAGGCGTGCGCCAGCGCAATAGCGGCATGGCGCGCAGCCGATTCTTCTTTCGCCCAGACCATTACCTTTGCCGCACATTGCGGACTGTCGGCGTAAGGAAAACCGCCGCAGAGCGAAACGTTGAGTACCCCGGCGGCCTCGGCTTCGCGCGCGGCGAGCATCAAGCCGCGCATTGGTTCGCTATCGGTGCGCATGTTCAAACTGGATAAAACCATGCCGGTGGAGACGATCGTGCAATGCGGCGCCGGATCTCCCGAGGCGATCCGGGCCAGAGTCTTGAGGAGTCTGGCGGCGGTGTCGCGCAGGTCGGACGCGTAATTGGTGCGCGAGACGGTGGCAAAGTCGAGCAATTCGGTTATTTCAGGGTGCAGATTGGCGTGCAAGGCGAAACTGGCGGCAAGAGGCGTGTCGCCGATGACCCGACGTACTGCGCGTAAAAGGTCAATATCTGCGGATGTGCGCTCAGTTGTGATGGCGGCACCATGCAGGCAAATGTAGACCGCATCCCATCGGTGCTGGGCGAGCTCCGTACAAATCTCAGACACGATGCGCCCAAACATGGCCTCCTCAAGCGGCCCTCCGGGCATGGCAGCCGCGCAACGCAAAACGCTTACGTCCCAATCGTGATTTGTGGCAATAAAATCGTTAACAGCTGCGAGTTCCGTTTCCCCGTCCGCAGACGTGTTCAGTGCCTCAATTCCTTTTTGCCACATCAGGCCTTCGAAGGACTCGAGCGTGGTGGGGGTGGGGCTGAACGCATTGCCTTGAAACCAAAAACGTGCCACTGCGAGCTTTTTCATTTCCCGTCCCTAATCCGGGTGTTTCGTACGCGAGCCGGGCTCGGAGGCAGGGCGCTGAGGCGGATATGGGCGCGATGTTCGGTTCATTCGGCGACGTCGTGGTAAAGGAAGGAGAGGGGATACAGATGTACAATTCCTCCACGATCGCGCGATGGATGGTGCGTGACTAAGCGGTTCGCTCGGGAGCTATCGAGCTGCGGGTCGGTCAGGAAAAAATTTAACAGAGCGACACTCATGATGGAAGTTACCATGCACAATGCCTCGAAGCAGGGCGATGATAATGTGGGGGCGATGAGCGCTGATGCATTACGGAACCCCGGTTCTGAACTGCATCCGGATCTACAGACCTTGCTTAAATTCTATCAGGAAGCGCGCGCCAATCCGCCGGAATTCCTGCTGCATCGTCCCGGACTCATTGCCTCCCCGAGTTTTTTCGGTATTGCCGAACTGCAACGGCATTTGGCTAATCCGCTGATCCAGCCGAACATGATTGACATGGCATTCCAGGGTAAAAAAGTGCCGCTTGAACCGGCTTGCTTTTACAAAACGGTGCAGCAAAAGAAACTTTTTTTCATGGACAAGCGCTTTATCGAGGAATATCTCACTCGTGGCGCATCGGTGTTGTTGGAGGGGCTCGATTTGCTTGATCCGGGCATCAACGCCTTTGCTGCACGGCTGGATGCGGGTTTTTCGTGCGCACTGATCAATGCGGAGGCGTTTTTCTCGCAGCAGGCGAATGAGGTCTACGGCGGGCACCTGGACACGGATGACGTTCTTGTCATTCAGCTCTCCGGTGAAAAAAAATGGCGTCTCTACAATCGGCAGGCCCCGCGTATGGTCAATCTTGTCGATCTGAGTCCTGCGCAAATGGGCCGGCAGGTTGCCGAATTTGTGCTTAAACCCGGTGATGCCCTGTATGTGCGTAGCGGCGTGCCGCACAAGTGCGAAACACCGGGCAGCCATAGTCTGCATATTTCATTCGACCTGTGTGACCGGATTCCCAACATCAACCAGACACTTGAAGCCGGCTTGGCGCGCTATCGAGAGGATTGTGCTCCGCCCTATACCCCTGTGGCGGAGGTGGCGTTGCGTTTTGCTGGATTGCTGCAGTCGGATGCTTTCAAGGCGGAAATGGCGCAACGCACGGAGGCCTTGAGTCGTGATGCGAAGGTGTTTCGCGAAAATATCGGTAACGCAAGCCAACAAGGCTACCTGCATCGATTCGTGAAATGAATGGTTTGTCGAATTTTTTCGGTAGTGCGGCACATTCTCGTAAGCGTGTAGTAAGCGTGCTGCCGCGACCGCTTCATTCATGCCAACTGCAGTGCACGCAGTTCGACAGGGGAGACTTTCTCGATTGGTTCGAGCGGAAGTCCAGATATTTCGCCGCCCTTTTCCGTACAGCAGTCTTTTCGCAGGTTAATTTTCTTATTCTCTGCGTCCCTATGGCTTTTTCTCTTCAGGTTTCGGCAGCTGCCTCGTCGATGAAATGGCCTTTTATCTGTGTCGATTTCCCGCGGAACAGCGCGACAAGATCGCCATCTTGATTGGTTACGCGGACATCGTAAATGCCGTGCCGCCCGCTCATGTTTTGCTCTGTCGCGGTGGCGGTGAGTAGCTCCCCCAATTGGGTAGCGCGAAGAAATTCTATGGCGCAAGCGGCGGCGACCGCACGCTTGTTGTGGCTGCTGCATGCAAACGCGAAGGCGGTATCCGATAGCGTGAATATCATCCCCCCATGGGCGATCTTGTGGCCGTTGACCATGTCTTCGCGGATTCGCATGCAAAGGCGGGCGAATCCAGGGCGGACCTCCAGAACTTCAATGCCAAGCGCAAGCGCACAGCTGTCTTCTTTGTGCATTATTTTTGCCACCGCGACGGCTAGTGTGTTGGGATCCATGTTTCAGCGTCCCTTGAACTGTGGTGCGCGTTTTTCGATAAAAGCCTTGACGCCCTCGCGATAATCGTCGCTGACGCCAAGCTTGCACTGGATATCTCGTTCCAGATCCAATTGGGTGTCGAGCGTGCGGTTGGCGCTCTCTTGCAGCGCGTGCTTGATGGCGGCTATACCGAGCGTGGGCGCGGTGGCAAAATGCGCCGCGAGCTTCCGTGCCTCGGGGAGCAGGTCGGCGTCATCAACGGCACGCCAGATCAATCCCCACTCGGCGGCTTTTTCTGCGGATAATTTTTCTCCCAGCATCGCCAGGGCGCGTGCCCGCGCGTCGCCGACAAGGCGGGGTAGCCAGTAGGTGCCGCCAGAGTCCGGTATCAGGCCTATCTTGCAGAACGCCTGCACGAATGATGCCGATTTGGCGGCAATTACAAAATCACAGGCGAGTGCGATATTGGCACCGGCACCGGCTGCGACGCCGTTCACGGCGGCGATGACCGGCAGGGGCAAAGCGCGCAATGCGCGGACCAGTGGATTGTAGTACTCGCCGATGGTATGCCCCAAATCGGGGGGCGCAGCACCGGGACTCATGTTGCGCTGTTCAAGGTCCTGTCCGGCGCAAAACCCCCGTCCGGCTCCGGTGATTACCAGGGCCCGTGTTTCGGGAGTTTTTTCGATGGTCTCTAGCGCGGCACCCATTTCAGCATGCATTGCTGCGGTGAAACTGTTGAGCTTTTCCGGCCGGTTTAGTGTGAGTACTGCATAACCATCGGCCTGCTCGAGAAGGATGTCACTCATGCGCGCGCTCGCTTTGTGTATTTTTTTCTGGCAAGAAGTCTAGCATCCTGTGTCCGCTAATCGGACCGATAAAAATCGATGTCCAGCGGGCTTGTTGCAAGTTCCTCTCTTTTGCTTGCATTGTCGCGGGGCAATCGCTCTGAGACAGCTATCTGTTCATATATTACTTCGGACTTCGCAAAAGCTGCCTCTAGGGCCAGGGCCGTCGTCAGTGTTGATCGCCCAGAGGAAAATTTTTTGTGCTTGTTTCGGTGCTTTTCCGTTGTTTTGGAGCCCGGCCGCCTTGACAGGCATTTGCCATGGCATGAGAATGAACTCCATCAGTTTCTGTGTCCATCGCCGTCTGTTTCTTCTCTTTTCAAGGGGCATGCACGCGGCCTGACGCTGTAATGCGTCGCGAATATGAAAGCCACAGACTCGACGCTGTGGCTTTTTCGTTTTAGCCAAAATTACCGGATGTAACGATTTTCTGAAAGAGGGAAAAATGAAGTCAAGTGACTACCCGCTAAATGCATTGATGCAGATAACCAGCCGGCCTGAACTGGTGTTTGTTTCCGGTGAGGGCTCCTGGTTGTCCGATAGCGAGGGCCGCCGTTATCTCGATTTCATTCAGGGATGGGCGGTTAACTGTCTGGGCCATTCGCCAAAGGAAATTGTCGATGCCCTGGACAAGCAGGCGCGCACGCTCATCAACTGCAGCCCGGCGTTTTACAACGAACCGTCGGCGCGCCTGGCGCAGATGATTACGGCAACATCCGGGCTCGATCGGGTATTTTTTGCCAATAGTGGCGCGGAAGCCAATGAGGGCGCGATAAAACTCGCGCGTAAATGGGGTCGATTGCACCGCAAGGGCGCGTACAAAATCATCACCTTCGACCACGCATTTCACGGGCGCACGCTCGCGACCATGTCGGCGTCGGGTAAGCCCAATTGGGACAAGTTATTCGAACCCAAGGTGCCTGGTTTCCCGAAAGCCGACCTGAATGACCTTGCTTCGGTCAAGGCGTTATTGGCCGACGATGTGACCGCGATCATGCTTGAGCCCACACAAGGTGAGGCGGGTGTTTTGCCGGCGACTAAAGATTTTTTGCAAGCATTGCGCGAACTCACGCAACGCGAGGGGATGTTGCTCATCCTGGACGAGGTGCAAACAGGGATTGGCCGCACCGGGACTCTTTATGGATTTGAGCATTCCGGGGTTCGTCCTGACATCATGACCTTGGGCAAGGGGATTGGCGGCGGTGTTCCGCTCGCGGCGCTGGTCGCGGCAGAGGCGGTCTGCTGCTTTGAAACGGGCGACCAGGGGGGGACTTATAACGGCAATGCGCTCATGGCCGCCGTCGGTTGCGCGGTAATGCAGACGGTTGGCGCGCCAGGCTTCCTGCAAAGGGTGAACGAGGCTGGCGGTGTGTTGCGTGCCGGACTGCTTGCCTTGTCCGTGAAGCACGGTTTGGGAGAGGTCCGCGGTGAGGGGCTGCTGCAGGCGCTCGAACTCGGCAGCGACATTGGTGCTGCGCTGGTTGAGCAGGCGCGTGTTGAGGGGCTTCTGCTCAATTCACCGCGGCCGGCGACCTTGCGTTTCATGCCGGCGCTGAATGTTTCTGACGCGGAAATTCGGCAAATGCTCGCCGGTCTGGACAGCCTGCTTGCTCGCCTCAAATAAGCCCGCGCAAGCCGTCCCATAACAGCTTTGTGCCGGTTAGGAAGAATGCGACGTAGACAATCCTGAAGAACAGGACCGGGTCGATGCGCTTATGCAACCACACGCCAAGTCGTGTGCCTGCGACGCCAAGCGGGATGAGGGCCAGCGAGGTCAGCAGGTTGCGGGCATCGAACAGGTCCAGCCACCAATAGGGCAGAATTTTTGCGTAGTTCATGCTCCCGAAAAAAATCAGCGAGGTCGCGACGAATGCTGTTTTATCGAGCCGTTGAACCAGCAGGTACACCGATAAGGGAGGTCCCCCCGCGTGCGCAACAAAGCTGGTAAATCCGGAAATGCTGCCCCAGAACCAGCCATGGCCTGCCGATAGCTGCGGGCGTTCGACACCATGTTTTTTTGTCAGGTTGTAAGCGAGGAAGCCTAACGAGATCAGGCCGAGCATCAAACGGATCCAGTCGTTGTTGAGGTGGCTGAAAGTCAGTGTTCCGAAAATGATGCCGACGAATCCGGCGGGAATAATCACCTTCATTACCCGTTTGTCCCATTTGCCCCAATAGGCCTGGAATCCGGTTAGGTCCATGATGCACAGGACCGGCAGCATGATCGCGGCTGCCTGCGGAGGCGCGATGACCAGTGCCATAATTGGAACGCCAAAGCCGCCGACGCCGCCTCCGAGCCCGCCCTTGGAAATGCCGGTCAGGAGCACGGCGATGACAGCCACCAGCCAGAACCACGGATCGGTGATCAAACCGCTGCCTGGGGGATTTTTCCGGCCTGGCCGGTCGTGCAGATTGTGCTATCAGTCATTTTGTTGGTGCTGTTCAGAGCAGTTTGCATACGGCTTTGGTCACCTCAGCGGTGGTGGCGTTGCCACCCAGGTCGGGGGTGAATATCTGACGCGCCGTGACCGTTTCGATGGCCTTCATCAGCTGCTTCGCCGCGGCGGGCTCGCCCAGATGCTCGAGCATCATCGCAGCGGTCCAGAATGTGGCGATGGGATTGGCTATGCCTTTTCCCGTGATGTCAAAGGCCGAGCCGTGTATGGGTTCGAACATCGACGGAAATTCACGCTCCGGATTCAGGTTTGCGGTGGGTGCGATGCCCAGACTGCCTGACAGTGCCGCGGCCAGATCGGAAAGAATGTCGGCGTGCAGATTGGAGGCGACGATGACATCGAGCGACTCCGGTTTGCTGACCATCATGGTGGTGACCGCATCAACGAGAACCCTTTGGATTTTTACTTTCGGGTACTCCTTTGCGACTTCGTAAAACACCTCATCCCACAACACCATGCCATGGCGTTGCGCATTGGATTTTGTGACGAGTGTGAGATGCCGGCGCGGCCGTTTCATGGCCAGTTCAAAAGCAAACCGGTGAATGCGGGCTGAGCCACTACGGGTGAATACGGAGATTTCGGTGGCCAGCTCCGCGGGGAGTCCGCGATGCACGCGACCGCCCGAGCCCGAATATTCGCCCTCTGAGTTTTCACGGATGATCACCCAGTCGATCTTTTCGGCATTCTTTAACGGACTTTGCACGCCTGGCAGCACCCTCGCCGGTCGAACGTTGGCATATTGGTCAAAGCCCTGGCAGATGGGCAGGCGCAAGCCCCATAGCGATATGTGATCGGGCACCTTGGGGGACCCCACCGCCCCAAAGAAAATCGCGTCGAATTTCTTCAGTTGCTCAAGGCCGCCCTCCGGGATATACCAACCACGGCGCAGGTAAAGGTCGCTGCCCCATAAAAAAGTCTTGAAGCTGAAGGCGAAACGTCCAGAGCTTTTGGCGACTCCATTTAATACCCGGATTCCCGCCGGTATGACTTCCTTGCCTATACCGTCGCCGGGGATTGCGGCGATCCGAAAAAGTTTTTTAGCCATATGCGTGGGAATGTATAGATTTCGATAAAGCGGAAAGCGCATGTTGTACGTATGGCGAAGGCGCGTCAAGGCAGGGCATGTTGTGGGCGGGCGATAGGCTAGAATCCGTCTTGGAAAATAGCGCTTGTTTCAAGGCGCATCGGACCGTTCGCCATGAACCTGCTTGCAATCGAAACCTCGACTGAATATCTCTCCCTCGCGCTGTCGCGACAGGGGCTGGTTTTCGATCGCCTGATCTTGGCTGGACAAAGGCACTCGGAATTATTGCTGGACGAACTTGACGCTTTACTGGCGTCCTCGGGTGTCACGATGGCGGAGGTAGACGCGGTGATATTCGGCGCAGGGCCCGGTTCGTTTACCGGCTTGCGCATCGCCTGCGGAGTCGCCCAGGGCCTCGCACTGGCGCTTGGGATTCCGTTGATTTCCATCGGCAGTCTGGAAGCGGTGGCAGAGGCCGCACAGGCGGAAAAGGTGGTGGTCTGTCTTGATGCCCGCATGGGGGAGGTCTACCACGGAGCTTATGTAAAGTGCGGGTCTGCAAAGTGGCAAGAAATCTGCCCTCCGGGCCTGTTTGCCCCAGAATCGGTTCCTGCGCTCCCTGGAAAGGACTGGACTGGCTGCGGTAGTGGTTTTGTGCTTCATGGAACGATGCTGCAAAAACGCTATGGCGATGCGCTTGTTGCGACGATGCCGGATTTTTTTCCGCAGGCTTCGGCGATGTTGCGTCTTGCAGTGCCTCGCTTCTTGAACAACGAGGGGATTGATGCGGCCCTTGCGGCGCCATTTTATGTCCGCGACAAAGTAGCGCTTAAAACAACCGAACGTTGAAACTTCCCGGATTCCCATGAGTGCCGTCTTGCAAGCCCGATCAGAGCTGAGACCCATGTTGCCCACTGATCTTGATGCGGTGATGCGCATTGAGGAGCAGATCTATGAGTTTCCGTGGACCCGCGGGAATTTTGGTGATTCCCTCGCCGCCGGCTATCGTTGCTCGATGCTTTTGGAAGCAGGACAGATCCTCGGTTATGCCGTCCTCATCCACGCGGCGGATGAGGCGCATTTGTTGAATTTGAGTATTGCGGTAAGTTCGCAGGGGCGCGGTTTGGGCGGACGACTGCTGGAGTTGGAAATGGCGGCCGCGCGCGATTATGGCGCGACGCAGCTGTTCCTTGAGGTTCGGACCTCGAATATCGGGGCCCAACGACTTTATGTGAAGCACGGATTCTATGTGATAGGGATGCGGCGAAATTATTATCCGGCACGCGATGGACGGGAGGACGCAAACGTCCTTTCTCGAAAGCTTTGAGTTCACGCCGCGGGATTCTGTTGGAAGAGTTGGGCCTGGCCCCGGTCTGGCGTTCGCGCGATCGTGAGACGGACCAAGGCAGGGGCGAAGCGGTTGCAAGGGCTCCTGCCGACGTCATCGGCATTTCAGCGCCTTCGCCGATATCCACTAGGAAAACGGGGACAGCGGGGGTCGCGGGCGCAGCGGGTGCAGACTCCGATCGTCCAGTGCGAATAGTGCGTATGGACTGGCCTGCACTTAAGCAAAGCGTTGAGGCTTGCGACGCCTGCGGCTTGCACAAGAGTCGGAAAAAAACGGTATTCGGCGTTGGTGACGAAACAGCGGATTGGTTGCTGATCGGGGAGGCCCCGGGGGTGGAGGAAGATGTGCGTGGCGAGCCCTTCGTCGGTGAGGCAGGGCTGCTGCTGGACAACATGATTGCAGCGATCGGATTGGAGCGGGGGAAAAACGTCTACTTATCCAACATCCTTAAGTGTAGTCCTCCGGGGAATAGGAATCCGGATCCGGGCGAGGTGGCGCAGTGCAGGCCGTATTTGTCGCGTCAGCTTGAGTTGATCCGGCCAAAGCTTATTCTTGCGATGGGGCGTTTCGCTACGCAAGCCCTTCTGGGTACCGATGCGAACATCGTCAGCTTGCGCGGCCGCGTGCATACCTATGAGGGTGTACCCGTGATCGTTACTTACCATCCGACTTATCTGTTGCGCACGCCTGCGGACAAGTTCAAGGCGTGGGAAGACCTTTGCCTGGCCAGCAAGACGATGCATGGCTTGCTTGCGGATGCTCAGACCTCAAGCGACTAATACGTCATCAGGGCTAACGACGCGGCCAGCGAGCTCTAGCCGCACGCGGTCCACGGCAGGATGGCGTTAGTCGTTAGTAATGGGCTTCCGGATGACCCCGTGGAACCTGAGCGCGTAATCTGCGGGGGTGCCTCCAGCGCGGAGTCTTCCGCCGCATTGAACAGCGACAGTGATGTTCATTTGGGCGAGCGGCAAATATGCGTCTACTTTAGAATCGGATTTTCCCACCTTGGAGGCGCTCAGTAAGTGCCCATTTCAAGATCATGTTCAGGCGCAATAGATTAATGTCCCGACCTTGGTCAGGGCGATGCGCTTGCGCTGTGGCTGGTCCGGCATGATCCGTTTTCGCACATTCCAAAGCCGGGTCGTTTTCTTCTTTCTCGGCTTGTTGTCTCTGGTCCAATTGGTGGTCTTCCTGACCGTCGATATTACCAATGCCCGATACGCTAAACGGCAGATCGAGGTGGCATTGGAACTTGGCGTGGTCGGGCTTAATCGGTTGATCGAAATCAGAACCGAGCAACTTTCCCAGACGGTGAGAATGCTTGCTGCCGATCAGGCTTTCAGGGCCGCCATAGGCGGCGCTGATGAGAATGCCGCGCGCACAATCCTGCAAGCCTATCGGGAACGTGTTCGCGCCGATATGTTGATGTTGACCGTTCCGGCGAAGGGCTTGTCCGGCAGAGGCATTGTCCCGGAACTCGACGCCGTGTTGCGTAGTGCCGAGAAAGGCGAGCGTGCCTGGGCCGTCGTTACGATTGATCAGATTACCTATCAGGTCCTGGTTCAGCCAATCGAAGCGCCGGGAAGACTGTCATGGGTGGTGGCCGGGTTCAAAGTAGGTGATGAACTCGCGCGCGAACTTGGGCAGTTCACGAAACTTGATATTTCGTTCGTGCAGACGGATTCTACGGGTGCATCAGCGATCCTGGCGACATCACTCGCTCCGCCGCAGCGAGCAGGACTTGCCACGGCGGTGTCTGCCATTGCCGCCGGGACGGACCGCATCATCGAGTTCAGTATCGCCGGAGAGGACTATCTCAATCTCGCCGCGCCCATCGGCGTGCGCGGAGAAAAACCGGTGAGTGTGATTATGCAGCGTTCCCTCGGGCAGGAGTTAAAACCCTTTCAGCAGTTGCGCGCAGCCGTCTTCGTGCTTTCCTGCGGCGGCCTTGTTCTTTCGCTATTCGGCGCGTTCTACATCGCCCGGAGCGTGACTGAGCCGGTGAGGGCATTAGCCCGTGCCGCTCGCAGTGTCGAGACGGGGAATTACGACCAAGCCGTGGAAGTGGCGCAGCAGGACGAACTTGGAGATCTCGCGGCAAGCTTCAACCGCATGACGCGCGGCCTGGCGGAGCGGGACAAGGTGCGAAATCTCCTTGGCAAGGTTGTCTCGCACGCCATTGCGGAAAAACTTTTGTCACAGGACGTTATGCTGGGTGGCGAAGAGCGCGAGGTCACCGTGATGTTCGCGGATTTGCGCGGGTTTACCTCTTTTTGCGAGAAACAACCGGCACAAGATGTGGTTGCTGTACTCAATTTATACCTCACGCGCATCAGCGAAATCATCGAGGCCAACAACGGTGTGGTGGATAAATATCTGGGCGATGGGGTGATGGCCTTGTTCGGGGCGCCGGTTTCATATGATGACGATTGTGGTAATGCGCTCAGGGCATCGCTGCAAATCCGCAATGCCCTCGCTGAAATGAATCTGGCGATCCAGACGCGGGGAATGCCCTCGCTTGATGTGGGCATCGGGGTGAACACGGCGATGGTGGTGGCTGGCAACATGGGCAGTCCGTCCCGGCTCAACTACACGGTTGTCGGCGACGGTGTGAACCTTGCGGCGAGGCTGCAGGCCCTGGCGAAAGACGGTGTTTTCGGTATGGGGGTGATTACCACTGAGGCGACCCTCAGCCGCTCCAAGCGCCGCTTCGACACGCGGTTTTTGGGTGAGGTCGATGTGCGCGGCAAGAGTGCACAGGTGACTGTTTATTCGGTGTTGGCGGAATCGGCTACGCCTGAGGCGTGATGCTTAGTGCTTTTCGATCCCGATGAGGTGCATCGAATCGCCTTGCTTTTGATTAGATGCATGCCGTTTCATGATCAGCCACATCGTCGTTGATACCGACAGTCCGAACAGGATGATAATGGTGTTGATGTGAAAGTTGTATTTGATCATCAGCGCGTAGAGTGCAAGCATGAAGAGGATGTTCAGATTCTCGTTAAAATTCTGCACCGCAATGGAGTGCCCCGCGGATAGCAGCACGTGGCCGCGGTGTTGCAGCAGGGCATTCATTGGCACGACAAAAAAACCGGCTACTGCGCCGATCAGGACAAGCAGGAAGTAAACCAGCGGCATCCAGGTCACGAAAATCAGGATACCGACAAAAAAGCCCATGACGATACCGAGCGGCAGCACGGACAGGGATCGGCGTAGCGGCACAAAGCGTCCGGCTAATACGGCGCCAATCGCGATACCTACGGCCACAACCCCTTGCAAAATCGCGCCTCGATCCAGAGGCAGGTGCAGATGGCTTTCCGCCCATTTGAGCACAATGAACTGCAGGGTCGCGCCGGCGCCCCAGAACAGGGTGGTTACCGCGAGCGAAATCTGCCCGAGCTTGTCGCGCCAGAGTACGGTCAGGCATCCGGCAAAATCGCGTATCAGAATCAGCGGATTGGTTTGCTGTTTGGGGTAGCGCGCACCGGTGTCGGGTATATGCAGGTTGACTGCTGCCGCCAACAGGTACATGACCGCGATGATCAATAGCGCGGCTTCGTGCGGTGTGTTGACGCCGGTATCGATAAACGGGAAATCTATAGAGAGCAACATGGCGGAAATTTTCGGGCTGATCAGCATGCCCCCCATCATGGTGCCAAGAATGATGGAGGCGACAGTCAGTCCTTCTATCCAGCCGTTGGCGACAACCAGTTGTTGCGGTGGCAGCATTTCGGTGAGGATGCCGTATTTTGCCGGCGAATATGCTGCGGCGCCTAAGCCGACGACTGCGTAGGCGAGGAGTACGGTGAGATGCTCGGGAATCCCGGTGGGAGTGATTTCCTGGGTGAAAAAGAGCAGGCAACAGCCAACAATTTTGATCGTATTCGTAAAGAACATGACGCGCCCCTTCGGGAGCGCGTCGGCGAAGGCACCGACGAACGCAGCGAGGACGACATAAGACACAGTGAAGAAGAACTTGAGCAGGGGCGTCATCCACGCCGGCCCTTTGAGTTCTATCAGCAGGGCAATCGAAGCGATCAACAACGCATTGTCGGCAAGCGAGGAGAAAAACTGTGCCGCCATCACGGTGTAAAAGCCGCGCTTCATCGATCCGTTGGTTTCGTATTAAGTTTCGTCATTGGGAGGATAAGTGCGCGGAAGACGGCCCGGCTGCTCGGCGTGAGAGCCGTTAGCTGTTCCGAAGCCGTCAAAACACCAAACTCGGTGTTGCCGCGCCGGCACCTTGCGGTGCTTGTCATGCTTACTTTCCTTTGTTGCGTCAACTGCCAAAATCGCAGCGTGGCAATTTATACCACGAAAAACCGGCTGCAGTTGTAGTCTGCCGCCAGTGATTAAGCGGTGCCACCTCTCGTATAATGTGAGGAGATATGTTACGAAACAAGGGTGTCGCCATTCGCGCTCCAAACCCAGTCCATGCCCCGTCCAATACGCGCAAGCTTTAATTTATCTTCCTTCGGTCACAATCTGGCCGTGGTGCGCCGGTGCGCGCCGCAAGCCCGGGTCTGGGCTGTGGTCAAGGCCGGTGGATATGGGCATTCACTATTGCGTGCGGCGCGCGCCATGGCCTCGGCCGACGGCTACGCACTGCTCGATCTGGACGAAGCCGTCAGGCTGCGTGAGTCGGGTACGAAAAAGCCTATTCTTTTACTTGAGGGGTTCTTCGATGAGCGGGACCTTGCTGTGGCCGCAAGCCATGAGCTCACGGTGGTGGTGCATGAGCCGGGGCAGCTTGCGATGCTGGAAAAAACTGCAGTGTCGCGAAAAATCCCGGTTTATCTGAAGCTCAATAGCGGCATGAACCGGCTTGGGTTTGTCTTGGCTGACGCATCTCGCATGTTCTCGCGCTTGGGCGTGTGTTCCGCGGTGTCGCAGATTACGGTCATGAGCCACTTTGCCGACGCGGACGGCACAAGCGGCGTGGATTGGCAGTTGAATGCCCTGGCCGCTGCGACAAAGGATGTTGTCGCTCCGCGCAGCTTTGCCAACTCGGCTGCCATCCTGCGCCATCCGGCAACGCACGCCGACTGGGTGCGCCCGGGAATAATGCTTTACGGTTGCTCGCCGTTTGCCGATCGGAGCGCAGCAGATCTCGGGCTCCGGCCGGTCATGACCTTGTCCAGTGAAATCATCGCTGTGCAGCAACTGTGCAAGGGCGACACGGTTGGCTACGGCAGGACATTTAAGGCTGAGCGGTCGATGCGAATTGGTGTGGTGGCCTGCGGCTATGCCGACGGCTATCCGCGACATGCGCCAAGCGGCACGCCGATATTGGTTGATGGGTCGCGAAGCGGGACGGTCGGCCGCGTCTCCATGGACATGTTGTGCGTTGATCTGACCGATCTTCCGGGTGCTGGCATCGGGTCTGGCGTGACGCTGTGGGGTGAGGGTTTGTCCGCAGACGAAGTTGCCATGGCATCTGGAACGGTCAGTTATGAATTACTGTGCGCCCTGGCTGCGCGGGTTCCACAAATCGAAGTTCAGTCTGCCGGTAAAAATGATGGCGAAGCCTAAGTCTGTCTACAGTTGCACCGAGTGCGGCGCGACCGCACCGAAGTGGCAGGGGCAATGTCCCGGGTGCGGCGCCTGGAATACATTGGTCGAAAGCGTCGCCGAGTCGGCTACCAGCACGCAGCACCGTTACAGCGGTCTGGCCAAACCGGCGCAGTTGCAGCCTCTGTCCGAAGTGCGCGCCAAGGAACTTCCGCGTGTTCCAACCGGAATCGGTGAATTCGACCGGGTTCTGGGAGGCGGACTGGTTGCCGGACAGGTTGTGCTCATAGGAGGCGATCCTGGCGTGGGGAAATCGACGCTGCTGTTGCAAGCCCTGGCGCAGATGTCGCAGTCGCAGCACGTGGTTTATGTGAGTGGGGAGGAGTCAGCCGAACAGATCGCGATGCGCGCTTCTCGACTTGATATCGACGCAGGGAGGCTAGACCTGTTGGCAGAAATCCAGTTGGAGAAAATTTTCTCGGCACTGCAGGATGCCAAGCCCCAATTCGCCGTGATCGATTCGATCCAGACCGTCTACTCAGATGCACTCACCTCGGCACCCGGGTCGGTGGCGCAGGTGCGCGAATGTGCCGCGCAACTCACGCGTCTGGCCAAGAGTATCGGCATAACTATCATCCTTGTGGGGCACGTAACTAAAGAGGGCGCGCTTGCCGGGCCGCGTGTGCTTGAGCATATTGTTGATACCGTGCTTTACTTTGAGGGCGATACCCATCAGAGCTTCCGGCTCATCCGCGCAATCAAGAATCGTTTTGGCGCGGTGAATGAACTCGGTGTGTTTGCAATGACGGAAAAGGGGCTGAAGGGGGTTTCCAATCCATCGGCCATTTTTCTATCCCAGCACGCCGAGCCAGTAGCCGGTTCCTGTGTCCTGGTGACGCAGGAAGGGACTCGGCCGCTGTTGGTTGAGGTACAAGCGCTCGTGGACACGGCGCACGCCCCCAATCCACGCCGGCTTTCGGTGGGGCTGGAGCAAAATCGTCTGGCCATGCTGCTTGCCGTGTTGCACCGGCACGCCGGGATCGCCTGCTATGACCAGGATGTTTTCGTCAATGCGGTTGGCGGCGTTCGTATCACCGAGCCAGCCGCGGATTTAGCGGTGTTGCTGGCCGTGGTGTCCTCTTTGACAGATCGGCCACTGGCAAAAAAAATGGTTGTGTTCGGCGAAGTGGGTTTGGCCGGCGAGGTGCGCCCGGCGCCGCGCGGACAGGAGCGTCTGCGGGAGGCGGCGAAGCTCGGATTCACGCAAGCGATTATTCCGACCGCCAACCAGCCGCGGCAGCCGATAGATGGCATCGAGATTATCGCCGTCGACCGTCTGGCCGAAGCGGTCGCAAGGTTGCGCGGCTGACAGGGTGGCGCGATGCAAATATGCTGGAAACCCGCGTCTAATGGGCGTTTCCAGCCACTCTCGGCGCTGAAATCCTTAGTCAGCCTGTATCTTGGCAGCTTTTATGACGGTCGCCCATTTTGAGGTTTCGACCCTGATCATCGCGGCAAACTCCTCCGGCGTGCCGCCGCCGACCTGATTTCCCTGGCCGAGGAGAATTTCACGCACCTCAGGCATGGTCAGAACCTTGTTAATGGCAGCATTGATTTTTTGCACCACCTCGCGCGGTGTTCCCGTCGGCGCAATCACGCCCTGCCAGTTGCTCGACTCAAAGCCGGCGATGCCCGATTCGATCATCGTCGGCACGTCGGGCAGCACGGACAGTCGTTCAGAACTGGTGACCGCAAGCGGCCGCAGTTTGCCGGCCTTGATGGCCGGCAGCGCGGCGTAAGTCAGTTCGAACATCATGTCGACGTGACCGCCCATGAGATCGCTTGCGGCCGGCGCACCACCCTTATAG
This sequence comes from Pseudomonadota bacterium, assembly GCA_025356665.1. Classification (GTDB taxonomy): domain Bacteria; phylum Pseudomonadota; class Gammaproteobacteria; order Burkholderiales; family SG8-39; genus CAITSH01. The sequence goes on from JANXRV010000132.1 coordinate 18,512, forward strand.
GGAATGTGCTGAA
>JANXRV010000135.1:0-27413 GCA_025356665.1 Pseudomonadota bacterium
CGCGTTCAACCGCCATCAGGCGGATCGCCTCCAGTGTCTGATGATCGAATGTGCGGCCGTCTCGCTTCATGACACGTTTGACAAATACGCCATCAACAAGTTCGACAATTGTCGCTTTATTTATCGACTGCTGAGTAATCCAGCAAGCCGCAAGCTGATCGGGGCGGATGATGAACCCGAACGGTCTGCTGTCTCACTCCAATAAATCACGGTGCAATGTTTCATGCCGCTCGTCTAAGCATGCGCATCCGGCTGCCGGAGCGCAGCGAAGCGAGCACCGCCAGCCGGGCGCTGGACAGCCGACGGCTAGTAACACTACGCCGTTCAGTCTAAGTTTTAGACTTTTAGACCAAACCGCACCATTTGGGTGCGTCGGTGGCTAAGCATGTCTCGCCGGTTTTCATCGATTGGCTCACCGCTAGTCAACGCCATCCGCTCGGGGGTCTCCCGATCATCCTGTCAGGGCTCGTCACATGGCATGACCGAGAAGGTAATTGCCGTCTTGAACGCACTAGCCCCGCGACTGTGGGCGGCTCATTCGGAACAGGTGTTCGGGTCGGATGTGATGGTGCGCGTGTTTTCCTCTCGGGCAACGTCGGGCGATTCTCTCGTAAAGACAACCTGTTCAATCTTGACTGGGCTGGAACGCTCGCAGCAGCTAATCGAATTTTGCTGGGCGTCGGCCTCCCGCCTTTCAGTGCTGGAGGGCCTCCCGATTCGGAAGGACGGCCCACTTGCGCAAGAGTTCATCGTCTGGACATCACCGCTAATTATTCAGCGGGCTCAGAGGCGCAGTCGCGGGCGGTGATCCGGTGGCTCGGTGTGCAGTCAATTGCCAGGATGAAAAGAGGGCAGGCGGGTGATGAGTCGGTTTGGTGGGCGAATACGCGGCACATGCTCAAAGCTTATTTGAAAGGACCAGAAATGATTAAGCACGGATCAGCACCGGATGAATTCATTCCTTCGTGGTGTCGCGACAACGGCATTGTCCGCGTCGAGGTCGAAATCAAACGTCGCCTGCTCCAGGAGCTGGGCCTTGATCGCATCGACGCGATTACCGATGAAAAACTGCTCTCGCTCTTCAATGAGCAGACGCAGACGTTTCGCAAAGTGGATCGTTCCGAGGACCCTGATTTGCTCACCTCGATTCCATCGCGCTATCGAATGACGGCTGCAGCCTGGCTCGCTGGCCATGACGTGCTTCATATGTTTTGCCGTGCTACTGCGTTTAATCACGCCCGCGTTTTGCGCGAGTACGGCATTGATATTTTTTCGCCCCGGAATATCGAGCGGTTTCCGGTGCGTGTTCGTGTTGTAGATCTTCAGCCGCTCTCCGTGCCCGACTGGTACGACTTTAAGGTCGCATAGGGCAAAACTTTTAGGAGTCATCGCAATGAAAACAACTGTCTTGGGTGTAAAGCGTATCGAGGGTACTGCCAAAGTTTCCGGCAATCCGTTCGACATGTGCCGTCTGTTCTGCATGGTGCCAATCGAGCAGGCCAGCGGTAAAACGAAGGTGTCTGGATTCGGATATGAGCTTGGCGAAATGGAGCTTCTGCCCGAATCCCTCGCCAGTTTCGCCAGCGTCAAATTTCCAGCCCAGCTCGATTTGATCGTCGAACAGAAGTTCATGTTCGGCGAATTCAAGTCGTTCGTCACCGGGCTGGTCGCCGCGCCTGTTATCAAGGCGGCGTGATCACAATGGCCAAGTCATTCGCTCTTATCGGCTTGTTCTATCCGCTAGTCGTCCAGGCCGATATTGCGGCTGATTTGGCCATTGCCGGCATTGATGCCGAGTCCATTTTGTACGTCTATTCATGGGGCATGGGTGCCGTTCTTTCATCCTGGGCCATTGGCTACGTTACCGGGGTGGCAAAGGAAATCATCAAGGCGTTGTAAATGTAGGTGCAAGGCCCGTTTGGGCAAACGTGAGCGGCGTTATCCGCTCTTTTTAAGGAGTTACTACCATGGCTGCAATCTTTACCGCTGTTGATCTCACGTCCGTGGCTGCGTTTGTCGGCACCGCAATGCTGGCAGTGATCGGCGTGGCGTTGGCGTTCAAGGCCGGCATCCTCGGCAAACGCGCAATCAAGTCCGTTTAACCATGACGGGCGCACTCATAGCGGTGTTCTTCGGCCTTATTGCGTTGATCGGCGCTATGAGTGCACTTGCCTTAATCCTTGGATTGAAAGGCGGTGCATGAAATGCAATCCCTGAAAAGTAAACTATTCGTGTTGTTTGGCGTAATTTTCATTGTTGCGGCTACTTTCGCCCATGCGGCGGCTGATGATGCGTTGGTTATCAAGGCGTGTCCTGCAAACCCTACCGGCGCATGTGCGGATTCATCCGGCAATACCTCCAATGCCTGGTCGGGACCGCTTGGATCGCGGGTCGATGTTATCCAGGTAGGGAAGGGCGCGGCAACGGCGCGTATTCCCGTCAATCCCTCCGCGCCCCTCGCTACGCCCTCGGGCTGGACCGCGCCCACGGGGTCGAGCGTCAATCCCTCGCCGCCGAGTACGGCCACGCTCACCACGACCTATTCCAACGGCACATGGGCGCCAGGGCAAACCTTTACGAGTGGTGCGGCGCTTTGTGCGGCGATTTCCTCAGGTAATCCGGTGTCCGGTCTTTACAGCCTGAGCTACAACGGCAGTACCGCATGCGTAGGCCCGAATGGTTCGGCGACAGTAGCTGTCGCAAATAGCTGTCCGACGGGCTATACGTTCTCCGCTGGCGTCTGCGGTTCGCCTAACGCGCTCACAGTGGCCAAACCCCCAGACGCCTCCTGCGGTGTTCGGCGCGTAGCCAACGTCTATACCAATGATTCGGCGGACCCGGACTGTGCCGCCTCTCCTGTGGTCGGTTCGGGTACATCGGCACTGTCCGCAACCGGCCTTGGTACGTCCATAACGGTTACGTCTGACGCATCCGGCACGACAATAGTCTCTTCCGTGCCCAATGCGGCCGGGACAGGTTCCAAAGTCACTACCGTCAAGCTGTCGCCGCCTGCTGCGGATAACACGACAACCGTGACCGGCATCGCGCAAAGTGAAGTGGTCGGCGTGGGCACGGCGCAGACCACTACGCCGAATCAGCCAGCCTCCGATTTATGCGCCCTGCATCCCGGTGTCGAGGCCTGCGATACTTTCGCGGCACCGGCTACAGGGACATTGGTGCAAAAGACGGGCACTTGGTACGACACGAAATACCCTGGCGGTCTGAACGGCATTTGGGACACACGCAAGGCTGCGCTGATGTCCTCGCCGCTCGGTGCGGCAATCGCCAATATGGCGCTGCCATCCGGATCGGGTTCCGTCCCGAGCTGGACGCTCAATTTCAACATCGCGCATGTCTATAACCTCGGCACCTACACGCTCAGTATTGCGCCGTGGATTTGGACGGTTATGAGAACGCTAGTCCTGCTCTCGGCGGCGTTTGCCTGCCGCCGGATCATTTTCGGGGGATGACATGACCAATTTCGCGGCTTGGCTTCGCGGGTGGCTCGATTCCTTTCTGGCGTGGGTGCTCGAAACCATTCAGAGCGTCTTTGTTGGCGTGTGGGAAATGCTCAAAGATGTTCTCTTTTTTGCGGTCGATTCCATTTTTCTGCTTGTCATTTACATCGTGAACGGTATTGCATGGTCATTCGGCGATTTCAACCCCACGCAATACTGGAATGCGCTACCGCCAGAAATACTCAACACGGCAAACCTCGTCGGTGTGCCGATTGCGGTCAGCATGATTGTCGCGGCGCTCGGTATCCGCTTTGTCATTCAGATGATTCCGTTTATCCGGTGGGGGTCGTAATGATCAGTCTTGAGCGTGTTTTAGATTCCGCTGAGTTCAAGGCGCAAAGTGATTCCTTGGCAGCGTCTATCGAGCAGGGGGCGCAGCAGATTGCCATTCGAGAAGGTGTTTCCATCGAAGAGGGGCGCGCGCTGATGACTAAGACATTGGTCGTAGTCGCGCTTTCCTGCGCTTTCAAATCTGGCCTTCTTGGTACGGGTCGTCCGTGATAAATCTGCTGGTAGGCGCGCCAGGTGGCGGCAAGTCCTACGAAGCGGTGGTGTATCACGTCCTTACGGCGCTCACGAAGGGGCGCAAGGTCATCACGAATCTTGCGCTTAACCTCGACGCTTTCGCGCTCATTGACGCCTCATTCGTTGATCTGATTGAAATCAGAACGGCTACGCGGGCCGTGAGGCCTGCCGTAGTGGCAAGGCCTGATGCGCAGACCCGCTTCATGGCGCGGCTTGGCCTTGATGCGCCGGAAAAGACGTTCAACGGCGCGGCGTTCTCCCATGTTGAGGATTTTGGCGACACGTGGCGGCATCCTGATACCGGAGCCGGGCCACTCTATGTGGTGGACGAATGCCATATTTCCTTGCCCAAGTCAGGAACCCCGGTGCCGGTCGAAGAATGGTTTTCGCTTCATCGTCACGAATTCGCCGATGTTCTCTTGATCTCGCAATCGTACGGAAAGCTCAATGCGGCCATTCGCGACCTGGTGCAGGTTGTCTACCGCGTGCGTAAGAATGTCGCGCTCGGATCGAGCGGATCCTACACACGCAAGGTCCAGGACGGCATTCGCGGCGAGGTCGTGAATACGGCCGTTCGGCGGTATCAGGCACGTTTCTTCCCGCTGTACCAAAGCCATACCAAAAGCGGGGCAGGGGTTGAGATGGGCGCGGCGGACATTATCCCGTTGTGGCGCCATTGGTCGATGTGGGGCGTGGGCGTTATTGCTGTGCTGATTGCAGTGCAGGTTGCCGTGAACGGAAATCCTTTCAGGATTTTTGCGACGAAAACGATACCGGCTCCGGTTTCGGCGACGCAGCCTGGCATGGCTGCGCCCGTTCACGCCGTTGCGTCCGTAGCGCCTCCGGTTGTGCCGGCGGCCATTCCTGCGCCAGTCGTGGAAGAAAAGCGTGCCTTGTGGCCTTACGGTGCGCTGCAGCTACACGTCGGCGGCGTGCTGCGTTCCGCCAGAAAAACGATTTTCGTAATTGTTTTTTCCCAGAATGGGCAGAAGGTGTTTTCTCAGACCGATTCAGAAATGGTGCAGGCTGGTTACAAGGTCTCGGCGTTGAATGACTGCCTCATCAGCATCCAGTACGAGAAGCTGCAGCAGTACATTTCTTGCGATGCGCCATCTATGGGTATCGGTGGTTCCGCGATTCGCCCGAGTCAATCGCCGCAATCTTGAGCGCATTGCACACTCGACTGCCTGACGGAGATTGAGGTATGCCGAGCGTCCTCGATACGGGCAAGGTTTTCTCCAAAGCCGGTCAAAAAGAAGCGTTTTAACGGAATAGCCCAAAAGGGGGTGTTCGCTAAGATGAGTCTGCGCCGCGGTTAGCTGCTCAGTCAGAAATAATGTTGGCATCGTGGGTACTAAGTTCGCCCGATTTTCCATCTTTGGAGCGATGTGGGCTGAACGCCATCGGTCAACACTGGGTTTTGCTGTAAATTGCAGAGTTTGCGCAGCGCAAACGCCCTGCCTAGGGCACAATTCGCAGTCCCTTCCGAACAAAAATACCATTATTTAACATGGAAATTTCTGCCTTTTCATCCACGGATTTACGATAGTGCGAGCCAGTGGCGTGTCCTTTTCTGGTTTTCCTGCTGCTTCACCAGCCTTGGAGGCATTTGGCTTCAAATTTTCTTCCGGCGGTGCGCATATCAGCCGGACCATGATGCTGGCGGAAATCAGCGCCGTCTTGGCAAGCGTTCCGATTGGTTCTGGCATTGCCGATTACCGCGAAGCCATTCTTCAACGGAATGTGCTGGGCAAGACCACTGACAGCACCCGCAAGGAGTCGCTGCGGCGTCTTCGCGAGCTTTATGCTCTTGATGACACGACGCCCATATTTGGGCTCTTGAGAAAACTGGAAGCTATCGATGGCGCGAGTTTGCCTCTATTAGCCTTGCAGGTCGTATGGGCGCGTGATCCGCTCTTTCGAGCTACGACACAGCCTATTTTTGAGGCGCCAGAAGGAGATTTGGTCGAGACCGTCAGCTTGGCGCGGGCGTTCGAAGCCACGTTTCCGAATCAGTATTCGGAGTTGAGCCGAAACCAGACCGCACGGCATGCAGCTTCCTCCTGGACCCAGTCCGGCCACCTCACAGGTCGCACGAAAAAGACCCGACAGCGTATTAAGCCCACCGCTGTAGCTGTCACTATGGCTCTTTTCTTAGGGGAAATTGCCGGCTATCACGGTGCAGCGGTTTTTTCCAATCCATGGTGCCGCCTGCTCGATCTGAACGCCGACCGTGCGCGAGCCATGGGCCAGGAGGCTCATAGAGCTGGGCTGCTCAACTTGCGCGCGGCAGGGGAGGTTGTTGAAATGAGCTTTCCCCTGCTTGCTGACTTCCAAGGCGAACCCGCATGAGCGCCATCGACCGTCTCCTTTCCAATTATTCTCGCCAGGTGCGCCTGCCATGGTCGGCGAACATGTCGGGAAAACAACGTGTCTGGTTCGCGGTGTATCCGCCGGCTGAAGAACGCAGGGTGCGGGCGCGCCTCCCGCAGTTTGAGGCGCTCACGCTTGAAGCAAAGCACGGATGGACCACTGTTGACCTTACGGGAGTGCTCCCGAAATGGCTTGCCACTCACGATTACCGCGAGAGCATCTTCGCTGAACCGGAGCATCTCAGCGCCAACAGCGAACTCGAGGACCTGGCTGTCGAACGGGTGCGCTTGGGTTGCACCGGTGAAGACGCAAATGCCGCGAGTGTCGTTGCTGTCATGGGGCTGGCCACGTTATTCGATTTTATGCGGGTCTCCAGTCTGATTGAGCGTGTCGAAGACAGCGTTCGCGGTCGTCTTTTGGTTTTTTTCCCAGGCGAATACACGGGTAATGTTTACCGGTTCATGGATGCGCGCGACGGCTTTAATTACATGGCGGTTCCCATCACTTCAACCGAGAGCTTCATCAACCCATGACAAACCGCGACCTGTATTTCCGCGATCCAACCACTCTCGAACTGCTTAATAACGGCGTATCGAAGGTTTCCGAAATCGGTCACGATGAAGGCCAGATCAAGACGCTCCGTTTCGAACTGCAGAATTTTGTCTGCGATGGTGAGTACGCGCGTGGAATGGAGCGGATTCTCAAGGCTTACCTTGGTGGCCTGGGGCAGACGGAGCAAATGGCGGTCTGGGTCAGCGGCTTTTTTGGCAGCGGTAAATCCCATCTGGTCAAAGTGCTGCGTTACCTCTGGGAGGATTACCACTTTGCTGATGGCGCCACCGCTCGCTCGCTTGTCACGCTTCCCGCTGAAATCACCGATTTGCTAACGGAGTTAAGCAATCGTAGCAAGCCTTTAGGTGGATTGCGTGCCGCTGCAGGCACCCTCGGCGCCGGCTCCATGGACAACGTCCGTCTTGCATTCATTCAACTCGTGCTGCGAGCCGCTGGCCTACCCGAGAATCTTGCACAAGCCAAATTCATACTTTGGCTGCGCTCATCCGGGCTGGAGGCCAAGGTCGAGGCTGCGCTCAAACAGTCTAAGCGCCAACTTGGTCGCGAAGTTCTCAGCTTGAAACTCTCCATTCCCCTGGCCGAAGCTCTCGTCAGCGCCGATCCAAAATATGCTACTGCGGCCAATGCCCAAGCTGCTATTCGGGATCAGTTCAAGGACAATAACTCTCCAACGCTCGATGATGCGCTTGACGTGGTGAAGCAGATTTTTGGGCATGACGGACAACTCCCCTGCACATTGCTTGTCGTGGATGAAATTCAGCAATTTCTTGGTGGAAGTATTCAGCGCACCATGGATTTGCAGGATATTGCCGAATACTGCTGCACCAAGCTGAACCAACGCCTCCTTCTCGTTGGCACTGGTCAGTCTGCCTTGAGCGACAAGACCTCCAGCCTGCAGCGACTTCAGGCCCGCTTTGCGGTCAAGGTGCAGCTTTCAGACACCGACGTTGAAAGCGTCATCCGAAAAACCGTCCTGCGTAAAAAGCCGGAGCAAGAGTCAGTCATTGCCAGGTGTATGGATGCCAATCAAGGCGAGCTGGCCCGCCATTTGCAAAATACCCGCCTGGCTGCCGCTAGTGATGATGACAAGTTCTTTGTGGCGGATTACCCGTTGCTTCCTACCCGGCGCCGGTTCTGGGAGAAAGTGCTGCGCAATACAGACCATTCAGGCACCAAGGCGCAGTTGCGCTCCCAGTTACAGATCGTGTTCGAGGCCACACGCCAAACCGCCGCGTCAGCCGTGGGAACAGTAGTGCCGGCAGACTTTATATATGACCAAATTTCCACCGATCTGCTGAACTCCGGCGAGTTGGAGCGCGAATACGACGAAATTATTCGTAAACAGCGCGATGGTACGTCCGATGGTGCGCTGCGTTCCAGTCTTTGCGCCGTGGTTTTTCTGATTGGCAAACTGCCACGCTCACCGGGTGTTGACGACGGTGTTCGGGCCAATGCTGAAACCCTGGTGGATTTGCTCATCACTGATTTAAAGAACGATCGCCCAAGGCTGGAGCAGCAAGTTCCCAAATTGCTAAAAAAAATGGAGGTGGATGGGCACCTCATGGCGGTCGAATCAGAATACCGCCTTCAGACACGCGAGGGAGTGCTCTGGACGCACGACTTTAATCGCCGCCGCACCGCAGCGTTAAATGATGACCAACGCATCAACTCCAAACGGGCAGAGCTGCTTCGCGAAGGCGCCAGGCAGGCGCTTAAGCCCGTATCGTGGCAGTTGGGTTCCTCCCCAGACAAGCGCAAACCCATTTTTGAACTCTCCTCTAGTCGTCCACCTTCCAGCAGTGATGAGGTGACCCTGTGGGTGCGGGATGGATGGAGTGATGATCCAAGCACCGTGCTGAACGACGCCCGTGCAGCCGGTGTCGATAGTCCGATGCTTTTTGGCTACCTGCCACGACCATCTGGCCAAGTCCACGAGGATTTGCAGCGAGCCATTGCGGCACAGATTGCTGCTCAAGAAGTTCTCGACGCTCACGGCCCGGCCGCAACGCCCGAAGCAATCGAAGCCCGCAAAGCCGTCGAGACCCATCTGGAAGTCGCCCAACATCGTATTCAGGAACTGCTTGGCCACATCATCGGCGGTGCCAAAGTCTTTCTCGGTGGCGGGCAGGAGGCCAATGGTATCGAACTGGCCGACAAGGTGCAGGATTCTGGCAACAGCGCTTTGGTGCGACTCTTCCCGCAGTTCTCTGAGGCCGACCACGCCAATTGGGGGCAGGTCGTTACTCGTGCTCGTGCAGGCGATGTTGGTGCTCTCTCTCAGGTGGGCTACCCAGGTAATCCGACCCAGCACCCGGTGTGCCGTCGCGTACTCGAACTCATTGGTGCTGGCAAGAAGGGCAAAGACTTGCGCGAGCATTTCAAGGCCGCACCTTTCGGATGGTCCCAAGATGCTATTGACGGCGCGCTGTTCGTCATGCTGGTTGCCGGCAACTTACGAGCTACCAATAATGGTCAACCTGTACAAGCGTCGTTACCACAAAATCAGGTGGGCGTTGCCAGTTTTTACGTCGATGTGCCACCGCTCAACGTGCAGCAGCGGCTCGATCTCAAAGCGTTGTTCCAGAAAATCGGCATTACTACTCAGAATGGCAAGGAATCCGAAGCCGCCGGGGAGGCCTTGAAAAAGCTGCTCGCACTGGCGGAATCTGCTGGCGGCAACGCCCCCCGTCCGGAGACGCCCGATACGCAAGACGTGCATGCCCTACAAATGCTTAGCGGCAATGCCCAATTGCTAAAGATCCATGAGCAAAAGGACCACCTCGCTGCCAAGCAGACCGTTTGGAAGAAGAGCGCCGACGCCATTACTAAGCGCTGGTCCGTGTGGGAACGCTTGCTTGATTTTCACAAATTTGCCAGTGGCCTGCCTGAAGCCGACGCTGGCGCCAAATCCATTGCCGCAATCACCACAGGTCGCAGCCTGCTGGCGGACCCTGATCCCGTACCCGAGCTGACCAAACAACTTACCACGGCCCTGCGAATTGCCCTCGGCAAACTGCAAGATGACCTCGCTGCCGCTTTCAAGGTCGGTGAGGAAAAGCTCGCTACTTCGCAGGTCTGGAACGGACTGACGGATGCACAACGCGTAACGATTTCCACGGCCTGTCAGCTTACGCTTCCGCCTAAAGCTGCCATCGGCACCGACGACGAAATCCTTCAAGCCTTGGGCGCACGCTCACTGACTGATCGTCGCAATCTGCTCGACGCTGTGCCGCAGCGCTTCTCACGCGCTCTCGAAGAAGCCGCCAAGCTGGCTACACCTGAGGCCGTACGCGTCATGTTGCCCGGTGCCATCATCAAGACCCCGGCTGAACTCGACCAGTGGCTAGCAGGCGTGCGCCAACAAGTGGAAGAAAAACTCAAGAAAGGCCCGGTGATTCTTTGAGTAGCCTGCCCACTCCGCTGCGCCGCCAATTGGAAAGCGCCATCAAGCACGCGCGGAAAATTGCCGAAGGCGGTGCGCGTCATGCGCTCGAAGCCCTTGCAGTGCACGAACCTTCCCCCTACAAGCACATGGACGAGACGCAGCGCGGGCTTCGTGAAAAGCTGCGCGCACAGGCCAAGCAACTGGGCGATGGCGAAAGCCAAGCCCGACGCGGCGCCTACGAGATCAAGCACCTCGTTGAGAAGCTCGCCTACGACCAGTGGCACCGGGTGCTCTTCGCCCGCTATCTGCTGGAGAACAATCTCCTCATCTCGCCGGAGCATGGCGTAGCCGTTGGTGGACTGGAAGATTGCGAGGATTACGCGCCCATCCTGGGATTGAAGGACGGTTGGGCAGTGGCGGCTCGCTTCGCCGCGAAGGAATTGCCCGAAATCTTCCGCGCCGACGATCCGGCTGGTGCCGTGGAATTGTCCGTAAATGATCGTCAGCCGCTTATCGGACTGGTTACTGGCTTGCCTGTCCAGGTCTTCACCGCCAGCGACAGCCTCGGATGGTGCTACCAGTTTTGGCAGGCCGAGAAGAAGGACGAGGTCAACTCTGCTGGCAACAAGATCGGCGCGGACGAACTGCCGCCCGTCACGCAACTGTTCACCGAGGATTACATGGTGGACTTTCTCTTGGACAACACGCTCGGCGCGTGGCACGCAGGTAAAGTCCTCGCTGCGAATCCCAAGTTGGCCGAAACCGCTCAGAGCGAAGATGAACTCCGCCAGGCCGTCGCCCTACCGGGATGCCCATGGAATTATCTCCGCTTCATCCGAGGCAAGGACGGCCGGTGGACGCCAGCCGCGGGCACATTCGACGGTTGGCCGAATACGGCGAAGGAACTCAAGTGTCTCGACCCGTGCATGGGTAGCGGGCATTTCGTCGTGGCGATGTTCGAGCGGTAAGTGGCCTTGCGTCTGGCGGAGGAAAAACTGGATGAAGCGGTTGCGGTCGCGGCGGTCATCCGCGACAACCTGTTCGGATTAGAGATTGACCCGCGTTGCACGCAAATTGGCGCGTTCAACCTGGCGCTCGCCGCGTGGCGGCGCGTGGGCCATCGCCCGCTGCCAGCGATGAACCTGGCCTGCTCAGGCCTCGCGCCTAACGCGAAGCGCGAGGATTGGCTGAAACTGGCCGGCGATAGCGACCGGCTCCAGCGCGGCATGGTGCGGCTCCACACGCTGTTCAAGGATGCGCCTGTTCTTGGCAGCCTCATCAATCCCCGCGCCACGGAGGGCGATTTGGTGGAGGCTGATTTCCATGAACTGCAGCCGCTGTTAGAAAAGGCGCTGGCGCAAGAGACCAAAGACGATACTGCGCATGAAATGGTTGTGACTGCACGCGGCTTGGCCAAGGCGGCGGAAATTCTCGCTGGCCAGTTCACGCTCGTCGCGACCAACGTGCCGTTCCTTGGACGAAGAAAGCAGGACCATACGCTCGCTACGTTCTGCGAGAACTCGTATCCACTTTCTAAGGCTGATCTTGCGACTTGCTTCCTCGAGCGTTGTCTGACATTTTGTTCGCCTGATGCATCCGTTGCCGTGGTCCTACCTCAAAACCCTCTCTTTCTTGGCTCCTTCAAGGATCTTCGCACAGAACTCCTGAAGACCACTGAATGGAATATTGTCGCTCGACTTGGTGAGCATGGCTTTGTGAGCACGGCGGCTGCCGGCGGTTTCACTGCCCTAATATCACTGGCAAATCGCCTCCCCACGCAAGCCCATGTTTGTACTTGTGCTGTAGATGTGTCGGCACAGCGTGGAGAGCTACCCATATACCCAGCGGAAAAAAGCGAGCTTCTGAAAGCGAAACCACTCGTCACCTTTAGGCAGGTTGGACTCCTGAATAACCCAGATGCGACAATCATATTCGGCGAAATCTCGAACTTCCCTCTTCTGTTGAACTACGCAGACTCTCTGCAAGGCTGTGGCTTGGCGGACATCGTCATTTTCAGAAAGCTATTTTGGGAACTGGCAAAACTCGAACACGGGTGGGTCGCACATCAAAGTTCACCGGATGGAGTTGGCCTCTACACCGGTTTGCACTTTGCGGTTAAATGGGATAAGGGAAAAGGCGCCCTTGCCAATTCACCTGAGGCCACAATCCGAGGGCGCCAAGCGTGGGGTAAGAATGGCATTGCCTGCGCATGGCTGGGGCGATTGCCAGCCGGCCTTTATCTCGGCACTCTGTTTGACAATAGTGCGGCTGCCATTGTCCCGAAGAACCCAGCTCACCTTGACGCGATTTGGTGCTTCGTATCTGCACCCGAATTCTTGCGTGAAGTGCGGAAGATCAATCAAAAGACACAAGTTGCTAATGCCACTTTAGTCAAAGTCCCCTTCGACCTTGCGCACTGGCAGAAGGTGGCGACGGAGAAATATCCGCACGGCCTGCCCAAGCCGTTTTCCAGCGACCCGACGCAATGGTTGTTCAACGGCCACCCTGCCGGTGCAGATCAGCCGCTGCACGTGGCCGTGGCGCGGTTGCTGGGCTACCAGTGGCCGCGTCAGACCGGTTCTAGTTTTCCCGATTGCCCCGCGCTCGGCCGGGATGGCCTGGAAACGCTGGTGGATGACGATGGCATCGTGCCCATCAGTCCCACCAAAGGCGAAGGCCCGGCCGCCGAACGCTTGCGCGAACTTCTCGCCCGAGCCTACGATAAGGATTGGAACGCCACCCTGCAGGAAAAATTGCTTGCCCAGGTAGATTATGCTGGCGCCTCGTTGGAGGACTGGCTGCGCAACGGATTCTTCGAGCAGCATTGCGCGCTCTTCCATCATCGTCCCTTTATCTGGCAGGTCTGGGACGGCCTCAAGAACGGTTTCAGCGCGCTGGTGAATTATCACAAGCTCACCCACGCCAATTTGGAGAAGCTCACCTACTCGTATCTCGGCAATTGGGTTCAACGCCAACAGGCTGCCGTGGACGCCGGCGAAGCCGGCAGTGACGCTCGCCTTCAGGCCGCCAAGCAATTGCAGGCGCGCCTCAAACTCATCCTCGAAGGCGAGCCGCCCTACGATATCTTCGTCCGCTGGAAATCTCTGGCGCAGCAACCCATGGGCTGGCATCCCGATCTCAACGATGGCGTGCGGATGAACATCCGTCCCTTTACGACGGCGGACATCCTCCGCAAACGCGTCAAAATAAAGTGGGAGAAGGATCGCGGCAAGGAACCCGTGCGCGAAAAGAAGGAGTTCCCGTGGTTCTGGGGTTGGGATGAGGGGAAGGAGGACTTCGCCGGTGTCGGCAAAGAGCCGGACGGCAACCGCTGGAACGACTGCCACTACACCAACGAGTTCAAGAAGGCGGCGAGAGCGGCAAGCAAAGCGCGATGACTACTCTCGCACAACGTATCGTAGCTGCCCTGCGAACCACGGCTCAAGCCTACGCAGCCGGCGATCAGGTAGCGCCCTGCGCAGTGCTCTGGACTGATCCTGAGCGTTTGTGGGAAGGCGTCGTCCCGGAATTAAAGCCCATGCTGCCTGAGATGTTTGTGCTGGGCGGCTACGCACCTGAAAAGCGAACTGGACCGGCGCTGTGGCTGCGTTGCATCGAGGCGCGCGTGGTGGATAGCTCGCCGCCTGCGGGGACGACACCGATTTTCTACCTTCCCGGCATCAGCCGGGAGAAGCTGCGCGCCGCAGAGGATTGCCCACCGGAACTCGCTGCCTTGGTGGAATTGCAGTATCGCGGCGCGATGTGGCTGCATGTGAACGGCAAGGAATGGACGCCCTACGCCTTTCTGGTTTCCAAACACGGTGGCATCGACCTTGATGTGGCAAAAGACCAGGCGACGCTCGACGCGCTGGATGGCGCGCTGCCTTCGCTGATGGCGGAGCCGATCACTCAGTATCAAGGCCGCCGGCTGGATGCAGAGTTTTTCAATGGACTGGTGGCGCCGGATGCTACGGGCCTGCTGCTGCGCTGGCTTAGCGACCCGGAAGCGTTCAAGCAACGCCGGTCGGACGCCGAATGGAAGGCCTTCTGCCAGCAGTGCAAGGCAGAGGCTGGCTTTGATCCGGTCAAGGACGGCCCACTGAAGGCGGCCAGACTGCTCGCTTCGCGTGCGAATCATTGGGGCAAGGTCTGGAATCGCTTTGTCGAGGTGCCGGCGAATTATCCTGGAATCGTGGAATGGCTGACGCGGGCCGCACCGAAAAACCCAAGCATGTTCGACTCCGCTGAGGTCTGGCCGAATATCAACGAACGCGAAGAGCGGACATTGCAACAGGCGCTGGAGTTACTGGTGGATCGGCCGCAGGATGAGGTGATTCGCGGGATTGCTGAACTGGAAGCGCAACACGCGGACCGGCGCGGTTACCCCTGGCAGAAGTTGGGGATGAGTCCGCTTGTCACAGCTCTCCAACCATTGGCGCAACTGGCCCGCTTGTGTCAGACCGCACCCGGCGCCCCCACGCCTGACGCCTATGCCACGTTTTATGCAAGCGATGGCTGGCGCGTGGATGCCGCCGCCGTGGCAACCATGGCGGCCTGCGGCTCACCGGAACTGCATGGTGCGGTGCTGGGGATTGTGCGCGCCGTTTATCTACCGTGGCTTGAGAATACAGCTCGCCATTTGCAAAAGCTTATTCACGACAATGGGCAGGCCGTCTCCAGACGCTCCAAGCCAATTGAAACGGCAGCAGGACGGCTGATGGTGTTTGCCGACGGCCTGCGCATGGATGTCGCCCAGCAGGTGGTCGCGAAGTTGTCGGTGACGGGTATTGAGTCCACGCAGGACTGGGAGTGGTCTGCTATTCCGTCGGTAACAGCGACCGCCAAACCTGCAGCCTCACCTATAGCCGACGCTGTAAGGGGCGGCGACGCAAGCGACGAGTTCGCCACACGGCTGATTTCGACAGGGCAAGTCCTGACGCAAGATCGTTTTATAGCTACTCTGAAAGAACGCGGGTGGCAGTTCTTAGGTTCAGACGAAACCGGTGACCCCTCCGGCTCGGCCTGGACGGAAGCCGGCGCGCTCGACAAGCGCGGCCACACGGAAGGCTGGAAGCTCGCGCGCAGCGTTGAAACGGAAGTTCGCGATCTGGTTAGCCGGATTGAGGCATTGCTCAGGGCCGGCTGGACGGAAGTGGTGGTGGTGACAGATCACGGCTGGCTGCTTGTGCCCAATGGACTGCCTAAGGTCGAACTAAAGGCCTTTCTGACGGAAACCCGCTGGAGCCGATGCGCAGCATTAAAGGCCGATGCCCAAACCGATGCGCTGGCATTCAAGTGGCACTGGAATCCAACGGTTATGATGGCGAGCCCGCCCGGCGCGGGTAGCTTTCGTGCCGGCATTGAATATTCTCATGGCGGCGTGTCGCTTCAGGAAATGGTGACCCCGGTGCTTCGCGTGAAGGCGGCGCAGCCGGCGGGTGGTTCGGCCCGGCTGATGGAAGCCAAGTGGACCGGAGCCAAGTGTCGCGTGTTGGTCGGTGGGAACTGTTCGGACGTGCGCGTGGATGTTCGCACCAGCCACACCGATCCGAATACATCACTGCTCGCGGACAAGCAGGCGCGTGAAACCACACCCGACGGTAAGGTGACAGTCTTTCTGGAAAACGACGCCGACATTGGTAATAAGGCCGAGATCGTTTTGCTGAATTCTTCGGGACAGGTGATTCATTCTCTGTCTACTACACTGGGACAATGAGCTTATGAGCCAACAACTGGACCCCATCGACACGATTGCCACGAAGGCCTTTGAAGGCTACGTGGTGCGCAAAGATCTCGTGCGTAAGTTCAAGGGGCAATACCCCGTGCCGACCTACGTGGCAGAGTTCCTCCTGGGCCGCTATTGTGCCTCGGTGGATGAGGACGAAATTGCCGAGGGGCTCAAAATTGTGGAACGTCAACTCAGCGAAAAGACGATCCGCGCCGGCGAGCATGAACTGTTCAAGGCGCGGGCCAAGGAGAAGGGACACGTCAAGCTGATTGATATCATCACCGCCCGACTGGATGCTGGATCAGATTCGTTCTTGGCGACATTACCGAGCCTTCAATTGAAGGATGTACGTGTCAGCGAAGCGATGGTCCACGGCAACGAACGCATGCTCACCGGCGGTTTCTATGCAGAAATGGAGCTAGCCTACGACCCGACCATCGCTCAGGAGAAAAATGGTCGGCCCTTCGGCATTGATGCGCTGCGCGAAATTCAACTGTCCAAGCGTGAGGTGTTACCGGCACTCTACCTAGGTCGGGAAGCCTTTGCCACGGAGGAGTGGAAGGACTTCCTGATCCGCAGTATCGGCATGGAGCCGGAACAACTCAGCCCCCGTGCTCGCGACATGATGCTGCTGCGCATGGTGCCGTTCGTAGAGCGAAATTACAACTTGGTGGAACTCGGGCCCCGTGGCACCGGCAAGAGTCACCTGTTTCAGCAGGTCTCGCCATATGCTCACCTGATCTCGGGTGGCAAGGCGACGGTGGCACGCATGTTCGTCAACAATCAAAACGGTCAGCGCGGCCTGGTCTGTCAGTACGATGTAGTCTGCTTCGATGAAATTTCCGGCGTTTCCTTCGACCAGAAGGATGGCGTGAATATCATGAAGGGCACATGGAGTCTGGCGAGTTCAGTCGCGGCAAGGAGAGCATCCGTGCTGATGGCGGTGTGGTGATGGTGGGTAACTTTGACGTGGACGTGCAACATCAGCAGCGGGTGGGTCATTTGTTTGGTCCGTTGCCGCCGGAGATGCGTGACGACACCGCATTTATGGATCGCATTCACGCCTATCTTCCAGGCTGGGACTTGCCAAAGGTAAATCGCGATTTGCTGACCAATCACTTCGGCCTGGTCAGCGACTTCATGTCCGAGTGCTGGAACCAATTGCGGCGCCAAAGCCGGCAGAATGTTTTTCAGGGACGCATTCACCTGGGGGGCGCACTGAGTGGCCGTGACACGACGGGCGTTCAGAAAACCGTTAGCGGACTCATCAAACTGGTATCTCCAAATCCGGATATCCCGGTATCCGACGAGGTGCTGGAGTGGGCACTGCGCTTGGCGTTGGAGTGTCGGCGAAGGGTCAAGGAGCAGCAAAAGCGCATTGGTTCTGCCGAGTTTCGTAACACCCAGTTCAGCTATTCGATGGGTGAAGACGGGGTGGAGAAATTTGTCGCGACGCCCGAGCTTTACAGCGAGAACAGCATCGGCAGCGACCCGCTGCCGCCGGGACAGGTTTGGGTTATCTCGGCCGGTGGTGGCGATGAGAATCCGGGGCTGTATCAGGTGGATATCACCGAAGGTCCGGGAAGCGGGGTGAAGATTCTAAACCAGCCGGCGCCGTCGCCATTCAGGGAAAGCGTTCGCTGCGCCGAGCAAAACCTTTACACGCGCGCGAAGGAACTGGTTGGAGACCGGGAGCCGCGCCAGCACGAATTTTCGGTACAACTGCGGGCATTTGACAGCGCTAAGAGTGGCTTTGCAGTTGGTGTCGGTGTTCTTCTCGCGCTCTGCTCATCACTTCTGCAGAAGAGCATCAAGGGTGGGTTGGCCGTAACCGGCGGCCTGAACCTGGGTGGCTCCCTCGAAACGATCTTCAACCCTGTCGCTGTCGTTGAAACCGCCATTGAGAAAGGGGCCGCTAGCATACTAATGCCGATCAGCAGCCGGCGACAATTGAACGACCTGCCGGACGATCTGGCGGCCAAGATCACCATTCATTACTACCTTGATGCTCGTGATGCTTTGTTGAAGGCGTTGGCGATTTGATTGGTTGCTATTAAGTAACATAACTATGCGCACCGATCATTGCGGCAGCGATTGGGCGCTGTAGGAAAGTAGGGAGCCTTTCGGCTCCCTTGTTCTGCGCTTGCTCCAGTCGGCGGTCTGACGTTAGATTAGCCCACGTTCGGCAAAACTCATAGCCGAGTCGAATCCGATGATGAAATGGTCTAAAACTTTGATGTCAACCAAGGCCAAACCCTGTTTGAGTGTTCTGGTCAAAAGCTCATCCGCTTGCGATGGCTCTGCGATTCCGCTTGGGTGATTGTGCGCGAATATCACCGCCGCCGCATTAAAGGCCAGTCCTTTCTTGACGACTTCACGCGGGTAGACGCTCGTCTGCGTGAGGGTTCCGCGAAAGGATTCATGGGCGGATATAACCCGGTTTTGAGCATCAAGCCATACGCACCAAAAGGCTTCATATTCGAGCGGTGCGAGGTTAAGCCTTAGGTAATCCCTGACGGCTGCGGGGGAGGACATGGCCGCTCCGTGTTGGCGCATCTGCTTACGAAGTATTTCAAGCGCGGCATTGATGGCGGCGTCTGCGTTGCCGTATTGCTGAATCATCTGTTTTGCTGAATAGCGTTTCATGTGGGGCTCCTAGGTTTCGAAGGCAAATCCTTCAAAGCCCAGCCCCCTTCCTCACGGAAGGGCGGGGGGTTGGTGGTGTGGACGGCAGAAGGTTAGGTTTCTTCCGCTTTGTCTTTGTCATCCCCCGTCGCCCTTTCACAAAGAAAGAAGGGCGGTAGGGGGAATGACGTTGGGGAAGAACCGGATTTAGTTAGAGGGGTTTGATTTGAAATCGACAAACCATGACAGAACGATTTTGGCTGGCGGGGTTTGTTGAAATAGGACCGACCGAAGTAAAGGTCATGGCAACAATTGGAGGATTCAAATCCAAAGCAGCAGGCGGATGTGTGGGCGGCTGCGAAGTAATCTCGCGATAGGCGCCTAGTTCGTCCGTCGCGGGTAGGCACGTGCCGTGCCATAGATTCAAGTGGCGCAGTTCGTGCGAGTCTCAGTACGGGTAGCGTTTCAGTTCGGCGTGCGCAGTATCCGTTGTAAGTTGTGAAACTGGCGGGAGCAGGTCTGCCGACACTGACCTAATTTTAGAAAGAGATACTTACCTAATGGACGAAACAGCAGCATATTCTTTACCCAGCCTCGGTGAGGCTGGGTAAGCGAATACAGATTGAGCTTTTTGTAACGTAAAATATGGCCTGCACGGAGGTGTGGCAAAGTGATCGATTGCATCAGTCTTGAAAACTGAGAAATAGGAAAATTTATTTTTTAAGGACAAAAAAATGAGTCCGGCATTTTATCCCTACTCATCCGACTCAAATGAGCGGCAGCATTTTATCGTGCATGCTGCGTTGCTTTCAGTCCTAATTATCTATCTACTTCACCTTGCTAAAGGATCTCTAGCGCCTACGATTGCAATTCCATGGTTCGTTGAGTTGCCGACGTTCGCTGGATTGACATGGGGTATTTATAACTGGGCGGCACACTATGCCTGGCGTTATAAATGGTTCCGCGTCCTTTTCGGGGTTCGGATGCCTGACCTTAATGGCATTTGGGCAGGTCATTTGATTTCTACCTTCGATACATCCAAGCAGATTAAATGTGCCCTAAAGATTGAGCAAACATGGGATTCCATAGGCTTGATATTCGAAACGGGGCAATCGCGATCCTGCAATGGAATAACAGGCGTCGCCGTGAAATCCCCTGGGGGTGCGAGACTCGTTTATGAGTATACAAATGTACCGAATGCAATATCTGCGAACGAGGGTATGCATCATCATGAAGGCACGCAATGGCTAACGCTTTCCGAAGATCGTGATGGACTCAAGCTTGAAGGGGAATACTATACGGGCCGTGATAGGAAGACTTACGGCGTAGTTGAGGTACGTCGAACGGACGACAGCTAATCTTAAAATCCCAAATAATTCCACGCAGTCTCAACAAATGCGTGAGCATCCGCTTTCGTCCAAGGTTGTGTTGGATGAAATAGGAACTTGATGCCGTTTACTTCAAACCATTCTGGCTTGTCCGCTGGGCGCGTATTATTGAAAAGATACGCGAGTATGTTTTGAACATCTGCGCGATAGTTGGTTGCCCCGAAATTCTCATCGGGGACGTTGTACGTAAGGCTCTCTATGAAAAATGATGGAAGCTTTTTCACTATTTTTTTTTCGTCAATCATTTCTACCTGAAGGCTTTTTAGTACGCGCGCCATACGTTTAAAGCGCTTTTGCGTTCTCCCATTCTTTTCGATTCCGCGGTCAATGTGCTGCTTGGGGTAATTCGTAATCTCTGTTTCATCGGCCGAATAGAATCGGACTCCCGATCTGAATCTTGAGGGATTATTGACATCGTAATACTCACGGAATTCAAAGCTAGGTACGACGTCTGCGTCAACTCGGTATGAATTGGAATGAATCCGAATTGCTTTGTTGCCCGGCGTGACGTTTTTCGCACCAAAATATTCAGTTATGGCGTCGATGACATCCTGCTTGTACTTGGCGTACGTATGTTGAGTAGAGTAGATGCTGAAGTCGCTAGCTTTGGTTCCTTCCGGAATTGTGTAGTACCACGCTTCTTGGAGGCATACGGAAACATCTACATCGCTTTCTTGTGCAATATTGGTGATGTTTTTATAAGAACCTTGTGCAAACACTTCAATCTGGAGCTCCTTTAGAGAGGAGCTTGCCGCGATAGCTTTACGGATCATTCGCTCAGCATTCTCACAGCGTTCAAGCTCTGTATCTCCCGGTCCGCCCGCCCAGTTGCGGAAGCGGGATTCCCATTCTTCTGCTGTTCTCGACGTCATCTGAGTTCTCCCAATTGCAAATTCCCTATAGTGCGGTCGCTAGGTCCCGTAAATCCGGCAGCTATCGCAGGCAATATTTTCGCCTCTTGTGCGTCGATATGGTTTTACCGAATGGCAGTACGTGATGTTGAAGCCGTTGCGTCGTCGCGTCTGCTCAGGGTATTCCACTTTGTTGGCTAGATGCAATGCAAGGTGTTACGCCGTCATCAGTGCACTTCCCGGTAGCGGAATGATTTTTGCCCCGCGCTGTGCGGCGACAAGCTGCTCGCCCCACCAATTGAATAACTGCACCCGCTGCGTGAATCGCTCTCCGCGGTCGTAGGCTCGGGCCACTTCATTATCATGCGCATGATCTAGGGCAAGTTCCACCACTTCACGGAGGATGCCGTGGTCGCGTGCCAGGGTAGAAAAGGCGCTGCGCCAGCCGTGGGGTGAATGTTTGCCTGCTAGTGCCAGCGTCACTCGGTACACCTTTTCGATGGACTCGCGGCCAATGTGCTTACCGCCGGCGGGGGAGGGGAAGACAAAGCCGCGTCCACCAAATACTCCCTTCCACTGGCGCAGCTCAGCGGCGATCTCCGGGCATAGGGGGATGCGATGGTCGATGTCCCGGCTGGTGACCTTCATTTTTGCGCGCGGGATGATCCAGACGGGTTGTTCATCATCGAGATGGAACTCGCGCCATTCGGCGTTCACGACATTGCCGATGCGCGAAGCCGAGAAGGCGCACAGACGATGCGCCATGCGCACCGAAGGGGATAGACGCGCCATGTCTGCCCGGCGCAGCACATCGCCCAGTGCGGGCCATTGCAGCAGCGCGGGCATGCGTCCGCTGTCCTTCTTTCGCGGCAAGATTTCGCGTGCAGGTCCTGCCGGGTTATCACGACAAAGGCCCTTGGCCTGGGCGTACCGAAAAACGCCGTTTAGATGCTGCAGGATGCGCACTGCGGTCTCTAGTACGTTGCGCTTGTTGATGTCTTCAATGGCCTTGGCAATCATAGAAGGGGTAATACTGGCAATCGGAAGGTTGCCAAGGTCGGGGTAAATGTCGCGCTCCAAGGCGCGTGCCGACTTAGTGTGATGCGTGGTGCTCCACTCCTTTTCTTTCATGGTCAGCCAATCCTGGGCGACCGCCTTAAGGGTGGTATCCGATCCGGCCGCTGCCGCCGCCCGGTTTAGCCGCCGCTCGGTGACCGGGTCTTTGTTTTCGAGTAGCAGGGCCTTGACCTCGCGCAACTCAACGCGCGCCGCTGCGAGGCTGATGAGGGGGTAGGGGCCGACCGAGTAGACATTCTCTTTGCCCTCGATGCGGTATTTAACGCGCCAGGTGGCGCCGCCTGCCGGTGTGAGGAATAGGTGTAGCCCGCCGCCGTCCGCGAGTTTCTTTCCGCGCACCCCTTTCGCTATGAAGGCTTTCACAGCTTTGTCCGACAGCTTCGCTCCGATACCCCCAGACATGATTTTTTCTCCGGTTCGATTATCGCCAATACCCCCAATGATACCCCTGATAGGGTTGGCTGGTGCTGGATATCGCCGGACGACGCTGGATGGGCAATATGCTGATTACAAAAGAAAAACGCCGTCACTTGGACGGCGTTAAATGTTGCTGGGGGTATTTATGGTGGAGGCGGGGGGAATTGAACCCCCGTCCGCAAGCACTACACAATAAGTTCTACATGCGTATCCTGTTCATTTGGTTTTAACCAGTGTCTTTGCCAACAGGCAGGCCAGACACCAGCGAGTCACCTTAGTTTAAGTCGGCGTCAAGTAACCCGACGCAAACCGATTTCCTGTAAATGACACTGCTGTGCTTGTTAAAGGCACCTGACCCAGGAACGTATCAGTGCAGCGGTCTCGTTGAGCTTTTTAGGCTGCGAGAGCAAAACGCTCGTCGTTCGCGTTTGTAGTTTTTTCAGATGGATTTACGAGGTGACTGATCCTCGGCATGCCCTCACTGCTTCGTTACCCACGTCGAAACCGGGTCGCCCCCAGATTCACTGCAGATTATCCCATAGATGGGGCGGGTTAGAGAAAGTTCAATACCTCGCCAGGATGAAAAATCACCCCGTCGGCCTTCCAGTCGTGCGGGTCGCCGTCGACGCCGAGGTAGCCGTAGGCGGCGGCGATTGCGCCCATTCCGGCTGCCCGTGCCGCCTGGATGTCGCGAAGGTCGTCGCCGACATAGAGGCAGCGCCCGGGCTCGATATCAATCAGGTTTGCCGCGTGCAAAAGCGGCTCGGGATGCGGTTTTGCGTAAGGGGTGGTATCGCCGCTGACGATACAACCCGAACGGGCCGTCAAGCCGACACCGGCCACCACTGCACCGGTAAAGCGCTTGGCTTTGTTGGTGACGATACCCCAGCGGACCTTACGCGCGTCCAGGTCGTCGAGCATTTGCGTTACGCCCTCAAACAGCGAGGTATGCACATCGAGGTTCTTCTCGTATAAGTCGAGAAAACGGTCCTTGAGCGCCGGATAGTCTGCGTGATCGGCATCAAGGCCGAACCCGGCCTTGATCAGGCCGCGGGCGCCGCTGGATGTGTGGGGGCGGGTGATGGTCAGCGGCACCGCATCGCGGCCATGTTCGGCCAGCAGCAGGTTGAGCGCGAGCGCGAGGTCAGGGGCGCTGTCGGCGAGCGTCCCGTCAAGATCAAATAGCACCGCCTGGATGCCTGTTGTGTTCATGCTTTGACTGCGTGCACGATGTAATTGACATCGCTGTCAGGGCCAAGGGCGTAGACCTTGGTGATCGGGTTATAGGTCATGCCGGTGATGTCGCGGATTTCCAGGCTGGCCGCACGGCAAAACTGTGCCAGTTCAGACGGTTTGATGAAGCGGGCGTAATCGTGGGTTCCGCGCGGCAGCATGCGCAGGATGTACTCGGCACCAATGATGGCGAAGAGGTAGGACTTGGGATTGCGGTTGATGGTTGAGAAGAACAGGTGGCCGCCGGGGCGGGCAAGTGCAGCGCAGGCGGCAACCGTACTGGCCGGATCGGGCACGTGCTCGAGCAGTTCCATGCAGGTGACGATGTCGTATTGGCCCGGCTCCCGTGCCGCGAGCTCCTCCGCGGGGATCTTTTCGTAATCCACACTGACCTTGCTCTCGAGTTGATGCAAGGCGGCCACTTTCAGAGCGCGCTCGGACAGGTCGATGCCTTTTACCTTGCCGCCACGCTGTGCCATCGCTTCGGCAAGAATGCCGCCACCGCAACCCACATCGAGTACTTTCCGTGCCGAGATGGGGGCGAGGTGGTCTATCCAGCCAAGGCGTAGCGGGTTGATTTCATGCAGTGGCTTGAATTCGCTGGACGGATCCCACCAACGATGGGCGAGGTCGCTGAATTTTGCCACTTCCTGCGGGTCGACGTTGATACTCATCTGGTGAAAGTTTCGAAAGTTAAGGGGTCGGACTCACCGTCATTCTCGGTGTTTTACGCCGGCCTTGCTGCCGCACCGACGGAGTGCCAAAAAAAAGCCCTGCCGAGGCAGGGCTTTTTGGAGAGCAGTGCTTATTACTTGACTGCGCGTGTACCCACAACTTCGATTTCCACGCGGCGGTTCTTGGAGCGACCGGCTTTGGTCTTGTTGTCAGCGATCGGCTGTTTCGCGCCTTTGCCTTCGGTATAGACGCGGTTCGGTTCAATGCCCTTGCTGATGATGTAGGCTTTGACGGCCTCGGCACGCTTGAGTGACAGTTTCTGGTTGTAGGCAGCGCTACCGACCGAGTCGGTGTGACCGATTGCAATGATCACCTCAAGGTTGATGGCTTTGAGCTTGGCTACCAGATCGTCGAGCTTGGCTTTGGCATCGGACTTGATGACGGCCTTGTCGAAGTCGAACAGTGCGTCGGCGGCGAGGGTTACCTTTTCGGTCGTCGGGCGCGGCGCAGCTGCTGCAGGCTTGGCCGGTGCAGCAGGAGCAGGCTTGGCTGGCGAAGCAGCAGGAGCAGGCTGGGCTGGCGCAGGAGCGGCTTTGGGAACGAGATCAGGATCGCACTCAGCATTCGCGAGGGCAGGGGTCCAGAAGCCGGTTCTCCAGCACAGGCCGAAGGGGTCTTTGACGATGCCGCCGCGGGCGTCGGTAACATAACCGACAACTTGTGCGGATGCGGTGGTCGCTATTGAACCGAGTGCGACAAGCGCGGTCAGCAGAATCGTTTTTGTGATCTTGTTCATGCGTTCCCCTTCAGAAGATTGTGTTGTTCGTCGTAAATTTTTATTCTAAGGCCAACATTATACTAAAAATGTCGACTTAGCCAATTGATTCAGCAACTAATTTATTGTGCCATAAAAGAGCGGTTTTTTCCAATAAGACGGTGTCGAAGCAGGAAAAACACCGGTTTTCAATCAGTTTTCTGCCCGCCACCCAGACGTGGCTGACATGTTCACGCCCGGCGGCGTAGACAAGATGAGATAGCGGGTCGTAACAGGGCGCGAGATCCACCGGATCAAACTGCACTGCGGTCAGGTCTGCCGCTTTGCCCGGAACAATCGAGCCAATGCGCTGTTCAAGGCCCAGCGCGCGTGCCGCGCCCAGCGTCGCAGCCTCAAGCGCCGCGTGTGCGGGCATGGCTTCGGCGTTGCCGCTGGCACCTTTGGCGAGCAGGGCTGCTTGCCGCATCTCCTGAAACATGTCCAGACGGTTATTGCTGGCGGCGCCGTCGGTGCCAAGGCCGAGGTTGATGCCGCGTTCGAGCATGGCGGCGACCGGCGCGATGCCGCTGGCCAGTTTCAGGTTTGACGACGGACAGTGCGCGACGGAGGCGCCGTGCTTGGCGAGCAGATCCAGTTCGTTGTTGTCCAGGTGGACAGCGTGTACGGCGATCAGCCGCGGGCCGACCACGCCAAGGCGGCGCATGCGCTCGAGCGGGCGCACGCCATGCTGTTTCAGGCTGTTTGCGATTTCTTCCGCCGTTTCATGCAGATGCATATGGATCGGGGTATCGAGTTCTTCAGCAATGGTGACAATGCGCTCAAAGCTTTGATCGCTGACCGTGTAAGGCGCATGGGGCGCCATGCAAAATGACAGCAGCGGATCGCCGCGCAGGGCATCGCGCATGGCAAGTCCCTTGGCGAGGTAGTCGTCCGGATCACGCGCATAGGCGGTTGGAAATTCGATGGTGATAAGCCCCAGCGCGGCACGCATGCCCATATGTTGTGCGGCTTTTGCAGCGGCTTCGGGGAAGAAATACATGTCGTTGAAGCAGGTAACGCCGCCGCGCAGCATTTCGGCGCAAGCGAGCAGGCTGCCATCTTGGACAAATTGCGCTGAAACATGCTTTGCCTCGGCCGGCCAGATGTGTTCCTGCAGCCACGTCATCAGCGGCAGGTCATCTGCCAGGCCGCGCAGCAGATTCATCGCGGCATGCGTATGCAGATTGATCAGGCCGGGGATGAGGGCGTGCTGGTCAAGTCGCACGTGTTCTGCGGCGTGAAATCGACGGGCTGCGTCGGCGCTTGGCAGTACGGCGACAATCGTACCGTTTTTGATGGCGACGCTGTGGTCCGATAGCACGCTGCCGGCCGGTTCCACCGGGATGACCCAGCGGGCGTCGATGAGCGTGTCGATTGGTTCGCTTGGATTGGGGTTCATTGGGGCGTAACAATAACAAAGATCATGTCGCACATGTCGCAGATGTCCCACAAGACGCACAAGACGCACAAGACGCACAAGTCGCTTATCCGCTTGCACTGGCAAAGGCGTCTGCGCAAGTTTGTGCGATGCCGGTCGACTGCCCGCCAAATTGGCAATTTCGCCACCACTTGACTGATGGTACAACACAGCGCCTGCGGGCATAGCGGGTGCTTGTGACGAGTAAATCATGGCAAGGAATGTGTGACCCGGGGCTGTCCGGAGTGTTAAAATTTCGTTTTCCCCAAGCCCGCTTTCAGGGCCATAAAAAGACTCCCGCAGATGGATCAATTCGCAAAAGAAACTCTCCCGGTAAGCCTCGAAGACGAAATGCGCCGTTCCTACCTCGATTACGCCATGAGCGTGATTGTCGGCAGGGCGTTGCCAGATGTTCGCGACGGCCTCAAGCCGGTTCACAGGCGCGTCTTGTTCGCGATGCATGAGGCCAATAACGTCTGGAACCGGCCGTATGTCAAATGCGCTCGTGTGGTTGGGGAGGTTTTGGGCAAGTATCACCCGCATGGCGATACGGCCACCTACGAGGCGCTGGTGCGCATGGCGCAGGATTTTTCCATGCGCTATACCCTGATCGACGGACAGGGTAACTTCGGCTCCATCGATGGTGACTCGGCCGCCGCTTATCGTTACACCGAGTGCCGCCTGGAGCGCCTTGCCTCAGAACTGCTTGCCGACATCGACAAGGAGACGGTTGATTTCGTCCCCAACTACGATGGCAAGGAGCAGGAGCCGACCGCGCTGCCCACGCGCATCCCGAACCTGCTTATAAACGGCT
>JANXRV010000136.1:0-87363 GCA_025356665.1 Pseudomonadota bacterium
TCAAAAACAAGATCAAAAACAAGATCAAAAACAAGATCAAAAACAAGATCAAAAACAAGATCAAAAACAAGATCAAAAACAAGATCAAAAACAAGATCAAAAACAAGATCAAAAACAAGATCAAAAACAAGACCAAAGACAAGGTCAAAAGCAAAAGCTAGAACGACAGTCCACAGTGTTCATGTCGTTTGTGACCTTGACTCCCGTAGGGGACGCCGAGAAGCGCAGCGTCCTCGGGGGAACTCCGGTCCCGTTGTCTGAGCCCCACGGCCTTATCGTGGGGCGAGTTTAGGGACCGGCCCGAGGGCGCGAGCATCGCAGGGCAGCCCCCGCGTGACCAATCTGCATACTGCACTGCCGCTCCTCGGGGGCCGTCACCTCCGGGTCGCCTTCTTTGGGTTACCTTTCTTGGCGAAGCAAGAAAGGTAACTCGCTCCCCGCAGGGGAGTGAAACCACCCAACTAAAAAAGAACGACCAAGCTCGCGCAGCGACAAAGTGAGCCGTTGCGCACGAATGACGTCGCGTAGTGCGGCGTCCCGGGGTTATTGACCTTGACTCCCGTAGGGGACACCGAGAAGCGCAGGGGCGTCGGGGGTGTGCTTTCTTTGCTTACTCTTCTTTGCACAAGCAAAGAAAGTAAGTCGCCCCCCGCAAGGGGGCGAAACCGCCCAACCGAAGACGAGAGTCAAAGCGAGCGTAGAGGTGAAGCACGCAGTCTCGAATTTAAGTCAGTGCGATACGCGTCGTCTGGAAACCCTCGCCAGATGCGGCTTTCCAGCCATCACCCCATCAGAGATTGATCACCCTGACCGGATCAAACCCGGTCGTCTCCTCCGGATACCCCCTCGGATTACACACCACGCGTGTGCCGTTCACGTTGTAATCAAACGCCGTATGCGTATGTCCGTGCAACCACAGCTTCGCCTTGCCCATCAGGCCATCCATCGGCACGATGAAGCCGGGGTTGGCGGGGTGGCCTGCGAAGGCCGGGGCGATGGAGCCCGCGTGCGGCGCGAAATGGGTGATGACGACGGTGTCACCGTCGAAGCTTTCATCCAGCTTTCGCGCCAGCCAGTCTTTGTGTTCGACGCACAGTGCGATGCCGTCCTCGGGTGTAAAGGCGCGCCCGCCCATGCGAATGAGCCGGTAGTCGGGGTTGAACTTGCGGCTTTGCTCGATCACGCGCGGGCGCTCCGGCGGCGATGCAAGGGAGAAGTCGGTCCAGAGTGCGCAACCGAGAAAGCGGGTTCCGGCGATGATGCGCTCGGCGCAATCGAGCAGGCTGACCCCGCCGTCCCTTGCGGCGCTTGTCAGCGCGCCCTGGACGGCGGCGAACTCACCCTCGTAATACTCGTGGTTGCCGGGCACGTAGAGCACCGGCACGTCGAAAGCCTGGCGTGCCCATGCAATGCCGGCGCAGCCGTTGGCGATATCACCGGCGAGGATCACCACATCGGCGGGCGCGACCGGCGGTTCGAACGGCCGGTTCTCGAGGTGCAGGTCGGAGAGGACGCGGATGCGCATGGGGCGCTCGTCAGCGCGCGCCGGCGCTGCGCAGCAGTGCCGCAATTTCGCGCTGGCCCTTGCGTTCGGCATGGGCCAGCGGCGAGACACCTTCGCGGTCGGCGAGGTCCGGCTTGGCGCCGTGCGCGAGCAGCAGCCTGACGATCTCGGTGTGGGCGCGACCGCCGTCACCGAGGATGACGGCCTCGAGCAGGCCGGTCCAGCCAAGCTTGTTGACGTGGTTGACATCGATCCTGGTTTTCAGCAGTTCGCGCACTGCTTCGACGTGGCCGTAATGGCAGGCCGGCGTGAGCGCGGTGCCGCCATAACGGTTGGTGCTCTTCAGGTCGGCACCGGCGGCAAGGGTCATGCGCAGGATTTCCAGGTGGCCGCTCGCGCCGGCGAGCAGGTAAGGGCTGTCTTCGATGGCGTCCCTGGCATTGACATCGGCGCCGGCGGCGATGAGTTGTCGCGCCGCCTCAACGTGGTTGCCCTGCGTCGCCGCCATCAGCGCGGTGCGTGCGCGGTGGTCGCGTGCCTTGACGCTGACGCCTTCGGCGAGCAGACGTTTCAGCGCGCCGTTGTCGCCGCGTGAAGCGGCCGCGATGAGTTGCTGCTCCGGCGGCGTGGGCGCCGCCGATGGCATCGCCGGCACCTGGGCGGAGGCCGGGATGCCGGACAGTGCCGCTGCGGCAATCAACAACAGAAATTGTCGTCTCATCCTGCGCGCCTCCATACGCTGGAGAGCCGCGCCAGGCGGCTTTCCAGATGCCCCGGCTATTTCCGGCCGGCTTTCGCCGCGATGCGCATGCGCAGCGCGTTGAGCTTGATGAAGCCGTCGGCGTCGGCCTGGTTGTAGGCGCCGCCGTCATCATCGAAAGTGGAGATTTTCATGTCGAACAGCGAATCGCTCTTTGATTCACGCCCGACCACCATCAGCGTGCCCTTGTAGAGCTTGAGGCGCACCTTGCCGTTGACCGGCTTTTGCGACTCGTCGATCAGCACCTGCAGGAGCTTCCTCTCCGGGCTGAACCAGTAGCCGTTGTAGATTAGGCGCGCATAGCGCGGCATCAGGTCGTCCTTGAGCGCGAGCACCTCGCGGTCCATGGTGATCGACTCGATGGCGCGATGGCCCTTCCACATGATGGTGCCGCCGGGTGTTTCGTAGCAGCCGCGCGACTTCATGCCGACATAGCGGTTCTCCACCAGGTCGAGGCGGCCGATGCCGTGCTTGCCACCCAGGCGGTTGAGTTCGGTGAGCACCGCAGCCGGCGACAGCTTCTTGCCGTTGATGGCGGTGATGTCACCGCGCACATAGGTAAGCTCGATGACCTCGGGCTTGTTCGGCGCTTTTTCCGGCGACACCGTCAGCCGCCACATCGAATCCTCGGGCGAGAAATTCGGATCCTCGAGGATGCCGCCCTCGTAGGAAATGTGCAGCAGGTTGGCGTCCATTGAGTAGGGCGCGCCGCCACTTCTTTTACCTGGTAATGCGCGTTTCTTGAAATCGACCGGGATGCCGTGCTGGTCGGCGTAGGCGAGCAGTTTGTCGCGTGACAAGAGGTCCCACTCGCGCCAGGGCGCGATGACCTTGACGCCGGGCATCAGCGCATAGGCCCCCAGTTCAAAGCGCACCTGGTCGTTGCCCTTGCCTGTGGCGCCGTGCGAGATCGCGTCGGCCTTCACTTTTTTGGCGATCTCGACCATGCGCTTGGCGATGAGTGGGCGGGCGATCGAGGTGCCGAGCAGGTATTCGCCTTCATACAGCGTGTTGGCGCGGAACATCGGGAAGACGAAATCGCGCACGAACTCCTCGCGCAGGTCTTCGATGAAGATGTTCTCTTTCTTGATGCCCATCTTGATGGCCTTGGCGCGCGCCGGCGCGACTTCCTCGCCCTGGCCGATGTCGGCGGTGAAGGTCACCACCTCGCAGTGGTACTGATCCTGCAGCCACTTGAGGATGACCGAGGTGTCGAGGCCGCCCGAGTAGGCGAGTACGACCTTGTTGATTTTTTTGCTTTGCTTTGCCATGTTCGAGCCTGTATGTAGAGCCGGTTTTAAAAATAAATATTTTACTGATGTCATTGCGAGCGCGGCAATCTCATCGTTCTTGTGGCTATCGTCGCATGGCCAAGAGATTGCCGCCTCCCCTCGGGGGATTACCTTCGGGGCATCGGCTTTGCCTCCTCGCAATGACCGCTGGCAGCGATTGTTATGTCTTCACCCGCCCCAGCAGCAGGTATTCCATCAGCGCCTTTTGCGCATGCAGGCGGTTTTCCGCCTCCTCCCAGACCACGCTGTTCGGGCCGTCAATGACTTCGGCGGCGACTTCCTCGCCGCGGTGCGCGGGCAGGCAGTGCATGAACAGCGCGTCTTTTTTTGCCGCCTTCATCATGTCGGCGTCGACCTGCCAGTCCTCGAAGTCGCGCTTGCGCTCTTCGTTCTCGGCCTCAAAGCCCATGCTGGTCCAGACATCGGTGGTGACAAGGTCGGCTCCCTTCGCCGCTTCCATGGGATCGGCGAATTCCTCGTAGTGGTCATTGCCGTAGAGGTTGGCACGCTCGGCTTCAACTTCGTAGCCAGGGGGCGTGGAGACGTGCACGTTAAAGCCGAACACCTCCGCCGCCTGCAGCCAGGTGTTGCAGACGTTGTTCGAGTCGCCGATCCAGGCCACCGTCTTGCCGCGGATTGAGCCGCGATGTTCGATATAGGTGTAGATGTCGGCAAGGATCTGGCAGGGGTGGTATTCGTTGGTGAGGCCGTTGATCACCGGCACGCGCGAATGGCTGGCGAAACGCTCGATGATGTCCTGCTCAAAGGTGCGGATCATCACCAGGTCGGACATGCGCGAGATCACCTGCGCCGCGTCCTCGACCGGTTCGCCGCGGCCAAGTTGCGAGTCGCGTGTGTTGAGATAAATCGCCGAGCCGCCCAATTGCTGCATGCCGGCCTCGAAGGAAAGGCGCGTGCGGGTTGAGGCCTTCTCGAAAATCATCACCAGTGTGCGGTCGGCGAGGGGCCAGTATCTCTCGAATGATTTGAAGCGCGCCTTGATCCAGCGCGTGCGCTCGAAAACATGGTCGTAGTCGTCGAGGTTGAAATCGTTGAATTGCAGGTAGTGTTTTACCGCCATGGTGCGCCCCGGTTATTGCGCCGATGCTTTTGAGGGAAAGCCGCGAATGATCTGCGACAGCAGGTGCGCCGGCTCGCCGGCCGTGATAGTGATGCGCGGGCCGGTGGCAGGGGCCCGCCGCGCCATGTCGTCGCCAATGCGCCCTGGTGCCATGCGCATAAACATGCCTTGGCCGCCGTTGATTTTCGCCGGCGGACTGTTATGGGTGTTCATGACGTGTGATGCGTGAGCCATGCTGTTGCCGAGTTGAAGTGCCATCCCGAGTGCGCAAAGCGACGTTTTAAAACAAGGACGGCGGCTCGCGCCGCCGTATTGCCGCTGTTGTTATTGCACCGGTGAGCCTTGTTTTCCGGTCCTGTTTTTTTTGCCGCGCCAAAAATATGTGCGAGAATGAAAAAATCAATCCAAACCGCATTTTAGCATAGCGTCACTGCCGACAGCCCGGGCGAATGAACTCCAGACTGACTGTTTTTAACCAGAAGGGCGGCGTGGGAAAGACCACGACAACGCTCAACCTTGGCGCCGCGCTGGCGGCGCGGCAGCTATCGCCCTTATTGCTCGATCTCGACGCCCAGGCCCATCTGACTGGCATTCTGTCGCCGGTGCCAAGCGGCGCTGACAGCCTGTTCGCGTTCTATAACGAAGGCAAGACCCTGGCCCAGTTGTTGCGCCCGGTCATGCTCGCGGGGCGTGGTGGCGCGGAACTTGTCCCCGCGCACTCGGAGTTGATGAAAGTCGACTCGCTGTTCGGCAAGGGGCCGGACATCCTCAACCGCCTGCGCCTGGGGCTTGAGGTGCAGGCGCGTGATGATCCTTCCAGACCGGTACTGATCGATTGTTGCCCCATGCTGGGTGTGTTGTCGCTGAACGGCGTTTTTGCCACTCAGCGCGTGCTCATTCCGATTTCCACCGACCATCTTGCGGTACGCGGGGCGCTGGCGCTGGAGGGCACGCTCAAGGCGCTGGAGCATGTGTTGAAAAAACGCGTCGAGCGGCGTTACCTGCTGACGCGCTTTGACGGGCGGCGTCGCATGTCACGCGAAATCGCCGCACAGTTGCAAGCGCGTTTTGGCGCGGAGTTATGCCAAACGCGCATCGCCGAAAACGTCGCCATTGCCGAGAGCCCTGCCTTTGGCAAGGATGTGTTCAGCTACGCTGCAGACAGTCGCGGCGCGGCCGATTACGCGAGCCTGCTGGAGGAGTTGTTGGTGACTGGATTCCTGGAGGTCTGACCGCCTCGTCACGCGGCACTAAGACTGAGACTGAGACCGAGACCGAGACTGAGACTGGCCTGCGCTTGGTAACGCGTGGCAACGCTTGGCAGCCCAGGCTGCCCACCAAGATTCTGGCGGTGTTGGCCTGCCCCAGGCGCAGGTCGGCGCAGGTCCTGAGGCGACGGTGCTTACTTGGTGACGAGGGAAACGACATCCTCGAAGCTCATTGGCGTCGCCCGACCGTTGCCCGCCTGAATGAATCGATCGAGGATCTCGCAATGCAGGTACATCTGGCGCAGCTTGCGTTCGGCGTCCGCCTCGTCACGTCCGTGAATCATCAGATTCTCCACGACCAGTCCCTGCCGTGTCCGGATGCGAAACCCAAATTTTATGGTGTTGATTTGCAGCATGACCCTCTCCCATCAAGCGCTTATCAAAACATATATCATGAATACCGTAAAAGTACAATCTAACTCCATGGTTATGTGACTTTTTCTTTATTCCGATCTGCTGAAATGATGGATTTCTCCATTGATGCACCGCTCTTGGGCGGATGCCGGGTGGGGCGAACGCGGCTGTTATACTTGTTTTGTATCTCCCCTACCTCACTCCGAGCACAGGCCAGCGCCGCATGCCCGTCGCCACAGACGAGTTCATCATCGTAGGGCAAACCCACGACGGCAAGACCTTTCGCCCGAGCGACTGGGCGGATCGCTTGTGCGGCATCATGTCGGCCTTTGGCTCGGATCAGCGCATGCAGTATTCGCCCTACGTGCAGCCGATCAATGTCGGTGGTGTCAAATGTGTGCTGATCGACGTGCGTCTGAAGGAATTGGAGCCTATGGCCTACAACTTCCTGATCAATTTCGCCCGGGACAACGAATTGAAGACGCGACCCGGACGGGGCCCGGCGCGCGAGGAAGACGCGGCATAAGGCGGCACCGGGCTACGGGTTTTTCGTTTCCGGCCGGTATGTTTCCGGCCAGTATAAAAAGGGCGTAAAAAAAGCCGCTCGAGAGCGGCTTTTTTTATGCGGCGAGACCTTATTCAGGCCATCGCCTTGACCTTGGCATTGAGGCGGCTCTTGCTGCGCGCGGCCTTGTTCTTGTGAATGATTTTCTTGTCTGCGATGCGGTCAACCACGCTGCTTGCTTCACGGAAAGCCTGCTGTGCGACGGTTTTGTCGCCTGCCTTGATGGCCTTGCCGACTTTTTTCAGCGCGGAGCGCAATGCGGTGCGCTGCGAGGCGTTGAGGACGCGTCGTTTTGAGGATTGACGGGCTGCTTTACGCGCCCCAGCAGTGTTGGCCATGTTCTTCTGTCGCTTGAAGGAAAGTCTGCCATTGTACCGACTTTGGCGCCGGCACACAAGCGGGGATTATGCCTGTTGGTCAGTCGCTTGGCGGGAAATTCGGGCGCCACAACAGAGGCTTGGCGTGCCGGCGCAGGTTTTGTCCCGCTGGGTGGTGTTGGTGATGTAATGCGTCATATCGCGCCGCTCGCCCTTATAATCGGGCGATGAATTTGCTAAAAGCCCTGGCCACGGTCAGCAGCATGACCCTCGTTTCCCGGGTGTTGGGCTTCGTTCGCGATGCGCTGATTGCGCGCATTTTCGGTGCGGGGCTTGCCACTGACGCCTTTTTTGTCGCCTTTCGCGTGCCCAACCTGCTGCGCCGCCTGTTCGCCGAGGGCGCGTTTGCGCAGGCCTTTGTGCCCATCCTCGCCGATTACCGTTCGCGCGAAGGCGAGGCCGGCACCAAGTTGCTGGTCGACCGCACGGCGACACTGCTGGCGCTGACGCTGCTTGGCGTCAGCCTGTTGGGCATCGCTTTGGCGCCGGTGATCATTTATGTCAGCGCCCCCGGTTTTTCCGCCAATGCCGAAAAATTCGACATGACCGTGGCCATGCTGCGCGTCACTTTTCCCTACATCTTTTTCATCTCGCTGGTGTCCCTGGCCGGCGGTATCCTCAATACGTGGCGCAAATTCGCCGTGCCGGCCTTCACGCCCTCGCTGCTGAACGTCTCGTTTATTGTCTGCGCCTTGTTCTTTGCCCCGTATTTTGACCCGCCGGTGATGGTGCTGGCCTGGGCGGTGTTTTTGGGCGGCGTGCTGCAGCTGGGTTTGCAAATCCCCTACCTTGCTCGAATTGGCATGCTGCCGCGACCGCGTCTGGCATGGCGCGATCCGGGCGTGCGTCGCATCCTGCTGTTGATGGGGCCGGCGGTGTTGGGCGTTTCGGTCGGCCAGCTGAGCCTGGTGATCAACACCATTTTCGCGTCCTTTCTTGAGAACGGCAGTGTGTCCTGGCTCTATTATGCCGACCGCCTGATGGAGTTTCCGACCGGCCTGCTGGGCGTTGCGCTCGGCACCGTGCTGTTGCCCAGCCTGTCCAAGTTCCACGCTGAAAAAGACACCGAGTCCTTCAACCGGCTGCTCGACTGGGGCTTGCGCCTGAGCTTGATGCTGGCGTTGCCGGCGGCGATCGCGCTGGCGCTGCTGGCCGTGCCGCTTATTGCCACGCTGTTTCATTACGGCGCGTTCTCCACGCACGACCTGATGATGACGCGCGAAGCCTTGATGGCCTACGCCGTCGGCCTGCTCGGCTTGATCATGGTAAAGGTGCTGGCGCCCGGATTCTATGCGCGCCAGGACATCCGCACACCGGTGAAGATCGCCATTTTTACCCTGCTCGCCACGCAGGTGCTCAACGCCGCGCTGATCGTGCCGCTCAAACACGCGGGGCTCGCGCTGTCCATCGGCCTTGGTGCCTGCCTCAACGCCGCCTTGTTGTTGTCCAGGCTCAAAAGCCATGGCATCTACAAGCCGCAGCCCGGCTGGTTTGCATTTATGGCCAAGCTTGCGGTGGCGCTGGGTGTGATGACTCTGGTATTGTGGTTTGTCATGGGCAGCCATGCCTGGTGGCTGCAGGCCGGCGCCGCGCTGCGCGTGGGCGGACTGTGCGCACTGGTGGTGCTTGGATCGACGGCCTATTTTGCGACTCTATTTGTGCTCGGTTTCAGGCCTGCGGATTTTTCAAGACGGAGCGGTTTTGACTAGGTTTTCTCACAAGTGACCTGCAAGGAAGCGCCATGAACACCGGGCTCGAAACTTTTGCCCAGCTGGTGTCGCGCGAGCAATTCGACCTTGGCCGCGCCTGCCTGATGATCGGGCAGGACGTGTATCCCGATCTCGATGTGGATGCCGGCGTGGCGCAAATCGACGAGATGGCGCTGACCCTACGCGGGCGCCTTGCCGACGACGCCTTCGCTGAGCAAAGGCTTTTCGCACTCAATCATTTTTTGTTCAACGAGCGGGGCTTCGCCGGCAACGCCGACGATTACTACGATCCACGCAACAGTTATCTCTCCGATGTACTCGCCAGGCGCAAGGGCATTCCGATCACGCTGAGCGTGCTCTACCTTGAGCTGGGGCGGCGCATCGGCCTCGGTTTGCAGGGCGTGGCCTTCCCCGGCCATTTCATGGCCAAATTGCTGCTCAAGCGCGGCCAACTAGTGCTCGATCCGTTTAGCGCCGGCCTGCCGCAATCGGAAACCGAGTTGCGCCTGCGACTGGGGCAGGTGCTCAAGGATGGCCGCGCCAAGACCATGCCTCTGGATGAGTTTCTTGAAGCCGCCACACCGCGTGAGATTGTGACGCGCGTGCTGCGCAATCTCAAAACCGTCTATATGAATGCCAGCAAGTACGAGCTCGCGCTCGATGTGATGCACCGCATGCTGGTGGTGGTGCCCGAGGCGGTCGAGGAATTGCGCGACCGCGGCCTGCTCTACGCCAGGCTCGATTGTTTTCGCGCCGCATCGGGCGACCTGCAGAATTACCTGCGGCGCCGGCCTGATGCGCCGGACGCGATGGAAATTCACGGCCGCGTGGTCGAACTCAAGCAGGCCGCCGCGCGCCTGAACTGAGCCTTATCGGCAGGCCCGGCAGGGTCGGGCAAGCCCCCCAATGAGGCATTTTCCGGAGGGGAAAGCCGCTATAATTCATGGTTTTGCGTCTTCTTAGCCTGAATTATTGAACTGTGATGCGCCTGTCCCACAGCCTGCCCGTTGCCAGCGGTCCCCTGGCCCTGACCATCGGCAATTTCGACGGCGTGCATTGCGGCCACCAGCGCATGCTGGCAAGGCTGGCGGCCAAGGCGAGCGCGCTGGGCATTCCCGGCCTTCGTGTCGGGGTGCTGACCTTCGAACCGCATCCGCGCGAGGTGTTCACGCCGCAGTCGGCGCCGACGCGCCTCACCTCCTTGCGTGAAAAACTCGAGTTGCTCAAGGTGCACGGCGTCGAGCATGTGCATGTGGCGCGTTTCACGCCGGCTTTTGCGGCGCTCAGTCCGGCCGCCTTCATTGAAAAAGTCCTGGTGCAGGGCTTGCGTGTGCGCACTTTGCTGATTGGCGACGATTTTCGTTTTGGCGCCCGGCGTGCCGGTGATTTTGCCTTGCTGCGCCAGGCCGCCGCGCAACACGGTTTCGAACTTGAGGCGATGCCGACGGTGGAGCAGGGCGGTGTGCGCGTATCGAGCTCCGCGGTGCGCGAAGCACTGTTCAATGGCGACCTTGCCCGCGCGGCGACCATGCTGGGTCGCGCCTATAGTATTTCCGGACGGGTGATCCATGGCGAAAAGCTCGGCCGCAAACTGGGTTTTCCCACCGCCAACGTGCGCATGCGCCACAACCGGCCGCCCTTGATGGGGATTTTTGCGGTGCGTTTTCACGGCGTCGCCGGGCGCGCCCTTGACGGCGTGGCGAGCCTCGGCCTGCGCCCCACGGTGAGCGACTCGGGCTGCGCCGCGCTGGAGGTGCACCTGTTCGATTTTTCCAGTGACCTGTACGGCCGCCATGTGCGCGTCGAGTTCCTGCACAAGATACGCGATGAAGAGAAGTATTCCGATCTCGAAACGCTGCGCGTGCAAATCGCGCGCGATTGTGCTTCTGCGAAGCAGTACCTCGCGCAGCACCCGGTCTGAACGGGAACACCGAATTCAACACGCAACACTGATGGAAGCAGAATATGTCCGACCCCAAACGCGATCATAAAAGCACCCTGAACCTGCCCGACACGCCATTCCTGATGCGCGGCGACCTCGCCAGGCGCGAGCCGCTATGGGTGAAAGAGTGGGAAGACAAGGGCATTTACAAGAAAATCCGCGCCGCGTCCAAGGGCCGGCCGCGCTTTGTGCTGCATGACGGGCCGCCCTATGCCAACGGCGACATCCACATCGGCCACGCGGTGAACAAGATCCTCAAGGACGTCATCACCAAGTCGCGCAACATGGCCGGCTTTGACGCCGTCTATGTGCCCGGCTGGGACTGCCATGGCATGCCGATTGAGGTGCAGATCGAAAAAACCCACGGCAAGAACATCCCGGTGGAACAGACGCAACAGCTCGCGCGCAGCTACGCCGCCGAACAGATCGAGCGACAGAAAAAAGACTTCAAGCGCCTTGGTGTGCTGGGCGACTGGGACCATCCCTACCTGACCATGGCGCATGGCAACGAGGCTGATGAAATCCGCGCCCTTGGCATGCTGCTGCAAAAAGGCTATGTCTATCGCGGCTTGAAGCCGGTGAACTGGTGCTTCGACTGCGGCTCGGCCCTCGCCGAGGCGGAGGTTGAATACGCCGACAAAAAAGACACCTCCATTGACGTCGGCTTCCCGTTTGCCGAACCGGAAAAGGTGGCCAAGGCCTTTGGCCTGGCCAAGCTGCCAAGCGAAACCGGGAACAAGGGCTGGATGGTCGTCTGGACCACCACGCCCTGGACCATCCCCGCCAACCAGGCGCTTAACGCCCACCCGGAGTTTGACTACGAGCTGGTCGAAACCGAGCGCGGCCTGCTGATTCTTGCCGGCGAGTTGCGCGAGGCCTGCCTTGCGCGTTACGGCCTCACGGGAAAGGTGCTCGCCAGTTGCAAGGGTGCGGCGCTCGAATTGATCAATTTCAGCCACCCGTTCTATGAACGTCACTCGCCGGTCTACCTTGGCGAATACGTCACGCTCGACACCGGCACCGGCATCGTCCACAGCTCGCCCGCCTATGGCGTCGAGGACTTCCAGTCCTGCCGCCGCTACGGCATGAAGGATGAAGCCATGCTCACGCCGGTGATGGGCGATGGCAAGTACGCAGCGTCACTGCCGTTTTTCGGCGGCATGATGATCTGGAAGGCCAATCCGGAAATCGTCAAAAAAATCGATGAGACTGGCTGCCTGTTCAAGGCCGCCGCCTACGATCACAGCTACATGCATTGCTGGCGTCACAAGACGCCGATCATTTATCGCGCCACCACGCAGTGGTTCGCCGGCATGGAATCGGTGCCAGGTTACAACGGCATCAAGCCGGAAAAGACGCTGCGCGAGACGGCGCTGGCCGGTATCGAGGCGACCAAATTTTACCCTGAGTGGGGCAAGGCGCGCCTGCACGGCATGATCGCCAACCGGCCGGACTGGACGCTGTCACGCCAGCGCCAGTGGGGCGTGCCGATGCCGTTTTTCATTCACCGCGAAACCGGTGCGCTGCACCCGCGCACGCCCGAGCTGCTTGAGGCCGTGGCCAAGCGCGTCGAGACAGAGGGCATAGAAGCCTGGCAGCGCATCACGCCCGTCGAGCTCCTTGGCGAGGATGCCGCGCATTACGAAAAAATCAAGGACACGCTCGATGTGTGGTTCGACTCGGGCTCGACGCACTTCACCGTGCTGGGCGGCCCCGAGGGCGTGAAGACCAAGGCGGGTTCCCATGGCGGCGACCTCGCGTTCCCGGCCGATCTTTACCTCGAAGGCTCGGACCAGCATCGCGGCTGGTTCCATTCCTCGCTGCTGGTGTCGAGCATGATGTACGGCGTGCCGCCCTACAAGGGCCTGCTGACCCACGGCTTTGTCGTCGACGGGCAGGGCCGCAAGATGAGCAAGTCCATGGGCAATGTCATCGCGCCGCAAAAAGTGTCGGACACGCTGGGCGCGGAAATCCTGCGCCTATGGGTGGCCTCGACTGATTACTCGGGCGAGTTGTCGATCTCCGATGAAATTCTCAAGCGCGTGGTCGAGAGCTACCGGCGCGTCCGCAACACGCTGCGTTTTTTGCTCGCCAACACCGCCGACTTTGATGTGGCGAAGCACGCGCTTGCACCCGCCGCGTGGTTGGAGATAGACCGCTATGCCGTGGCGCGCGCCGCCGAGGTGCAGGTGGCCATGCTCGCCGATTTCGAGAAGTACGAATTCCAGCCCGCCATGTCCAGGTTGCAGGGCTTTTGCTCCGAGGACCTGGGCGGTTTCTACCTTGACATCCTGAAAGACAGGCTCTACACCGGCGGTACCGACTCGCGCGCGCGGCGCGCGGCGCAAAACGCGCTGTGGCACATCACGCAAAGCCTGCTGCGCATCATGGCGCCCGTCCTGTCGTTCACGGCCGAAGAGGCCTGGAAGTTGCTCAACCCGGCCGATGAGACGATTTTCGCGCACACTTATTATGTCTTTCCGGAGATCGCCGGTGGCGATGCGCTGATCGCGCGCTGGAGCGCACTGCGCGCCGTGCGCGCCGATGTGACGCGCCAGCTCGAGGAATCCCGCACTGCCGGACTCATTGGCTCATCGCTGCAGGCCGAGGTGGTGGTGCACGCCGGTGGTGACAAGCTCGCGTTGCTGCAGTCGCTAGGGGACGACTTGCGTTTTGTGCTCATCACCTCCAGCGCAACGGTCGTAGCTTCGCAGCAGGACGCGGTGGTGGTCACGCCCAGTGCCAACGCCAAGTGCGAGCGCTGCTGGCATTGGCGCGCCGATGTCGGTCAGGATGGCGCCTACCTCGGACTGTGCGGGCGCTGCGTGACCAACCTGCATGGCAGCGGCGAGCCGCGCACCTATGCTTGACCTTGATCCGGCGCAGCGTGCAGCGGGGCGGGCGACGCCGCCCCTGGGGCTCTGGTTTGCGCTGGCCATCGCCATCATCGTCGCCGACCAGGCGACCAAGTGGGCGGCGAGCAACCTGCTGTGCTGCCGCGCGCCCATGGAACTGGCGCCGTTTTTCAATCTGGTGCTGGCGCATAACGCCGGCGCGGCCTTCAGCTTTCTTGCCAACGAGCCGGGCTGGCAGCGCTGGTTTTTTGCCCTGATTGCGCTTGTCGCGGCGATTGTTATCAGCGTGCTTCTGGTCAGGCACGCCAGGCAGGCCGGACAGCGTTGGTTTTGCACCGCACTGGCCTTGATACTGGGCGGGGCGGTGGGCAATCTTGTCGACCGCGTGCTATACGGCTATGTCGTCGATTTTCTCGATTTTCACATCGCCGGATGGCATTGGCCGGCGTTCAATGTCGCCGACTCGGCCATCAGCATCGGCGCGGTGCTGTTGATCATCGACAGCCTGCGCCAGGGCGGCGGCGCGAAAAGCGCCGCGTGAGAACGAACACCCGATCAAATTTTTCAGACTAAAATGACCGACATGGAAGTCCTGCTAGCCAATCCCCGCGGTTTTTGTGCCGGTGTCGAACGCGCCATCGGCATCGTTGAGCGCTCCTTGGCGCTTTACGGCGCGCCGATTTATGTGCGGCACGAGGTCGTGCACAACAAATTCGTGGTCGAAGACCTGCGGCGCAAGGGCGCGGTGTTCGTCGAAGAACTGGCCGAGGTGCCGGCCGGCAGTACGGTGATTTTTTCCGCCCACGGCGTGTCCAAAGCGGTGCGTGAGGAAGCCGATGTGCGCGGCCTCAAGGTGTATGACGCCACCTGTCCGCTGGTGACCAAGGTGCACGTCGAGGTGGGCAAGATGCGCGATAGCGGGCGCGAGATCATCATGATCGGCCACAAGGGGCATCCGGAGGTTGAGGGCACCATGGGCCAGGCTGCCGGCGGCATGCACCTGGTGGAAACGGTCGCTGACGTGGCGAGCCTGAGCGTGCGCGATCCGGCCTCGCTCGCCTATGTCACCCAGACCACGCTGTCGGTCGATGACGCCGCCCAAATCGTCGAGGCGCTCAGGCAGCGCTTCCCGTATATCGTAGGGCCGAAAAAAGACGACATCTGCTATGCCACGCAAAACCGCCAGGACGCGATCAAGTTCATGGCGCCGCAAAGCGACGTGGTCATCGTCGTCGGATCGCCCAACAGCTCCAACTCCAACCGCCTGCGTGAAGTGGCGCAGAACATGGGCGTCAAGGCGCATATGGTCGACAATGCCGGCGAACTCAGGGCCGAGTGGTTGGTCGGTGCAAAACGCGTCGGCGTCAGCGCCGGCGCCTCGGCGCCCGAAGTGCTGGTGCAGGAAGTCATAGCAAAGCTGCGCGAACTGGGCGCCAAGCGCGTGTCGCAGCTTCATGGCATCAGCGAAAACGTCACCTTTCCCCTGCCCAAGGGCCTTGGCGCGGCTGCCTGAGGTTGCGATAAGCCCCATGCCATCGACTGGAAACGCCCGCCTGGCGCGGATTTCCAGACGCTGGTGTGTTTTTATGGTGGTTTTTACCGTGCCGCGGCTGTAAGGCGCAAAGCGCCCGATGTTCAAGATCCTCTGCGAACCGGCACGGGCCGAAGCGCGCCTCGCGCTGGCGCTCGGCGTCTCGGTGCTGCTGCACCTGCCCTTATTTTTGCGCGTCGATTTTTCCTGGCACGATGCGCCTGCATCGCGCGGCAGCCTCACCGTGTCCTTGTCGAGCAAGGCCGCGAACGAGCCCGCGCCGGAGGCCGGTGGGGCGCCCCCGCCGGGCCGGGCGCCGGTTGATACTGTGCGGCCACGCACGGCGGGTTCCGGCGCCGCCGATGCCCCGCCCGCGCCCGCGGCCGCGCCGCTCGCCCAGACTGCCCCTGAGGCGAGCGGCGAGTCGCGCCGCAATGTCACCTATTTCGCCAACGCCGCGATGTCGGGCGGCGTGGCCGAAGCGACAGCGGGCCTGCCCGGCTTTCAGAATCCGGCTTACGTCGTTGCAGACAAACTCGCACCGCGTCCGGAACTGCCCGACAGTTTTCGTGTCGCGTATCCGGATGCGGCGAAGGCAGCGGGGCTCAAGGCCACGGTGAAAATCGCCGTGCTGATCGACGAGACGGGGCGGGTCATTGAGGCGAGCGGCATGGATGACAGTGCCGAGACGGCGGTGCTGGTCAGCGCCGCAGTGCAGGCCTTGCGCGGCGTCCGCTTTGTGCCCGGCCAGAGCCAGGGCAAGCCGGTAAAGAGCAAGGCGGTGGTCTCGGTGCGCTTTGGCTTCGAGTAGGCGGGCTTGCCGGGCCCCACCCGTGCCGGCATGGTCATCGCGCTGAAATCCCGCCGGCCGCTGATTTTGCCGGCAGCAGGGCAGAGGCCGGACGCCGCCACCGTATGTGCCCTGCATAGCGCACGTACACCCTTTGGCCAATGTGCAAGGGGCCGGGCGACCCGCATCGGATCGCCCGGCCCCTCGTTTTTTATTGCCTGTTTCCTGTTTCCTGTGCCCTGTTCCTTGTTTCAGCGTACGCGGTAGGAGAAGCGCTTGACCTGGGCACCCGAGGCGCTGGTGTTGACGCCGGCCGTGGTCTTGGTCGTGTCCGCGCCGGTGTTGATCGACTTGATCGCCCCCGAGGGCAGTTGCACGATCGCCACACCCACCGTGATGGTGCCCCCCAGCGATTGGCCGACCACCCCGCCCGCCGAGGTGCTTACCGCAAGGCCGGTCTTGAAGTCGATGTTATAGAAGAAGCTGCTGCCACCGACCGAACACGACGAGGAACCCTGCGCCGGCGCGTTGGTGGTGACCACCAGTGTGCCCAGCACCAGCTTGGGATCGACCAGGTTGACGCCTTCGCCCGGGCTGTCGGCCACGCCCGAGAAGCTCGGGTTGAAGTCCATGTACCAGCCGATTTGCGGCGCGGCGAAGGTGACCGGCGTGACGTTGGCGGTAATGCCGCGCGTCGTCGGTGACAGCGAACTGAGCGTCTGCCGGTACATGTTGCTGTTGGCGCGCAGGCCGTTTCCGCTCGTGCCGTAATCGGTGTCGGTGTCCTTGAAGGCGTATAGCGATTGCTGCCAGGCAATGCCGCTCCCCGCACCCGGATCGGTGAGGTCGGGGGCACCGAGGAAGCGGCCGGTGCCGACGTAGACGATGCGGTCGGTGCCGATGTGCGTGAGCGCCGGGCGCGTGGTGATGGGTTGGGCGCGGGCCGAACCATCCTTGAGCGATGCGAGGTGCATCACCGTGGGCGTCGGGCGCGGTGTCGCCACCGTGGCCGGCGCCGTGGGTGCGGCCAGCATGTCCATGCGCCAGACGTTGCCCAACTGGTCGCCGGCATAAACGTAGCGGAAGGTCGCGTCCGACAAGGCATTGTCGTAGTAGGCCGACATTTTCATCAGGCCCAGCGGCGTGGTGGCGCTGCCCAGGCTGGCACCGACCGCGACCTTGTGCAGCAGGGTGCCGGTGATGGCATCGAGCACGTAGAAGTAGCCCTTGCCCGGGTTGGTTCCGCTGGTGTTGTTCAGGCCCGAGGTGACGATCACCACCCACTTGCCGTCGTAGGCGCGCTTGCCGATGACGGGGTTGCCGTAGGCGAGCCCCAGGT
This sequence comes from Pseudomonadota bacterium, assembly GCA_025356665.1. Lineage (GTDB taxonomy): Bacteria > Pseudomonadota > Gammaproteobacteria > Burkholderiales > SG8-39 > CAITSH01. Next base: position 17,368 of record JANXRV010000136.1, read on the forward strand.
CATTGTCCGATGAGGCGCACAGCGAGGCGCTGGAGCAAAACTCCCACAGGGCCTTGGGTGTGTTCGCATCGGTCACATCAAGGGCATAGAAGCCCGCGCCGCCGCCGCCGGTGCCGCCCACCAGGATGGTCTTCCACACGCCCGCTGTGCTGTCATAGACATCCGCGGTCTCCGGCGAGCCGTCAACGTAGTAGCGGTGGCTCGTGGGGTAACCGGTGTCGGCGAGCTGGTAGAGGCTTGGCATCAGGAAGCGCGGCGTGTAGGCATAGACCTCGTCGCCGGTCAGGGCGTTCAAGGCGTGCAGGAAGCCGTCGTTGGCGCCGACGAACACCCGCGCGGCGCGCGTCGAGTTGGTGGTGATAAACGACGAGTACCCGGTGTCGGTGTAGTTGTTGATCGAACCGCGCAAGTAGGCCGGTTTGGCCGTGATGGTGTCGCCCAGCACGGTGTTCAATATGGTGCCGGAGACACTATCGAGGTAGGTGCGATCGCGGAATACCGTCGCCTCGTTGCCGAACTGCCCGCGAATGAAGGCTTGCAGCGCCGAGCCGTTGTTGGCAATGACCGCCTGCGCCGTGGTGAGCCCGGAGCATTGCGTCATGCCGGTGGTGGGCACGCACTTGTTGGTGAAGTAGCCCTGCTCGGTGGCGGTCAGCCCGGGGTTGGACACCGTCGGTGTTGTGACCGACCACAAGAAGGGCTTGATGTTGTCGGGGTTGACCCCAGAGGTGTCGAGCGTGTAAATGCTGCGCGTGTCGCTGGCCGAGCTGACCTTGGTGAGCAGTTGCGTGTCGGCCTGCCAGGTGATGGTCGACAGCACGTTGCCCGTTGCCGGATCAATGGTCTGGGCGAACACCTTGCCGCCCCAGGTGATGGTCTGGTAGGTGGTGCTGAAAATCTGGTTATCCGTCTGCGTCACGTTCGGGCTTGAGGTGGCCGAGGCCGAGGCCGAGGCCACTTGTGCGTTGACCGAATTGAGCGTGTTGGCGATACCCGACACCAGGCCATCGACGTTGAGCGCAGAGAAAAAGCTGCCTCGCCCGTTGACCCCGGCGTGCCACAGGTCATCGAGTGCCGAGGCGTCGTCGGCAAAGGGCTGCGGCCAGTTGCACACGCCGGTGGTCCAGAAGCAGGTGCCGGCCGCCGCGCCGTTCTTGATGTTGACAAAGTCGCCGGTGGTGTCGGTTTCGTAGCTCGGCTGGTAGCGCATGAAGCCGTCGGCAAGGCCGATGGTGAAGGTGGTCATGTGCTGGTGGGTGGCAAAGTCCTTGGCGCCGGCCTTGACCGGGATGTTGTTGGGCGAAATATCCACGGTACCGGTGCCCCCCAGGTTGAGCGAGGGACCGGTGCTGTTGCCAAAAATATCTGTGCCGCCGCGCAGGTCGGTGCGGTAGTAATACATCGCCACGTCGGCCAGCGTGTTTGGGTAGCCGCCGTAGGAGGTGGCGACCGAGGGCGTGCCGACCGCAGGGGTGCTCGGGTTTGGGCTGCGCGTAATGGTCAGCTGGGTGCCGGTGGTGCCGGTGATGGTCGCTGAGCCGACCGATGTGCTGACGGCATTGGGCACCGGGTCGCCGCTGATCGTGGTTGAGGCGACACTGCCGGCCGCGGTAATCGTTGCTGAACCGTTGGTGAGGGTTTGTGCTGTCGTGGTGCACGAGCTGGCCGGCCGGGTGAAGCTCGCCGTCGCGGTGCCGTAGGTGCTGGTGACGGCAGCGGAGCCCGACTGGGTATCGGTGCGCGTATAGGACAAGACACGCTGGTAGCGTACCCAACGAATGTTGTTGGGCGCAGAGCCGGTACCCGGAACGCTGGTGCAGTTTACGGTGGTGGTTTCCTGTGCGCTCGGGGAGAATACGGTGGGGCCGGTGGCGCCGACGGCCGTGACGACCGTAAAGCCGGTCGGGGCCGCCGCCGGCGTGAACGATAGCGTGGTGGAGCCCGCCCCGCCGTTCGTGAGGGTTTTGTTTACCTGCTGGGTTTCCTGCACGCTGTTGCGCACCGTGACTGTGGTCAGGGCTTGGCAGCTGGTGGGTGGCGTGGTGGTGAAGTCATACCGCGTGTTGCCCACGGTGGGCGCGGCGGCCACGCCGTTGGTGCTAACGGTGGTCGTGTCGTAGGTGGTGATACGGGTGATGATCTGCCCGAAGTTGGAGGCACAGGTGCCAGCAATATTGGCAGCGACGCCGTTGGCGCCCGTTGCTTGGCCGTTAACGGTGGGGAAGGTGGATAAGGCGGTGACGCGCACGGCGCGCTGGTCGGTGATGGTGGTTGTGACCTTCGAGGTCGAGGTGTAGGCCGCCTGGCAGGCCACATCGGCGGCAAAGGTCGCGGTGTTGGTGTTGGTGTTGGAGGTGAGCACGCCGTCGGTGGTGGCGACAATGTTGCTGGCGGTCAGGGTGCGCGTCCAGCTGCGCTGTTGCGTGCCGCTGCAGCCACAGGTGGTCTGGGTGCCAGCGCTGAAGGTGGTGCTGGCATTGCCGAAGCAGATGTTTTGTTCCAGTGTATTGGTCGGGGTGGTGGTGGTGACCACCGTGCCGACGCCGCCGTCAAAGGTGCCGGTATTGGCGCGATCGACCATGACCTGGCTGTACGGGCTTTGCAGGTCGTTGTTGCGGTTGTCGGCATTGCCCATGGCGGTGCCGGCGAGGTCCTGCCCGCCGTTGCCGTTCCAGTAGCCGTCGGTGGTGAGCAGGGTGTAGTTGCGCTGGCAGGAGGCCTGTATCGGGTCATCGGTGAGTGGAATGCCGTTGGTCAGCCCGGTATTGAGCTTGCCGGCGAAAATCCAGCCGGCGCGCGACAGCGCTTCGCGCAGCGGCGTGCTCTGGTTGACCACCTGTTTGTAGAACTTGTCGTACCAGTTGCTTGCCTGGGTGGTGTCGAAGTTATCGATCTTGAGATAGTTTTCCGGCTGCACGCCGCTGCCTTTGCTGCCACTTTGCGAAGGATAAAACGGTTCGATGTTGATGAAGCCCACGCGCACCTTGTTCGGGATGGGCACCGCTGCGCTCGGATTGGACACGAAGGGCAAAAAGGAACGCCCGGCGGCGGTTTTCATCATCTGGATGCGCGTGCGGTAGAAGGTGTACCAGCGCGCGTAATTCTGGATTTCCTCGGTATAGGTGCACGAGGGCGCCGCGGCGCAATCGCTGCGGTCGGGTCGGTTGGCGTAGCTGGTGGTGGCCGACTGGATGACCTCGCGGTTATACCAGCCGTAGCGCGGCCAGCTATAGATAGCCGCGATGTTGCCCGAGGCGACGAACTTGTTGCGGCAGCGCGGCACGCCGCTCGCGTCGCCGACGCCCCCGAGCGCGGTCGCCTGGTCCTGGGTCTGGCAAAAGCGCACGTAGGCCGGAAAGGTGTAGCCCCCGGGCGCGCTCGCGGGCGGGATGACTTCGACGCAGTTGGTCAGGTTGGCATCGGTGCAGTACTCGATGGGCGTGATGGTGTAGGCCATCGCCGGGCCGTTGATCGCGCTGGCGACGTTGTACAGGCCGGTGCGGATCCAGCTGGTGGTGCCCGCTTGGGTGGCCGGCACCCCCACGGGTGCGGAATACGTGAAGGTGTTGGCGTTGAGGACGGTGACGTTAGCGGTGCCGGTCGCGTTGGTGTCGGTGTTCTGGAAATAAATGCTGTCGTTGGTGACAAGTCCGTGTCCGTTGCTGGTTACGGTAACAACGCTTTTTTGCGCCGTGGTGCCCGTGGCCGGGCTGGTCCAAGCAGCGCCGGTGACGTGCTTGCGGAACGAGCCCGTAGAGCCCAGGTTCCAGGTTCCGCTGGTGGAGGACACGGTCACCGTTCCTGCCATCTGGTAGGAAAAAGCATTGGCACTGATTCTGACGATGGGCGTCGCGGTGGCGTCGAGGTTGGCGTTACCGGTGACGATGGTCACGAGATTGCCGGTGGACAGCCCGTGGCCGGTGCTGGTGACCGTTACTGTGCTGGTGGCGCGTACGAAACTCGCCGTGGTGGCGGCGCTCGCGGTGCCGCTGGTGAAGGTGAAGGAGCGCGTGCCCGGCACCGTGGCGACGGTGATGGTGTTGCCGTCTATGCCGGTGACACCGGTGCCGGTGATATAAATGATGTCGTTGACCGCAAGCCCGTGCACACCTGTAGTCGTTACCGTAACGGTGGTAGCGCTGCGTGTCATCACGCCCATGGGCATCATTTCGGGCAGCCCGAATACCAGCGTGCTGGCGTTACTCGCATGGGTGCGGTAGGGAAAGCGCCCGGCTGACATGGTGTTGCCCGAGGCATCGGTGCCCGACACGAGCGTGGTGCCGGCGGCGTCGGTGCCGTTGCGCTTGCACACGCTGTTGGCGTTGCAATAGCGCCGGTCGGTGATGCCGCTGGTCAGGTTGATGGTGGAGCCGCCAAGATAGGCGTCCGCAACCAGTGCGGTGGTGGGCAGTGGCGAGCTCGTTGTCTTTGTCGTCGCCGTCCAGTTGAGCACGGTGTTGCCCAGCCAGTCCACCCCGGGGCGGTAATACACGCGCGGGTCATAGGCGACGCCGTTAAAGCCGGTGGCGCCACCGGTCTGCCAGGGCGGATCGCCATAGGAGCAGGTGGTGCCGCCGGCACTATTGGTCATGCATTTTTGCGTGTCGTTGACGTAGTCGGGCAGGTAGTCCCAGCCCATGCTGCCCGAACCGTCGAGGGTGAACAGCAGGTTGGGCAGGATGTTGGCACCCGAACTGGTGGCCAGGGGCACCGAGGAAATGGTGACGCTGGCGGGGATTGCGCTGCCCATGGCGAGCAGGGCGGCAAGGCCGGCGAGCAGTTGGATGGTGGTTTTGAAGAGCTTGTTCATGGGCCTGTCCTCGCAATCGTGAGCGCGTTGGCGTGCGGTCAATTGACGTTCGTATTGGATAATGATGGTTCGTGGTTCGTAAGCGTTTATTGTTAAACGTTAAGCGTTAAGCGTTGTTTGTCGAAGGCTCGCAAGCTATGCGTCGGGTATCACTGCGTGCGCAGCAGCGTCTGCACGATGGCGGTGGACTGGCGCGGGCCGACCACCCGCGCGGTGACGCGATAGTGCGTGGCCGGCGGACGGGTGAAAAAGTTGGTCGAACTCTGGTCGGTGCCCTCGCCACTGATGGCGGTGGTGTCGGGCGTGGTGCCGCAAACATTGGTGTTACCGTTGCACACACCGCTCGGGGCGCAGTTGGCGATGGGGCACAGGCGCTGGATGACGTATTGCACGACGTTGCCGCCGGCGTCGGCCACGCCGGCGTTGATCGAGCCGGCATTAGTCCAGTTGTTGGTGTTGGTCCAGTCCGGTTCCGTGGTGGGCGCGCTGGAAAAATAACCGGTGCTGGATACGCCCGCGGCATTGTTGTCGTTGTAGAGCGTCGCCCCGCCCGAGTTCGCCGTCAAAAAAGTGTAGCCGGCCTGGATGCCGCTGTCCGCGGCGTTAAGCGAGGACTGCTTGAAGGCGATGTTGCCGGCGACGATGGCGGAGGTGTCGACGGAACGCATCATGGCGACGCCCGCGAGGGTCATGGAAACGAGCACGATCAGCGAAATGACCAGCATGGTGCCGCGCTGGCGGCGGGCCGGTGCGTGCCTGTGCATGGACGGCGTGCGCTCGGAGCGCTGCGTGTGCTGCATCTGCTGAATCTGCTGCGTGTGCAGTGTGCGTTCGTGCAGGGGGCGCGAATTCATGTCAGCTTGACTTCCATATCCAGTTGCGCAAGGGGAGGGTGGTCTCGAAAACCTTGTAGCGGTAGCAGCGCCAGTTGGCGTCCGCTGAAACGTCCAGGGCGGTCATCAGGTTGGGCGCGGCGGTGGACCAGACCGTGCCCGACCAGGTCGGGAAGGCGCTGGTGGTGTCGCAGGGGTCGCTCGGGATGCCCGACGAGGGCTTTTCGGCCATCGCGCTGCGCGCGACAACGGCGATGCGCACGGCGATGACGTACTGCCAGTTGGGTGTGGTGCTGCCGTCGACAAAGCGGTCGACGATGCCGTCGCCGGCGGTATAGGCGGCGTTGTAGGTGATGGTGCCGTTGTTGACACCGTCATCGAGGCCGTAGACAACGCGCATGTGCACGATGTTGTCGGCAATGGCGGCGGCGGCGTTGTCGGAAAAGCCGGATTTCACCGTCAGGGCGTTGGCGGCGATGGCGTAGGTGTTGTGCACCGGCATCGACACGTTGTTGGCATCGTAGATGTTGCCCAGGTTGAAGACGCGCGTGGCATTGGCGCTGCCCGCGCCGGTGTAGACCACGCCAAGGCCGGCAACCGGGTTGAATCGCGCCGTCACCGTCGCGCCACCGGCAACCGTGTAGGCGCCGCTGGCGTGATCGATCTGGTCGCTGGGGTTGCCCGGCAGCCCCGTGACTTCCATCATGGCGCAGCGCGTGCCGGCACCCGGTTGCATCATCAGCAGCAGGTCGCCGGTGCGCACGCCGTAACGGCTTTGCACGCGCAGCGAGTCGGTGGAGGCGGTCATGTTGGCGCTGAGCGTGGTTGAGTTGGCGACCAGGCTTTGCGAGCCGTAAAACGCCGTCATGCTGTCGGGGGCGGAGCTGCCCCCCGAGGTGATCTGCACCGGCACCATCAGCATGCTTGCCGGGGCGGTCGGAAAGGTGTTCGGGGAGCGCGTTGAGTCGTAGGCGGTGATGTTGCAGCCGGCGTAGGCGGTGTCGTTAAAGCCCATGCCGGCGTTGCGGATGTCCTGGTCGATCACATAAAGGGCGATGGCGCCGTTTTGCTGCGCGTCGCCGCCGGTGGTGGTGGTGCGCTTGATGCCCTCTGACACCTCGAACACCTGGAAGATGATGATCATGCCGATCAGGCTGATGGTCATGGCGACCAGCAGCTCGACCATGCTGAAGCCGCGCGCCGCGCCATTGAAGCCGCTCGCGGCGACGTGCAGGTGCGCCGTGGCGGCCGTTTGTGGCGTGTTCCGGCTGCGTTCGCTGTGATGGAGGGGGTGTGCGCTGCGCATGTTCAGACGTAAACCGAGGCGGTGATGACAAAATTGTGCGCGGGCAGACCCTGTGCGGCCTCTTCGGGCATTTGCCAGCGCATGGTGATTTGCACCAGCGCACCCGAGCTGGTGCCGCCGGTAATGGTGACCAGGGGAGGCAGCGTGAGCGCACCAGGCAGTCGCGTCTGCACCGTGGTGATCCAGGCGGTGAGGCGCGCCGGCGGCGTGCCGGTGCCCGCGTAGGCGTAGGCGTTGATGTTGCCCGCATCGGTCCACATCTGCGCCATCAGCTGGTTGGCAAGGAACGAGGCGTCGCTGCGCGTCTTGGATTCGGTCACGCTCTTGATCGCAACGGCCTGCATGCCGACGATGGCGAGGATGCCGACCGAAAAAATCAGGATGGCGAGCAGCGCCTCGATCAGCATCACGCCGCGCTGCAGGCGCGCTGCCGCGGATTGTTGTCGTTTAATCGATGTCGTCATGGCGTGTTGGGGTAGGGGCTTGGGTGGGCGGGCCTAGCAGCGGCGCGGGTCGGTGGAGGCGAGGGCCGGCGCCGGGTCGCACATGCGGGTGCTGCCGCCGCCGGTGATGACGACGCGCAGCGAGCGCCCGGCGGCGTACTTCGAATTGGATACATCCAGCTGCGTGATGGCCGCCGAGGTGTCGGTATTGGCACCCACGCTGCCCAGCGCGCCAAAGGTGATGGTGGTGCTGGCTGACGGGGTGGCCGTGAGCACCGCGTTGCTGGTGCCCTCGGCGCCGGAGCGCGACTGCACCACCGTGCCGGTCGAGTCCACCGCGACGGTCCAGCCGGTGGAGGGCGGTGCGAACACCACCCTGACATTGACATTGCGCTGGATGGCCTCGGCGCGCGCCACCTGGATGCCGTTGAGCACCGCTTCGGCCGCCGCGCGCGTCTGCGAGCTTTGCAACCACTCAAAAAAACTCGGCGCGCCAAGGGCGGCCAGCACCCCCAGCACCGCCAGTGAAATCATCAGCTCCACGAGCGTGAAGCCAGGCGCTGCGGCCATCTTGGCCGTTGCGCCGGAGCTGCGCAGAATCAGCACACGCCACCTTTCTTGATGACCCAGCAGGCGATCGGTGCGCTGCCCCAGCTGGTGTCGGGCACGGCGGAGGTGGCGCGCGCGTTGGCCTGGTCTATGGTGTAGGTGAATCCGGCCATGCTGTTGTCGCTGGCGCCGCCGCCGTTGGCCTGGATGGTGTAGGCGGTGGCGGTCAGCGTGGGGCAGGTGATGGCGAAGTACTTCAGGCCGGAGGGCAGCGGCGCCACGGTGCCGGCGGCGCAGGCGCCGACAAACGTGCGGTTGTCCTGGTAGAACTGTTCCATCTTGGTTCGCATGGTCAGCAGGTTGGCGGTCGCCTCGGTGATCTTGCCGCGCATGATGTAGTCGGTATAGGACGGAATAGCCACCGCCGCGAGGATGCCGACGATGGCGACCGTGATCATCAGTTCGAGCAGCGTGAAACCTTTTTGACCAAGCATGGCAACTCCTTTTAGGATGAGTCGATGTTAAGCAAGGTGCCGGTGCGCCCGCAAACGCGCCCGACGAATGGACGGTGCGTGGGGACGAACGGCGCTGGCGCTTGCTTTTATCGGCATTAATTCACGTTTTTGCGGATCTGCCTCCGAATTTGCGCCTGAGTCTGTCCCCCTATTCCATCCTTGGCCGGACCTGGGTTAGACAAAGTCCAAACTGGCAGCTAAAATTCTCCCGATCCATTCACAGTACCGAACAACGCGGCGGCTGCCATGACTGAAATTGCGCAAACAATAGAAACGCCGGCTCTGGGTCGGGATGAGGTCGCCGGCATGCTGCGTGCACACGGTGTGTTGCCGACGCACCAGCGGCTTGAGATTGCGCAGGTCATGCTGTCGCGCCAACAACACCTGTCGGCCGACCAGGTGTTGTCGCTGGTCAACGCGGTCGATGCCGAGACCTCCAAAGCCACCGTTTACAACACGCTCAAGCTGTTTGTCGAGAAGGGGCTGTTGAGGGAGTTGATTGTTGATCCTTGCAAGGTGTTCTATGACTCGAACATCCGCGACCACCACCATTTTTACGACACCGCCAGTGGTCGCCTGACCGATATTCCCTCAGATCAGATTCTTCTCCAGGCGCTGCCCGCGCTGCCAGAGGGCACCGAGGCGGCCGGCGTCGATGTCATTATTCGCATCCGTCCGCGTGGCTGATCTCTCCATCAGGACGCCCTGCCGTCCTGATGCCCCAGTTATTTCCGTCATTGCGATATAATATCGGGCTGAAATGCCGATGTAGCTCAGTTGGTAGAGCAACGCACTCGTAACGCGTAGGTCACCAGTTCGATTCCGGTCATCGGCACCAATCTTTTTATCTATGTCATTACGATCCAATGACATAGCGTGCACTACCAGTACGTGAAAAAAACCGCACGCCTGATTACCCCTGCCTGACCGAACGATTTCAGTTAAAAACCGGTCAGTAATCCGGTCAAACGACAAACCCCATGTTTGCCGCTGAGTTGAGTTTACGCGCGTAGCGCGATCTGTTCGCATATTGGCTGCGCGGGGAGTAAGGGCCTCAAGTCGCACAAAGCCGACTCTGTTCCAAGCCAACTCCCGGTAACCCGACCCCCACCGGTAGCCGACCCCCCCGCGTTTTAAACTGCTTCCATCCGGCTACCCCTTGCACTGGGTTTTGGACGAACGATCGGCTGTTTCCTGAGACCCCACCGTACCTGCACCCACCGTTTAGGCACGGGTTTTTTACGCGGAAGGTAGGCGGGCGTTTGTCCGTCTTTTAGGGTGTTTGTCCCGCTCGGCGATGCTGTGTTCAGCTGGTGCCACCCCTTTCGCGGACTATTTCAGATTCTGGTCTTGGCGTGATTTAGGAATTCGTCCCCCCAGCACCTTGTGCTACAGTGCACTTATCAAGTAACACTCAAGGTCAGCACAATGAGCGAAGCAACCTTTACCTTCCGGGTAGATGCGGCATTGAAAGAAGAGTTCTCCTCGGCCGCGAAATCACGCGATCGCACTGGCGCACAGCTGTTACGTGACTTCATGCGAGATTTTGTCAAGCAGCAGCAGGGCGCTGCCGAGCACGACGCTTGGTTCCGGCGCCAAGTGCAGGTTGGACTGGATTCTGCCAATGCGGGGCATCTGGTGTCGGCCGAGGACGTGGAAGCGGAATTTTCCAACCGTCGAGCCGAGACACGCCGAAAACTCCAAGCGAGATCGTGAGGCTGTTCTGGACGCCCGAGGCTATAGATGACCGCCGTGCGATCTATGACTACATCGAAGCCGATAACCCAAGCGCAGCGCTGGCGCTCGATGAGCTTTTTTCCGAAAAAGCGAACCGACTGATTGATCATCCCGGCCTGGGTCGGCCTGGCTGCGTAAATGACACGCGCGAGTTCGTGGCGCATCAAAATTACGTCCTCATTTACGACACGGTCGCCGACACGGTGCGCATTCTGCGCGTGCTGCACGCCGCAAGGCAATGGCCGCCAGCGCGGAGTTGATCCGCGAGTTGAACGCAATTTCAATTACGCATCCCGAAAATTGACATTCGAGAGCAGTTTTTTTGTGCTTTACGGTACCCGAAGGGGAAGTCGTCAAATAGCGGCTATACAGAAAACCCTCCCGAAACGCTCCCCCGCAAACCCAGCATTGGCGCGGGCCCTTTGCTCGAAAGCCGTTGTACCGATACGCCGTAAACCCGTATGGATAGGGGTTCTTCGGCATTTTCAATGCTGCTAAAACTTGTCATGATGTTTGGATGGCAAATTCAACCAAGCGAAAGCGGCGGCTGTGGGATGCATAGGCGTTCCGCGGCTTTCGTCCGCTACATACGGTGCGCGGCGTCTTTGGTGATCCGAGCGCGCGTGTTATCACTCTTGTGCGTCGGAGTGAGCCGAGAGCTTCATGCGCCGTTCTGTGAGAGGCTGAACGGTGAAATTCCTCCGGCCTGCTCGACCGGGCGCGACGGCGCCAACTTCAATGTCGCGATTATTTCTTCCGTGACTGTGTGCTCGGGTTCAGGGCCGGCACTCCGCCGACCGCCATCTGGACTATTTTGAAAAACACATCGGTATTGTCGATCACACCGGTGAAGCTGTAGGCGCCCGGACCGAACGCCGACAAGGGGATATCGGTGGCGGTGTGCACCGCCGATTCGCCCGGGACCTGGCCGGTAACCAGATAACCGCTGTTTTTGTCGCGATCCAGTGGGCTGGCCGGGTAGGTCAACATCGGTGCGCGCTTGACGAAGGGCTGCTGGCTGTCCTGCAGTGGCTGGTCGTTGGTGCGCCAGTCTTCGTTGCGGTCGGCGTTGGCGCCGTAACCGACCAGCACGCGGTAATCGACGTTGGTGGCTTGCGGATAGCCATCAGCCGACAGCGTGTAGCGCGGGAAGCCGGCCTGTTCATAGATGCCGACCACCGGATCGCGCAGGTTTTCTTTCGTCGCCGGACCTTTTTCATTGGCCGTCTTGATGGCGCTTTGCAGGCGCTGGTCCGTCAGGCGTGAACTGCCGATCAGGGCGACGCCCGAACACTCGTGATCCGCCGTGACGATCACCAGCGTTTCGCCGTCGTCCCGGGCAAAGTCCCGGGCCACCTTGACGGCGCGATCAAACTCGATGGTATCGAGTATCCAGCGTTCGGTGTCCATGTTGTGTGCCTGCTTGTCGATCGAGGCGCCTTCGATAATCAGCACAAAACCCTTCTTCGATTTTTTAAGGACCTGCAGGGCCTTGCGCGACATTTCGTCGAGCATCGGCTGGTCGGGAAAACCGTAATCATCAACCACCCCCTTGTTGCCGCGCCGGCCATCGATCTTGTCGAGTGCGACATTCATGTTCGAGAGCGCGAACAGGCCGACCAACTTGTCGGCTTTTGCATCGAGGGCATCGAGTTCGGATTTGTTGGCCGCGTAGGCATAACCGGCGCCCTTGAAGTCGGCGATCAGGTCCCGCTGCGGATCAATTGCGCCGGGCGCCGTGCCCCAGCGCCGGATGATTTCGCCGGTATGCGCCTCGCCTGCATTGAACGCGTAGTCGTTGCTCCGGGCACGCGCCGAACCCGGCGTGGTGGACGGCAGGAACCACTTGCGGCCCCCGCCCATCAGCACCGACAGGCCGGTCAGTCCGCGATCATCCAGATACTGATCGACAATGCCCGTGCCGGCGCCGCGATTGCTGGTATGCACCGCATTGGCTGCCGGCGTTGCATCAAACACATCCGATGTGGTGACCAGTCCCAGCGCCTTGCCTTGGGTGCGGTGCAGGTATTCGCTCAGGTATTCGACGCGCGGGTTGTCAAACGGATCGATGGTGTCGTCCGGGAATACACCTTCCTCATTGTTGTTGCTCTTGTTGCCGCTGACATAAGCGCCCATGCCCGGCGCTGAATCGGTGACGATGGAATTGAGCGAGGAGGTCTTCACCATGCCGGTGACCGGGAAGGTGTCCATGGCCAGCGGCGCGATCACCTTGCCCTGCGCGTAACCAGACGCGACGATGCGCGCCGCCGTACGTTGTGCCGCACCCATGCCATCACCGAGCAGGATGATGACGTTCCTGATTTTCTTCCCGCCGGTATTGAAGGGCACGATCTCGAAGTTGCCCTTGGCGGTCACTACCTGGCCATCGCTTTGCGTCGCCGACACGCTCAAGGCATGCAGCCCCGCCTTGGTCAGCGAGACCGCGCGCACCGTGGCGATGCTGGCGCTTTTGGGAACATTGGTGAGACAGCCTTCGGCGCAGGTGCGCAGCGCGACCGGGCTGTCAACGGGCTTGCCGTCGATGGCAAATGATACTTTGGTGATCTGCTGGTCTGCGTCCGGTCGCAAAGTGGCTTGCAGATCAAACAATTGCCTGGGCAGGAAACGCGCGATCATCGGCGCAGGCTGTCCGCTGGAAAACAGCTCACTTGGCGGCGTCAAGCGGCTCACGCTTGGGGCAGCTTGTGCGCTGTGAGCCAATGCCATGGCCAAGGCCAGCACCATACTCCAAGCCGACCCTGCGCCGGGCAGGCCAGTACGGCGATAAAGCGAAGCCATGAATATCTCCCTGTTCACTTCAACAATGGTTTTGGCGTGTCGGTGGCGCGCGGATCGAGCTGCAGACGCAGCCAGTTCACGCTTCCGTCCGGCAATTCCTGGCGGCCCCACTCGAGCACGCCGGTCAGTTGCATGGGCGCGTTATGGTGGAGCAGCGGCATGTGCCGGTCAGCTTGCGGCATGATCACCAGCACGGTATTGAGCGGCAGGTCGTTGGCTTCACCGTCCGCGTGTTCACTCATGCGCACCGGCATGGGCGTCAACAGAAAACTGCCCACCTCAGTATCTTCTCGCGCCACCATGAAGCCCGTCAGGCGCACCTTGCGACCGTTGTGGGCCAGCAGGATCGGCGTTGGCTCCAGCCCGCGCGAGGACACCGGCATGCGGAAGAAATCGCGGAACTTCAGTTCGGCGATGTCGCTTTGCCCGGTGGGAGTTGAAACCGCCGGCACGGTGGCCGCTGCAGCTTCAACCGCCGGCGCCACAGCTGGCCAGGCAAGATGCAGCGCAATTACTGGCAGAACAAAAGACAGGGGCGTACGCAGCATCTCTTCCACCGTTTCAATGCGCTCATAGGAGGGTTAAAAGTACTTCAATTACTTCTTTAAGGACGCTACGAAATTATAGAATCATGCGTTTTCCCTAAAAATATCATGTTAGATATTTTTTGTGATAGTTTGATGACGGCACCACTGCCTTTGAGTGTTATGTTTGTGACCGGATGGTGCAGGTGGGCAGGGTTTGTCGGTTGCGCACACCTGCCGCAGATGTCTTGCCTGGCTGTAGTGGGCAGGTTTCGCTTTCTCTTGTTTGCGCCGTCCCTCACGGGCTTCGGCATAGAAAAATGGGGAATGCATGAAAAATCACCCCGGGTTTTTCTTGGCGGCCATCGTCGCGATTTGTGCGGTGTCGGGAAGCGGCGCTTCCCATGCCTATAAGGTGGAGCGGCAGTGCGAAGAGGTGACGACTAAAAATGGTCTCATGGAAAAATGCAAAACGGTGATGGTGCAGGAGGCCGCTCCGGACAAGAAAGACGGCAAGAAGGACGACAAGAAAGACGCCAAAAAAGATGAAAAGAAAGGCGCTGAGAAACCCGCTGCGGCGCACTAGCGCTGTTTTGGCGTGCAGGTAGCCGTTTAGCGCGCCGCCGATCAATCCGCCCAGGACGGCCGGGGTTGTTCGTTGTCATGGTCTGGTGCTGCCTATCCCAAGTCACAGTTCACGGAGCTCCAGTGCGTCATTTCCAGTAGAGGAAGGCGTCTGAACGATGGGTTGGCTAAGCACTTCAAGCGGCCTTGCAACATCCTTGGTTGACGTAAAGAAACCGTTTCTGGCGAGCCTGGTTCAGTTGTTCGGCGGCCATCTTGTCGGACCTTGATGTGCCGGTGTTGCGTCAGGCCCGGAGGGTGTCTGTCTGATGGAACCCGTGTTGGGGGCTACACCTGATTTAAGGGCTGGGAGCAGGGCGTGCCGTTTGCTGAGGTGGTTTTAAGTACCGGCCGATATTTAAGTATTTTCGGCTTGTGTTCTGAAAACACTGTTGATATTCTGCTTATTCGTCAGGGGCTTAGTGGTGCATTAGCATTGGTTCTATTCCGCTCATCGGCGCCAATCTCTACGCCCGCGCATGGGCTTACAAACCGGCGCGTGGCGGGGCAGCCCTGCGCTACGGTTTTTGTTCTGCGTTCTATGCTCTGTGCTTGCAGTGCAAACTGGCTCCGTAAGCCTGTGCGGCTTAGGGCGTCCAGGGGGCGTCCAGGCCCTCCGAGGGTTCAGGTGGGGCGAGTTGGGCCGTGCGTTGTGGATGGCTTGCTTGTGCTTAGCGGCAGTGTCGGCGCCATTGAATTGCGTTAGCCACTGAATTGTATTTCGCATCGGACTTCGGGAAGGGAATCCAATGCTGCAGCTGTTCCGGAGAAGTAAGCCCGATCATCCGATGGCCGATCTCAAGGAGGCGAAACGCATCCTTGAGGAAGTGCCGGTCAATGACGCCTTCAAGGCCATCGAGGAGCTGACAAGCTGGCTCGAATCTGTCGGAGCCGCAGAGGGTTTCAAGCCCGAACACCGGGCGCAACTGCTGCTGCTGCTGGATGAGTCGGCGCAGGTGCACGCGCGCAAGCTGTCGCGCGACTATCTTGGCTCGATCCGCCCTTCCAAGTTCCAGGAAAACCGGCTGTGGCTCGCGCTGTTTGCTTACTGGCGGCAGGCGGCGATGTCGCTGGCCACCTGTATCGATCTGTATGCCACCGGTGCCAAGGGCGGTGACGCGCTGAAGAACACCATGCCCTTGTTGACTGTGCGCGCCATGCGCGCCCTCGCGGCGCAGCTCAAGTGGCAGTCGTTTCGCTACGGCCCGATGGACCCCTTGCTGTGGGGCATCCTCTACAAGATCTACTGGCTGGCCGAGTCGCGCAGGTTTGCCAAGGCAAAGGTGCAGGTTTATCCGGGCGTCCCGGGTGAGTCTTCAGCGGAGATCGAATTTCTCAAGGCGGTCATGTTCAGCGCTTCTTCTTCGGACAGCCTGTTGCCGCTTGAGACGGAGTTGATGGAGCGTCTAGTGGCGCATTACGCACCAGGTTTTGTGCTGCTGGAGAAAGCCGAGGGCTGCGCCTATTGGGTCGATCTGGCCGGTAGCGTGGCGCCGCTGCGCCTGATCAAGCCGCCGCAGCCGCTGCCGATGTTGCGCTATTTTTCCGCCGGTAGCGGCCTGGCCGATATCGAAAAAGTCCAGCAGATCATCAAATCGACCGGTGCCGTGCCCTCTGCCGTCAATCTGGGCGGCGCCTACGAGCCATCGACCGTACTCGATGTGCTCGAGCATATCGTGATCTACTGGTCGAGCTCGCCGCCCGAGCGTAAGGCGCCGCGCCATCAGGTCAAATCGCGGCTTGTCGTCACCCATGGGTTTGACGGCTTGATGGGGGCGCTGGAGCCCGCAGGCACGCTTGATTTCGATGAGGCTGCGGAGGAGAGCTGGATTGTGCAAAACGTCAGCTCCGGCGGGTTTGGCGCGATGATTCCGCAGATCAAGGGCGACTGGCTGAAAATCGGTTGCCTGCTTGGCTTGCAGCCCGAAGGGGGCAAAAATTGGGTGGTTGGCGTGTTGCGCCGTTTGAGCCGGGATAAACAGCAGCAGGCTTCGGTGGGCATACAGACCATCGCTAAATCGGCCTCGATTGTGCTCCTGCGCATGCCAGGCGGCCAGCCGGGCGGCAACGAAGCCAGCGAATTGGGTATCCTGCTCGACCCCTTGTCGCATGCCTCCAGCGGCGAGGCGATGGTGCTGTTGCGCTCTGGCGCCTGGGTGCCGGGACAGAACCTCGAAATCGACACGGATGGTCTCAGCCTGTTGCTGATGCCCATAGGTGTTGTCGAGAGGGGCGAAGACTACGAGTTGGTGCGTTTCCGCCAGATGGTCCGCGATAACGAGTAGGGGCGGTTAATGGGGAATGGGGAATGGTGAATGGTGAATAGGGAATGGTAATGCGCCATTCACCATTTCCTATTTCCCATTCACCGCCCTCTCAGGCCAAGACCTTCCTCAGCCAGGCTTGGATATCCCCCAGTTCCGCGGGGCAAACCGAATGCGGCATGCGGTATTGGTGCCACTCGAGCGCACAGCCCTGTTGTTCCAGTAATGCTCGCGATTGCGCGGCGCGGGTGATCGGGATCACGGTGTCATCACTGCCGTGCGCCATGAACACCGGCAGGTCGCCGTTTATGGGCTGTGCTTCGGCGGCGAGTTTGTCGGCCACCGGCATGTAGGTCGACAGTGCCATGATGCCGGCGATGCGTTCGGCGTGGCGCAAGCCGGTAAAGAGGGCGATCGCCCCGCCCTGGGAGAAACCCGCGAGCACAATGCGCCTCGCCGCGATGCCGCGGGTCTTTTCCCGGCTCATCAAGGTTTCAATGGCGGCTTGCGATGCGCGCACGCCCGCTTCGTCTTCGCGCCGGATTGCCGCGTCGGAGATGTCGTACCAGGCGCGCATTACGGAGCCGTTGTTGACGGTCACCGGCATGGTCGGGGCATTGGGGAAAACGTAGCGCACGGCGATACCCCCCAGATCGATCTCGGGCACAATAGGGGCAAAGTCATTGCCGTCGGCACCAAGGCCATGCAGCCAGATGATGCTCGCGCTGGGCGAGGGCGCGCTTTCAATTTCGATGGTTTCGAGGCGGGAGGTGCTCATACCGTGTGGCTCCGTTTGGTTCGTGCGGGTTTCATCGACGCGATGTGGTTTGCGCCGAAATGTAGCAGGGTGCCCAGCGCAAGTTGCAAGCCGATCGCCAGCGCAAAGGCCGTCGCGATGGTCTGCGGCTGTGGCGGCTCCAGGGTCAGGGCGAGAACGTAGCAAAAAATACAAAAGCCGTACATCGTTCCGTTCAGCGCGCGGATGAAGGCAAGGGCGCCGACCCTGCCCTGCTGGGCCAGCGTGAATGAGGCGATGACCGAGGTGGCGACCGGGAAGGGCGTCAGCAGGCCCGACAGTTGCGGCCCCAGCCACTGCGCGAGGCCGGTCAGTGCGAGGGTGATGCATACCGCAGCGAGCATGCGTAGCGGCAGGTCAAGACGCGAAACGCCCGCCGCGATGGCAACCGTGCCCTGACTGCGCGGGAGCAGCCGTTGCACCAGGGCGAAACTCGCCAGAGCAAGCAGCAAGGCCACTTCGGCACCAAGGGGCACGGCGAGCAACAAAGCGGTGCAGGCGGCGTAGCTTAGCGTGCCCAGCAGCAGCGACACCATCCAGCCATAGCGCATGGCGGCCCAGGCGTAAACGAGAAAATAGGCCGCCGTGGCCACCAGACCGGCCAGTGCCCCGACCGCGGCGTGCGCGGCAAAGCCGCTACCCTGTTCAAACGCAAAAAACAACAAGACCGGCCCGGCCGATACCGGCAGGCTTACCAGCATGCCGCTGATATGCGTCCCCCAGCGGCGGCCGGCGAGCGTCACCATCGCCACCAGTGAGGGCGACAGTATCAGTTTGAGCAATAGCAGCATCGGCGCTAGGGGGCCGGAGGTTTTGCGGCGGCCGTGGCGGCACCTGGGGCGGCCCCAGGGGCGGGCACTGTGGCGTCCACTGTGGCGGCCCCCGTAGCGGACCCGGTTGCCGACCGCAGGGCCGACTTTGGCCGGAAAGCCTTGATCACCCGTTCGTTGGTTTCGATGTAGGGGCCGCCGATGAGGTCGATGCAATAGGGCACCGCGGCGAAAATGCCCGGCAGCAGCGAATTTCCATCGGCGTCTTTGAGGCCTTCCAGCGTCTCGCGTATCGATTTTGGCTGGCCCGGCAGGTTGATGATGAGCGAGCGTTTGCGCACTACCGCCACCTGGCGCGACAAGATCGCGGTGGGCACAAATTTCAGGCTGATCTGGCGCATCTGTTCGCCAAAACCGGGCATCAGGCGGTCGGCCACGGCAAGTGTCGCCTCGGGCGTGACATCGCGCAGCGCCGGCCCGGTGCCACCTGTGGTCAGGACAAGATGGCAGCCGAGCTTGTCAACGAGTTCGGCCAGCGTTGATTCGATCAGCGGCTGCTCATCTGGAATGAGCCGTTTTTCGGTGCGCCAGGGCGAGGCGAGCGCCCGGCCGAACCATTCTTCCAGCGCCGGAATGCCCTCGTCCTTGTAGACCCCGCCCGAGGCGCGATCGCTTATCGAGACCAGGCCCACCACCAGTTCATCGTTCATCGTGCTCATCGTCCTGCCCGGTTGCGGTTGGCGTTTCGGGGTCGCTGTCATTTTGCAGGCTGTCGGCGGCGAGTTTTGCGTCGCGCAGCAGGCGAAACAGATCGCGGTAAGATTTGGGCGGTTTGCCGCGTGCCTGTTCCTCGCGCGTGTTGCGAATGAGCGCGCGCAGCCGCTGCGTGTCGGTGCCCGGGTGTTGGGCAACATATTCGCCCAGCGCGCCCTCTTCGGAGATCAGGCGCGCACGCCAGTTCTCGAGTTGGTGCAATTCAACCGCCTGCTCGCGCGAATGGCGCTTCCAAAGGGCGAGTGCATCGCGTATCGGCTCGGGGTCGATTTCGCGCATCAGGCGGCCGATGTATTGCAGCTGGCGCTTGCGGCCGCCGTGGGCGCGGATGCTGCGCGCATCGGTGGTGGCGATGAGCAGTTTTTCTGGCAGGATTGGCGCGATGCTGGCGAACTTGGCATCGGTCAATTCGACGATTTCGGTGCCAAGCGCCTGCAGGGCCAGCATGTCGCGCTTGACCTGGCTTTTGCTCGGGCCGTCGTAATCCTCGTCTTCGCTTTCATCCACCGCCTTGCCGGGTCTGGCTGAGTTCGCTTTGTTCATGCTGTTATGATAACGGCTTTTCGCCGTTTCTTACTCTGGAATCTCCCTCCGTATCGCCATGGCAAACACCCGGTTCAGCTACAGCAGTGACAATTTTCGCGAGATCGCTCGCAATGGGCTCGCACTGGCGCGCGCGCAGGGTGCGAGCGATTGCGAAGTCGAGATATCCGAGGGCTACGGCCAGACCGTCACCGTGCGCAAGGGTGAGGTCGAGAACATCGAATACAACCGTGATAAGGGGTTTGGCGTGACGGTTTATTCGGGGCAAAAAAAAGGCTACGCCTCGAGCTCGGACCTGTCGGCACAGGCGGTGCGCGATGCGGTTGAAAAAGCGCTGACCATCGCGCGCTTCACCGCCAGCGACGAGGCCGCCGGTCTTGCCGATGCCAGTCTGATCGTGCGTGAAAAGGCGATACGCGACCTCGACCTTTATCATCCCTGGGATCTGTCGGTAGAAGAGGCCATAGCGCTGGCGCAGCAATGCGAGGCGGCTGCTTTCGGTCTGGACAGGCGCATCAGCAATTCCGAGGGGGCCAGCGTGTCTTGCCAGGCCGGGCAGTTTGTTTCGGCCAATAGCGCCGGCTTCATGGGCGGATTTTCCAGCACGCGCCAGTCGATGTATTGCGCCGTGATCGCCGAGCAATCGGGCAAGATGCAGCGCGATGACTGGTATGTGCAGGCGCGCGCCGCGCGCGACCTGCCCAAACCGGCCGCGGTCGGCGAGTATGCCGGGCGGCGCGCGTTGTCCCGCCTTAAGTCGAGAAAGATCGGTACGCGCCAGGCACCGGTGCTGTTTGAGGCGCCGGTCGCCAGTGGGCTGATCGGCCATTTTGTGTCGGCGGTGAGCGGCGGCAGTCTCTATCGCAAGGCCTCGTTTCTTCCCGACAGCCTGGGTAAGCAGGTGTTTTCCCCGCGCGTCAACCTGCGCGAGGATCCCCACGTCAATAAGGGCTTGTCGAGTTCGTATTTCGACGATGACGGCGTGGCGACCAAGGCGCGCGATGTGGTTCGCAAGGGTTTTGTCGAGGGCTATTTCCTGTCGACCTACTCGGCGAAAAAGCTCGGCATGCAGACCACCGGCAATGCCGGCGGCAACCACAACCTCATCCTTGAGCCGGGCGAACTGGATTTGGACGGGATGCTGCGCGAAATGGGCAGCGGCCTTTTGGTCACCGAAGTAATGGGGCAGGGCGTCAACATGGTGACGGGCGATTATTCGCGCGGCGCCGCCGGCTACTGGGTCGAGGGTGGCAAGATTGCCTATCCGGTCGAGGAGATCACCATCGCCGGCAATCTGCGCGACATTTTTCTGGACATCGCCGCGATCGGCAGCGACGTGCTGGTGCGCGGCTCGCGTTCCTGCGGGTCCATCCTCGTGGGTAACATGACCATCGCCGGCAACTGAGGCACGTGGTTTTTTTGCATCGATGGCTGGAAATGCGCGCCAGGCGGGCGTTTCCGGTGATTAAGCTGGCGCAAGCCGGCTTCTAAGCGCCGCTCACAGCTGCGTCGCGGCGCGGCGCAACAACACTTCCCAGCCGTCGTCGGCGCTCTTGCGCAATAGTCGCAGCGAGCCGTACCAGGGGCTGTCCTCGACATCCGGCATCCAGCGTACCGCCGCCGGTTCATTGAGCAGCAGCAGCGTTGGGCGGGCGAGCGCACCGGAGAGGTGTGCTACCGCGGTGTCGACGCTGACCACGCTATCGAGCGCGGTGAGCGCAGCCGCGGTGTCATCGAAACTGTCGAAGTTTGCGCCCGCGTCGATGCCCCCATGCAGCATCAAAAGCGCGCGTTCCTCGGCGCTGATGTCCTTTTGCAGGCTGACGAGTCGTAGTTCGGTGGCGCGAGGCGCAAAGGCTGCAAGCAGCGCTGCCAGCGTCAGGCTGCGGTGCGGATCGAAGCTGCTGGCGCGCCAGGCGATCCCGACGAGGCGGCGTGCATCGCGCTGCCGCCAGGCTTGCCCCAAGACGTCGGCCGCAGGCTGGTCGGCGCGCAAATAAGGTGTCGATGGCAGCGCGTCGGCGCGGCACCCCAGCAGCAAGGGCAGGCTGAGCAGCGGCGCCTGGCAGTCGAAGGAAGACAGATCGGGCGCCTTCTCGCCCGCGGCGATGATCGTCGGCGCGCCTGGCATGCGCTGCAGCAAGGTGAGTAGCGGCGGCGGGCACTCGAAGCCGCAGCTGCCCCCGCCGATCTGTGCGATGCGCTGCGCCGCCAGCGGCAGGAAGCGCAGGTGCTGAATGATGTCGCCAAAGCCCTGTTCCCAGTGCACCAGCAGGCGTCGTCCGGCACCGCCGTCCCAGCGCGGTAGTGCGAGACGATGCGGATAGAGTGCCTGCGCGCCCGGCGCGCTGAAGCGCGCTTCATTCTCGCGCCAGGCTTCGTCAAGGCGCCCAAGCGCAAGCAGCGATTGGGCGCGGTTGTTGCGGGCGATGCCCTGCGAGTCATCTAGGACGATGGCCTTGTCGTAGGCGCGCAGAGCCTCTTCGTGCCGGTTGTGCCGCGCAGCAATGTCGCCGAGTCCGACCCAGGCCTGCGCCAGATGGGGCGCCAGCGCAAGCGCGGCCGCAAAGCTTTTTCGCGCTTTGTCCGGCTCGCCCAGCATTAATTCGCAATAGCCGCAATTGACCATCAATCCGGGCGCGGCCTGCGTTTGTGCGAGGTGCTCGTAGGCGTCTCGCGCTGCGCTGTAATCGCCGGCATCGAACAGCGCATGGGCACGCTGCGCTCCGGGGCGGGCGGCGTGCGCGTTTTCTTGCCCTTGACCCGGCGGTGTTTGCGTCGAGGGCGCCGGGTTTGCCTGAGGTTCCTGGCGTGCCCGATATGTTTTGCGCGTGATTGCGGCGAGCAGGCGCAAGAACATCAACGGCCCCGACGCCTTAGCGCTTAGCGGAACGTCGGCCCGCAGGCCCAGGCTACCAGCGAGCGGCGCACACCCGAGGTGACGGGCGTGACACGGTGCGCGAGGTAGGAGGGGAAAAATGTCGCTGCGCCCATGGCGCGCGCTTCTTGCATGGCCGGGGCGTTGATGAATTCGAGTTGGCCGCCGCTGTAGTCCTCGTTGGCCGAAAGCTGTATTGTCAACGACAGTTTGCGGGCGCTGGTGGCGCCGGGTCCAAGGTCCATGTGCCAGTCAAAGTGCTGCTCCGCGCCATAAACGGTGTATTGCAATGCGTCGACAAAACCGGTGAGTTCAAAGCCGTAGTGCTGCGAGGCCTGGGCAAACAGCGCCCCGAGCTTGTGGAACAGCCAGTGCGTCTGCGGCTGCGGCTCAAGCCAGGCGATGTGGCTGACGCGGTAGGCCGCGTCGCCCAGCTCGACGCGGCCGTCAGTGCGTGGCGTGGCCTCCCCGATGGCGATGATGGTGCGGCATTCCTCTGGCGAGAGCGCAGCCTGATACAGCTGAATGGTCTGCAGCGCGTCGTTTGATCCGGTTATGTGGCTGGACTTGAATGGATCCAGGTTCGGCTCCCAGCCCAGCGACAGCACACCTCCGGCGGCAGCGTCGACGCGGGTCGGAAAGGTGTAAGTGAAGTTGTGGGCAGTGCTTGTGGGCATGGTGGCCGCGCCTTTGGACGCCGTCAGTGTAGCAAAGGTGGATCCGCGCATGCGGGCGGCAATGTTTCAATGTGAGGCGGGTGGCGCAGTGCAGCATTAAGCGGATGCGACTGAACTTATCTATAATCGCTGCGCTAGGGTAATAATGCGCCTGCGTTATAGTGGGAGCCATTATCAATGTCGAACCATCCTGAGGAGGATATTTTGGATAGACGTTCTTTTGTAACCAAAGCGGGTCTGGGGGCCGTTGCAGCCGCTGCAGCCACTACGTCCACACAGGTCGTTGCACAAGCGCCGGCCGCTGGTACGCCGACTGTTTCGTGGCGGCTGACCTCGAGTTTTCCCAAGAGCCTTGACACCATTTTCGGCGCTGCGGAGACCATCTCCAAACGTGTCGCCGCGGCAACCGGTGGCAAGTTCCAGATCAAGGTGTTCGCAGCGGGCGAGATTGTGCCCGGCCTGCAGGCGCTGGATGCTGTGCAAAACGGTACGGTTGAATGCTGCCATACCGCGCCCTATTATTACTTTGGCAAGGATCCGACGTTTGCGTTCTCGACAGCCATTCCTTTTGGCCTGAATGCGCGCCAGCAAAACGCCTGGATGTACCACGGCGGCGGATTGCAACTGATGCGCGAGCATTTCAAGGAATACAACTGCGTCAACTTCCCCGCCGGCAATACGGGTACGCAAATGGGCGGTTGGTATCGCAAGGAGATCAAGACTGTCGCCGACCTCAAGGGCTTGAAGTTCCGCATCGCCGGCCTGGCCGGGCAGGTGCTGTCCAAGCTTGGCGTGGTGCCGCAACAGATCGCCGGCGGCGATATTTATCCCTCGCTGGAGAAGGGTACGCTGGATGCGGCGGAGTGGGTCGGCCCCTACGACGACGAGAAGCTCGGCTTCTACAAAGTGGCCAAGTACTACTACTACCCCGGCTGGTGGGAGGGCGGTCCGGAGCTCGATTTGCTGGTCAACATCAAGGCGCTCGAGGCTTTGCCGCCCGAGTATCGTGCCATTCTCGAGGCTGCGTGCTATGAGGCCAACGCCGACATGCTGGCGAAATATGACGCCGCCAACCCGGCCGCGTTGAAGCGCCTTATCGGCAACGGCGTCAAGTTGCTGCCCTTCTCGAATGACATCATGGCCGCCTGCTTCAAGGCTGCCAACGAGGTCTATGACGAAATCGCGGCGAAGAATCCGAAATTCAAGAAGGTCTACGATTCCTGGAAGGCGTTTCGCGACGAGCAGGTGCAGTGGTTCTCTATCGCAGAAAACCGCTTTGACAACTTCATGGTCGCCGCGCAGCGTATTTCGCAGAAGGCGCCGAAAAAGAAGGCTTGAGCCGCCACACCGGCTCTTCGGTTCCAAAACAAAACCCCGCCAAGGCGGGGTTTTGTTTTGGGGAGATGGGGTGAATAGTTCACTCCTTCACTCTTTCACTTTTCACCGCTTTTGCGGCGCTACTTTTTCGCTTCGCCTTTCATTGCACGCTCGATGGCTTTGGCCGGGTCATCCTCGTCCGCCGCCTTGCCCAGGGCGCGTTCAAGCGCCTTGGCCGGATCCTCGTCCTCGGGCCTGGCGCCATCCTTGTCGGTTTCGCCGCTTGCCGCGCCGGGGTCACCGTCCATGGTCGGCGCCTCCATCGGCACCTCGATCTGTACCTTGTCGGTGTCGATGACGATTTTTTTGTCCAGACCGCTTGTCACCATGCCGGGGAAGACGATGACCAGCGCAACCATGATGATCTGGATCAATACGAAGGGCACCGCGCCCCAGTAAATCTGGCCGGTGGTGACTTTGGCGGTGATCTTGCCGGTGACCTTGTCGAGGTAGTCCTTGGCCGGCGCGACGCTACGCAGGTAAAACAGGGCGAAGCCGAAAGGCGGGTGCATGAACGAGGTTTGCATGTTCACGCCCAGCAGTACCCCGAACCAGATGAGGTCTATGCCCAGTTTTTCTGCGATAGGACCGAGCAGGGGGACGACGATGAAGGACAACTCGAAAAAATCGAGGAAGAAGGCCAGCACGAACACCAGGATATTGACGACGATGAGAAAGCCCAACTGGCCGCCGGGCAGGCCGGTGAGCAGGTGCTCGACCCAGATGTGGCCGTCGACGCCGTAGAAGGTCAGGCTGAACACACGCGCACCAACGAGGATGAACACCACAAAGGCGGTGAGCTTGGCAGTCGAGTCCATGGCCTGCTTGAGCAGGCTCATCGACAGGCGCCGGCGCGCCAGGGCCATGCACAACGCCCCGGTGGCGCCCATCGCGCCGCCCTCGGTGGGCGTGGCCACGCCGAGAAAAATCGTGCCGAGCACCAGAAAGATCAGCGCCAGCGGCGGAATGAGCACGAAGGTCACGCGCATGGCGATGCGCGACAGCAGGCCTAGTTTGAACACATGGTTCAGCACTGCGGCGACGAATGCGAGCCCGGTGCCGACCGAGGTTGAAACCACCAGCAGTTCGTCAAGTGGTGCATCCGGCGGGTAGTGGTATTTGGCGAAGGCCACCGATGCGGCGGTGGCTACGATGACCAGCGCGATCAGCGACGGTGTTCCACCGCTGCCATCGGGCTCGCGCAGCGTGCGTGCCTCCGGGGGCAGCGCGGGCGCCCAGCCGGGTTTGAAAAAAGCGATGCCGATGGCGTAGAGCGCGTACATGCCCGCGAGGATGATGCCGGGCACGAATGCGCCGGCGTACATGTCGCCAACCGAGCGGCCGAGCTGGTCGGCCATGATGATCAGCACCAGCGAGGGCGGGATAATCTGCGCCAGCGTGCCTGATGCGGCGATCACGCCGGAAGCGAAACGCCGGTCATAGCCGTAGCGCAGCATGATGGGCAGTGAAATGAGGCCCATCGAAATCACCGAGGCGGCGACCACACCGGTTGTTGCGGCAAGCAGCGCGCCGACGAAAATCACCGCCAGCGCAAGGCCGCCGCGCAGCGGGCCGAACAACTGGCCGATGGTGTCGAGCAGATCCTCGGCCATGCCGCTTCGTTCCAGGATCAGCCCCATGAAGGTGAAAAAGGGGACGGCCAGCAGCGTGTCATTGGACATCACGCCCCAGATGCGCTGCGGCAGCGCCTGGAACAGCGAGGGCTGCAGCATCCCCAGCTCGATACCGATGATGCCGAAGAAAATGCCGTTGGCGGCGAGCGCAAAGGCGACCGGGTAGCCGAGCAGTAAAAAGACGACCAAAGCGCCGAACATCAACGGCGCCATATTCGCGGTGAGAAATTCAATCATGTCGGCATCCCCGCGGCTTCACGCTGTTTGCGGATTTCCTCGGCCAGCTGTTCCTCGGCGCTGGGGCCGCTGTCCTTTTCGCTCGGGTCGGGAATGAGTCCTTGCAAGAAAGCAATGCGCTTGATGAGTTCGGACAGGCCCTGCAGTATCAGCAGGAAAAAACCGACCGGCACCATGAGGCGCGCGGGCCAGATGGTCAGTCCGCCGGCATTGGTGGAAACTTCGTTGCGCGTATAGGCCTCGATAAAGACCGGCCAGGACAGCCACATGATGGCAATGGCCATGGGCATCAGGAAAAAGATCGTGCCGAGTATGTCGATCCAGGTCTGCGCTTTTTTCGACAACCGGCCGGAGACAACGTCGATGCGCACGTGCTGGTTATGCAGCAGGGCATAGCCCGCGCCAAGGAGGAACACCGCGGAAAACAGATACCACTGCACTTCCAGCCATGCATTGGAACTGAGGTTGAAGGCGTAGCGCACGATGGCATTGCCGGCGCTGACCAGTACGGCAATAAGAATAAGCCAATAGATCAGGCGCCCGACACGGTTGCTTAGCGCATCAACAAGCCTTGAAAACGACAATAAAGCGTTCAAAGTGCACTCCTCCTGTTGCCTTGAACCCGATATCCGGTGAGCTCGTGAAGCCGGACTTTCCCTGTCAATGCGTGTACGGTGGCTTGTGGCCATGCGGCGCGGGGCGGGTGTTGCCGCTGGGGCGGGATGATTTATCCGTAAGCTTATTCGTAACCTTATTCGTAACCGCATTCGTAACCATCGGAGCTTGCGAATTTTCGCCGATCGCGCTGCTTTTGCATAGGAAATTCGCCTTCGCCGTCTGCTGCCTTATCCGGGAAATAGACTGTCTTGGCAGGCTGTTAGCTTGCAAAGACACGCTATCCGAGGTGGTAGAGGCGCGGCTCTTTGGGGCCGCGGCGGGCGATGCTGCGCGGTATAATCAGTGCACTGCAGCAATTGCGGCGCGTTTGTCGGATCGGGGATGCTGCCGACCCCGCAACGGCAAGCTTGTTTTTCATTGAATTGACTGTCCCAGCCTCATGACCGACCTCGATAAACTCAAAATCAACCGTACCACCGCCAAGTCCACTCAGGGCCCGGTCCGCGGCCACCGGCGTTGGCTCTATGTGCTGCTCGCCCTGATATGCATCGCGGCTGCGGCGGCGTATTTTTCCGGACGACTGGGCGGAGCGGTCGGCGTTGAGACGGTGGCGGTCGTCACGGCCTATCCCTCACAGGCGCTGGCCCAGCTAAATGCCACCGGTTATGTGGTGGCGCAGCGCAAGGCCTCGCTTTCTTCCAAGGCCACCGGCCGCCTGGAGTGGCTGGGCGTGCTCGAGGGCAGCCGCGTCAGGCAGGGTGAGGTGATCGCGAGGTTGGAGAGTCGGGACGTCAGCGCCAGCCGTGAACAGACCCTGGCCAGCCTCAAGGTGGCGCAGGCCAACGTCGAGCAGGGGCGTACCGAGTTGGTGGACGCGGAGGCCAACTTCAAGCGCTCGCTCGACCTGGTGGCCAAGAAATACATCAGCGATAGTTCGCACGACGCCGCGGTGGCACGTTTCAACAAGGCCAAGGCCGCGATGGTCAGCCTTGATGCCTTGGTGGCGGTGGCGCGCGCCAATCTCAAATCGGCTGATGTGGCGCTGGATCAGACGGTTATCCGGGCACCTTTTGACGGTGTGGTGCTGACCAAAAATGCCAATGTCGGCGACAACATCACGCCCTTTTCCAGCGCCGCCGATTCCAAGGGGGCGGTGGTGACCATCGCCGACATGCAGACGCTGGAGGTGGAGGCTGACGTGTCGGAGTCAGCCATAGGCCGCATTCGCACCGGCCAGCCCTGCGAGATACAGCTTGACGCGATTCCCGGCGAGCGTTTTGCCGGCATGGTCAGCCGCACCGTGCCCACCGTCGATCGGGCCAAAGCCACGGTGATGGTGAAGGTGCGTTTTGCCGCGCGCGATGCGCGCGTGTTGCCGGACATGAGCGCCAAAGTCGCCTTTTTGGAGCGTGAAACGACGGCCGAGGAAAAAAAGCCGGTGACCGCGGTGCTGCCCGCTGCGGTTTTTACACGTGACGGCGGCTCCTATCTCTACGCCGTGCGCGATGAGCGCGTGGCGCTGGTGCGTGTCGAGACCGGCGCAAAACTTGGGGACCTCCTTGAGGTGCGCGGCCTGAAGGCAGGCGAGCGCGTTGTGCTCAAGCCGCTGGACAAACTCTCCGACGGCGCGCGCATCAAGACCGCGCAGAAATAAGCGCCATGGGTGAACCTGTCGTTGGCGATACCCTGATCAGCCTGCGCGGCATTGCCAAGTCGTACCGCCGCGGCGGCCAGGTGCTGCCGGTGCTGACGGGCATCAGTTTTGACATCGCGCGCGGCGAGTTCCTTTCGCTGATGGGGCCCTCGGGCTCGGGCAAGAGCACGCTACTCAATCTTATCGCCGGGATCGACAAGCCGGACGCGGGCGAATTGCTGGTCGATGGCGCGGACATCGTTGTGCTTGGCGAGTCGGAACTGGCCGATTGGCGGGCCGGGCATGTCGGATTCATCTTTCAGTTCTACAACCTGATGCCGGTGCTGACGGCGCTGGAGAACGTGGAGTTGCCCCTCTCGCTGACCAAGCTCACACGGCGTGAGCGGCGCGAGCATGCCGAGACCGCGCTCGAGTTGGTGGGACTCTCGGACAGGATGACGCATTACCCCTCGGAACTCTCCGGCGGGCAGCAGCAGCGCGTGGCGGTGGCGCGTGCCTTCATAACCGATCCGGCACTGATTGTCGCCGACGAGCCCACCGGCGATCTTGACCGCCATTCGGCCGAGGACATTCTGGAACTGATGCGACGTCTTGCCGGCGACATGGGCAAGACCATCATCATGGTCACCCACGACCGCAAGGCGGCCGAAAGCGCCGATGCCATCATGCACCTGGAGAAGGGCGAGTTGTCGGAAAAAGAGGTGTTGCGGTGAGCGCGATCCGGGCCGGGGCACTTTGCTGAACGCATGAATGCGCTCAAACTGGTGTTGCGCAACGCGCTGCGCCATCGCCTGCGCAGCGGCCTGACGGTGACCGGCCTGCTGGTGGCGGTGCTCGCCTACGGCCTGCTGCAGACGGTGGTGGACGCCTGGTACGCCGGTGCGGCGGCTTCATCCAATGCGCGCCTGGTGACGCGCAACGCCATCTCGCTGGTGTTCGCACTGCCGCTTAGTTACGAAAATCGCATCCGCGGCGTCGAGGGTGTTAAGACGGTGGCGCGCTCGAGTTGGTTCGGTGGCATCTATCAGGAGCCGAAGAATTTCTTTCCGCAGTTTGCCGTTTCTGATGCCTACTTCAGCCTTTATCCAGAGTTCATCATCCCCGAGTCCGAGCGCATCGCCTATGGGCGCGACCGCAAGGGCACACTGATCGGGCGTCAGTTGGCCGATCGCTACGGCTTCAAGGTCGGCGACGTGCTGCCCTTGCGCGGGACCATCTATCCGGGCACCTGGGAGTTTGTCATTCGCGGTATTTTCGACGGCGCCGACGCGAGCAAGGTCACCAACCTGATGTATTTCCACTGGGAGTATCTCAACGAGTCGGTTCGTAAAACATCACCCGCGCGCGCCGACCAGGTCGGTGTCTACGTCATAGGCATAGACAATCCTGACAATGCCGCCACCGTGTCGCTCGCCGTTGACGGGGTGTTCCACAACTCGCTGGCGGAGACGCTGACCGAGACCGAGCAGGCCTTTCAGCTTGGCTTTGTCGCCATGTCCAACCAGATCATCGCGGCCATCCGCATGGTGTCTTACGTGGTCATCCTGATCATCATGGCGGTGATGGCCAACACCATGGCGATGAGCGCGCGCGAGCGCACCGCCGAGTACGCCACACTCAAGGCACTCGGGTTCGGCCCGGGCTTTGTCGCGACGCTCATTTTTGGCGAATCGATGGCGCTTTGTGTGCTCGGCGGTGGTCTGGGCATCGCGCTCACGCCCGCGCTTGCGGCCGGGTTCAAGACGATCGCCGGCGGCGTGTTTCCAATTTTTGCCGTGTCGGTCGAAACCGCGCTGTCGCAGGCGGCCTGTGCGCTCGGCGTGGGCGTGCTGGCGGCAATCGTGCCTGCGGTGCGCGCCGCGCGCGTGCGCGTGGTTGACGGGCTGCGGGCCATCGCGTGAGTGCATGCATGTCGTGCGCCGGCACGAAGGGGCGGGCATGGTTCCGCTGAATTACATCGCCCGCAACCTGTGGACGCGTCGGTTGACGACGGTGCTTACCGCCGGCGGGCTTGCTCTGGTGGTGTTCGTGTTCGCCGCGGTGCTGATGCTGGACGCCGGGCTCAAGCGCACGCTGGTGAGCACCGGCGAGTTCGACAACCTGGTGGTGATACGCAAGGGCTCTGAAACCGAAATCCAGAGCGGCATTTCACGCGAGCAGTCGAATGTCATCGAGATGAACGCCGCGGTCGCGCTCAACGCCGAGGGCCTGCCCCTCGCCGCCAAGGAAACCGTGGTGCTGATATCGCTCAAGCGCAACGGCTCGGACAAGGCCTCGAATGTGGTGATACGCGGCACCTCGCCGTCGGGGCTGCGCCTGCGGCCGCAGGTGAACATAGCGCAGGGTCGGATGTTCCGGCCCGGGTCTTCGGAAATCGTCGTCGGCAGCAGTGTGCTGAGCGGGTACGCCGGCACCCAGATCGGTGAACGCCTGCGCTTTGCGCAGCGCGAATGGATCATCGTGGGCAGTTTTGACGCCGGCGCCAGCGGCTTTGACTCCGAGGTATGGGGAGAGGCCGACCAGTTGATGCAGGCGTTTCGCCGTACCAGCTATTCGTCCATGGTGGTGCGACTGGCCGACAGCGCGCTGTTCGAGCGTTATCGCGGCGAAATCGGGGCCGATCCGCGCCTTACCAACGAGGTCAAGCGCGAGCAGGTTTTTTACAGCGACCAGTCGCGTGCATTGTCCAGCTTCATCAGCATCCTGGGTCTGACGCTGACGGTTATTTTTTCCATTGGGGCGATGATAGGCGCGATGATCACCATGTATGCCTCGGTGTCCAATCGCGTCGCCGAGATCGGCACGCTACGCGCGCTCGGATTCAGGCGCAGCAGCGTGCTGGCGGCGTTCCTGCTTGAGTCCTTGCTGCTGGGCCTGGTCGGGGGTGTGGCGGGCCTCGCCTGCGCATCCCTGATGCAGGTGGTGTCGTTTTCGACCACCAATTTCCAGACTTTCGCCGATTTGTCCTTCAAGTTCCTGCTTACGCCTGAAATCGCCGCCAAGACGCTGTTGTTCTCGGTTGCGATGGGCCTTGCCGGCGGTTTTTTGCCGGCGCTGCGGGCCGCAAAACTCAATATCGTCGACGCGCTGCGCGCCGCCTGATATTCGCACCATCACAGGATTCCGGTTACCCTTCCGCCATGACAGATACCCCAGACAATTGGTCCGCAGCATCACCCGCCGGATTTCCACCCACGCGCGAGGCGGCCGCCGCCCGCCTTGCCGCCGTCAACGTCGCCGACTATGCGCGCCGGCGCAATTACCTCGATGGCCCGGTGACGCGCCTGTCGCCTTATTTCAGCCACGGCCTGATTGAGTTGCCCGAGGCCTTGTTGCGACTGCGCACACGCGGCCCGCTGCCGCTGCAGCACAAGCTGGTTTTTGAATTCGGCTGGCGTGAATATTTCCAGCATGTCTGGCGCCACCTTGGCGATGGCATTCTCGAGAACGTGCGGGCACCGCTGCCCGGCGTGGTCTATGCAGAGGCGCTGCCGGCTGACATCGTGGCGGCGCGCACCGGCGTGCCGGTCATTGATGCGAGCGTGCGCGAAATGTACGAAACCGGCTACGTGCACAACCATGCGCGCATGTGGCTGGCCTCGTACATCGTGCATGTGCGCAAGATCCACTGGCGAACGGGCGCCGACTGGATGTACGGCCACCTGCTTGACGGCGATCTGGCCAGCAACCACCTGTCGTGGCAGTGGGTGGCCGGAACCTTCAGCGCCAAGCCCTATTTATTTAACGCCGCCAATGTGGCCGAATACGCGCCCGCCCTGGTCAGCCCGGGTACGGCCGTGGATTGCAGCTACGAACAGCTGGAGGCCCTGGCACGCGGCACGGGCAGCGCCGGAGCAGAGCCCGCCGCGCCGAAAAAAGGCGTGACCATGCCCAAGCTGTTTGCCACGCCGCCGGCCAAACTCAAGGTCAAGCTCCTCGACAGCCTGCAATCGCTGGGAGATATCCGCGCCCAGCGCGCCACGCTGGTCCATCCCTGGTGGCTGCAGGCGCGGCCCGACAGCAGCCTGGTGATCGGCGTGTTGCACGCGCCGTTTCACACGCGCTTCCCCTGGTCGGCGGCGCGTTGGGCCTTTGTCATGACGCGCATGCGCGCGGTGACCGACGTCATCTGGTATGGCGATCTGACGCAGCTGCCCGATACCTTGCTCGACGCTGGTGCCGTTTCGGTGGCGTCGCGACGGACCTACAATCCCGGTTATGCAGAGGCGCTGGATAATCCGGATGTGACGCTCGCCGAGGTGCCGCGGTTTCTCGATGATCCGGATGTGCTGTGCGGCTCTTTCACGCGGTTCTGGAATCAGGTGCTGCCGCCCCCGGTCGAGTCGCCCCGGGACAAGGAGCGCGTGCTCGCGAGGAAACTCAGGACATGATCGTGCCGCGACAAGGGCTGCTGCGCCTTGTTGCGGCGGGGCTTTTGCTTGCGCTGCTGGGCGGTTGCGCCTATCTGGACGTCAAGCAGCGCGAGCTTATCTTTCGTCCCAGCAAGGCGTACTCCAGTACGCCGGCGGAGTATGGTCTTGCCTACGAGGATGTCTGGTTGCCGGTGGCGGGCGCGACCGGGCGCGTGCACGGCTGGTGGATACCCGCCGCCCAGGGCAAGGCCCCCGCGCTTCTCTACCTGCATGGCGCGCGCTGGTCCATAGGCAACAACCTGTTTCGCATCGCGCGGCTGCGCGAGGCCGGGTTTTCGGTGCTGGCCATCGATTACCGCGGTTTTGGCCAAAGCGACGGCGATCTGCCATCGGAGGCGCAAACCTACGAGGACGCGCGTGCCGCCTGGAACTGGCTCATCGCCAAAGAACCGGACGCAAGGCGGCGCCTTATTTTCGGTCACTCTCTGGGCGGTGCGGTGGCCATAGATCTCGCCTCCCGGCAGGTGGCTGCGGCCGGCCTCATTGTCGAGGCGAGCTTCACCTCCATCCCCGATATGGCGAGCCGCAGTTACTGGTACGTGCCGGCGGCGGTGCTGACGCAGCGCTATGCCTCCATCGACAAGATAGCCGCGGTGAAACTGCCCTTGCTGTTCATGCACGGCAAGGCCGACGGAGTGGTTCCCTACCAGATGAGCGAGCGGCTGCATGCCGCCGCGACTTCACCCAAGCGGCTCGTACTCATGGAGGACGCAGGGCACAGCAACATGTCCTGGAAATTTTCCGCCGAGTATCTGCGCGCGGTGCGCGGATTTTTTGCCGAGCTGGGCCCGGGCGGACCCGCCGGTAACTAGCGCTTCGGCTCGGCGGAGGCTCCGGCTGGCGTGCTATTCTGCGCGCCCCTTTAATTTTTTCGGGCAGCCATGAATATCATCATCCTTGATGACTATCAGGACGCCGTGCGCGGCCTGTCGTGTTTCGCAAAACTCGCCGGGCACAGCGTGACGGTGCATCGGGACAGCGTCAGTGATGCCGATGCGCTGGTGGCGCGCCTGGCCGAGGCCGACGCCGTGGTGCTGATTCGTGAACGCACGCGTATTGCCGCGGCGCTCATCGCGCGACTGCCAAAACTTAAAATTCTCAGTCAGACCGGCGGCGCTGGAAAACACATTGATATCGAGGCCTGTACGCGCGCCGGCATTGTCGTGTGTGCGGGCACCGGGGCGCCGGACGCGCCGGCCGAGCTGACCTGGGGGCTGATCCTCGCCTCGGTACGATCCATCGCGCTTGAAGACCGGCGGCTGCGCGAGGGCCGCTGGCAGACCACGCTGGGCCGTACGCTCAAGGGCATGACCCTGGGTATCTACGGCTACGGCAAGATCGGTTCGCTGGTTGCCGGTTACGGCAAAGCGTTCGGCATGAAGGTCATCGCTTACGGGCGCGAGGCTTCGGCGAAGCGCGCACACGCCGAGGGCGTGAAAATGGCGGCATCGCGCGCGCAACTGTTTTCCGGCGCCGATGTGCTGAGCGTGCACCTGCGCCTGGCGCCGGAAACGCGGGGCATTGTCACGCGCGAGGATCTTGCCCTGATGAAATCCGATGCGGTTTTCGTCAACACCAGTCGCGCCGAACTGGTTGCGCCGGGTGCCCTCGAGGCGGCGCTCAAGGCCGGGGCTCCGGGCTTTGCCGCCCTCGATGTGTTTGAAGGCGAGCCCGTCCTTGGTGCCAAGCACCCCTTGTTGAAAATGGACAACGTCGTTGCGACACCGCACCTCGGTTATGTCACCGAGGACAACTACGAGCTTTATTTTGGCACGGCCTTTGACAACATCCTTGCCGTCAGCGCCGGCAAGCCGGCCACGACCGTCGTCAATCCGGAGGCACTCGGTAAGCGCTGAAATCGAGGTGCGGAAATGGAAAAGGCTGGAAAGCCGCGCCCGGCGCGGGTTTCCAGCCTTTTTATCTGACTGATGCGTGTTTCTGGGGGTTCAGTTCAGAGGAAGTAGGTCAGTGCAAACATGCCGGCCACGACAATGAGCACAAACCACAGCGGGTTGAACGGGTCGGACGAGCCGGCTTTACCGTCGACAGGGCTTGCCGTTGCAGCGGCGGCAGGGCCCGCTACCTTGGCATTAAACGCCTTGAAGAAATCCTCGGCGAGTTTTTTCGCCACCCCGTCGATCAGGCGCGATCCGACCTGCGCCAGTTTGCCGCCGACCTGTGCCTTGGCGACATAAACAAGCTTGGTGCCGGCGCCATCGGTTGAAAGCGTCACCTGCGCGCCGCCCTTGCCAAAGCCGGCTGCGCCGCCGTTACCGCTGAACGCGAGCGAGTAGGATGTCGGCGGGTTGATATCCGAGAGCAGCAGGTTGCCCTTGAAGCGCGCCTTGACCGGGCCGACTGCGGCGAGGATGGTCACATTGAATTCGGTGTCCGAAATTTTTTCGATGGTTTCGCAGCCGGTGATGCAGGCTTTGAGCACTTCGGGGTCGTTGAGGCCGTCCCAAACAATGGCCTGGGTTTGCGGGATGATTTGTTCGCCGGTGAGTTCCATTTTTCTTCCAGAGGTGTTGTTGCACCCGCGTTGCATTGCGGGGCGGGTTTGCGGTTTATAACGGTGACCATGATGCTGTGTACGTGTTCCTGTGCGTCGGTATTCCTGTATTCCTGTATTCCTGTATTCCTGTGTTTTTGTGGTGCCGGGTGTTTGCGCGCCTGCGTGACTATGCGGTCAGTGGCACGCCGGTACGCTTGATCTTTGCCAGTATACGTCCCAAGTCGACCAAACTGGCGATATTGTGCACCGGCAGGAATGCGTCAACGTGCGGCAGCATGGCCTTGACCCCGGCCGGTTTGGCCTCGAAGGAACTGTAGCGCAACAAGGGGTTGAGCCAGATCAGTTGACTGGTGGATCGATGCAGGCGCGCCATTTCCTGTGACAGCCCGGCGCCCGCCTCGCGGTCGAGGCCGTCGGAGATGAGCAGCAGCACGGCGTTCTGTCCCAGCACGCGCCGCCCCCATTGCAGGTTGAACTCATGCATGGATGCGCCAATGCGCGTGCCACCCGACCAGTCGGCCACCAATTCGGCCACGCGGTCCATGGCTAGGTCGACGTCGCGATGGCGCAGCGCGCGCGTCACGTTGGTGAGGCGTGTGCCGAACACAAAGCAGTGCACGCGGTCGCGGTCGTTGGTGAGGGCGTGCAGGAAGTGCAGGAACATGCGCGAATAACGGCTCATGCTGCCCGAAATGTCACACAACACCACCAGCGGCGGGTGGCGCTTTTGCTGTGAGCGGTGGCGTAACGGAATGAGGTCGCCGCCCGAGCGCAGGCTGGCGCGCAGTGTGGCGCGTGCATCGAGCAGGCGGCCGCGCGTGTCCGGCGCGAGGCGGCGGGTGCGCACCTCCGGGATGGGCAGGCGCAGCGCGGCGATCATTTTCTTTGCCTGGGCCAGCTCGTCGTTGGTCATAGTCTCGAAGTCGGCGTGCTGCAGCAGCTCGCGGTCCGAAACGGTGAAGGTCGAGTCGATCTCGACCTCCTGGTCTTGCTCGGGCTGCTGGCGCTCGTCCTGTTCGTTGCCGGCATGGAGGGCCTCGGCGAGCCGGTTGCTTGCCTGTTCTGCGTCGCGGTCGGCGCGGCCGTAGACCTGGGGCATCATCAAGGCCATGGCGCGTTCGAGCATTTTCGGGTCGCGCCAGAAAATGTGGAAGGCCTGGTCGAAAATTTCGAACTGCTCGCGTTTTCCGAGGAACAGGCTGGCGAGTGTCCAGTAGAAATCGTCGCGTCTGGCGATGCCCGTGGCTTCTAGCGCGCGCAAGGCGTCGATCACGCGGTCCGGCCCGACCGGGATGCCCGCCGCGCGCAGCACGCGCGCGAAGTGCATGACGTTGTCGCCGAGGTGGCCCGCGCTCACTGGAAATATTTTCCTTCTGCTTTGTTCACGCCCTCGGGTTTTATGGCATCAAAGCGCGTGAGCACGCCGCTGCTGCTGCGGTGCAATTCAAACAGCACGGCACCCGGTTCATATTCGCGCACGCCGGACGCGTTCTCGATCCGGCCATCGGCAAAACGCTCGAAATGCACTTTCAGCACTCTGCCCTGCCGTGTGGCGGTGCAGTTTATTTTTTGGTCGGACTGGAAGCCGTGGATAAAAAGCCGGCAGACGCCGCCCTCCAGGCGCAAATCGTATTCGACCAGAATGGCGCTGCCGCCGGCGGTGCGTCCGGCCGAACTCGCGTAGTGGTAATGCGTGCGCCAAGGGTCGGCGGCCTGGCCGGGTAGTGTGGTTGCCATAAGCAGCAGCGCGAGGGTGATTTTCACTTTGCTTTTTTTCCTTTGGATGAAAGCGTGGCGTCCCTTGCCAGTTTTTCCAATCGCGATGAGGCGATGACCCTGTGTTCCTTGACGTAGGCCTCATGGTTGGCTTCGACATCGGCGAGCTTGTAAACGTAGTTCACCATCAGTCCGGCCGAGCGCACCATGCCCGCTTCGGAGGTGTCACCCAGCCAGTTGATGCGATCGAGGCGGGCGCCGTTGGACAGGTGAAAGCGCGCCACCGGGTCGAGGGGTTCCTCGCCGTGCTTGGCGTGCAGCAGGTAATGTGCACACAACTGTGTCAGCGGTTGTTGCAGCACGGTAGCGATGCCCTTGTCCTGAAACCAGCCGGTGTCATCGAGATGGGCGAGCAACAGTGCAATCTCGCGGCCCTGGGCTTCGTTGGCGGATTTGGCTGCGTCGCCGGCCAGCCATTTGTGAAAGCCCGGGATGGGCGAGAGCGTGGCAAAGGTTTTCAGGCGCGGGAATTCGCGGCCAAGGTCGTCGGCAACCTGCTTGATAAGGAAATTGCCGAAGGAAATCCCGCGCAGGCCTTCCTGGCAGTTGGTGATGGAATAGAAAATCGCGCAATCGGCGCGGGCGGTATCCGATATGGGCGACGCCGGGTCGAGCAGGGGCTGCACCTTGGCGCTCATGCCGTGGGTCAGTGCGACCTCGATGAAAATAACAGGCTCCTCGGGCAGGGCTGGATGAAAGAAGGCGTAGCAGCGCCGGTCCGCTTGGAGGCGCCGGCGCAGGTCGTCCCAGCCCTGGATCTGGTGCACGGCTTCGTACTGGATGAGTTTTTCCAGGATGATGGCCGAGGTGCGCCAGTCGATGCGCTGCAGTGTGAGGAAGCCGCGGTTGAACCAGGATGACAGCAGGTGCGCCAGGTCCGACTCGCTGCCGGCCCACTGCGGGTTTTTTTTCAGTCCGAGCAGCATGCGCCGGCGCATCTGCACCAGGGTGCTGGTGCCGCCCGGAGCCATATTGAGGCGGCGGAACAATTCCTGGCGCGGCGCTTCAACGGCGTTTTGCAGGCGGATCAGGTTCGCTTGCGACGCGTCGTCGCGGTAAGCGTCGGCGGCGCGCATGACCGTCTTCGGGTCGGGCGAGAACTCCGCGTCGAGCATGTCGAAGAAGCCTTCTACGCTGGCGCCTTCGAGGGCGCGGTAGTCGGCGAGCGCTTCGCGTGCGAGCGAGGCGCCGGAGGCCTCGCCGCGCTCGGACAGCAGGGCGTGACTGCGGGCGATGGCCTGCCGCGCTTTTCGCGCTTCGGCCGCGCTCGGGGCACCGTCGGCGCGCGCGACCGAACCGAGCAGGCGTTTGAGAAAGTTGGGTTTATCCATGTGCGGGGCTCAGGTGAGGTCAGGACTAGGAGGGGACGCAGGGCCCGGGGCTAAGGGATAAACGCTCAGCACCAGTGCCCGAAGCCCAAGCCGACGCCGGTGAGGGCGCGCGAGCGGTACGCGGGGACGTAGGTCAGCCAGTCGAGTGTCAGCCCGTCGATGGCCCCCATCATGCAAATCCAGTTGCGTATTTCAGATGATCCCGATTGCAGGATGCTTGGCGACAGGCCTGACAGCGTGGCTGTATCGTTGCGACGCATCGCTTCGACCACCGTGTTGTCCAGCGATTCGTTGACAAGGAAATGGCTGAGGCCGCCAGAGGCCATGATGCCGACACGGATGTCCTGCGCAAAGGAGTCTACCAGTGCGCGAATGGCGCGGCCCAGCGCAAGGCAACGCGTCGGCGTCGGCACGTTGGGCGGATAGTAGGTGTTGAGAAATACCGGCACGATGGCGACCGGATGTTCGCGCATGTACTGGCGATGGACGAAGGAGTAGGCATGGCCCTCGAACTGCTCGCCGATCAGCGCGCGGATCGCGGTGATATCGAAGTTGCGTTGCGTCAGGCCTTCAATCAGATGCGTGCCCAGGGCGGCATGGCAGGGGTAATGGCGCTCTGCGCCGTCCTCAAGGCGCGTGCTTTGGTCGCGGTAATACCAGTTCTCAGGCAGGGGCGAGGGCGCGGGCCCGTTGCGAATGGTCTCGCCGGTGTAAATGCCGATGGCCGGGCGGCTGTTGTCCTTGAAAATTTCCCGCTGGTCGTCCCCGACAATGATCAGTGCGTCGAGTCTGGCCTCCGCGATACCGGTTTTGATCCTGTCCATGGCGAGCCGGGTGGTTTCGTGGCGGTCGGCGATGAGCGTGGGCGTGAGGCGCTCTTGTGCGTCTGCGGGCAGGCTTTGCAGCAGTTCGGCGTAGCTGCGTGGTATGCCCTCAAAATCGTGGATCGGTGCCTTGACGTCGATGTGATCGAACAGTTTGAGCCAGTTCTCCACAGGCGATAGCAGCATGGTGCTGTGCGAACTTCCAAATGCGGCTACCAGTCTTGCCATTCTGCTTGTTCTCTCAACAGTCGTATGACAAGGTTTTCGCCTTGCCACAGGGCATCGATTTCATGCGGCCCGAAAAGGCCGCCGGCTGATTATTTTTGCAGCTCAGTTCGCTGCGAGTTCGGCCTTGACCTCGGCCAGCAGGCGCTCCGCTTCGCTGCCCTGGATGCGACCGATGTCGTCCTGGTACTTGAGCAGCGCACCCAGTGTGTCGTTGACGGTGGCCGGGTCTAGGGTCATGCGGTCCAGCGCCACCAGCGCCTTGGACCAGTCTATGGTCTCGGCCACCCCGGGCAGTTTGAACAAGTCCATTTTGCGCAGCCGCTGCACGAACTCCACCACCTCGCGTGACAGGCGCTCGGAGCAACCCGGTGCTTTGCGCCGCAGGATATCCAGTTCGCGCGCCGCATCCGGATAGTCAACCCAGTGATAGAGGCAGCGGCGTTTGACCGCGTCGTGGATTTCACGCGTGCGGTTGGAGGTGAGGATGACGATGGGCGGTTTTTTCGCCGTAATGGTGCCGATCTCGGGCACCGTCACCTGGAAATCCGAAAGTATTTCCAGCAGGTAGGCCTCAAAGGGTTCGTCGGTGCGGTCGAGTTCGTCTATGAGTAGCACCGGTGGCGGCCCCTTGGCTTCAAGTGCGCGCAGCAGCGGGCGGCGGATGAGAAATTTTTCCGAGAACACATCGGCGCCCAGCTTGTCCTTGGATTTTTCGCCGGAAGCTTCGGCGAGTCGGATCTCGATCATCTGGCGCGAGTAGTTCCATTCGTACACCGCGCTGGCCACATCGAGGCCCTCGTAGCATTGCAGGCGTATCAATTCGCGGCCGAGCGCTTTGGCGAGAACCTTGGCGATTTCGGTCTTGCCGACGCCGGCCTCGCCTTCGAGCATGAGTGGACGCTCCATCTTGAGCGCGAGGAACACCGAGGTCGCAAGACTGCGCTCGGCAACGTAGTCGGCGCCAGCCAGCAGGGCAAGGGTGTCGTCGACGGATTTGGGGAGAGATATATTTGCCATAGGGAGAATTATGCCAGCAAGCGCCCCCGGCCAAAAGCGCTCAGACGCGGGAGGACGGCTTTTTATGACCGGTTTATTGCATGATCAACCGCCGGCCGCCAGATTCAGTGTCATGCCGGCTGTAATGTTTTTCTGTTGCCCGGACATGCCGGCGCCCGTGTGCCCGTGTGCCCGTGTATATAGGCCGGGTTAAGGCCGGGAGCGAAATTTTATTTCGTCGGCAGTTGTACCACGCGATCCGCTTCGATGCGAAAGGCCATCAGGTCCTCGCCGACCAGCAGCGGCCCGGCGTAGGTCTTGCGTGTCATCTCGACCATTTCCTGTTCCGTGACCGATGGCACCTTGGGCGTCCCGAGCGCGGAAAAGTGGTAGTACACCGCCAGCTTGGGCTTTACCCGGGTAAATACGGTTCCGGCTTCATCCGGTTTGGTGTGATGCGACAGAATGCTCTTGAACACCGGAGAGGCGAGCAGTTCCTCGCGCACCGCCGCCACCTGATGGATCAGCAAGTCGGTGCCGGCGGCGTGGCTGATCAGGTTTTCGCTGAAGCGGGTGTCGCCCGAGATGGTGACCGAGCGGCTGCCATAATCGATGCGAAAGCCAAATGCCGGTTTGAGCAATTCGCCGTGATCGACATCAAACGCCGTTACCTTGACGCCGTTTTTCTCATAAATGACGCCCTGCCTGATTTCGGTCACCTCGGGCCGCAGGTTCGCCGGGTCGAGCTTCTGATCGGCGATGCGCGCCTTGATATCCCAATCGTAGGCCTTGACCAGGCCATCCATCAGGTTCTGCGACCCGGCCGGGCCGAATACCCGGAAAGGTCCTTTGCGTTGTCCGAAGCCCGCTTCCAGCCAGCCGGTCAGCCACAAGTCGGGAATACCCACGACGTGGTCCGAATGCAGGTGGGTAATGAACAAGGCTTCGATCGCGCCTACGGTGAGGCCCACTTGCAGCAGGCGTTGCGTAACGCCGCGACCGGAGTCGATCAGCAGGTTTTGCCCGCCCGCCTGCACCAGAACGCCGGGGCCGAATCGTCGCATGCTTGGAGGGGGGCTGCCGGTGCCCAGCAGGGTGACGCGAAACTCATCGGCGGCGACGGGGGTGGCCGGCTGGGCTGTGACGCCGGCGCTGAACAAGGCGCCGGCCAGACTTGCGACTGCAATCAATAGACGCATCATGCGATTTCGCTTTGCAAGAAAAGTATAGTCAATCATTGTATTCGCCGGCCGGCGTGGCGCGATGCGAGGGCCACGCCGCCTGCTATGCCGCTTAAAGCCGTCCCTGCACCTTCTTGAACGCCGTCTCGACGCAAGCCGCGTCCAGCGGGCCGCCGGGGGCGCCGCTGACACCGATGCCGCCGATGACTTCATTGCCCGCCTTGATCGGAAAGCCTCCGAGCAGCGAGGTGAACTCCGGCGTATTGGTGATGGAGGCCGGCGTCACGCCCTTGCTGATGTTCTCGGCGAGGATGCGCGTTTCATAGCCGAGCATGGCCGAGGTATGCGCCTTGCGGATGGCGATGTCGATGGCATGCGGTCGCGCGTTTTCGGCGCGCAGCAAGGCCTTCATGTAGCCCGAGCGGTCCACCACCACGGCGACGACGTTATAGCCCTTTGAAGAGCAGTCCTCGACTGCCGCTGTGGCCATGTCCTGGGCAAGCTTCAGGCCGACGGTCTTCTCACTCCCGACGTCCTGCGCCTGGGCCAGCCCGGCGAACAGCACGGTAACGCCGCATACAAGTGCTTTTTTCATGTGTTTCCCCTCCCTATGTTTGCCGGCTTTATGTGTTGCCGCCGCCGGTTTGGCGTTTTCATTCTACGCCGGCACGATGTTCCAGACTTCGGTGAGCTGTGTGCCGGAGGCCCGTACGATCTTGGCGATGGGGCAGTACATTTGCAGTTCATGGCGCAGCTGGTCGATCTGCGCCTGCGTCGCATCGGTGGTGACGTCGATGAACAGCGTCATTGCCGGGAAGGGCACGGCGATGTCCTCGGCGAGGGTGACGCCGCGCCGGTCGAAGTCCGCCTCGAGGCGGATTTTCATCGCCTTGATGTCGACGCCGTTCTTGTGGGCGATCTTGTGGCTGATGACGTTGGTACAGCCGATCAGCGATGCGGCGAATGTCTCGGTCGGGCTCATGCCAAGATTGGTGCCGCCACGCTCGACCGGTTCATCGATCACCGTGGACAGGCCGCGAATGCCGACATCGGTGCGCGAATGCGAATGCGCGAGGCCTTCCATGCGCATCTTGATGGTGGTTTTTTCCCTGACAACAGTCATTGCTTTGCTCCTGTAGTGTGGTATGGACGAACGAAGCTTCGGTGCAGTGCCGCGCCCTGACAATCGGGAAACAAAAACCCCGCTTCCGGGAACCGGAAGCGGGGCGGCGGGGCGAAGCGGGTGTCCTGCTCCGAGCCCTATCCCTTCCCGTGGGGAGGGGAAAACGGTTTATTTCAACGCCGCTTCTACCCCGCGTTTGGCCATCACCGTGATGAGGTGGGCGCGATAGTCGGCTTTGGCGTGCATGTCGGAGTTGAGGTTGTCCTCGGCCACCTTGATGCCGGCCACCGCTTCGGGGGCGAATTTCGCGGCGAGGGCTTTTTCCATTTCAGG
Organism: Pseudomonadota bacterium; assembly: GCA_025356665.1. GTDB lineage: Bacteria > Pseudomonadota > Gammaproteobacteria > Burkholderiales > SG8-39 > CAITSH01. The sequence goes on from JANXRV010000136.1 coordinate 60,470, forward strand.
CACGCGGAACACCCCGGCTGCGGCGCCGGTCACCGCCACGCGCACGCTCGAACCGAAGTCGGCGATGAACACGCCGACGATGGCGTAACGCGAGGCCGGGTTCTTGAACTTCATGTAGGACGCGCGCTTTGGCACCGGAAATGCAATCGCGGTGATGATCTCGCCCGTTTGCAGCGCCGTTTCGTACATGCCTTTGAAGAATTCGTCGGCGGAGATCTTGCGCTTGTCGGTGATAATCGTGGCGCCCAGGGCGACGAGGCCGGCCGGATAATCGGCCGCAGGGTCGTTGTTGGCAACCGAGCCGCCTATGGTGCCCATGTTGCGCACCATGCGATCGCCGATGCCGCCGGCGAGCGAGGCGAGGGCGGGGATGGCTTTTTTGACTTCAGCCGAGGATGCGACCTGGGCATGGCGGGCCATCGCGCCTATGGTGACGGTGTTGCCCTCGACCTTGATGCCGGCGAGGTCCTTGACCGAACCGAGGTCGACAATGTCCGAGGGGTTGGCGAGGCGCAGTTTCATCGCCGCGATCAGGCTCTGCCCTCCGGCGAGGATTTTTGCGTCTGGCTTGGCGCCGAGAACCCCGGAGGCTTCGGCGACGGATTTGGCTTTTTGGTAATTGAACGAGTACATGGTTTCTCCTAAGCGGCTGTGTCTTGAATGATGCGCCAGATGCGTTGCGGTGTTGCGGGCATGGCAATGTCTTTGACGCCGAGGGCATCGGTGATGGCATTCATCACCGCGGGGGGGGCACCGATCGCGCCGGCTTCACCGCAACCCTTCACGCCCAGCGGGTTGTGGGTGCAGGCGGTTTCCTTGGTCCCGACCTTGAACGTCGGCACGTCGTCGGCGCGCGGCATGCAGTAGTCCATGTAGGTGCCGGTCACCAGTTGCCCGCTCACCGGGTCGTAGTAGCAGCCCTCGGTCAGCGCCTGGCCAATGCCCTGGGTGAGACCGCCGTGTACCTGGCCCTCGACGATCATCGGGTTGACGATCTTGCCGAAGTCATCGACTGCGGTGAAGTTGACGATGCGCGTGACGCCGGTGTCCTTGTCGATCTCGACCTCGCAGATATGCGTGCCGGCCGGGAAGGTGAAATTGGCCGGATCGTAAAAGGCATTTTCGTTCAGGCCCGGTTCGAGTTTGTCGAGCGGGTAGTTGTGCGGCACATAGGCGGTGAGCGCGACGCTGGCAAAAGGCACCTGCTTGTCGGTGCCGGCAACGCGAAACACGCCGTCGCGAAATTCGATGTCGGTGTCGGATGCCTCCATCAGGTGGGCGGCGATTTTTTTGCCCTTGGCGATGACCTTGTCCACCGCCTTGACGATGGCGGTGCCGCCCACCGACAGCGAGCGCGAACCGTAGGTGCCCATGCCGAACAAGACCTTGGAGGTGTCGCCGTGGACGATGTCGACGTCTTCCATCGGGATGCCCAGGCGCTCGGCCACCACTTGCGCGAAAGTCGTTTCATGGCCCTGGCCGTGGCTGTGGCTGCCGGTGAAAACTGTGACCTTGCCGGTCGGGTGCACGCGCACCTCGCCGGCTTCGAACAGCCCGGCGCGCGCACCGAGGGCGCCGGCGACGTTCGACGGTGCGATGCCGCAAGCCTCGATGTAGCAGGCATAACCCAGGCCGCGCAGCTTGCCTTGCTTGGCCGCCGCGGCCTTGCGCGCGGCAAAGCCTGCCACGTCGGCCATTTTCAGGCCCTCGGCGAGGGTCGCCTCGTAATTGCCAATGTCGTAGAGCAGGGCAACCGGGGTCTGGTAGGGAAAGCTGGTGATGAAATTCTTTCGACGCAGCGCCGACGGGTCGAGTTTGAGTTCGCGCGCCGCCTGCTCGACAATGCGCTCAACGAGGTAAGTCGCCTCGGGGCGCCCGGCGCCGCGATAGGCGTCCACCGGCGCGGTGTTGGTGAACACCGCCGTCACCTCGGCGTAAATCGCCGGGGTCTTGTATTGGCCGGCGAGCAGCGTGGCGTAAAGAATGGTCGGGATGCACGAGGCGAAGGTCGACAGGTAGGCGCCCATGTTGGCGGTGGTGGCCACGCGCAGCGCAAGGAAGTTGCCGTCCTTGTCGAGGGCGAGCTCAGCCTTGCTGACATGGTCGCGGCCGTGGGCGTCGCTGACAAAGGATTCGGAACGATCGGCCGTCCACTTGATGGCGCGGTTGACCTGCTTTGAAGCCCAGGTGAGGGCCACGTCCTCGGCGTAGAGATAAATCTTCGAGCCAAAGCCGCCGCCGACATCGGGGGCGACCACACGCACCTTGTGCTCCGGCAGGCCCAGCACAAAGGCGGTCATCAGCAGGCGCTCGACGTGCGGGTTCTGGCTGGAAACGTACAGGGTGTAGCTCTCGTCGGCGCGCGAGTACACGGCGTTGGCAGCGCGCGGTTCGATGGCGTTGGGAATCAGGCGGTTGTTGACAAATTCCAGTGTGGTGACATGCGCTGCGGCGGCAAAAGCCTTGTCCACCGCCGCCTTGTCGCCGAGGCCCCAGACATAACAGGTGTTGTCGGGTGCGAGCTCATCGTGCACCTGCGGCGCGCCTTTTTTGCGCGCATCCTCGGCGCGCACCACGGCCGGCAGAACCTCGTAATCGACTTCGACGAGTTCGGCGGCATCGCGCGCCTGGTGTTGTGTCTCGGCGATGACCATGGCAACGTGGTCGCCGACGTAGCGCGCCTTGCCTTGCGCCAGCACCGGGTGCGGCGGTTCCTTCATCGGCTGGCCGTCAGAGCCTGTGATCAGCCAGCCGCAGGGCAGGCCGTTGATCTTGGCGGCGGCGATGTCCTCGCCGGTGTAAATGGCGATGACACCCGGCGCCTTGAGCGCGCGGTTCTTGTTGATGCCCTTGATTTTGGCGTGCGCGTGCGGCGAGCGCACGAATGTGGCGTAGCTCTGGTGCGGCAGGTCGACGTCGTCGGTGTAGTTACCCGATCCGGTGAGGAAACGGTAGTCCTCGCGGCGCTTGACGCCCTGGCCGATAAACTTCATGTCGCCCATGATCAGTCTCCTTTGCTTGCGTTCGCTAGCTTGGCGCCGGATGCAAGTTCCGGCGGCTTAACGTTTATATGCTTTCACCACAAACAATACTCAGAGCGCAGGGGAAAAGAAATAGGCCTTTTCCCGGGGGAGTGCTCTGCGTGTTCTTCGTGGTGAGGCTTTGTTTTAAGGATCAGGGATTGAGCGTTTCGGAAGCGGCTTTGATTGATTTGACGATGTTGTGGTAGCCGGTGCAGCGGCAAAGGTTGCCGTCCAGTTGCTCGCGGATTTGCTCTTCGGTCGGGCGCGGCGTGTTCTTTACGAGGTCCAGCGCGCTCATGACCATGCCCGGCGTGCAAAAACCGCACTGCAGGCCGTGGTTCTGGCGGAAGGCTTCCTGCATCGGGTGCAGCGTGCCGTCGGCGGCTGCAATGCCCTCGATGGTGGTGATGGTCGCCCCCTCGGCCTGCATGGCGAGCATGTTGCAGCTCTTCACCGCGCGGCCGTCGAGGTGGATGGTGCACGCGCCGCACTGGGCGGTGTCGCAGCCGACGTGGGTGCCGGTGAGGCGCAGCGTGTCACGGATGAAGTTGACGAGCAGCGTGCGCTCTTCGACTTCGTGGCTGACGGCCTTGCCGTTGATGGTGAACGAGACCTTGTTGGTCATGGGGTGATCCTCCTTTGGTGCCTTGAGATGGTCTGCAATTCTGGATTTCCTGCCCCGGCTGGCAGCGCGAGGCGCCGGTTCGGAAAGGCGGAGATTTCGCGCCATGGCGAATCGTAGCCCACGCCTGCGCCATAAGCAAATGCTGCAGCGCCAGATAAGCCCCCGGGCGCTGCTGTTGCGCCCTTGCCGGCGGGCGATTGACCTCGTTTTGCAATCTGCGGGCGACGCCGCAACGCTTGACCGGGGCGGCGCCCGCGGCTAGGTTAAAATGCGCTTATTACGCTCATTACGCTTATTACACTTAATGTGAGGTCTATAGTGGATAGTGTTGATCTGGAAGTCATTCGCAGTGCCATCGCCTGGACCGAGGCGGGGCACCGCGCGACCATCGGTACTGTCACCCACACTTGGGGTTCGGCGCCGCGTCCGGTTGGCGCCATGCTGGCGATCCGCGATGACGGGCATGTCAAAGGTTCGGTTTCTGGCGGTTGCGTCGAGGACGACCTCATCGACAAGGTCAAGGCCAACGCCCTTGCCGCCGAACGCCCCGGTGTGGTCACCTATGGCGTGACGCAGGAGCAGGCCAATCGTTTCGGCCTGCCGTGCGGTGGCACCCTGCAACTGGTGCTCGAACCGGTGGGGCCGCAATCGCGCTTGCAGGAATTGCTGGCCATCATCGAGCGGCACGAACTCGTCGCCCGTCATCTTGATATGGACAGCGGCGCAGTGCGGCTGGAGCCGGGCAAGTGGTCGGACTACCTCGAGTTTGACGGCAAGCTACTCAAGTCGGTACACGGCCCGAGCTGGCGCCTGCTCATTATCGGCGCCGGGCAGTTGTCCGGTTTTCTGGCGCAAATGGCGCAGGCGCTCGATTATCACGTCGTTGTCTGCGATCCGCGCGAGGAGTACGCCGATGAGTGGAATGTCGCCGGCGTGCCGCTCAACCGCGGCTATCCGGACGATGTGGTGCTGGCGCTCAACCTTGATGCGCACAGCGCCGTGGTGGCGGTGACACACGACCCCAAACTCGATGACATCGCGCTGATCGAGGCGCTGAAATCCCCGGCGTTTTACGTTGGTGCACTGGGTTCGAAAAAGAACAACGACGCGCGGCGCAGTCGTCTCACCGAGTTCGATTTGTCGGCAGGCGAGATTGCGCGCCTGCATGGGCCCGTCGGCCTCAAGATCGGCAGCAAGACGCCGCCGGAAATTGCCGTCGCCATCCTCGCTGAAATGACGGCGGTGCGCCACGGTGTGAAACTTCCCGCAACCATCGAGCCGGAAAAAAAGAACGTCAGCGCCGGTTGCGCGCTACCGGCGACGCCGCGCTGACGCAGGGGGCGTTGGCTGGAAACGCTCGGTTGGCGCGGGTTTCCAGCCAGTGTTCGGACGGAACCTTCGGTCGATAGAATGAAGCGGGCGCAGACCCGGATCCCGGACGAACAAACTCACGGACGAACAAACTCTCGGACGAACAAACTCACGGACGAAAAAGACAGGAGGCGTTGCTGATGTTCCCGAAGGATTACTGGTACGTGTTGTGCGAGTCGACCGAACTCAGCGGTTCGTTGTTCGCGCGCACCATTCTCAATATGCCCCTGGTGGCCTATCGCGCGCCTTCCGGCGAGGTGGTGGTGCTGGAGGATTTTTGCCCGCATCGCGGCCTGCCGCTGTCCCTGGGCAAGATCGAGAGCGAGGGGGTGCGTTGCGGTTACCACGGCATGCTGGTCGGCCGCGATGGCCGCTGCCAATCCATGCCGGGCCAGCCGCACATCAACCGCCTGCGCGGCGTGAAGAGTTTTGCGGTGCTCGAGAAATTCGGCTTTGTCTGGGTCTGGTACGGCGAAGCGGAGCACGCCGATGCGACTAAACTGCCGCCGCTGCCCTGGGGTGAGGGCACAGGCTGGACGCACGGCGGCGGTGTTTTCCAGGTCGGTTGCAACTACCAGTTCCTCATTGATAACCTGATGGATCTGACGCACGAAACCTATGTTCATCCGACCAGCCTTGGTCAGAAGGAAATCGATCACGCCAAGCCCGAGTTATCGCTCGATGGCGACGAGGTGTTTCTGACGCGCTGGATGACCGACGTCAAGCCGGCGCCGTTCTGGGCGGTGATGATCAATACCGAGAAGAACTGCGATCGCTGGCAGATCTGCCATTTTGCACCGCCGTCCAACGTGTTCATCGACGTCGGTGTGGCTCTTACGGGCACGGGTGCGCCGCAAGGCGACCGCTCCCAGGGCATTACCGGCCTGGTCATCAACCTGATGACCCCGGAGACGGAAACCACTTCCTGGCATTTCTGGGGCATGGCGCGCAACTTCAAGGTGGACGACACCGCGGTGACCGAACTGATCCGCAAGAACCAGGGTTCGGTCGTACTCGAGGACAATGTCGTGCTCGCAGCGCAGCAGCAAAACGTACTGCGCAACTCCGAGCGGCGCTTGGTGAACCTCGATATTGATCGTGGCGGGTCGAATGCACGCAAGATCATCGAGCGCATTTGCAGCCAGCAGCTTGCGGCGCAGCGCTTGGGGATGGGTGCGGCCGAGGCGGCGCACGGCGATTAGTTTTTTCACCTTTCACCTTTCACCTTTCACCTTTCACCCTTCACCCTTCACCCTTCACCTTACTTGCACGCTCGAAATTACAACATGATTGTTGCCAGATGATCACCGGGATACTGCTCGCCGCGGGCTTCGGCTCGCGCTTTGGTTCCAACAAGCTGCTGCATCTGTTGCCCGATGGCGCACCCATCGCGCTCGCGGCTGCGCGCAACCTGATCGCCGCGATCCCCGATTGCGTTGCAGTGGTGCGCCCGGGGGCGCGCGAACTCACCCGGGTGCTGGCGGCGGAGGGCTTCAAGGTGGTGGCCAGCACCCATGCCGGCAAGGGCATGGGTCACACGCTTGCGAGCGGTGTGCGCGCCGCGCGCGACGCCAGCGGATGGGTGGTGGCGCTTGCCGACATGCCTTACATCAAAGCCGAAACCATCCGCCGTGTCGCCGACGAATTGTGCGAAGGCGGGGTCATTGTTGCGCCCGGCTTCGCAGGCGAACGCGGCCATCCGGTCGGTTTTGCGCGCCGCTTTCATCAGGAGCTTCTGGACCTGACGGGCGACGAGGGCGCGCGCAAACTCATAGGCGAGCACAAAAATTCAGTGACGGTGCTTGCGTTGAATGATCCGGGCGTGCTGCGTGACATCGACACCCGCGCCGATTTGGAGCCGGGTGCCTAGATTTGGCTGCGGCCGGCTCTGGTAGCATTGCAGCGCGGTTCCTTTTCTTATCCGGACTAATTAAAACCCATGAAGCCTGCCGCGCCAAACCTGCCCGTTGATTACGATGATATTGCCGCTGCCGCGAAACGGCTGGAGGGCAAGGCGCACCGCACGCCGGCGCTGAGCTCGCGCACGGTTGACACGCGCACCAGTGCGACGGTTTTTTTCAAGTGCGAGAACCTGCAGCGCATGGGCGCGTTCAAGTTTCGCGGTGCGTTCAACGCGCTGTCACAGTTGTCGGCGGAACAAAAAAAGCGCGGCGTGCTGGCCTACTCGTCGGGCAACCATGCCCAGGCCATCGCGCTGTCCGGCAGCATGCTGGGTATCAACACCGTCATTGTCATGCCCGATGACGCGCCGCAGGTCAAGCTCGAGGCCACGCGCGGCTATGGCGCCGAGGTCATCATTTACGACAAGCACAAGACCTCGCGCGAGGTGCTTTCCGCCAAGTTGGCGGGCGAGCGCGGACTGGCGCTGATTCCACCCTTCAACCATGCGCACGTGGTGGCCGGGCAGGGCACGGCGGCAAAGGAGCTGATCGAGGATGTCGGCCCGCTTGACTACCTGCTGGTGTGTTGTGGCGGCGGGGGGCTGCTTTCGGGCTGTGCCATCGCGGCGAACCGGCTGTCGCCCGACTGCCGCGTGATCGGCGTCGAGCCCGAGGCGGGAGACGACGTGACGCGGTCCTTCCGGACTAAAACACTGCAGTCCTGCCATAACCCGGACACCATCGCCGACGGTGCGCGAACGCATAGCGCCGGCGACATCACCTTCCCGTTGATCCTGCATTACGTGCACGACATGCTGACAGTGAACGACACCGAATTGGCGCGAACCATGTTCTGGATCTGGGAGCGCATGAAAATCGTCGTTGAGCCCACCGGCGCACTCGCTGCCGCGGCGCTGCTCGAAGGCAAGCTTGGCGCCGCCGTCAGGGGCAAGCGCGTCGGCATCCTCATTTCCGGTGGCAACGTCGATCTCAGGGATGCGGCGCGCCTGCTGCTCAAGAGCGTATGAGCAAGCTTGTCGGACGATTTGGCACAAGTGCGGGCGCAGCACCAAGGCAGCGGCAGCGTTTGCGCTAGTGCTGGTGACAATGCCAGGGTCAGACCACGACTTCCTAAATCTTGGTTGGGGTGCGGGGCCCCGGAAGAAGTGATCTGACCCTGATGCTGTCGCCGCGTGCCTAGGTGAAGTCCAGGCGCGTCTCGATGGTGATGCCGAAGAGTTCGATGGGCGCGAGCCCGCCCCTGACCATCTCGGGCAGGGCCTCGGGCTTGGTCACGCTGTTGGTCACACCGTTGGTCACGGCGCAGCTGTCCTGTAGCGCCTTGTTGACGTCCGCGCTGAACACAATCTCCCCGGCCCGGGCGCGGTGCATGAAACGTATCGCCAATTCGACGCAGTCGCCAAACACGGTATAGCGCTGCAGGTCGGCCGTGCCGGACAGCCCGACCACCGCCTCGCCGCTGTCGAGCCCGATGCCAAGTGCGGTGCGCAAACCGAATTCATCTGCCCATTCGTCGGCCATCGCCTGAGCGCTGGCTTGCATCTGGTGTGCGCAGGTGATGGCCTGACGCAGCGCTTCGCGTTGCGCGCCTTCAATGCCGCCGCGGATGCCGAATGCGGCCAGAAGCGTGTCACCCTGTATGTTGACTAGGACGCCGCCATTGCATTCGATCATTTCGTTCATTCTGGAGCAGAAGGTGTCGAGCATGGCCAGCACGGTGTTGGCCGACAGCATTTGCGAGTTGTGCTTGAAGCCGCGCAGGTCGGCGCACAAAACCACGACATCGCGGCGATCGCTTCGCTTGAGTGAACGCAGGCTGATTCGCGCAAGGGCGGGGCGGCCTGCGGCCGGTGGGAGATGGCTTGCCATGGTGCATTGGGAAACGTGCAGGTCTGTCATGGCTGCAGAATAAGTGCGGCCGAAGCATCCGTCCGTGCTAAAGGTCACACTTCATCACACTTGCCGGTATGTTCCTGTGGCTTTTGGGACGAAGGGTGCGAAATTGCACATTAACGGCGCGTCCATACCTGCCAGCGTTCCCTGCCGGCGAACACCGGCAGGGAATCTGCGACTGGTTCATCGGCATTGCAGGAGAAGGACGGGGCTATCAACGCGGCGAGTTGCCCGGCGGCAAGGCCGAAGGGCGGACCGCGCAGTTCGTCGCTGAAGAAATAAAAGCCGGCGACGCGTCCGCCGGGCCGCAATAGTTCGCCAATGCGCGCGGCATAGCCGGGCCACAGGTGGCGGGGCAGGGCGCAAAGAAACGCGCGCTCGTAAATGAGGTCCACCTCGGGCGCGTCAAAGTCAAAGAAATCGGCCAGGTGCACGCGGTCGGCGAGTTCGTCCAACGCAACGCGTGCCCGCGCTATCGCCGCGGGTGTGTAGTCGATGGCATGCACCGTCCAGCCTGCCGCAGCAAAGGCGCGCACCTCGTAGGCGGAGCCGCAACCGGGGATTAGCACCCGCGCCGGTGCGGTGACGGCGAGAAATTGCGTCAGGCGTGCCGGTGTCTGGCCGGCGTCCCAGGGGGTGATGCCCTCGATAAAGCGCTTTTCCCAGAACTCGGGCAGGGAGGGATCTTGCTTGCTCACGATTATTCCTCGGTGGTCTCGGTGGTAGTGGTGCCAAGGCGCCGGTTTGCTGCTACCGCCGCGGGCAGGGTGATGCGTCGGGCAGAGTCGTATTCTAGCCGCGGTGGGGTGGATTTTTGGCCTGTCCGGAGGGTGGGGAAGAAGTGGTAAAATACTGATTATTCGACGTTTGACCGTCTTTTTCTTTTAAATGCGAGTCAGGGTGCTTTTGTGCCCCGACCTGCGTACCCACCCTGCCGCTAGGACTGTCGTCACATGTTTGATCACAATCAGACTCTCGCCCAAGCTGATCCGGAAATTTGGGCCGCCGTGCGCGCTGAAAACCAGCGCCAGGAAGATCACATCGAGTTGATCGCTTCGGAGAACTATGTCAGCGCCGCGGTGTTGAAGGCGCAGGGTTCGCAGTTGACCAACAAATACGCCGAAGGCTACCCGGGCAAACGCTATTACGGCGGCTGCGAATTTGTCGATGTCGCCGAGCAACTGGCCATAGCCCGGGTGAAAAAGCTGTTTGGCGCCGAAGCCGCCAACGTACAGCCCAACTCCGGTTCGCAGGCCAACCAGGCGGTGTTCTTTGCCATGCTCAAGCCAGGCGACACCTTCCTTGGCATGTCCCTCGCCATGGGCGGGCACCTGACCCACGGTTCGGCCGTCAACATGAGCGGCAAGTGGTTCAATGTGCTCAGCTACGGTCTCAATGCCAAAGAGGAAATCGATTACGACGCAATGGAAGCCCTGGCGCTTGAGAAAAAGCCCAAGCTGATCCTCGCCGGCGCCTCGGCCTACTCGCTGCGCATTGATTTCGAGCGCTTCGCGCGCATCGCCAAGGAAGTGGGTGCGTATTTCATGGTCGATATGGCCCACTATGCCGGACTGGTGGCCGCGGGCGAGTACCCGAACCCGGTGGGTGTCGCCGATTTTGTCACCAGCACTACGCACAAGACGCTGCGCGGCCCGCGCGGGGGCATCATCCTGATGAAGGCCGAACACGAAAAAGCCATTAATTCGGCAATTTTTCCCGGCATCCAGGGCGGTCCGCTGATGCACGTCATTGCCGCCAAGGCGGTGGCCTTCGGTGAGGCACTGCGCCCCGACTTCAAGGCTTACCAGAAACAGGTGATCATCAACGCACGCGTCATGGCCGAGACCCTGGCCAAGCGCGGACTGCGCATTGTTTCCGGACGCACCGAAAGCCATGTGTTCCTGCTCGACCTGCAAGCCAAGCACATTACCGGCAAGGACGCCGAGGCGGCGCTTGGGCTGGCACACATCACCGTCAACAAGAATGCCATTCCCAACGACCCGCAAAAGCCTTTCGTTACCAGCGGCATTCGCATCGGCTCACCGGCCATGACCTCGCGCGGCTTTGGCGACAAGGAGGCGGTCAAGGTGGCAAACCTGATCGCCGACGTACTCGATGCGCCAGCTGACGAGGCCAAGCTGGCGCGCGTGCGCACCGGCGTCGCCGAGCTTTGCGATGCTTTTTCCGTCTATGGCGTCTAACGCAAACCGATGAAATGCCCTTATTGCAAGGCCGACGACACCTCGGTCATCGATTCGCGCCTCTCGGAGGACGGTGACAGCGTGCGCCGCCGCCGCGAGTGCGGCGATTGCAGCAAGCGCTTCACCACCTATGAGCGGGTGGAGTTGTCCATGCCGATGGTGGTCAAGTCCAACGGCTACCGCATCGCCTACGACCGCGAGCGCATGCGCATCGGCTTCATGCGTGCGCTGCACAAGCGCCCGGTGCCCACGCCCGCCGTGGACGAGGCCATCGCCCGCGTCGAGCAGCGTATCCTTGCCCTTGGCGAGCGCGAGGTCAAAAGCCGCGTCATCGGCGAAATGGTCATGCGCGAACTGAAAAAAATGGACGATGTCGCCTATATCCGCTTCGCCTCGGTGTACGAAGACTTCCAGCGTGTCGATGATTTTCGCGACGCCATCGCCCAGGTGCGTAAGCCCGGCGCCAAGCGCGCGCGCTGACTGCACCCCTTTAACCTTTGCCCCGCTTGCGGGGAGAGGGCCGGGTGAGGGGGCAAGCGCCTGTGACCATCATCCAAAACACGTATTGCCTGATACCGACTCATGACTTCCTTCTCCCCCGCTGACAACCTGCACATGGGCGAGGCCCTGGGCCTGGCCGAAAAAGGCCTGTGGACCACCAGCCCCAACCCGCGCGTGGGCTGCGTCATCGTCAAGGACGGCGATGTCGTCGGGCGAGGCTGGCATGAAAAAGCCGGTGGACCCCACGCCGAGGTGCATGCGCTGCGTGAAGCGGGCGCGCGCGCGGCGGGCGCCACCGTCTACGTCACGCTAGAACCCTGCGACCATCGCGGCCGCACCCCGCCTTGTACCGATGTGTTGATCGCCGCCAAGCCGGCGCGCGTGGTCGCGGCGATGCAGGATCCCAATCCGCAGGTCGCCGGCGCCGGGTTCGCGAAACTGCGCGCCGCCGGTATCGTCGTCGAGAGCGGGTTGATGGAGGAGGAGGCGATCGAACTCAATATGGGCTTTGTCGCGCGCATGACTCGCGGGCGGCCCTGGGTGCGCATGAAAATCGCCGCCACGCTGGACGGTCGTACCGCACTCGCCAACGGCCGGAGTCAGTGGATCACCGGCCCCGACGCGCGGCGTGACGGGCATGCCTGGCGCGCGCGCGCCTGCGCGCTGCTTACCGGGATAGGCACGGTGCGCGATGACGACCCGCAACTGACGGTGCGCGATGTGGCGAGCCCGCGCCAGCCGCTGCGTGTGGTGGTCGATTCAAAACTGCAAATCGCGGCTGATGCGCGGATTCTGGAGGGGGGCGGCCTGCTGGTGTTCAGCGCCGTCGAGGATGGCGAGAAAATCAAGGCGCTCGCGGATCGCGGCGCCGAAGTGGTGGTACTCGCCAACCCGCAGGGCAAGACCGATCTCACGGCCATCATGCGCGAACTCGCGCGCCGCGGCATGAATGAAGTGCATGTCGAATCGGGCAGCAAGCTCAACGGATCGCTGCTTGCGGCCGGCGTGGTTGACGAACTGCTGCTCTATTACGCGCCGAGCCTGCTTGGTGATGCGGCACGCGGCATGTTCAATCTGCCGGAGTTTGTTGCGCTTGAGCAAAAAATCTCGTTGCGGTTTCACGACGTGCGGCGGATTGGCGATGATGTGCGGATTCTGGCGAGACTGTAGAACTGCCATAGGCGTGATGACAGGTGAGTAGGGCTTGTTGCGGCGCAGGTGGGGGCGAGTAGGGCGAACGCCAGGCGGGCAGCACGGCCGGCGCCAAAAGGCGCATCCATAGCCGGTTTCCAGCCATTTCCCCCTGGCTGTTGTCCTTGTACCAGCTTGTGTCAGCGAAAGCGTGATTCCATGTTGGTGTGGCGTCGCTGCGTCAGCCGTTTCTTTCTCTTTGGATGATCGCGCGGGCGTTGTTTTACGTCTTACGTCAGCCCTCTCCGGTAGAATTCTCCCCATGCGAAGCAAACTATTTGTTCCAGGTTCCCGTCCCGAACTTTTCGCCAAGGCGCTCGCCAGTGCCGCCGATGCGATTTCCTTTGACCTCGAAGATGCTGTCGATCCGTCGCGCAAGATTGAAGCGCGTGAAGCGGTGCGCGTGTTTCTCGCATCGCCGGAGGCGGCGGTGTCGAAAAAACTGCTGATCGTGCGCGTCAACGCGCTCGGCACGCCTTATTTCGAAGAGGACGTGCGCGCAGTAGTGTCCCCGCGCCTTAACCTGCTTAATCTGCCCAAACCGGAATCGGCCGACGATGTGCGCGCCGCGGTCGCGGCGCTGTCTCGTGCCGAAGCGGCAAAGGGCCTCGAGGCCACGATCGGCATTCTGGCCAATATTGAATCGCCGCGCGGCTTGCGCAGCGCTGCGGCGATCGCCACTGCTGATGCGCGTGTGCTGGGCCTGCAACTGGGGTTTGGCGACCTGCTCGAGCCCCTCTCCATCGACCGTTACAGCGCCGCTGCAATCCAGCAGGTGCAGCTTGATGTGCGCCTTGCCGCAGGCGAGGCGGGTATTTGGGCTTATGACGCCGCCTGGGCGGCGGTGAAGGACCCGGACGGTTACCGGCGCGAAGCCGAGGCGGCGCGACGCCTCGGTTACATCGGCAAGAGCTGCATCCATCCGAGCCAGATCGCCCTTGCCAACGACGTGTTCCGTCCCAGCGATGAGGACATCGCGCAGGCGGTGCGCGTGCTCGACGCCTGGCACAAGGCGGAAAAAGACGGTGTCGGCGCGATCATGGTCGACGGGCGCATGATAGACGCGCCTTTCGCCCAACGCGCCGCGGCGATTGTTGCCGTGGCGCGGCAATTCGGCCTGCTGCCATCGCAATGAGTTCGATGTGCGTTCCGTGAGTCATGTGAGCCACGTGCGTCACGGTGTTCCGGGGTGTTCCGCCGCCTCGCTGCGTGTTTTGTTGTGTGTTTCCCTGTGCGCCTTTCTGTGTGTCGGTCTGGCGCTGATATCCGGTGATGCGGCGCAGGCGCAGGCGAAGTTTCCGGCCAAGGCGGTCACCATCGTTGTGCCCTACCCCCCGGGCGGCTCCAACGACATTTTTGCGCGTGCCGTCGGCAGGCGTCTGTCCGAATCCTGGGGGCAGGCCGTAGTGATAGACAACCGGCCCGGCGCCGGTGGTTCCATGGGCGCCGCCCAGGTTGCCCGCGCGGTTCCAGACGGACATACCTTGATGCTAGTTTCCTCGTCGTTTGCCACCAATGCAGCAGTGCAGGCGAAACTGCCCTTTGATCCGGTCGAGGGCTTCATTCCGGTTGCGATGGTCGGCACCGGGCCCTTCATCGTCGCTGTGGCCAATAAGTTGCCGGTGCAGTCTGTCGCCGAACTGCTCGCCTTTGCCCGCGCCAACCCGGGCAAGCTCAATTACGCCTCGTCCGGACCCGGAAGCATCAACCAGTTCGGCACCGAGTTGTTCAAGATCGCGGCGGGGGTGCAGCTCACCCACGTGCCCTACAAGGGCATGGGGCCGGCGGTGAACGATTTGATCGGCGGGCATGTGGACGTGCTCATCGCCAGCGTGCCATCGGTGATGCAGCAGCTGCGCGGTGGCAAGGCGCGCGGTCTTGCCGTCACCAGCGCCGCGCCATCGGCGATGGCTCCGGGCCTGCCCGCACTCGCGCAGGCGGGGGTGCCCGGCTACAGCTTTGAATTATGGTGGGGGATACTCGCACCGGCCGGGGTGCCGCGCGAGACTGTGAACGTACTCAACACAGAAATCAACCGCATCCTCGCAACGGCCGAGATGAAAGCGTTTCTGGCCAACGAGGGCGCCGAGCCGGCGCGACTGACGCCGGAGGAGTTTGCCGGCCGCCTGCGCGCGGAAATTCTTGAATGGAAGCGTATCGCCCGCGAGGCGGGCATACAGGCGGAGTGATGCGATGAGCGTGAAGGCGAAAGCAGATGAGGGCAGCGGTCCGGTGAAGCGCGACTACACGCCGGGAGCGCCGGGCGCCCTTGACGGGGTGCGTGTGCTCGATTTGTCGCGGCTGGTTGCCGGTAACACGCTCACCCAGGTGCTGGCCGATTTTGGCGCCGAAGTGATCAAGGTCGAGCCCCCTGCGGGCGATACGCTGCGCGCCTGGAAGGTGATGGACGTCGAGACCAACTGGAAGCTTTACGCGCGTAACAAAAAAAGCCTGGGTCTCGATTTGCACCAGCCCGAGGCGCGCCGTCTCTTGCTTGATCTGGTGCCTTCGGCGTCGATGCTGGTGGAGAGTTACCGTCCGGGCGTGCTGGAGGAAATGGGCTTGTCGGCGCAAGTGCTGCACGCAAGCAATCCCGGTCTCGTCATCGTGCGCATTTCCGGCTGGGGTCAGCAGGGGCCGTATAAGCGGCGTCCGGGCTTCGGCACGCTGGTCGAGGGCATGTCTGGCTTTGCTTCGATGAACGGTTTTGCCGATCGCGAGCCGGTGCTGCCGCCGATGTATCTTGCCGACACCATCGCCGGTCTGTATGGCGCCACCGGCGCGATGATCGCGCTGCGTGAAGTTGAGCACAACGGCGGGCGCGGCCAGGTCATAGATTTGCCGCTGCTCGATCCAATGTTCGCAGTGCTGGGGCCGCAGGCGGCCAACCACCGGCTAACCGGTGAGGTGAAAAAGCGCGTTGGCAGCGGCTCGACCAACTCGGGTCCGCGCAACGCTTACCGCTGCAGCGACGGCAAGTATGTCGGTCTGTCGGCCTCGACGCAAAAAATGGCCGGGCGCCTGTTCCGTTCCATCGGGCGGGCCGATTTGTTCGAAGACCCGCGCTATGGCACCAATGCGGAGCGCGTGCGTAATGCCGCCGAACTCGACGCAATCATCGGCACGTTTATCGCGACACGCTCGCAGGCTGACAACGTGGCTTTTTTTGAAAAGGCCGAGGTCACCATAGGGCCCATTTATGACATCACGCAAATTCTCCAAGATCCACACGTGATCGAACGTGAACTTGTCGCCGATTATCCGGATGCCGACATGGGTGCCTTTCCGATGCACCATGTGGTGCCGCGCCTCGAGGGCACGCCGGGCGCTATCCGCACGCCCGCGCCGTCCATCGGCCAGCACAACCGCGCGCTGCTGGCGGAATTGGGCGTGGATGAGGCGGCATACGTAAAACTGCTCGCCGCCGGCGTGGCCTGCGAAGACAAGCGCTGACCGTCGTCTGACAGTTGTGGCTGCGCCTGCGCGGTGGCCGGCCCGTGCGCGCCAGGCGCTTAGTCTCTTATGTCGGGGCCGCTATCAACTACACGCGAATATCCGGCGTCGGCTGGAAATGCCTGTCTGGAGCGGGTTTCCGGGCTGCGCAGGGTGTCGGTCGTTGCAGTCTAAAGCGTAAAATTGTAAACATCGGACCGCATCCTTTTCTGGGTGCGGTCTTTACCAATGCGGCGTCGCCCGCGCAGGGTTCGCGTTGAGTATTGCCGTTCTGGCCGGCTTTTCCCGTATCGTCCGCCGTAAGTTCAGGCCTGCTTGCGCGCTTGCGCCCAGCCACGGTCTTCTATTTTTTGCGACCGGACTTTAGCGCAGCATGGAGCAAAGTCGCGCTTTTACTGCAGGCCACTCGTTGTCGAGCATGGAAAAATACACCGTGTCGCGCACGCGGCCGGATGCGCAAATCACATGCCGGCGGAAAATGCCCTCCTCGATGCCGCCGATGCGCGCGATGGCGGCCCGCGATTTGCTGTTGAGCGCGTCGGTTTTTAGTTCGACGCGGATGGCCTTGAGCGCCTCAAAGGCGTGGGTGAGCAGCAGTAGCTTGGTTTCGGTGTTGGCGCCGCTGCGCTGTGCGGCGGTGCTGAGCCAGGTGGAGCCGATTTCCAGGCGCCGGTGTGCCGGCACGATGTTCATGTAACGTGTCGATCCGATTGCCTCGCCGCTTGCCTGCGAGATGATGGCAAACGGCAGCGAGGTGCCGGCTGTCTGCTCATCAAGGGCGGTTTGCACCCAGGCTTGCATTTGCGCTGCGTCGGCTACCTGCGTCGGGATCCAGCGCCACAGCTCCGGGTCGAGGCCTATGCGAGCCAGTCCGGGAACATGCGCCAAGGCAAGTGGTTCGAGCCGCACAACGCGGCCTTGAAGCGTCACGGGTTCTATTTTCATGACTTCGGTTCTGGCACCTTAAACAGGGTGTGAATACGTCCGGTCTGACGGTCGCTCAAAAACGGATCAATAATCTAGTCGGCGGCAAGCCGTACTATATATCCGCAAGCGGTTCGCGGCTGCCGGGGCTTGTTATACTGCCGCCAGCCTGGTTTTATGTTCGTACAATCTATTTTCCCGCCACGCAGCCGTATGGCTGCTTTTTGGAGATGCGCCATGTCCGTCCATCCGATCTCTTCCACGCGCGCCCTTGATCCGCTCGCCCAGGCCAGGGTGCAGCTTGCCGCCGCCCACCGCCTTGCCGTCCTCGATGAGCTCGACGAAGGCATAGACAACCACTTCACCGTGACGGTGCCCGGCCGCAGTGGCCAGTACCTGATCCTGCCCTTTGGCTTGCATTGGTCCGAGGCGCGCGCCAGCGACATGATCGTGTTCGACGAGACCGGCAAGACGCTAGAGGGCGAGGGTGTGGTGGAGCTTTCAGCGCAGTGCATACACGCCCCCATTCACCGCATCACCGGGGCCAAGGTGGTATTGCACACCCACCAGACTTGGGCGCTCGCGCTCAACATGCTCAAAGACAACCGTCTGCTGCCGGCCAACCAGACCGCGGCGTTTTTCCACGGCCATATCGCCTATGACGACCACTATTGTGGCACCGCCGATTTTCTGTCCGAGGGCGAGCGCCTCGCCGCGGTGATGGGCGACAAATACATCGTGTTCATGAAAAATCACGGCGTACTGGTCACCGGGGACACCATCGCCCAGGCCTACCGGCGCCTGTACAAGTTGGAGCGCGTATGTCGCACCCAGGTTCTGGCCATGGGCGCCGGCCGGCCGCTTGAGGTGCTGAGCGAAGAGATCGTTGCCAATGTCCAGTTGCCGCCTGTCAACGACCGCCACTCTCGCGCCGAGCGCGAGCGCCTTTACTTCGAGGCGATGATGCGTGTGCTCGACCGCGAGCTCCCCGGTTACGCCGATTGAACAGACGCGGGGGGCGAGCGTGTTGAGCAACCCCAGCATTACCGCGGACGTGCGCGTGGTCATTGAAGCCTTGCAGCGTTTTGTCGGGCAGCCGGGGGTGATGGCTGCGCTGCGCCGCGCGCAGTCGGATGCCGCCGCGCAGCTTGAGCGCGCGCCGGCCTTGCGTTCGACCTTTGTTTCGCTTGACCCGGCAAGCCTGGGGGCGATGGCGCCCGCGGCCGCGACAAGCATTCGCGTTGCGGTCAGCCGTGCGGGCGTGGACACCGCGGTGGAGCGTCATCCCAACAGCACGCAGGTGTTGCTGGTGCTGGAGGGCCCGGTGGAAACCCATGTCGAGACCGACGGAAAATGGCGCATTGACCGCTACGGCGAAGGGGATGCGCAAACGGTGGAAAACCTCTGGCACCTTGTGCCACCGGGAGTGTGGCACAAGTCTAATGCGCCCGGCCCAGGCGATTGCACTGTGGTGGCGTTTCATTCAGCGGCCAAGGTGCGTGACGATTACCGTTAGGTATAGGCGGACATGACTTAGCGCAAGCCCCGCTTCGCGCCTTCGCACCCTCGCACCCTCGCACCTTCGCACCCTCGCACCTTCGCACCTTCGCACCTTCGCACCCTTGCGTCTACCGGCCACAATGTCGGTTGGTGGTTCCCTTGCTTTGTCGCCTGGTTTTTATCCGAAGCGGTGGCCCGGAACGCATCGGTACAGGCGGGCGGTGTCAACGACGCCAAAGACAATATCGCCGCTCCATACGTCCCGACGCCCTGGCCCAGTTGATTTGTCTTGCCGTCCGTCAGGCGGCGATGTCCGGTTCTGGCATGCGTCCGTTGAGCAGGTAGTCCATCAGCTCGCGCACCGGCCGGATTGCCTTACCAAAGGGCAGGGAGGCGGCGCCGCGAAAAAACAGCCCGCGTTCGACATCGCCCGCCACCGCGGCGGCCAGATGCAGGTCGATGCAGAACTGCCCGATCTTCGGGATGCCATCGCGCAGCCCGCAGGTGGCGAGGCAGTCGAAGGCGAGGGTGCACTGCGCGCGCGGCTTGGCGCGACGAACCAGCACCGGCAATTTTTGCAGGTAGTGTTCCAGCCAGGGCGTGCGCACGGCGCGTGCCGGCAGTCCGGCCACGCTCATGAATTCCACAATGTCCTCCGGTTTGGCGTCAGCGAGCACATGTTTGAAGTTGGGGTGGGCATCGCCTTCTTCGGTTACTGCAAAAGGCGTTCCCAGTTGCACTGCCGCGGCACCCAGTGCCAGCAGTTCGCGCAGTTGTTGTGTTGTCGTGATGCCGCCCGCGGGGATTAGCGGCATGCGCTCGCGCTCTATGCCCAGCTCGTGCATCAGCGCCAAGGTGTCCGTAAGCACGCGTGCAAACTCGAAGCGCGGGTCATTGAGGTCTTCAATGCGCGCCGCGCCCAGGTGGCCGCCGGCGTAGCGCGGATGCTCGATCACAATGGCATCGGGAAGACGGCCTTTTTTAAGCCATTTTTTCAGCACGATGGCAATACCGCGCGCGTCCGACAGTATGGGTATGAGCGCGACCTCTGGCCACGCGGCGGTGAGTTCGGGCAAATCCAGGGGCAGCCCGGCACCAACCACGATGGCCTGGGCGCCTGATTCGCAGCTCTGGCGCACCAGCGGCGCGTATTCGGATACGGCGCGCATGATATTGACCGCGACCATGCCCTGACCTTCGGCCATGGCGAGCGCCGCGCGCACTTCGCGGTCCAGTGCGGTGAGATTGGCGGCGTTGATGAGCGCCTTGTCGCGGCTTCTGCCGGTGGCTTTCATCAGGTCCGGGTGGTGGCGGCGCAAATCGACGCTGGAGATGGTTCCAACCGCGCCGAGGCGCGCCACGCTGCCGGCCAGTTTGTGCGCAGAAATGCCCACGCCCATGCCGCCTTGCACCAGGGGCAGGACAGCGCGACCGCGAATGACCAGCGGCGGCAGGTCGGTGGAGAGGGGGAGGAACATGAGATTGCACGCAGTGTGCGCGCCGTGCTTGCGGCCGATTTGATGTGGATCAATCAGCACGCAGTTTGCATGCAAACGGGGCAAGTTGGCTTTGGTCCTCGATCAGTAGTGGTTTGTCCCGATCTACCGGCTGCGCATAGCCATTCGATGCAGTCGATGCAGTCGATGTAATTGGCGCAACTGCCAACCCAGGCCGCTTGCATAAGCCAGCAGCAGCGCAAGCCGTAACGGGATCAACTCTGGCGCCGCCGGCCCTGGCGCATAAGGCTGTGCCGGCGGCAGTCGTGTCAGCGCTTCGGTTGTGGCGAAGACCATGAGCAAAAAAAAGCTGGTCGAAAAGCAAGCGGTCTGCACATAGGGCGCGGCGCGGCCCAGTCGGTGCAGGCGCGGCGCAAACGCGCCCGTCAGCAGCAGGGCCAGCATCATCAGGGTCAGCGCATGACCGGCGCTGAAGCCGCCGTGGGCGAAAATGAAAAAGCCGGTGGCGCAGCCAAGCAGCATGGTGAAAAGATACGCGCGACCGGCGCGCCGCGCCGGATCGATGTGGCCGTCCTGCGCCAGCGCATAAGCGCCGAAGCCCAGCGGCAGCATGCTCACTGCTGTGTGCAGGTAACCAAAGCTGGATATTTCGGTGGGCATTATGTCTCCGTTGAACGCGCGGCCTGCGCTGCAGGGCGATCTTACCGTCTGGGCTGCGCCAATGTGCAGGGGCAGCCAAGTCCGCTGCCACGCCGCGCAAAGCCGGGGACATTGCCGGACAAATCAAGGCGTGACAGTATTAAAATGAGTGGCATGAAAATAATCCACGTCGCAGTCCTTGCGCTAAGCTTGATGCTCTCGGCCAGCGGCGCAGAAGCGCAGCATGAAAAAAGCATTGAAGATGGGTTTCGCAACGCCAATAGCAATCGCAATAGCAATAGCAATCGCAATGTTACCGGCGGCCGCCGGTCGGCCTCCAAGCTCCAAGCTCCAACCTCCAAGCTTTACGAATGGGTGAATTAAACGCGCATTCGTCCGATAATGCTTCGCAGGAGCAAAAATGACAGCCGCCAGCTACGACCGCAGCCTTGAAGACCACGGCAACATCATTGCACTGGAGCACCTTAACGTGCAGATCGACGACCAGCGGCTTGCCACGCTGTTTTATATCGGCGCGCTGGGCTTGACGCGCGATCCCTATATGAACGTTCTCGACACCAACATGTGGGTCAATGCCGGGTGTAACCAATTTCACCTGCCCACCGGCCTGCCGCAGGTCCTGCGTGGCGTCACCGGACTGGTGATGGCCGATCACGATGCCTTGCGCCAGCGCCTCGCGCGCATCGCGCCCAAATTGGCTGCAACGGCGTTTTGCTGGAGCGATGAGGGCGCGGATGTTGTGGTGACCTGCCCCTGGGGCAACCGCCTGCGAGTACACCAGCCCGGGGTATCCTTCGGTCGCATGCAACTTGGTATTGCTTACCTGGAGTTGTCGGTGCCTGTCGGTACGGCAGCCGCTATCGCGCAGTTTTATCGTTTGGCGCTGAGGGCGCCTGCCACGCTCCTTTCAGTCAGGGACCGGCCGGCGGTCAGGGTCAGAGTCGGCACGGACCAGCACCTGGTGTTTCGGGAAAACGACGGGCCGCTTACCGCTTACGACGGCCATCACATCGCCATCTATATCAGTGATTTTTCCGGACCGCACGCGTGGCTTAAGGACCGGGGGGCGATTACCGAGGAGAGCAACGCCTTTCAGTATCGCTTCGAGACCATCATCGATCCGGCCTCGGGGGCGGAGTTGTTCCGCATCCAGCATGAGGTGCGCAGCCTGAGCCACCCCATGTTCACGCGCCAGTGGGGCCTGGTGAACCGCAATCCGGCGCAGACCGGGCAGGGCTACGACAGGGGGCGGGATGTGTACTACCCCGGCCCCGCCGCAAGCTAGGGATTCACTGAGGGGGCACGTCTCAGGTATATCCGCCACTTCATGGGGCTCTCGTGCGCAGGGCTTGATCAGTGCCTGCCTAGGCGTTTTCCGTTCCCGTGGGGTAAAGCTGGCGTACCGCGTCCCGGCGGCGCAGCCACCATGCGTAAGTCTCTGGTAACAGCGCCAGCGGATCGGCGAGTCCCAGCTCCTTGGCCGCATGGGTCGGCCAGTTCGGGTTCCACAGTAGTTCTCGCGCGAGCGCGACAAGGTCGCAGCGTCCCTCGGCGAGATAGGCCTCGGCCTGCGCCGCCTGCGTGATCAGACCCACGGCCATGGTGGCGATGCCCGCGTCGCGGCGGATGCGCTCGGCGAAGGGCACGTGATAGCCGGGCACCCGTGGTACCACCGCAAGGGTCAGCGGTCCCTCGATGCCGCCCGAAGAGCAGTCGATGACATCAACGCCGCGCGCTTTCAGTTCGCCGGCCAGCAATACCGTATCGTCCAGGTCCCAGGCGCCGCCCTTGCCATCGACGCAGGATGAGCGAAAGAACAGGGGTTGCTCTTTGGGCCAGGCCGCACGCACGGCTTCCACGATCTCAAGGCAAAAGCGCATGCGGCCGTTAATATCGCCGCCGTAGGCATCCTTGCGGTGATTGGTGATGGGCGACAGGAACTGCTGGATGATGTAACCGTGTGCGCCATGGATCTCGAGGATGTCAAAGCCGGCGTCGAGCGAGCGTTTGCACGCATCGACGTGGGCCTGTATCACGCGCTTGATATCGGTGTGGTCCATCTCTATGGGTATCGGGCCGCCCGGTTTTATCGGCACCGGGCTTGGCGCATAGCCGCGCCAGGGTGCCTTGCCTTGTTTTGCGTCCGCGTCGGTGAGCGGCGCGAAGCCATCCCAAGGCGCCTTGGTTGCGACCTTGCGCCCGGCATGTCCGAGTTGTATCGCGCTCAGCGCGCCCTGTTCGCGCAAAAAATCGGTGATGCGCCGCCAGGCGCGCACCTGTTCGTCGTTGTAAATGCCCGGGCAGGAGTAGGTCTTGCGCGCGAGTTCTTCTATGGAAGTTTCTTCCACGAACACGATGCCGGCGCCGCCCATCGCAAATTTTCCCAGGTGCACCAGATGCCAGTCCGTGGGCGCACCGTCCTTGGCCAGGTATTGCGACATCGGCGAAACAACGATGCGGTTGCGCGCGGTCACGCCGCGCAATGTGATGGGTGTGAAAAGGTGAGGTGTGACCTGATTAGGTGCGGCGGGTGCTGTCATGGTTCGGACGGGCTTTCAAAAACAGAGTGCAGGGCGGATAGGGGGCGGGTTCACTGAAGACCTGCGTGGCGCACAACTGGCATCAGCACCACCAGCATCGAAAACGCTACCGATATAATCGGTCACGCTTTACAATCGGAACCGGTTAACAGCATCCAGTTCGCAGGGTACCCTATCATGAAAAATTCACAAGGTCTGCTTGCAGGGTTTGCGTTGATGCTGTTGTGCGCCTCCGCCGCTTCGCAACCGGCCGGCAAAACGGCAGATGACTTTCCTTCCAAGCCGATCCGGCTGATCGTACCCTTCGCGCCAAGCGGTGTGTCGGACATCATTGGTCGCGTCATTGCAACAGGCATGGCCGAGGCGCTGGGACAGACCGTGGTGGTGGACAATCGCCCCGGGGCCAGCGGTTCAATCGGCTCGGATGCCGTGGCGCGCGCGGCGCCCGATGGCTACACGCTACTGCTGTCGAGCCTGTCCACTGTGGCGATTTCGCCCAATTTTTTGACCAGCGTGCCTTACGATCCGGTCAGGGACTTCACCGCCATCGGCGGCGTGGCCACCACGCCAAACATCCTCGTCGTCAATCCGGAGTTGCCGGCCTCGTCCTTGTCGGAGTTGATCGGCTACGCCAAGGGCGCTGGCAAGGACAAGCTCAGCTTCGGTTCATCCGGCACAGGCAGCACCGGCCATTTGTCCGCCGAGGTGCTGCGCATGGTGACCGGAATACAAATGAGCCACATCCCCTATAAGGCCTCGGCCCTGGCATTTCCCGATGTGATTGCGGGGCGTGTGTCCATGGTATTTGATTCACTGCCCTCGACACTCAGTCATGTCAAATCGGGCAAAGTGCGGCCGATCGCGGTGGCAGCCTCGCGGCGTTCGGCCTTGCTGCCCGAGGTGCCGACCTTTGCCGAGGCCGGCTTTCCCGGTGCGACGCTGTTGTTCTGGACGGGCCTTGAAGGGCCGCCCAACCTGCCCGAGCCCATCGTGCAAAAGCTCAATGCCGCATTGCGCAAGGCGCTTGCCGCGGGCAGCCTGCGCGAGCGCCTGATTACGCTGGGCGCAGATCCGCTGCTTACGTCGCCGCAGGAATTCGCCGAGTTGCGGCGCGTCGATGTTGCCAGGGTTAAAAAGCTGATCAAGGACGCAGGCATACGCATGGAATAAAGCGCGGCGGCAGGGGATGAGACACGGCTCATCGCCGGAATAGCTCTGCAAGCGTTGCGCGGAACCAGCGGTGTCCCGGATCGTGGTGGCAGCGCTCATGCCAGAACTGGCGTACAACCACCGGCGGCAGGTCAAAGGGCAGGGGCAGGGCCTTCAGTTCCGCCGCGTAGCCATAGGCGGTGGCCACTGATTGAGGCACCACGGCGATGAGGTCGCCGCGGGCGAGGATCATCGGCACGACGACGTAATGCGGAATGTGCAGCGCGATTTTGCGCTTTGACGCGCGCTTGCCGAGGGCGCGCTTGATCAGGCCGTCGACTTGCGCCGGCGCCGACACCGAAATCTGCCAGGCATCCATGAACTGCTCCATTCCGAGGCGCCGACCGATCGTCGGGTGGTCCTTTCGCATCATGCAGATCATCGGCTCGTCGAACAGGTGTTGCTGGTAGAAGTCCTGCTGCATTTTCGGCAATTGACCGATGGCAAGGTCGGCCGGCCCCAGTTCGAGCGCATCACGGTATTTTGTGCGTTCGGTTTGCATGGACACCAGGCTCAAGCCCGGCGCTACGGCTTTGAGGTGGGCGATCAGGCGTGGCAGGAAAATCATTTCGGCGATGTCGGTCATGAGCAAGGTGAAGCAGCGTGTCGATGTGCGCGGATCGAAGCGTGTATCGCGTTCCAGGGCGATCTTGATCGAGCCGATGGCTTGTGAAACGGGACCCGCCAGCGTATGGGCGTAGGCGGTGGGCTCCATGCCGTGCGTGGTCCTGACGAAAAGCGGGTCGTTGCAGACTTTGCGCAGGCGTTGCAGGGCGTGGCTCATGGTCGATTGTGAGAGTCCCAACTGCGCCCCAGCGGCGGTAATGTTGCCCTCGCGCATCACCGCGTCAAATACACGCAGCAGGTTGAAGTCAAAGGTGTTGATATTCATTATCATGCGCCTTATGCATATGAAGTATGGTTACTATCGATTAGACACATTCTAACTCCACGCTTAATCTGCTCGCTCGCCACAAACTATCAAAAGCGGAATGCCGTCACTTCCGCAATAACAAAAGGAGAAGTCACATGCGAAAAATCGCATTGTTTGCGCTGGGTGCCGTGTCGCTGGTGAGTGTTGCCGCCGTGCAGGCCCAGTCCTTTCCAAACAAGCCGATCCGCATTGTTGTGTCCACCGCACCCGGTGGCTCGCCCGATGTGTTGGCGCGCACCGTTGGCCAGAAACTGTCGGAGAACATGGGCCAGCAGGTCATTGTGGACAACCGTCCGGGCGCAGGCGGGCTGCTGTCCGCGGAGCTGGTCATGGCGGCGCAGGCGGATGGTTACACCTTGCTGATGGCCGATTCATCGGTCGTCTCCATCAACCCGCATTTTCCGCGCAATGCCTCTTTCGAGCCGCTCAAGCATCTGGTGCCGGTGAGTCTGTCGGCGACATCGCCGCTCTACCTGATCGCCCATGCCGGCGCAGGTATTTCGAGCGTCAAGGAACTGATCGCGCTGGCCAAATCGCGGCCGGGAGAACTCAGCTACGCCTCGGTCGGCGTCGGCTCGCCGCAGCACTTCGCCGGCGAACTCCTGAACCTGGAAGCGAAGATCAAGATGAACCACATCCCGTACAAGGGCGCGGCGCCGGCGTTGATCGATCTGGTGGGCGGACACGTGCCGGTCGGCATGATCGCGGTGGTGGTGGCGCTCCCGCACATCAGGTCGGGCCGGCTGCGATCGCTCGCCGTGACGACGCTGAAGCGCACGCCGACATTGCCCGACGTGCCGGCGATCGCCGAGACTATCCCCGGCTTCGACATCGGCCAGTGGTTCGCGGTGTGGGTGCCCGCCGGCACGCCGCAGGACATCGTGCGCAAGCTCAACGCCGACATCGTCGCCTACGTGCAGGCGCCGGAGTTTCGCGCGTCCATGCTCGAACTCGCCACCGAAGTCGTCGGCGGCACGCCCGAGGAACTGAGGAAGCTGCAGCTCGCCGAAATCGAGAAGTACAAGCGCATCGCGCAGGCGGCGAGTATCAAGACGGATTAAGCGCGCGACGCCGCCAGGACCTATCGACTGGCGGGCGGCTTTTAACTCGTGCATGGCGTCCTTTGCGACTATAAGTCATTGACTTACATACGCCATTGGCGTAGTATGCGTCGATGGTGTTCGTGGAAACCAGCCTGTTCAGCAAGTTGTTGCCGGACTATCTCGGCGATGATGATTACCGCGGCCTCCAAAATCAGCTCATTGAGCGACCTGACGCCGGTGCGATTATTCAGCGCTCGGGTGGAGTGCGCAAGATTCGCTGGGCCGCGCATGGCAGAGGCAAGTCCGGTGGCGTACGCGTAATTTATTACTGGTTGAAGGCTGACCACCAGATTTTTCTACTCACGATTTATGGCAAGAGCGAAAAAGCCGATTTGACTGCAAACGAGCTTAAACGTGTAGCAAAACTGATTGAGGACTTAACATGAA
>JANXRV010000057.1:0-3559 GCA_025356665.1 Pseudomonadota bacterium
CACTTCACCCCGCGCGAAGTCATCAAGCTGATGGTGAATCTCCTGCTGTCGCCGGAGAAAGACCTCGCCCGTAGCCATGTCGTCAAAACCATATACGACCCTGCCTGCGGCACGGGTGGCATGTTGTCTGTTGCCGAGAAATACATACGTGACCTCAATGCCGACGCCCAGCCCAAGCTCTTCGGCCAGGACTGGAACGACGAAGCCTGGGCCGTTTGCAAGTCCGACATGCTTATCAAGGGCGAGGATGCGGACAACATCATCATGGGTGACACGTTCACCAAGGATGGTTTCGATCGCTCGGCTGACGGCAAGAAATGGACGTTCGACTACATGCTCGCCAATCCACCATTCGGCGTGGAGTGGAAGCAGCAGCAGAAATACATCGAAAACGAAAAGGATACTCTCGGACATGCCGGGCGCTTCGGCGCCGGCACGCCGCGCGTGAACGACGGCGCGTTGCTCTTCCTTCAGCACATGCTTTCAAAGATGCGCGCCCCGAAGGAGGGCGGTAGCCGCCTTGCCATCGTCTTTAATGGCTCCCCGCTATTCACCGGCGATGCCGGCGGCGGCGAGAGCGAAATCCGCCGCTGGATTATTGAAAACGACTGGTTGGAAGCCATCGTCGCACTTCCCGAGCAGCTCTTCTACAACACCGGCATCTCTACATACCTCTGGGTGCTCACCAACCGCAAGGAGAAGCCGCGCAAGGCCAAGGTGCAGCTTATCGACGCCCGCCCGTTCTGGGTGCAGATGGAGAAAAGCCTCGGCAACAAACGTCGGCGAATCGGTGACCCCTCAGACAAGGAGAAAGACCCCGACCACATTGGTGAACTCACCAAAATATTCGGTAACTTCACGGATGGCCAGATGCGCACTTTTACCGAGGAAGACGCTATCACCCACCAGCCTGTGCAGCGCGAGCGGGTGGTTAGCAAGATTTTCGACAACGAAGACTTTGGCTACCACAAGATCACCGTGGAGCGTCCGTTGAAACTGAACTTCCAGGCCAGCGCCGAACGAATTGCTCTGCTTGATGACGAGGGCGGTTTCAAAAATCTCGCCACCAGCGCTAAAAAAGACCCTGCTGTCCGCCAGCAGGAAATTGAGGCCGGTCAGAAGCGGCAGGAGCAGATCCGCGAATTGCTACGCGCTTTCGGTAAGGCCACAAATGAAAAGCTCTTCAAGGACCGTAAAGCCTTCCTCACCGAACTGCGCGAACTGGACCGCAAGCGCGACGTGCACCTCTCTGCACCTGAACTCAAGGCTGTGCTCGCCGCCCTAGGCGCGCGCGACGAGAGCGCCGAAATCTGCCGAGACCGCGACGGCCAGCCTGAGCCGGACACCGATTTGCGCGATAGCGAGACTGTGCCTCTCAAGGAAAGCATCGATGAATACTTTAAGCGCGAAGTGCTGCCCCATGTGCCTGATGCGTGGATCGACACCACCAAGACCAAGGTCGGCTACGAGATCCCGCTTAACCGCCACTTCTACCGCTACGAGCCGCCGCGCCCGCTCGAAGTCATTGAAACTGACATTAAGAAGCTTGAAGGCGAAATTCTCGATCTGCTGAAAGAAGTGACGGCGTGAAATCCTTCCCGTTGCGACATATATCCATTCGCGTGCCCTGGCACGATGCCGGATGGAATGCCTCGGTTTGCCAGCACCCGAGTCGCAACACTTCCTGCCTTAAGTTAAGGAACATCTTTGAGAGCAAGAACGAGCAAGCCGAGTCATTGATTGCCGGCAAATCAATCAAGGTGCTCGACCAAACAGCCTATCCCCCGTGTGTGAAAGAACGGGCAACCTTCATGGCTGATTTTGCGTTCACGCGGATGCACGAGCATCCCTATGTAAAGCATTCGAACGAAACTCATACTCATTTCAGGCCAACACCACTGCATTATCCGAAATACGGAGCCGCTGCGCTCCCGTTCCGATGGATGATGAAGAAGTTTGTATTCGGCGATCCCAAGAAAAATATTGCTGGGCTTACTTCACAGTTCCCGTTGCAGGATGTCAGTGAGTCTCACGAGCCTGGCAAAGATGTGCTTGGGTTCGATACCAATTGGTTGCAAGACCATCGCAATCACCGCACGCTGCTGGATTGCTTCTGGAATCATGTCCAACCGGAAGATTCGTTGGTTTTCTTCTACGCCAAGCAGGTTCCACTGGTCGAAGACACCGGGCGGCGGGTCATTGTTGGCGTCGGGCGCGTCAAGAGCATGGGAAATCTTACCGAATACGAATACGATGGTGCGCCCGGTAATAAGATCCGCAGCCTCATTTGGGAGCGTATGGTGGTTCACTCCATCCGCCCCGACTTCGCCGATGGTTTTCTCATGCCTTACCACGAGGCGCTGGAGAAATCGCAGGACGGACAAGCCTTCGATCCTGCGGGGGTCGTCGCTTTTGCGCCGGAAGATCGTTTCGACGAGTTTTCTTACACCACTGAACATGTGGGGCACGATGCCGCGATTAGCGCGCTGCTTGCTTGCCGGTCGGCGCTGCTCCGTGCCGCTGAACTTTTTAATGTCTCAATCCAGAAGCAGGAGCGTTGGATAGATCGCGAACTCGGTCGGCTCTGGAAAAAACGCGGACCATTTCCCGGTATCGGTGCGATTCTCACCGCCACCGGCATCCCGATGGGCCACTTCGTCGCCCAGGCGCTGATCGACAAGCACGGCGAAGAGAGTAATCCATGGCCGGCCTGGGATGCCGCGTTGCAAGACCCCGCAAAGCATCTGCCCAAGGAACTTTCTCGCAACATCGACGCCACCATTGCCAAGGCATGGAAGCGTATGGCCAAGGAGCGCCGCAGCTTTCTTGAACTGCTTAGCCGTATTGACCTGACTGCCGACCAAGCGGAGTTCCTTGCCATTCCGGAAGCGCGAGCAGAGGGGGGAATTGATCTGCCGGATACGGCGTTCCTGCAAAACCCCTACCTTATATATGAGGCTACTCGACTTACGACAACGCCTGTCGCCATTGGCACCGTGGATCGCGGATTATTTCCGACCAACTTCATCCGTGAGCGTTTCCCGATTGCCGAACCGACGCTTGTGAAAACCGCTGTCGATGCCCGCCGCTTGCGGGCACTCGTGATACGCGAGTTGGAAACCGCTGTTGCCGCAGGCGATACGCTGCGCGAACGTGGGGACATCATCACTGCGCTCCGCCGCGGGGATGAAGAGCGCAGGGAAGAGCCCGCGGAAGTTACGGCAGACCTGCTCGCGGTGGCCGAAGAAGAGCAGTTTGAAGGTGAAATCCAGATCATCCGTATGGCCGACCAACGGCCTGCCTACCAGTTGGCGCGCTTCGCAGCCGTTGGCGAACTTATCCGCGATACAGTGCAAAAGCGCGTGCAGGCGAAGAGGCACCAACTCACAGTCGATTGGCGTGTCGAACTCAATACCCGTCTCGGCGAATTGCCGGGCGAAGGCGAAGAGCGCGAAAAAGAGGAACGTGCGCGACAGGAAAAGGCTGCTGCGTTGGCCGAAATTGCGGCTTCCCGTTTTAGTGTTCTGATCGGCCCTGCTGGCACCGGCAAGACCACGTT
>JANXRV010000145.1:0-33023 GCA_025356665.1 Pseudomonadota bacterium
CCCCGGGGATTTCACCGGAGGGAAACTACACAAAAATGAGGATTCAAGGTTCAAATCGGCACCAAGCAAAATCGGCTGTAAAGCCGCGCCAGTATTGGCTTTCAAGCAAATTAACACCCATTTAACCGGACACTACTGATCTAAAACCATGAGCTACCGTTCCCAAACCCGCAAGCGATTCGCCGCCTGGCTTTGCCTGGCGATGATGCTGTTCGCCCAGGGCGCCTATGCGGCGCACGCCTGCGTTGCAGTTGACGCGGTGATGGAGGAGGCGGCGGCATCCATGCCCTGCCACCACCAGCAGCAGGAAGCGCTGGCCGAGCAGGCACAGCAGGCAGCAGAAGGGCAGGCGGACAAAAACCTCTGCCAGAACCATTGTCTCGCTGGCAACCAGATTTTAGACCTGGCGAAGATACCGGCCATCGCGCCATCGGCGTTGGCGGTGCTGTTCGTGCCTCGGTCGGCAAACGATACGGCGCAAGAGGCCGCTCCCTACACCGAAGTTCCCTCCCATCCGGGTGCGCCGCCACTGGCGGTCCTGCACTGTTGTTTCCGCATCTGAACCTTCGCTGAGACTGGGCCGCCTGCGCGCGGCCTGATGTTGTTTGTAATGTCTCTGGTGGAGGTTTTATGCATTTTCTTTTCCTGTTTTTCCGTGGCGGGCCGTCTGGGCGCACGCTGTTGTCTGCACTGGTGTTGTGGTCGGCGGCGCAGGCGGCATCCGCGCTGACGCTCGATGAGGCGCAGCGGCGCGCCGTCGAGCGCTCGCGCCAGATTTCAGCCCAGGATTCGGGTGTGGTTGCGGCGCGCGAAATGGCCGTCGCGGCGGGGCAATTGCCCGATCCGGTGCTAAAGCTGGGCATAGACAACCTGCCTGTTGACGGTGCCGATCGCTTCAGCGTCACCCGGGACTTCATGACGCAGCGGCGCATCGGCTTGATGCAAGAATTCACGCGCGATGAGAAGCGCCTCGCGCGCAGCGCCCGCTACGAACGTGAAGCCGAGCGCTCGCAGGCCGAAAGGGCGGCGACCGTGGCGTCCATTCAAAAGGACACCGCATTGGCTTGGCTGGATCGCTATTACATCGAGGCGATGCAGGCGGCGACCGCCGGGCAAGTCGCGCAGGCGCGCCTCGAAATCGAGGCGGCTGATGCCGCGTATCGCGCCGGACGGGGCAGCCGTGCCGACGTGCTGGCGGCGCGCTCGGTGCTGGCCGGTCTTGAGGACAAACTGAGTGATGTCGAGCGCCGGGTGCGCGCTGCGAAAATCATGCTCGCGCGCTGGGTTGGCGAGGACGCGGGGGCACCGCTAGCGGGCGAGCCGCGCATCGACGCGGTCGCGCTCGACATGAACCGGCTTGAGGGGCAACTGGCGCACCATCCGCAAATCACCGTGCTTGGCAAGAACGAGCAGCTCGCCGAGGCGGACGCGCAATTGGCACGCGCCAACCGCCAGGCCGACTGGGGCGTCGAGTTTAGTTACAGCCAGCGCGGGCCGCAGTACTCGAACATGGTCGCAGTGGGCATTTCGATTCCCTTGCAATGGGATCGCAAAAACCGGCAGGACCGGGAGCTTGCATCCAAGCTTGCGCTGATCGAGCAGTCCAAGGCGCTGCGCGAGGACGCGTTGCGCGCGCACGTCGCGGAGGTGCGTGCGATGCTCGAAGAGTGGGAAAACGGGCGCCGGCGCATCACCCGCTACGAGCTCGAGCTCGTGCCCCTTGCCGATGAGCGGACGCAGGCGGTGCTGGCCGCCTATCGCGGCGGCAAGGCCGGTCTTGCCGATGTGCTGGCGGCACGCCGCGGCGAGACCGAAATCCGTATCCAGACTTTGCAGCTGCGCGCCGACACCGCGCGGCTGTGGGCGCAACTCAATTTTCTCGGCGCCGAAGGACATGACGCGCCGGGCAAGGACAAGCGATGAAATCCAGGACACTCGTTATCGCTTCACTTGCGCTTGCGGTGCTCGGCGCCTCCAGCTACGGCGCGTTCCGCTACGGCCAGCAAAGCGGCATGCCGGCGGCAACGACCAGCGCAGATCCGGCGGCGCCGGCCGACGCCAGAAAAATCCTTTACTGGCACGATCCGATGGTGCCGAGCCAGAAATTCGACAAGCCGGGCAAGTCGCCCTTCATGGACATGCAGCTGGTGCCGGTCTATGCGGATGCCGGCGGTGACAAGGGTGAAGGCGGTGGCGTGGCGGTGAGCGCGCGTGTGCAGCAAAGCCTGGGAGTGCGCACCGGCGAGGTGGTCGAGGGCACGCTTGCGACGCAGGTGGCCACGGTGGGCAGCATTGCCTGGAACGAGCGCGATCAGGTGGTGGTGCAGGCGCGCGCCGGCGGCTTTATCGAGCGCCTCAATGTACGCGCGACGCTCGATCGCGTCGCCAAGGGACAGGTGCTGGCCGAGTTGTACGTGCCCGACTGGGTCGCGGCGCAGGAGGAATTTCTCGCGGTGCGGGCAATGAAGGGCGGAGACATGGGTGGCAACCTCGCACCCCTCGTCGATGCGGCGCGCCAGCGCATGCGCCTTGCCGGCATGAGCGACGAGCAGATCGCAAAGGTGGAGGCGGCGGGCAGGGTGCAGGCGCGCCTGAGCATCGTTGCACCGGCCGGTGGCGTGGTGACCGAGCTCGCGGCGCGCGAGGGCATGACGGTGGCCATGGGCGCGCCGCTGTTTCGCATCGGCGGCCTCGCCACGGTGTGGGCCAATGCCGAGGTGCCCGAAAGCCAGGCCGGCGCCTTGCGCCCGGGAACGCGGGTCGAGGCGAGCAGCCCGGCCCTGCCGGGCAACGTATTCAAGGGTGCGGTGCAGGCCATTCTGCCCGAGGTGAACCAGACCACGCGCACGCTCAAGGCGCGGGTGGAACTGGCCAACGCCGGCGGCAGGCTGGTGCCCGGCATGTTTGTCAGCATGCGCTTTGCCGACGCGGCTTCGGCGCGCGTGCTGCTGGTGCCCAGTGAAGCGGTGATTCAGACCGGGCGGCGTGCGGTGGTGATCCTCGTCGAGGACAAGGGGCGCTTTCGCCCGGTCGATGTCGAAACTGGCGCGGAGACTGGCGGGCAGACCGAAATCAGGCGCGGCCTCGCGGCCGGGCAGCGCGTGGTGATTTCTTCACAATTCCTGATCGACTCGGAGGCAAGCCTGCGCGGCGTGCTGGCGCGTATGGCGCCGGCACCCGAGGCCGCCTTGACTATTCATCACGGCCAGGGCGTTGTGGTTTCGGTCAATGCTTCGACGGCCCTGCTAAAGCACGGCGATATTCCGAGCGCTGGCATGGGCCCGATGACCATGGAATACGCGGCGCCAAAGAGCGGCATGCCCAAGACCGTCAAGGTCGGCGACCGCGTGCAGTTCGAATTCACCATGAACAAGGATTTTGAATCGGTGCTGACGGCGATCACGCCCATGCCTTCCGGTGCGGCTGCCGCAACGCCAGAAGCAAAAGGCGGCAAGCCATGATCGCGCGCCTGATCCGCTGGTCCATCGCCAATCGATTCCTGGTGGTGCTTATCACGCTGATGTTGAGCGCCTGGGGTGTGTGGTCGCTTTTACGCACACCGCTCGACGCGCTGCCCGACCTGTCCGACGTGCAGGTGATCATCCGCACCACCTGGCCGGGACAGGCGCCGCGCATCATCGAAAACCAGGTCACCTATCCGCTCACCACCACCATGCTGTCGGTGCCCGGCGCAAAGACGGTGCGCGGCTATTCGTTTTTCGGCGACTCCTTTGTCTACATCCTGTTTGAGGATGGCACCGATCCCTACTGGGCGCGCTCGCGCGTGCTCGAATACCTCAACCAGGTGCAGTCGCGCCTGCCCGCCGGGGCGCGCACCGCCCTCGGGCCGGATGCGACCGGCGTGGGCTGGATCTATACCTATGCATTGATCGACCGCAGCGGCGGGATGGACCTCGCGCAGCTGCGCGCGCTGCAGGACTGGTTCCTCAAGTTCGAACTCAAGGCGGTGGCCAACGTCGCCGAAGTGGCCACCATAGGCGGCATGGTACGCCAGTACCAGGTGGTGCTCGACCCGGACAAGCTCGCCGCCTACAACATCGCCCACACGCGCGTCATCGATGCGCTGCGCAAGGCCAACCAGGAAACCGGCGGCTCGGTGCTGGAGCTCGGTGAGGCCGAGTACATGGTGCGCGCAACCGGTTATCTGAAGACGCTAGATGATTTTCGCGGCATTCCGCTTGCCGCAACCGAGGCCGGCGTGTCGGTGCGCCTGGGGGATGTGGCGCGCGTGCAGGTGGGCCCGGAAATGCGCCGCGGCATCGGCGAGCTTGATGGCGAGGGCGAGGCGGTCGGCGGTGTGGTGATCATGCGCTCGGGCAAGAATGCGCTGGAGACCATCGCGGCAGTGAAGGAAAAAATCGCCACGCTGCAGGTCGGGTTGCCCAAGGGCGTGGAGATCGTGCCTACCTACGACCGCTCCTCGCTGATCAAGCGCGCGGTCGACAACCTCGGCTACAAGCTCTTGGAGGAATTCATTGTCGTGGCGCTGGTGTGCTTTGCCTTTCTCTTTCACATGCGCTCGGCGCTGGTGGCCATCGTGTCGCTGCCGCTCGGCATCCTGATCAGCTTCATCGTGATGCAGGCGCAGGGCGTCAACGCCAACATCATGTCGCTGGGGGGCATCGCCATCGCCATCGGCGCCATGGTCGACGCGGCGGTGGTGATGATAGAAAACGCGCACAAGCACATCGAGCAGTGGCATCACGCCCATCCGGGTGAGGCGCTTGAGGGTGAGACGCAGTGGCGCGTGATCGGCGATGCGGCGGCCGAGGTTGGGCCGGCACTGTTCTTTTCGCTGCTGGTGATCACGCTCTCCTTCATCCCGGTGTTCACGCTCGAAGCGCAGGAGGGCCGCCTGTTCTCGCCGCTAGCCTTTACCAAGACCTACGCCATGGCGGCGGCCGCGGGCCTTGCGGTCACGCTGATCCCGGTGCTGATGGGTTACCTGATCCGCGGCCGCATTCCAGATGAAAAGAGCAATCCGCTCAATCGCGCGCTGATCGCGCTGTATCGGCCCCTGCTTGATGCGGTGCTGCGCGCCCCCAAGGCGACGCTGGTGGTTGCGCTGCTTGTGCTGCTCGCCACCGCCTGGCCGATTACGCGCATCGGCGGCGAGTTCATGCCGCCCCTTGACGAAGGCGACCTGCTCTACATGCCCTCGGCGCTGCCCGGCATGTCGGCGGGCAAGGCGGCTGAGTTGCTGCAGCAGACCGACCGCCTGATCAAGACCGTGCCCGAGGTGGCCACGGTGTACGGCAAGGCCGGGCGTGCGGAAACCGCCACCGATCCGGCGCCGCTGGAGATGTTTGAGACCACCATACAGTTCAAGCCGCGCGGCGAATGGCGCGCCGGCATGACCACCGACAAGCTGGTCGAGGAGCTCGATCGCATCGTCAAGGTGCCGGGGCTGTCCAACATCTGGGTGCCGCCCATACGCAACCGCATCGACATGCTCGCCACCGGCATCAAAAGCCCGGTGGGGGTCAAGGTGGCGGGCATGGACCTGGCGGAAATCGACCGTGTTGCCGGCGAAATAGAGCGCACGGTGAAGGACGTGCCCGGCGTGTCGAGCGCGCTTGCGGAGCGCCTGAGCGGCGGGCGCTACGTTGATGTGGATATCCGGCGTGAGGCGGCGGCGCGTTTTGGCCTGAGCATTACCGACGTGCAGTCGGTGATTGCTGCGGCGGTGGGCGGCGAGAACATCGGTGAGACGGTGGAGGGCCTGCAGCGCTTCCCGATCAGCGTGCGCTATGCGCGCGAGCTGCGCGATTCGTTGGAAAAACTGCGCCGCCTGCCCATTGTGACCGAGCGCGGCGCGCGTATTGTGCTCGGTGACGTGGCCGACATCCGCATCGCCGATGGTCCGCCGATGCTGAGAAGTGAAAATGCCCGCCTGTCCGGCTGGGTGTATGTGGACATACGCGGCCGCGACCTGCGCTCCGCGGTGCAGGACATGCAGCGCGTCGTCGCCGAAAAGGTGAAGGTCCCGGCCGGCTATTCGGTGTCCTGGTCCGGACAGTT
Source organism: Pseudomonadota bacterium (assembly GCA_025356665.1). Classification (GTDB taxonomy): domain Bacteria; phylum Pseudomonadota; class Gammaproteobacteria; order Burkholderiales; family SG8-39; genus CAITSH01. Next base: position 6,043 of record JANXRV010000145.1, read on the forward strand.
CGAGTATCTCGAGCGTGCCACGGCCAAGCTCAAGGTGGTGGTGCCTTTCACGCTGCTGATTATTTTCGTGCTGCTCCATCTCACCTTCAAGCGTGCCGATGAGGCCTTGATCATCATGCTGGCCTTGCCGTTTTCGCTGGTCGGCGGCTTCTGGCTGCTCTACCTCTTGGGCTACAACCTGTCGGTGGCCGGGGCGATCGGCTTTATCGCGCTGGCCGGCGTGTCGGCCGAATTCGGCGTGATCATGCTGCTTTACCTCAAGCATGCCTGGGAGGCGAAGCTGGTAGCGGGCGTAAGTGATGATGCCGCGCTGCTCGATGCCATTCGCGAGGGCGCGGTGCAGCGCGTTCGGCCCAAGGCGATGACGGTGGCGGTGATCCTCGCGGGCCTCTTCCCCATCATGTGGGGTAGCGGCACCGGTTCGGAGGTGATGCAGCGCATCGCCGCGCCCATGGTCGGTGGCATGATTACCGCGCCGCTGTTGTCGATGTTCGTCATCCCGGCGGTGTATTACCTCATCCGGCGCCGCCGGCGCCATACGGCGGCCCCAGCGTCGGTGCTTGCGGAGGCTTCATGAAACGATTCCTTGTTTTGCTGGCACTGTCGGCGGCGTGCGCCGCGGCAAATTCTTTCGCCCATGGTGATCGCCCGGAAACGCCCGCCAGACGGGCATCTCCAGCCGATGATGGCAAAAAACCCTTCGGCCAACCGGGTGCGGCGAAGCGCGTCACGCGCGTGGTGCGCATCGACATGGGTGACACCATGCGCTTTACCCCGGATCGCATCGAGATCAAGCGCGGCGAAACGGTGAAGTTCGTCGTCGCCAACGGCGGCAAGTTGCTGCATGAAATGGTCATCGGCACGCCCGATGGCATCCGGGAGCATGCGGCGCTGATGAAAAAATTTCCCGGCATGGAGCACGATGAGCCGTCGATGGCCCACGTGCAGCCGGGCAAGTCGGGGGAGATCGTCTGGCGTTTCACCCGCGCCGGAACCTTCCAGTTCGCTTGCCTGATGCCCGGCCATTTCGAGGCCGGCATGGTGGGCACCATGGTGGTTCGTTGATTCACACCTTCAAGGAGACTTTCATGAAAATTCGTACCCTGGCAATTGTAGCCTTGAGCGCTGCCATCGCGCTGCCCGCATTTGCGCAAAGCATGACCGACGGCGAAATTCGCAAGGTCGACAAGGCAACGAAAAAAATAACCATCAAGCACGGCCGCATTGCCAACCTCGATATGCCGGGCATGACCATGGTGTTCCAGGTCGCCGATCCGGCCATGGTCAACAAGGTCAAGGTTGGCGACAAGGTGAAGTTTTTAGCCGAGGATCGCAGCGGCGCCATTACGGTGACAAAAATTGAAACGCTAAAGTAAGGCCGGATGTCAGCTTGACCCAGATCAAGCTTCTTGCGGAGCCAGGCGCGAGAATTAATCAGGGAGTTTGGGGAAATTTAAAAGGAGTCTGCAATGAAGCGCTTGACTACGATTTGTCTTTTGGCCGGCGGGGTGATTGCGGTTTCTCCGTTGATGGCGCAGGACGCCCACCAGCATGGTGATGCAGGAACGGCGCCGGAAAAAAGTGCCGCCCCTGCGGGCAAGCCACCGGTTAAGCCGGCGAAAGGGCACGACATGACCGCCATGCACGACAAAATGAAAGACATGCACAGCGGCGATCACGCGGCGCGCCAAAAGCGCATGCAGGAAATGCACGAGGGCATGAAAGCCGGCAAGAAGCCGGCAGATGCCAAGTCCGGTGTGTCCAAGGACGGCGAGCACAAGCACTGAGCTGTGGTCAGCCGGCTGGGTGCGGGCGTGGGCGTGGGGCGTTGCCTGCAAAGCCGCGCCAGTCGGACGTTTCCAGCACTATGTCATTGCGAGGCGCGCAGCGACGAAGCCATCCCGCGGCATTGAGTTTGGCTTAGCACGGTTGGCGTTACATCGACGACGAGATGGCTTCGCTGCGCTCGCAATGACAGCCAGGTTCGAAGCGGGCCTGGGTCCAAATCCAGCTCAGGTCACGACGTTGCGCGGCTCGCCGCGTGCCCAGGCCTCGATGACGTCGATCAGCTGGTCGGCGAGGCGTTGCTGCGCGCCCAGGCTAGACCAGGCGAGGTGCGGGGTGATGATCAGCTTGGGCAGGTCAAGATCGAGCAGCGGATTGCCGCGGGTCGGTGGTTCCTCTGACAGTACGTCAAGACCGGCGCCGCCCAAGTGCCCGGACACCAGCGCGGCGGCCAGCGCCGTCTCGTCGATGAGGCCGCCACGCGCGGTGTTGATGAGCAGCGCGCCGCGTTTCATCAGCGCCAGCTCGCGCGAGCCCATGAGTTTGTCGGTTTCCGGCGTAAGGGGGCAGTGCAGTGTGACCGCATCGGCGGTTTTCAGCACGCTGTCGAAGGCGGTATAGCCGCTGCGCACGCCGGCGGCACCGCGGTGCTCGGCGAACAGCACCTTCATGCCAAAGGCGCCGGCCAGTTTGGCCACGGCCTCGCCGGCGGCGCCCCGCCCGATGATGCCCAGCGCCGCGCCGTGCAGGTCGGTGATGGGGGCACCCTCTAGGTAAAACTTGTCCGAGCGTTGCCATTGCCCGGCCGCCACCGCGCGCAACGTGCCGGGTAGGCCGCGCGACAGCGCCAGCAGCAGCATCAGGGTGTGCTCGGGCAGGGTGTGGAGCGAATAGCCGCGCACATTGCATACGGTGATGCCGCGCTCGCGGCAACAGTCAAGGTCGATGTGGTTGGCACCGGTTGCCGCGATGGCGATGAGCTTGAGTTGGGGCAACTGCTCGAGCAGGCTGCGCGGCATGGCGAGCTTGTTCGAGATGGCGATGCTGGCGCCAGCCAATCTTTCGGCGAGTTCAGGTTCGCGCGTGTCGGTATGCTCGCGCCACGCGTGCGCAAAGGCCGGCTTGCGCACCGTGGCGGCGAGTGTGTCGCGCTGCAGGAATACGATGTTATGCATGGTGGCGCCGATTATAGCGGCCTCGTCCTGTCGCGCAGTCAGCCGCCGGCTTGGATGGCGGCCTCCAACGCCGCGCGCACGATGGCGGCGCTGTCGACCTTGAAGTACGCGCGCAGCGCGGCGCGCGTGTCGCTGCGGCCAAAGCCGTCGGTGCCAAGGCAGGTGTAGCGGCCAGGCACCCAGGCGCGTAGCAGTTCGGGTAGCGCGCTGACATAGTCGCTTGCCGCCACAGTGGGCAAGGACGTTTCGCCCAGACAGTGCGCCATCCAGCCGCCGCCGGCCGCGGCGTCGCGGCGCAGTTCGGTGAAGCTGGTGACGCTGAACACATCGGCGGCGACGCCGTGCTCGCGCTCCAGCACCTCGGCCGCGGCGAGGCATTCACGCAAAATGGTGCCGGCACCGAGCAGGCGCACACGCTTTGCCGCGCCGCTGAGCGTAGAGGGGCGCAGCGCGTACATGCCGCGGCGTATGCCTTCTTCGGCGCCGGCGGGCATCGCCGGTTGAACGTAGTTTTCGTTCATCACCGTGATGTAATAGAACACGTCCTCCTGCGCTTCGAGCATGCGGCGCATGCCCTCTTGCATGATCACCGCCAGCTCGTAACCGAAGCACGGGTCGTAGGCGACGCAGTTCGGAATGGAGCCGGCGATCAGGTGGCTGTTGCCGTCCTGGTGTTGCAGGCCCTCGCCCGACAGCGTGGTGCGGCCGGCGGTGGCGCCGATGAGAAAACCGCGCGAGCGCGAATCGGCCGCCGCCCAGATCAGGTCGCCGACGCGCTGGAAGCCAAACATCGAGTAGTAGGTGTAGAAGGGAAGCATGGTGATGCCGTGGGCGCTGTAGCTCGTAGCGGCGGCGATCCACGAGGACATCGCGCCCGCCTCGGTGATGCCCTCTTCCATGATCTGGCCGTCGCGCGCCTCGCGGTAGTACAGCAGCTCGTCGCGGTCCTCAGGTTCGTACAACTGCCCGACGCGGGAATAAATGCCCACGCTGCGAAACAGGCTGGCCATGCCGAAGGTGCGCGCCTCGTCGGCGACGATGGGTACGATGCGCGGGCCGAGGGCTTCATCTTTTAACAGCTGCGACAGCAGCTGCACGAACACCGTGGTGGTGGACTGCTCGCGCTCGCGCGAGCCGGCCAGCGCCTTGTCGAAGGCCGCCAGTGGCGGCGCGGCGAGTGAGGGCGCACCGGTCGAGCGCTGCGGTAAAAAACCGCCCAGCTGCTCGCGCCTCGCCATCAGGTGTTTCATCTCGGGCGCATCGGGCGCCGGCTTGTAAAAGCGCAGTTGCGTTGCGTCCTCGTCCGACAGCGGTAATGAAAAGCGGTCGCGAAAGGCGAGCAGCGCCTCGTGCTCGAGTTTTTTTGCCTGATGCGCGATCATGCGCCCCTCGCCCCAGTGGCCCATGCCGTAGCCCTTTTTGGTCTTGGCCAGGATGACGGTGGGCTGGCCCGTATGGTGGGTGGCGGCGTGGTAGGCGGCATAGATTTTCACCGGGTCGTGGCCGCCGCGGCGCAGGCGGTCGATGTCGGCGTCGGACATGTGGGCGGTGAGTGCCTGCAGCTCCGGGTATTTGTTGAAAAAATGCTCGCGGTTGAAGTGACCGTCGGTGGCGGCATAGGTCTGGAACTCACCGTCGACGGTTTCATTGAGGCGCCTGAGCAGGATGTCCTCGTGGTCGCGCGCGAACAGCGGATCCCAGTCCGAGCCCCACAACAGCTTGATGACGTTCCAACCGGCGCCGGCAAACAGGCCCTCCAACTCCTGCACGATGGAGCCGTTGCCGCGCACCGGGCCGTCGAGGCGCTGCAGGTTGCAGTTGACGACAAAAATCAGGTTGTCGAGACCGTCGCGCGTGGCAAGAGACAGTCCGGCGATGGATTCGGGCTCGTCCATTTCGCCGTCGCCGACAAAGGCCCAGACCTTGCGGCCGGAGGTGTTGGCAAGGCCGCGGTCGGCGAGGTATTTCATGTAGCGCGCCTGGTACACCGCCTGTATCGGCCCCAGGCCCATGGAGCCGGTGGGGAACTGCCAGAAGTCGGGCATCAGCCACGGGTGCGGATAGGAGGACAGGCCCTCGCCGCCGGTTTCGCGGCGGTAATGGTCAAGGCGGTTTTCCGAAAGGCGACCCTCGAGAAAGGCGCGCGCGTACACGCCGGGCGCCGAGTGCGGCTGAAAGTAGACCAGGTCGCCCTGCTGCCCGGCCTTGAAAAAATGGTTGAAGCCGACCTCGAACAAATCGGCGGCCGAGGCGTAACTGGCGATGTGGCCGCCCAGTTCGCCCGACACGCGGTTGGCGCGCTCGACCATGGCGAGGGCATTCCAGCGAATGATCGCCGAGATGCGCTGTTCGACTTCGAGGTTGCCCGGGAACTGCGGCTGCTGGTCGAGCGCGATGGTGTTCTTGTAAGGCGTGTTGAGAACCGGCGGCAGGCGCACGCGCTGTTTGCGCGCGTGGTCGAACAGGCGGCGCAGCACAAAGGTGGCGCGGTCGCGCCCTTCGGCGGCTATCAGTGCGTCGAAGGCGTCCAGCCATTCGCGTGTCTCGGCGTGGTCGGTGTCTTTGGGCAGCACGCGCCAGAGTGGATAAAAATCGGGATGGAAATCAGAAATATCGGTCATGGTTTGCCTGCGCGAATGCAAAAGTGGATAGTGCAATCATAGGCAGGGTGGCGCAGCATGTTCTGTTTATTTGTGCCATGTTTATGTAAATTTTAGGCATAATAATCTGTAAATATTATTGGAACAGCATAAAATGCCGTTAAATTTGGATGCCGTCGACCGCCGTATTCTGCGCACGCTGCAGCAGGACGGCCGTCTCAGTAATGTCGACCTGGCGCAACAGGTCAATTTATCGCCCTCGCCCTGCCTTGCGCGCGTGAAAAAACTTGAAAGCGAGGGCGTCATCAGCGCTTATGTGGCGCTGCTCGATCCGGTGGCGCTGGGCTTTGGCGTCAGCGTGTTCATCCAGGTGCGGTTGGAGAGGCAGGTAGAGCGCTCGCTCGGCGTGTTCGAGCAGGCGATCAGCGAGCGCCCCGAGGTGATGGAGTGCTACCTGATGACCGGCCAGTCCGATTACATGCTGCGCGTGGTGGTGCCCGATGTGCCGGCGCTGGAGCGTTTTATCGTCGACTTTCTTTCGCGCGTGCCCGGCGTGGGCAACATCCAGTCGAGCTTCGCCCTCAAGCAGGTCAAATACAAGACGGCGCTGCCGCTGCCGCCCGAGCCCGCACGCGGGGAACGGGGGACGAGTGCGGTGCTGGCGAAGCGCTCGGGCCGCCCGTTGCGCAAACTTGCGCGCTAGGCTGGCGTTTATGATATTTCGCGTATTGTTCCCCCTCCCAACCTGAGCACAATCTGCTCCCAATCTGAGCACGCTCCATGCCCGCCATTAATCTTGCGTCACTACTGCTGCGCTCCGCACGGGTATTCCCCGACCGGCCTGCGCTGGCCCTTGGCAGTACAGTCACGGCGAATTACCGCGAACTTGTTTCGCGCGTCGCGCGCCTGGCCGGCGGGCTGTGCGAGAGCGGCCTCGTGCCCGGCGATCGCGTCGCCCTGATCATGGGCAACTGCCCGCAATACGTCGAGGCGCTGTTTGCCTGCTGGCAGGCCGGCCTTGCTGCGGTGCCCATTAACGCCAAGCTGCATGCGCGGGAGCTCGATTACATCATCGGCGATTGCGGCGCGAAGTTGTGCCTGGTGAGCGCCGACCGTGAAAATGATGTCGCTTCGCTAGCCGGTCGCGGCGGGGCGCTGGCGCGCGTGGTCAATGTCGCTGGCGCCGAATACGGCCGCCTGCTGGCTGCGGCGCCCATGGGCATACACGAAATTTCGGATGATGCGCTGGCCTGGCTTTTTTACACCTCGGGCACCACCGGACGGCCCAAGGGCGTGATGCTCTCGCATAGCAAGCTGATGGCGATGACGCTCAATTATTTTTCCGATGTCGACGAGATCGCGCCCGGCGATTCGATACTGCATGCCGCGCCGATGTCGCACGGGTCCGGACTTTACATCCTGCCGCACGTGGCACGCGGGGCGCTTAACGCTGTGCCCGAGTCGGGCGGTTTCGAGCCGGACGAAATTTTTGCACTGCTGCGCGCGGAAAAAGGCCTGCGCGGCCTGACCATGTTTGCCGCGCCGACCATGGTCAGGCGCCTGGTCGATTCGGGAGGTGATGCCGACACTGACAACCTCAAGACCATCGTTTATGGCGGCGGCCCGATGTATGTTGAGGACGCTAAGCGCGCGATGCGGCGCTTTGGCTACAAGTTTGCGCAGATCTACGGCCAGGGCGAGTCGCCCATGACGATCACCGCGTTGTCCAAATACCTGCATCGCGATGTGTCTCATCCGCGCTACGAAACCCGTCTTGGCTCGGTCGGCATCCCCTTCACCGGCATAGGCCTGCGCATCGGCGATGAAAACGACGCGCCGCTGCCGCCGGGCGAAGTGGGCGAGGTGCTGGTGCGCGGCGACACCGTCATGTCCGCTTACTGGAACAACGCCGCGGCGAGTGCGGAAACCTTGCGCAACGGCTGGCTGCACACCGGCGACCTTGGCGTGTGCGACGAGGAGGGCTTTCTTACGCTCAAGGACCGCAACAAGGACGTGATCATTTCCGGCGGCTCGAACATCTACCCGCGCGAAGTCGAGGAGGTGTTGTTGCGCCACCCGGGAGTGCTCGAATCTTCGGTGATCGGCGGGCCTGACGCCGAGTGGGGTGAGAACGTGATCGCCTTTGTCGTGGCCAAGCCCGGCGCGCAGGTGGCGGCCGACGAGCTCGATGCGCTGTGCCTCGCCCACATCGCCCGCTTCAAGCGCCCGCGCAGCTACCGCTTTGTCGATGCCCTGCCCAAGAACAGCACCGGCAAGGTGTTAAAGACCGATTTGCGGCAAATGCTGGCGCGGTCGGGGGAATAGCGATAAACGGCCCGGACTGGGTTTTTTGGCATGCGGCGCCCTGATTCCAAGGTGAGCCCCTAGGACTAGACCTGGGACTAGGACCTGGCTTCGCGGCGCAAGGCCCTTATCCATTCCTTGAATGCCGCCGGGTTGGTCGGCACGCGTATTTCCTGCTCAAGCGCGCGTATGTCGCGTTTTAATTGGGCGATCTCCTGGCTCAGCCGCGGCATGATTTGTCCGGGTGTCAGTCGTGGCGACGGCGGCATGCGGAACTGCGTGCGTAAGGGCATTTCCATGCGCAAAATTTCTTGCTCCAGCCCGCAGAGCTGCGCTTTGAGCAGTTTGTTGAAGTGCTTCAGGCGCTCCTTGGGCAGGCTTGCCATGGCGTGCGCGTCGATGTGTTGCAGTTCAATTTGCAGTTCAAGCAAGAGCAGCAAATCGTTTTTGTCGTAGGCCTGGTTGACCCGTTGCATCAGCGCGGTTTTGCGTGCGCGCTCCAGGGCGTCGGGTTCGCGATCAGGATGCAAGGCGCTCACCAGCTTGCGATAGACCTCGCGCATCGACAGCCTGGTCCGGTCAGCTTCGGCTTTGAAGGCCGCCTCGCGGGCGATTTTTTTTGCCGTCTTCTTGTGATTTTGTCCGCCTGGCGCCTCCGCATCTTGCGCGCCGGCTGCTGCGGACTGTGCGTTCTCTGGTGACATCAGCTCGGCCGGATCTGCGTCATCCGGGTCGAATGTGTCGGCGGCCTGCGCGCTGTCATAGTCAATCGGACTGTGCCGGTTGTAAATTTCCTTGAGCGCGGCATCAGCGGAATCGGCCAGCAGGTGTAGCGCCACGTGGCAGATCACATCCTGCACCGCCCGGCGGTCGGACTGACCGAGCGCGTGCACTCTGAGAGCACGGTCCAGGCTGTGCACCATGCTCGCCTGCAAGGCGCGATAGGTTCGCAGCAGAGGCATCAGCTTGCCGGCGATTTTTTGGTCGTAGGCGTCAACGACGGCCTGCCATTGCGCGAGTTCCCGGCGGCTCTCGCCAATCTGCTTTACCAGCGCGTTGAAAGTCGTTTGCCCTTTTGATTGGGATGGGGATCGCGACGGCGATGGCGACGTGGCCGGAGACAGCTTCGGTCTGTCTGGTGGCAGGGGAATGCGGACGGGCTCGGTGTGGGAGGTCATGGTCGGTGTCGTTTGCCGTCGCGCCGGCAACGGCAAGAATGTGCGCTTGTCATCAACGTTGTCATCAACCAAGACACGCCCGGATGGCGTGCGCAATGGGTGGCGCCCGGGTCGGCCCGGCGCGGGTGGCACTTTATCATCGCTGACCCACCTGGCTGGCGTTGCCAGGATAGATCGGGTCCTTTGGCGCCCGGCATGCTCGGCTTTACTGCAGTGGTCGATTGCAAGATGCGCCGCTAAGCGTTAAAATGTGTATGGTTGCAATTAAATATACACATTAAAAATTTCGTAGAAACATTCGTCGCAATTTGCAGAAAGATTCGCATCGTGAGAACCAACATCGTTATCGACGACAAGCTTATGGATGACACGATGCGGGTGACGGGGCTGAAGACCAAGCGCGAAGCGGTGGAGCTGGGGCTGCGCACCTTGCTGCGTCTTTGCCAGCAAGAGGAGATTCGGCGCTTTCGCGGCAAGCTTGACTGGCAAGGCGACACCGACCCGCTGCGACAAGACAAGTGATCCTGGTTGATTCGAGCGTTTGGATCGACTATTTCCGTGGGGCGCCGACGCCGCAGACCGAACGACTCGATGCACTGTTGGGCAGTGAGCCCGTTGTCACCGCAGACCTGGTGCTTGCCGAAGTGCTGCAAGGCTTTGGCAGTGAGCGCGATTTCGACCATGCCAGAAAGCTGTTGAGCGCATTGGATGTCGTTAACCTGGCGGGACAGGATATCGCCATTAAAGCGGCCAAAAACGCCCGCGCCTTACGTGCGCTCGGTGTCACGGAAATAAAGACCAGGGAGGCGGTGATTGCGACGTGCTGCATCGCCGGCGGGTTGACGCTGCTGTACAGCGACCGCGGTTTTGATTCATTTGTGCGGCACCTTGGGCTGCATACAGCCTTACCGGGAATCGCGGGTATCGGTCAGGCCTAAGACCACCGTAATGGCGCAGGATGTGGGTCCGGGGCAGCTTTGGTCCGGAACGGAATAATTTGATGCTTGTCACTGGAGGCGCCGGCTGAAAACTGGCCGAAACACATGAAAGACTACTACCGCATACTCGGTCTGCAGCCCTCGGCAAGTGCAGGCGAAATCAAAAGCGCCTATCGAAAAAAGGCCTCTGCCCTGCACCCGGACCGCAACCCCTCCGACAAAGCCCACGCGGCGTTCCAGGAGGTGCAGGCCGCCTACGAGATGCTGGGCGACGAAGTTAAAAGGCGCGCATTTGACGATAACCGCCGCCGCAGCCTGATCGAAAATCCCATTGAAACCGCGCGCGAACTCTGGAGCGCTTATTTGAAGAACATCCTCACATGAAACTGTCTGCGTATTTCAAGGAGTTGTCCAAGTCGTATGCGTATGAGATCGAGGATCTGACCTACGATTCTGGCGGCGCTAATGTGCTCAATGCGCGCCTTAAGGTGAAGCGCGAGCAATTCAAGGAGTTGCTGCCGATGATTGATTTTGAGCCGGTGATGGTGTCGCCCGCTTTCCATAAGGCCTTTCATTTCACCGACAAGGCGGCGATGGAGAATCTGGTCTCGGCAAAGCCGGGAAGTTTTCCTAGCTGGAAGGCGCTGGCGGCGACACTCACGCTCCAGCCCTGGGCTGAAAATATGGCGCAGGCGGCCTTGAAAAGCGAGGGCGGTGCACACTTTATGCTCCTCACCGCCGGACTTGAATTTATCCTGTCCGGCCTCGGGGCCACGGCCGCCACGGGCGAGGCCGAGCAGTCCGTCAAGGAGTCGGATGGCGAAGACGACGAAGACAAGGATGCGGGCGAGGGCGGCGAGGACAGGGATCTGGGTGAGGACTATCTGAGCGACCAGGGCTTTGATCGGCGCGGTTGATGTTTGCGGTTGAACGACCGGTCTTTCCCCGTTTCACTATTTCAATTATTTCAACTATTTCAATTTTGCATCTGGCTTTTTCAAGGTAATCCAAATGTCGCATCCTGCAATTATCAAAGCCTCGGCGCTCATTCATGCCGGGGATATCAGCGCCGCTGAAGCGGCTTTAACCGAACTGGTCGACACCGAAGGGGATAACGCGCTGGTGGAGATTCTCGATGAGCTGGCGCCCAAAGACCTGCTCGCCATCATTCGCGAGTACGACTCGGCCAAGGAATCGGTCATCAATCTTTTGGTCACACCCAGGCAATTCGCCGAAGCGGTGGTCATGGAGCGCATGTATGCGGAAAAAAATCGCGACCGTCTCCGCGCCATGATCAACTCGATTATTTTCCGCGGAGAGGTCGAGCCCGAGGAGTTTATCGCAGCGCTGACTGAAAAAAACATGGGTCTTGAGGTGCTCGCCGACTATCTGGAAGACCGCTACGACGAACTGGCCATCTTCAAGGTTCATGGCAGCTTTTTGCCCGTCGAAGAGGCGCGCGTCCCCCGGGAAGAGGAGGACGATGCCACACGGGAAGACCAGTTCGAGGTGCCCAAAGGCGGGGTGAGCCTGGATGAGGTCGCCGACAAGGATTGGATGGAACTCACCTGGCGCCTGGCGCATCATTTTCCGGACGAGTTCGTGCACGTCTGTCAGATCGTCAGCGGACGCCATCGCAATGCCGAGAGCTCTGTTGCCGCCGCGGACGAGGCCGGTGAACCTGACGGCGGGCGTTTTTCCGGCCAAGACGAACCCGGCCGGCCAGACGCAGAAGAGTCCGCGCTTTGAAAGACGCCGTGTCTATACCCGCTGCCTCGCAAGCGCTGGCCACTTATGACAACCGCCCGTATTTTGCGCGCGCGCTCGACCATGGCCTGAAAAACGGCCTGATTGACTCGGAAAAACTCGACGCGATGCGCGCCGACGGCGCCAAGGGCGTGGTGCAAATCGCGGATTTTTTCGGTACCGCGCATTTGCGCACCGACCTCGACGAGGCGGTAAAACGTATGGTCACGCTGGCCAGCTTGTACCTTGAACACATGTCCGACGGCAACCTGCATCGGGCGGCGCGTTCTTTGCAGGAGAACAGTTTTCTGTCGCATACGCGCGGTGGCTCGCAAATGCTCAAGGCGCTGTTTGCCATGCCCACCGACAGCACTATTCCGGATCCGACCGAGCTCGAGGATTCCCGGGAGTTCCTGCGTGAACGAAGCCTGGAGCAACCGTGGACTGTCGCCGATTACCGTGCCCGGCTGGCGGAGCGCCGTGCCTTTGAGGCCGAAATCGAAGCGGCGCTATGGTTTGCCGACCTGATGCGCATCGAGATGGACGCCCTGATCAACGAATCATCCGAAAGCGTGCTGCACGCCTGCCTGCTGACCCGCATGGCCGGCGGTAGGGAAGGCGGCTTGCTCACCGCCGAACAGTTGAAGGCGTTTCTCAAGGCCTGTCGCCAGTCCAAAAAAATGCCGGCATTCGATGCGGACCTGCTTGAGGATGTGCCTGCCGTTCATCAGGCGGTGGTCGGGCGGCACATGAAGCTCATGATTGAGAAGGACCTGCCCCGCATCAAGAACCCCAAGGTCGCCTTCAACGACCTGGTGCGCGAATACCATGACCGTTTCCATCCCTTGTCGCTATCGGTTGAGATCAGCGATTATGATGCGCTGGTCACCGACGAGTGGCGCAGGGTCACCCAGGGAATGACGGATTCGGATTCGATGAACACCATTTTTCTGTGTCTGGCCGCCGGCAAACCGCCCAAGCCGGCGATCAGCGCAGCCGAAGCGAAGGCGGCGATCATTGCCATTCGTGATAGCGGCCCGGCGCAAAAGATCGTGCGGGAATTCATTCTGACCAGCGCGCCGCACCAGATGATCGACGGCCTGATTTCTTTGTGGGAGGATGAATTTTTTCCCGATGTGATCGAGGTCTTCATTCTGGAGGACCAGGATGATTCCCCGGAGCGCGTGGTTCGCGTTCTCGCCGAGCACTGCCATATCAAGGCGGCGGCGAAAGCGCCGGCTAAGCAATCCGCTACTAAAAAAATAGCCACCGAAAAAGCCCCGCCGAAAAAAGCCACAGCAAAAAAAGCCACACCCAAGAAAGTAATACCCAGAAAAGCAACGCCTAAAAAAGCAAAAGCAAAAAAACTACGGCCTTAGACGCGGTCTCGCTTCCGCCGCGGCCCTGTCGAATTCGGCCCCTACGCTGCGATTTCCAAGAAATTTCCAAGAAGATAGCCATGCAAACTGAAAGCTTCATCCCGGGCAAAGATGCCTCGCTGGAATCCACCATCCGCACTATGCAGGACAAACTCGCCGCGCGCGGCTTTCATCTGGACGAATCGTCCTGGCTGAACCCCGTGGACGCGGTCTGGTCGGTCCATGTGCGCGACCATGATTGCCCCATGCTGTTTGCCAACGGTAAAGGCGCGACCAAGCTGGCCTCGCGCGCGAGCGCCCTTGGGGAGTTTTTTGAGCGACTGGGCACGCATTATTTCTGGACGCACTTTTATCTGGGCGAAACCAGGGCCAACAAATCCTTTGTGCACTACCCCCAGGAGCGCTGGTTCGCGCCGACCGAAGATGGCAAGTGGCCCGCTGAATTGCTCAACCCGGAACTGCAGGCTTTCTACAATCCTGAAGGCGACATCGATGGCGAGGTGCTGGTTGACCTGAACTCGGGCAATGTGGAGCGCGGTATTTGCGCGCTTCCCTACACCCGCCTGTCCGACGGCGCGCAAACCTGGTTCCCGGTCAACATCATCGGCAACCTGTTTGTCAGCAACGGCATGGCAGCGGGCAACACGATGATGGAGGCCCGCGCCCAGGCGCTGTCGGAGATCTTTGAGCGCCACATCAAGTACCGCATCATCAAGGAAGGCCTGTGCCTGCCCGAGGTGCCGGAACACGTCATCGCGCGTTATCCGGGCATAGCCGCGGGTATCAAGGGCTTGCGCGATGCCGGTTTTGGCATTCTGGTGCGCGATGCCTCGCTCGGCGGCCGCTACCCGGTGATGAACGTCACTTTGCTCCATCCCAAAGACCAGGGGGTGTTTCCGAGCTTCGGCGCGCATCCGCGTTTCGAAGTTGCGCTGGAGCGCGCGCTGACCGAATTGCTGCAGGGACGCGCCCTGGTATCCCTTGAGGGCTTTCCGGAGCCGGGGTTTGACATGGAAGAAATTCAACTCGCGTCAAACCTGGAAATTCACTTTGTTGATTCTAGCGGTGTTGTCAGCTGGAATTTTCTCGGTGACAAAGCTGATTTTCCGTTCGCCGACTGGAACTTCAGCAGTACCACGGCCGAAGACTATGCCTGGCTGTGCGAGTGCATCAAAGCCGAGGGCAAGGAGATCTATGTTGCCGACTTCTCCGAGCAAGGCGCCTACAGCTGCCGCATCCTGGTGCCGGGTATGTCGGAGATTTATCCGATCGAGGACCTCGAATGGGAGAACAACAGCATCGGCAACCGCATGCGCCCGGCGCTGGTGCGGCTGCATGACCTGGATGAGGAGGAGTGCGCCGACCTGCTCGCCGACTTGCAAACGGCAAACCTCAACGATGAGAGGCCGTTGTGGGAGATTTTGGGGCTGGCCATTCCCGTCGGTACGAATTGGAAGCAGCTGCGCATCGGTGAATTGAAAACCCTGCTGGCATTGGCTGTCGGCGACGCAGAAGCGACGCTCGAAGGCTGCGATTGGATCAAGCATTACGCGCAGCTCGAACCGGCGCGCAGGCTCGTGTATCGCTGCATCGAGGCCTTGATGAAGTTGGAGGATGTGCAGAGCCACCGCCGTTCCCTTGCCCTGCTCTACGGTGAGCAGACGGTGCGACAGGCCGAGGCCCTGCTCGATCGCAGCGAACGATTCTTCGGGCTGGACACCCTGGGCGCGGATATGGAAGGCAGCGCCATGCACCAGACCCTGCTCGCAGCGTATGACAAGCTGTTCGTGACGGCGCCCGGCTGAGACCGGGGCGCCCGGCGCAGGCTTTGCTCAGTCGACTTTTGCGCCGGATGCCTGGATGACGCGCTCCCAGCGCAGGATTTCGCTGTCGATAAAGCGCGAAAACTCCGGCGGCGTGTTGCCGGCGGGCGCGAGACCGAAGCGCGTCAGCGTTGCTTTGGCGTCGCCGCCTGCCAGCACCTGGCGCAGCGCCGCGTTGAGTGTGGCGACGACCTCGGGCGGCGTGCCCGCCGGCGCCACCAGCCCGCTCCAGAAATTCACCTGAAAGGCCGGCAGTCCGGCCTCGGCCGAGGTTGGCACATCGGGCAGCGCCGGGTCGCGCGCTGCGGCGCTGATGGCGAGCGCGCGCAAGCGCCCCGACTTGATCTGCGGCAGCAGTGTCACCAGGCCCTCGAACAGGATTTGCACTTCGCCCGCGGTGACCGCCTGCAGCGCCGGGCCGCCGCCCTTGTACGGTACGTGCACCAGGCTGACACCGGCCATGCTCTTGAACATTTCGGCGGCAAGATGCGGCGGCGTGGCGTTGCCGGCCGAGGCGTAGTTGAGGCTGCCCGGTTTGTCCTTGGCCAGGGCGATCAATTCGGCGAGTGTGTTGGCCGGAACCGAGGCGTTGACCGCAACCAGCATCGGGCCGCTTGAAACCATGCTGATGGGCGCAAAGGATTTGCGCGGGTCGTAACCTAGTTTGCGGTACAGGCTGGGCGCCATGGCCAGCGTGCTGGTGCTGCCGTAGAGCAGGGTGTAGCCGTCGGCTGAGGCCTGGGAGGCGACTTCCGAGCCGACCGTGCCGCCGGCGCCGGCGCGGTTTTCGACCACGAACTGCTGGCCGAGAGCTTCGCTCAATTTGGTCGCGACAAAACGCCCGACGATGTCGGTCGGCCCGCCCGGGGGAAAGGGCACAATGAGTTTTACCGGTTTGGCCGGGTAGGCCTGCGCCAAGGCGAGGGGCGCGGCCAGCAGGCACAGCGCGGCGAGCGCGATGCGCGTGATGTTTTTATGCGACAGCATGGGGTCTCCTTTGATCCGTGTTTTTATGATTCTTGTTTGGAATTATATGCGGTCGATGTACGCTTAATCGTTAGTACGTTCCCTCCCGCCTTTGGCGGGGGAGGGAAAGGGGGAAAGCGTGCATTTAGCGGCGTGGAATCTCATGCGACGACTCACCCTCTCCCCAACTCTCCCCCGTCAAGGGGCGAGTCAGGGGTTTCAGACAATATATCGTCCGCCTGACAAGCGGCGGCCCGATGCAACGGGCTGCGCGCCCTGCAAGGGAGGGGGCTAGTGAGCCGCCAATTTTGCGCTTGCAGCGTTTAAATTAGCCGTCCGGTCAATCACGCCATCGTCAGTTCCCGTATGATTGCGGCTGCGGCATTTCCGTCCGCAAACCCCTAAAACGGAGCAAGCCTGACAATGGCCAGCCATACCGCCGCACACTATTTTATTGAAGGCCTGGTCGATCTCGGGATCGACTACATGTTTTCCAATTTCGGCACCGATCATGTGTCGCTGATCGAGGCGCTGGCCGAATGGGACCGCGAAGGCCGCGCGCATCCGCGCGTGGTGATCTGCCCGCATGAGAACGTCGCGGTGCACATGGCCGGCGGCTATGCGGCGATGACCGGCAAGGGCCAGGTGGTGGTGGTGCACGTGGATGCGGGCACCGCCAACGCCAGCATGGGCATGCACAATCTTTCGCGCGGCCGCACGCCGGTATTCCTGATGGCCGGCAAAACGCCGTTCTCCTTGCACGGCGAATTGCCCGGTTCGCGCGACAACTATGTGCACTTCGTGCAAGACCCCTTTGACATCGCCAGCCTGGTGCGCTCCTACGTCAAGTGGGAATACTCGCTGCACTCTGGCGTGGTCGCCAAGGAAGTGCTGCGGCGCGGCCATACCGTGATGCAAAGCGACCCCAAGGGTCCGGTCTACCTGACACTGCCGCGTGAAATCCTGGCCGAAAGCTGGGACGAGGCCGACATCAAGGCGTTTCCTGCTTCGCGTTACGGCCCGGTCGCCAGCGGCGGTGCCGATCCTGCCGTAGCGATGCGCATCGCCGGGCGCTTGATGGCGGCAAAAAACCCCATCGTCGTCACCACCTACCTCGGACGCAATGCGGCCGCTGTACCGGTGCTCGACGCCCTTTCGCGCGAGTGCGGCCTGCGCGTGTTCGAGTCCGGCCCGACTTGCCTGAATATTCCGCGCAATTCGCCCTGCTTTGGCGGTTTTGATGCGCGCGCCGCGGTGGCCGCGGCCGACGTCGGCATGCTGCTCGACGTGGACGTGCCCTGGCTGCCCAAGTACGTGCCCGACAACCCGGCGCTGCACTGGATTCAGGTCGACGTCGATGCGGTGAAAAAAGACTTTCCGATGTGGGGCTTCCCCACCGAGGAGCGCGTCGAGGGCGATTGTGCGACCGTGCTCGCGCAGGTACTTGAAATTGTCCGCACCAGGGCTGATGCCGGATTCCGTGAGCGCGTTGCAAAGCGCATGGCCGGCTGGGACAAGGACAATGCTGAGCGCACGGCGCGCAACAGCGCCGCTGCGGCCAAGACCGGCACGGTCGGCGCCATCACGCCCGACTATCTTTGCGCCGCACTGAATGCGCAAATGGGTGAGGACGATGTGGTCGTCAACGAGGCAATTCGCAACATGTTCCCGGTGCTCAACCAGATGGTGCGGACCAGGCCCGGCACGTATATGGCCCTCGCCGGCGGCGGCCTCGGTTTTGGCGGTGGCGCGGCCCTGGGGGTGAAGCTGGCGCGGCCCAAGCAGCGTGTGATCCATGTTGTCGGTGACGGCAGTTTTCATTTCGGCGCACCGACGGCGGTGTATGCGGTGGCGCAGCAGTACGACCTGCCCACCTTCACCGTGGTCCTCGACAACGGCGGCTGGCAGGCGGTAAAGGAGTCGGTGCTGCGCGTCTATCCGGACGGCGAGGCGAAGCAGGCCGACGAGTTCCACGCGCGCCTCTCGGGTGAACACCGCCATTTCGAACAGGTTGCCGCCGCGTTTGGCGCGCACGCCGAGGCGGTGGCCGACCCGGCCGATCTGTCGGCGGCCATCAAGCGTTGCCTTGCCGCGGTTGATGGCGGCAAAGCTGCGGTCCTGACCGTAAGCGTCACATCGCTGTGAAGCCCTGGACCCCGAGCCCTGGGCCCTGTACCTAGGGCGCCCGCAGTACGGCGCTACCCAACAAAGACCAAAGAGTCCAAGGAGGAGTGAAGATGAAATCCAAACACATCGTGACCGGGTTGGCCGGGCTTGCGCTGGGCCTGTTTGCGGCGCTCGCGCCGGCGCAGGAGGGCTTTCCCAACAAGCCCATCCGCCTCATCGTCGGCTATGCCGCGGGCGGCGGCAACGACATCATCGCGCGCGTGGTTGCGGGCAAGATGTCCGAGGGTCTGGGGCAGCAGGTGATTATCGAGAACAAGCCGGGCGCGCAATCGATCATCGCCGCTGAAATGGTGGCCAAGGCGGCGCCCGACGGCTACACCATACTGATGGGGCCCAGCGGCCCGATCACGATGAATCCGGCGACCTACTCCAAGCTGTCCTATGCGCCGATGCGCGATTTCGTGCCCTTGTCTATGATCGGCTCGTTTCCGCTGATCCTTGTGACCAACGCCAATTCGCCGATCAAGTCGGTTAAAGAATTGATCGACTTCGCCAAGGCCAATCCGGGCAAGACCAATTACGCCGCCAGCGCCGCGCCTTTCCAGCTCGCAGCCGAACTGCTCAAGCTCAAGACCGGCACCGACTTTGCGTATATCCCGTACAAGGGCAGCAACGAATCGGCCAACGCCGTGATGGGCGGGGAAATCACCATGACCATCGCCGATCCGCCGCCCATCACCGGCCCGCTCAAGGCCGGCCGCCTGCGCGCGCTCGCCGTCACCTCGGCCAAGCGCCACCCGTCCTGGCCAGATGTGCCGACCATGATGGAGGCGGGCATTCCGGACACTGACATCGTCATCTGGACCGGCTTTCTCGCCCCCGCAGGCACGCCGCCGGCGATCGTCAAACGCCTGCAGGACGAGGTAGCGCGTGTGGTCAGGCTGCCGGAAATCCGCGAGCGCCTGAACGGCATGGGCGTCGACCCGGTGGGTAACACTTCGGAGGAGTTCGGCCGCATTATCGCCGCCGATATCGCCAAGTGGACTGCGGTGGCCAAGGCTGCCAATATCAAGGCTGATTGAAGAAATTCGAGGTAATCGCAGCAATCGAAGCAATCGAAGCAATCTGAATCGATTCTGAATCGTTGTCGTAAAGTTCTTTTTCTGGAGCAGTCGCGCATGTCCGCCGTTCGCATCGCCACCACCCAATACCTGCACACGCTGGGCGTCATCAACAAGTCGGCGGCGCCGGATGGTTTTGACTACGAGGTCACCGTCGCCAAAAGCATAGACGAGGCGACGCTGCGCATGATCGCCGGCGACTTCGATGTCGGCGAGTGCTCGTTTGCGACCTACCTGCAGATTTGCAACCAGGATAGGGACAAACCCACCGGACAGCGTTTCATCGCCCTGCCGGTGTTCGCCAAAAAACTGGTGTCGCAGTATGCGTTTTGCCGTGACAGCGACACCCTCGACGGCCACGGGTCGCTCAGCGGCAAGCGCGTCGCCGTGCCGCAGTTCTGGGTGACCGCGGCGATCTGGCATCGCTGGCTCATGGCGCAGGCTGGCGTCGCGCCGGGCAGCGTCACCTGGTGCCCGCTGTCCAAGGACCGCATCGAGGGCATGCCGTATCCGGCAGCGCTTAAATTCGACTGGTCGCTGGTGGGCAGGAAGCCGGCCGAACTGCTGCGTGACAAGGAGGTCGATTGTTTCATTTACGCGCGCCGTCCCGATGACATGCGCGGGCTGCGTTACCTGTCGCGCAAACCCATCGAGTCGACGATGGCACAGGCGCGTGATTCGGGCGTGGTGCCGGTGACGCATGTGCTGATTTTGCGCCGTGACCGCGTCGCCGCCGACCCGTCGCTTGCACGCGCGGTGTTCGACCTGTTCAACGCCTCGTTCAAGGCGGCCGAACGCGAGGCGGGCAACCATATCGCGCAATACCTGCCGCTTGGCGACATGCAGCTTGACGCGGTGTCGGCGATGCTCGGTGGCGGCTGGAACGGCCACGGCTGGAAGTGCAACGAAAAGGCCATGCGCACCTTTCTTGGCGCGGCCATTGAGCAGGGCTTCATCGGCAAGCTCGTGCTGGAAGATTTGTTTATCAAGATGGATTGAGTCCCGGCACGAGCGGGGCCGCTGACGACGCCGACGACACCGACGACGCTGACGAAACTGATGAAACTGACGACAAAGATGACAAAGATGACCAGGAGCGCGGCATGATTCGGCACAAAAAACTCAGTTCCCTCACGCTGAACGTCAGTGACCTTGCGCGTTCGGTGGCGTTTTACCGCGACATGGTCGGTCTCGACCTGGTCGAGCAGAACGATCAGGGCGAGGCTTTTCTGTCCTGCAACGGCGACCACCACAACCTGGTGCTGGTGCAGGCGCAGGAGGCGAGCTTCAAGCGCGTCTCCTTCGAGCTCGAGGATGAGGGCCAGATCGCCGTCGCCGAGACAGTGTTGACCGCGGCCAAGGTGAAGTGGACGCGCATCGAGCCGGCCGAATGCGGCCGCCTGCGCATCGCGCAGGGCCTGCGCCTCGCCGACCCGACCGGCATCAAGATCGAATTGGTCACCGGTATGAATTCGCGCCCCGGGCGGCATTTTCCGCACCCGATCGCCATCACCCATCTCAGTCACGTGGTCGTCAACGTGCCGGACTTCGCCAACACGCTGCGCTTTTACACCGACGTGCTGAACTTCCGTGTCTCCGACTACCGCCATGAGCCGACCGGCGAGCGCTACTTTGCCTTCATGCGCTGTTTTCCCAATCCGTATCACCATGCCTTTGCGCTGCTTGCCGCCGCCAAGCCGACGTTCTTTCACGTGGCCTTCCATGCCAAGACGCTGGACGACCTGATGACAGGCCGCAACCGCCTGCTCAAGGCCGGCGTCACGGTGGCCCCCACACCCGGCCGCCACATGGCCTCTGGCAGCATGTTTCAGTATTTCGCCGACCCGGACGGGTTCACCGTCGAGTACACGCAGGGCATGGAGGAGTTCCCGGAAGAAGGCGCGCGCCAGCCGCGCAATCTGGACAAGACCTACGCCACTACCGACATCTGGGAGGGCGAAAAACCGACCAACCTGCCCAACCTGGGGCGGGTGGAGGTATAAGCCGGTGGCAGAATGAAAATTCCAAAATCACGGGTCATTGCGAGGAGCATAGCGACGAAGCAATCTCGTGGTATTGCCGCGAGCGGCACAACAGCGACGAGATTGCTTCGCTGCGCTCGCAATGACACCACTCATTTTGAAATGGACTCATAACATGACCCGCACACTGCTCGCCTTGTTTTGCCTCGCCGCCTCACTGGCGCAAGCGCAGGACTATCCGACCCGCGCCATCCGTCTTATCGTGCCCTTCTCCCCTGGCGGGGTTGCTGACACCAGCGCCCGCGTGGTGGCCGACCGTCTGGCTGCCCGTCTCGGGCAGCAGGTGATTGTCGAGAATCGCGCCGGGGCGAGCGGCAACATCGGCACGCAGATGGTGGCGCAGTCCGCGCCCGACGGCCACACGCTGCTGCTTGGCTTTGACGGCACCATGGTCATCAACCCGTGGGTGTTTCCAAGCATTCCCTTCGACAGCGTGAAGGACTTCGTGCCGGTGACCAAGCTTGGCGACGCCACGCTGATCATGGTGGCGCATCCGAGTGTACCGGCCAAGGATATGCGGGAGCTCATCGCGCTTGCGAAGGCCAAGCCCGGCTCGCTGTCGTTTGGTACGTCGGGCACCGGTGGCACGCCGCATCTTGCCGGGGAACTCCTCAACCAGCGCGCGGGCATTTCGCTTGTTCACATCCCGTACAAGGGCGGTGGGCAGGCGGTGGGTGACGTGGTCGGCGGACAGATTCCCCTCGTCTACACCGCCATCGCTTCGGCGCAGCAATACGTCAAGAGCGGCCGCCTCAAGGCGCTGGGCGTGTCCGGCGCGAAGCGCTCGAGCTCGCTGCCTGATGTGCCGACTTTTATCGAAAGCGGGCTCGACGGCTTTGTCGTCGATTCGTGGGTGGGTATTTTTGCGCCGGCAAAAACGTCGCGCGCTATCGTCGACAGGCTGCAGCGCGAACTGGCCGCGATACTGGCGCTGCCCGAAGTGCGCGAGCGTTATGCCGTGTTGGGCATCGAGCCGGTGGGCAATACTTCCGAGCAATTTGGCGAACAGGTTCGCGCCGACCTCGCGAAGTGGGAAAAGGTTGTCAAGCAGGCTAACATCAAGGCCGAGTGATAGACGAATTGTGTCCGGTGCTGTTGCTGGACACCAATGTGGTGCTCGACTGGCTGGCGTTTGGTGACGCCGCGGTCGTGCCCATCGCCGAGGCCGTCGCAAGCGGGCGTGTAAGGCTCATCAGCAGCGCCGCCTGCATCGACGAGTTGCAGCGCGCGCTCGGTTACAAGGCGATCAAACTCGATGCGGCGGCGCAGGCGAGGGCACTCGCAATGTATCGCGGCAGGGCGGAACTGCGCGACGCACCGCCCGAAGGGAGCCTGCCCATGCTGCCGCGCTGTGAAGACCGCGACGATCAGAAATTTCTCGAGCTTGCCTGGCATGCCCGCGCGCGCTGGCTGGTAAGCCGCGACAAAGCCCTGCTCAAACTCGCGCCCAAACTGGCGCGTATGGGCCGTTTTGCGGTCATCCCACCGGACGCTTTTTCTACTGCCTTGCAGGTGCTGCCGGCCGCATAGCCTGCACACTGCCCGGAAAGGCTCGCCAGGCGCGCATTTCCGGGTGATGTGCTCAATTGAGCGTGGCCCCGGTGGCTTTTACAACCTTGCCCCATTTGTCGTATTCGCTGCGCAACAAGGCGGCAAATTCGTCTGCGGTGCTGATGCTCACCTCGACGCCGGCAGAGAGGATTTGTTTTTTGGTTTCGGGTGAACTGAGTGCCTTGGTGATTTCGGTTTGCAGTCGCGTGACGATATCGCGCGGCAGGCCCGCAGGCCCTAGCAGCCCCAGCCAGATGGTGGCGTCGTAGCCCTTGATGCCGGCCTCGTCCATGGTTGGCACGTCCGGCAGGTCGGGTGAGCGCTTGCGCGTGGTCACGGCGAGGGCGCGCAGCCGGCCGCTGGGGATATAGGGCAGGGCGTTGGGCATGCCGACAAACCCCAGTTGCACCTGGCCACCGACAATATCCTGCATTGCCTGGCCGCTGCCCTTGTAGGGCACGTGATTGATTTGCACGCCGCCCATGGTGGCGAACATCGCGCCGACCAGGTGCTGCGCGCTGCCGTTGCCCGACGAGGCGTAATCGAGCTTGCCCGGCTGCGCTTTGGCCAGCGCCAGCAGTTCGGCCACCGACTTGACCGGCATGCCGGAATTGGCGATCAGCACATAGGGGCCCTCGACCAGCTTCATCACCGGCGTGAAGTCCTTGAACACATCGTAGGGGATCGTCTTGTAGAGCCAGGGGCTGCTCACCTGCGTGGTCGAGAACACCACCAGGGTGTAACCGTCGGGTTTTGATTTGGCGACGTAGTCCGTGCCTATGGTGGAGCCGGCACCGGTTTTGTTTTCGATGACAAAGGGCTGGCCCAACGACTCAGTCAGCTTTTGCCCGAGGATGCGCGCCACCACGTCAGTGAAGCCGCCCGGTGAAAAGGGCACGATGATCCTGACCGGCCTGGACGGCCAGGCCTGCGCATGTGCCAGCGATGCGCAGGCGCATAGCGCAATGGCGGCAAACAGGCATGAAATGTTTTTCATTTCTCTTCCTCCGGCAACTCGGTCGTTTGCAGTGGCGGGAGAAATTCGCGCGCTCCCCCCCGTCACTACGGCTTGAGCTTCACGGCCCCGGAATGACGGATCGGGGCCGCTTCAGTTTGGCCTAAACATGAACTCAAGTCTGAACCCAAGCCGCAGCCTTAGCCGCGGTACAGGGGTTCGGGCTGGGTGAAGAACGAATGCAGCACGTGATAGGCCATGAGGTAATTCTTTTGCTGGAAGCTCGCGTGCGAGATGCCGGCCATGACGGTGAACTGTTTGTCGTTGTTGGGCAGCTTTTTGTAGAACTCAATGAGGTCGTTAAAGCTGGCGATGCCATCGTATTCACCACGCATGACGATGCACGGCACGGTTATTTTTTCCGGGTCGACGAGCGGCAGTTTCGAGCACATATCGACGTAGGTGCCGGTGGGCATGGAGTCATCGAGTGTCAGGATGGCGTCGGCGAAGGCGTTGACCGTGGCCTTGTCGGCGGTGTCCGGGTGGTCGCGCGTGAACACGCTCTCGACAAAGGCGCGGTCGATGGGGCGGCGGTTCTTGGCGATAAACTCGGGCAGCTTTTTCTTGCGCTGTTCCAAGGTCGGGCTGTCCGCGCCGGTCCAGACAAAGGCGTCGAGCGCCACGCGTGCCACGCGCTCGGGGTGGCGCTGCGCGAACAGCGCGGCCTTGAGGGCGCCCGATGAGATGCCGTAGACCAGCAGCTTTTTCGCGCCGGTGGTTTTGGTGATGTAATCGCTGGCGGCCTCCAGGTCATCGGCGCCGTTGGAGATGTCGGAGTTGATCGGGCGCGTCTTGGTCGAGCGGCCGTAGCCCTCGTTGTCCAGCGACCAGGTGTCAAAGCCGCGGTCGCGGAACCAGTCCATAACCGAAGAGTAGGGCCGGCCGGGCACGCTCAGGTCGAAGGTTGGTTGCGAGGCCATGGACGAGCCGTGCACGAACAGAATGGTGCCGGCGTGCGCGATCCCGGCCTTGGCCGGCTTTTGCCACATGAACAGTTTGATTTCGTCCGCGCCGACTTTCCTGCTGGTCCAATGATCCTTGCCGCCTGTCCACGTGACTGCTGTGCTCATGTTCGCTCCGATTGCGTTGATGTTTGGATGGGTGTGCGTTTGAACGAGGCGGCCAGTCTACCTGAGCGGCGTGCCACTGTGCGCGGTGGGGGCGGGCGTTGCGCTGGCGCTGTAATAGAATGGCCGCCCTGCCATCTTCAGGTTTATTCCATGACTGTTCACACGTTCGCGCTGCGCCTGTTCGCTTTTGTCGCACTGTTTTCCGCACTGGCACCGCAATACGCGGCGGCGCAGACTTTCCCGTCAAAACCGGTGAAATTTGTCGTGCCGTTTTCGTCGGGCGGACTGTCCGACACCGTTGCGCGCTTGCTCGGCCAGGAGCTCTCCGCTGTCTGGGGGCAACAGGTGCTGGTCGACAACCGTCCCGGCGCGAGCGGCATCATCGCCAGTGAGCTGGTGGTCAAATCGCCCGCTGACGGCTACACGCTGCTGTTCGCCGATCCGCAGCACCTTGCCATCAATCCGGCGATGAACGCGAAACTGCCCTACAACCCCGTTCGCGATTTTGCGCCGGTGACGCTCGCCGCCTACGGCCCGCTGTTCCTGGTGGCCCACCCTTCGGTGGAAGCCGATTCGCTGCCGGCGCTGATACGCCTGGCCAGGTTAAAACCCGGCCAGCTCAATTACGGCTCGGCCGGCTCGGGCAGCATCCATCACCTGACCATGGAAAGCCTCAAGGCCGCGCTGGGACTGGACATTGTCCACGTGCCCTACAAAGGCGCGGCACAGGCGGTGCCGGCGCTGGTCAGCGGCCAGGTTGCGTTGACCATTGCGGCGCTGCCTTCGCTGGCGCAGCACGTGAAGGCGGGCAAGGCGAAAATCCTCGCCGTCAGTTCGGGCACGCGATCGCCGCTTGCCCCGGAGGTGCCCACGGTTGCCGAACTGGCCATCCCCGGCTTTGATTTTGCCGGACAGATCGGCATCGTCGCGCCGGCCGGAACGCCGCGCGAGGTGATCGCAAAACTCAACGCCGACATCATCGCGGTGCTCAAGCAGCCGGCGTTCGTGGCGAGAATGGCTGGCCTTGGTATCGACACGGTGGGCAACAGCCCCGAGGCCTTCGCCGCGATCATCCGTGCCGACATCGACAAGTATGCGCGGGCGGTAAAGGTGTCCGGCGCGACCGCTGACTAGCCGGCAGGCGCCGCGCTCCGCTTGCCGGTCATTCGCCGGAAAGCCGCATCCAGAGCGGATCTCCAGCCGATGCATCGATGCTGCATCAATCACGCGCTTGACGCTGCCCGCCGCGCAAGCGCATGATTTGCGCAGCCGCCAACAGCGCATCGCCCTGCCGCAAGGTTCGCGCCCGCGACCCCGACGAACCTAAAAGCACTACTCAATTCCGGAGCCACCCGACATGTCCTCTGTAATGCCTTCTGCCCCCAAGACCGACGCCGTCCCGGTGGTGATGCAAAGCCGCCCGCTTTGCAGCGCCACGGTCATGGACATGCCCAACATCGATTTCGCCAAGATCATCCGTTACCTGACCGAAACCGGGAAACGCACTTTCGCCGTCTGGCAGGAGCCCGAGTCGCTGGCGTTTGTGGCGCGCGGCCGCGAGTACCGCAGCGAATTTCACATCAACAACAGTCACGAAGTGCAGTACTCGCTCAAGGGCGACCTCAACCTGCATTACCGCACGCCCGATGGCAAGGAGCACATCGCCCACGTGCCCGAGGGCTCCTGCCTGTACCAGCCGCCGCTGGTGCCGCATTCGCCGCGCTTTGGCCCGGAGTCCTACCAGTTCATCATCGAGCGCATGCGCCGCCCCGGCGAGATCGATCGTTTTCACTGGTTCTGCCCTTCGTGCGACAAATTCCTGCATGAAGAGACCTTCGTCGTTGCCGACTACCGGCTTGATCCGGTATCGCGTGCCTACGAGAATTTTTTCACCTCCGAGGACTTCCGCACCTGCAAGCATTGCGGCACGGTGATGCCGGCGCCGGACGAGTTCAAGCAGAAGAAAAAGTGACGGCCGTTATACGCACCCTGGACGGGCAGCTGCATCCGCGGCATGCCGCGCTGCTCGTTGTGGACATGCAGAATGATTTTTGCGCCGAAGGCGGTTATCTGCAGCGCGAGCGCGGCTACGATGTCAGCGCCATTCCGGGCATTGCCGCCAACATCGCGCGCCTCATCGATGCGGCGCGCGCCGCCGGCG
>JANXRV010000150.1:0-9926 GCA_025356665.1 Pseudomonadota bacterium
CCGGGGGGGGTCGGACTGATGGAATGTGGCTTGGGGGTAGGGCATGCAGCTCGGAGTGAGCGACGCTGGTTTGCCGTACAAACAACTGATCTCAGACCTACCCGGCAACTGCTCCCCAAAAGTGATGAGGGAACAAATGAGGGAACTACCTGCACTGCCGCCCGGGTACCCGCGCCAATGCTTGACATTTGGCGGAGCAGAACGTACCACATCGCAAACCGTCTAAGGATTGCGGGCCGAGTGAATCGAGCGCTTGGGGTTCAGAATTGGATTCGAACTGTTGAGACGGCTATTTGCTCGGACAATATCTACAAATGCTCGCGCCACATTGCGCATAAATAGTCAGGCGGAAGCGACCCAGTTGTCGAGTTGCAGGCCCGGCACCTTGGAAAATTCGCGGGTGTTGTTGGTAATCAGCAGGGCCTGCTGGCTTAGCGCGTGAGCGGCAATCATGGTGTCCAATGAGCCAATGCGTGTGCCTCGGCGTTCTAGGTCGGCACGCATGTCGCCATAGACCCACACAGCTGCGGTATCGAACGGCAGGATGATCAGCGGGGCCAGAAACATCTCCAGCGCCTGACGGTTGCGTGCCGAGTCACTTTTTGCCACGCCAAACGCCAGTTCAGCGGCCACCACGCTGCACAATCCAATGTCGCCCATGCGGTATTGCCGAAAACGCTCCAGCACCGCAGGGGGCTTCGCGTTGATGATGTAGATGCAGATGTTTGTGTCAAGCAGGATCATGGGCTGATATCGGCTCGTATTTGCTCGTCAGGCTGCTGGCGCGTCAATACAAAGCCAGGCTCAAACGCAGCCAGCCCGGCTTGCAGTGTTTGCCAGGGGTCGTCTGCGGGCAGCAAAAGAACGCCGTTGCCAAAGTGCTGTACCACCACCTCGGTACCGGCAAAGCGGTATTCTTTGGGCAGCCGAACGGCTTGGCTGCGGCCCGATTGAAAAAGGCGTGCGGTGTCCATGATAGCCCTCCTAAATTGATAGTTATCAATGATAGCCACCAATCTTCAACTTGTCCACTATAGCTTTTGATACATAGCTTTTGATACAGCTATTCGCTATACATCGCAAGCTCCCGGCGCAGGCCCTTGTCTGCCGCGCTCTCGGCGGCGCGTACACTGCTCGAGGAAACGGCGCTGGCAGCCATCGTTCGCGTGCCAATACGCGCCTTCTATCGCAAGGCGTAGCGTGGGCGCGCGCCGTCCAGCTCAGGGAAAATTGAGAGGCGGCGTGCCTCACCGGTCACCTCCAGAATGTGCAGCCCGGTGTTGGCACGATCGACGGCGTAGATGTAACTGCGGTCATCGACTTCGAGGTTATTGGTCTGGATGGCGACCTTACAGCGATCCACACCATTGACCTTGATGCAGCGTTGGTCGGTCTTGTCGGTGATGGCAGGGATGTAGGAACCGACTTCTTTCGGGTGGTAGGGATCGCGAATGTCCGCCGCGCGCACGCCGGCATTGAAGTTGGCGATGAACACCAGACGCCGGTAATAAATGGGCGTCGTGTTTCATTCGATGTATCGATGGGGTTGGGGTCACCCTTGTAAAACATTAGACAAGACTCTACCTGTTATTGCAATTAAGCGAGGCAAACAGTGATCCCTGCCCTCCTCGTAAAAGACCTGGCCTAAACGGTGGGTATCTGCCCCCCAAACCCCACCGCACCACCAACTTCCGTTCATCAAGGTACGAGGGCGTTTTTGCCGAAAACAGAAAACCCACGCCGCCGTACCAAGTGCGAAAAAGTCAGGAGGTTTTGAGACAAACGGGGTTTGAGACGGCTTTTGCGGAAAAATACCGCGGCCGCAGTCAGGAGCTTTTGGCGCTACGCCCCACAGGAAGCGGGGCTTCAACGCCGCTTGAGCGAGTTGGCGATCTTTGTACTGGCGGAGAGAGAGGGATTCGAACCCTCGATACGGTTTTTGACCATATACGCCCTTAGCAGGGGCGCGCCTTCGACCACTCGGCCATCTCTCCAGTATTCAGTATTTTACAACTCCGCTATTTTACCGCACTGCGCACGGCTATGCCGCCTGATCGAGACCAAAAGCTTTGTGCAGCACACGCACCCCCAATTCCATGTACTTTTCATCAACGACAACCGATATCTTGATCTCGGAGGTGGAGATCATGAGGATATTGATCCCCTCCTCGGATAGCGTGCGGAACATCTGGCTGGCGATGCCCACATGCGAGCGCATACCCACGCCGACCATTGATATCTTGCAAATCTTGTTGTCACCGACAATCGCACGCGCTCCCACATGTGCCTTGACCTTTTCCAGGAGGGCCATCGCCGCCGCGTAGTCATTACGATGAACAGTAAATGAAAAATCCGTCATGCCCTCGGTGCTGGCATTCTGGATAATCATATCAACGTCGATATTAGCGTCCGCAACGGGGCCGAGAATCTGGTAGGCGATACCGGGGCGGTCAGGCACTCCCATGACGGTCAATTTTGCCTCGTCACGATTGAAGGCGATTCCTGAAATAACAGCTTGTTCCATTTTTTCATCTTCCTCGAAAGTGATCAGCGTGCCCTCGCCCTCATCCTCAAAGCTCGACAACACGCGTAACCGCACCTTGTACTTCCCGGCAAATTCGACCGAACGGATTTGCAGCACCTTTGAGCCGAGGCTGGCCAGTTCGAGCATCTCTTCAAAAGTGACAGTCTTCAGGCGTCGCGCTTCAGGAACGATGCGCGGATCCGTGGTGTAAACACCGTCCACGTCGGTGTATATCTGGCACTCATCGGCGTGGAGCGCCGCCGCGAGCGCAACGCCAGTCGTGTCGGAACCTCCACGGCCTAGTGTCGTAATGTTGCCAATTTCGTCGATCCCTTGAAACCCGGCTACCACCACAACCATCCCTTGTTTCAGGTCAGCCCGTATCAACTGATCATCAATGCTCAGAATGCGCGCCTTGGTAAAAGCACTGTCGGTCACAATCCTGACCTGCGCACCGGTATAGCTTTTAGCCGAAATTTTTATATCTTTCAGCGCCATACATAGCAACCCGATGGTGGCCTGCTCGCCCGTTGAAATGACAACGTCAAGCTCACGGGGATCCGGGATAGCCTGTACCTCTTTTGCGAGTGCAATCAGACGGTTGGTTTCACCGCTCATGGCGGAAACCACCACCACCACCTGATGCCCTTGGGCTAGGGTTCGGGCGATACGCTTGGCCACATTCCTGATCCGCTCAGGGCTGCCAACGGATGTGCCACCGTATTTTTGGACTATGAGTGCCATAAAGGATAGGGCGTAAAAAAGCCTTCCATTGTATTCGAATTCGCCATGTACTTCAAAGTCTTGTGACATATGTCACGCATTAAGCACCTGGCACGCTACCTGCTCATATCAGCATAGACTCATTGCGTGTTGAGTGAGCCTTATACCAACGGAGTGAACTATGAAACTGTTTGAGTCGATCATCAATCCACGCGAACTTCGCCGCCGCCTGGGCTTGAACCAAGAAGCGTTCTGGACGCAAATTGGCGTGACACAAAGCGGTGGCTCCCGCTATGAGAGCGGACGAAGCATGCCAAAACCGGTAAGTGAACTGCTACGCCTGGTACACGTGGAAAAAATAGATCTATCCAGCGTGAAAAAGGAAGACTTCGAAATCATCGCCTACCTAAAAGCTGAACACCAAGACCTGTACCGCAACCTGCGTAAAGCCGTGCGCGCGCGCGTCGGCGGCCAAAAAATCTCCGATGAAGGACACT
Source organism: Pseudomonadota bacterium (assembly GCA_025356665.1). GTDB lineage: Bacteria > Pseudomonadota > Gammaproteobacteria > Burkholderiales > SG8-39 > CAITSH01. The sequence continues at coordinate 3,745 of JANXRV010000150.1, forward strand.
GAAAACATCTTAAAAATGCGGAAGCTTTATGCTGCTCGCTCCGCGGAGAATACACGCAACGCCAAATGCCTTATCGAGAACAAATAAACCATCTCAGAACTTGGCGCAGCGGTGACATCAACATTGTGCCAACATCCTCTCTCTCACTGCTGGCATGTTCATAGACGTGTTCTCGAACATACTGATCCTTGCGCCAGAGTCCTGCTAGGAAGGGTTACTGGCGCGGGCATCGGGCCGGAGTATTTTTGACTTATCCGAATGTGCGCTGAGCAATTGCTGAATCGGGGAACCGCCCCCGGCTAAATGCCCCGTGGGGGTGACTGCGGGGGTGACTTTATGGTCGACCAAGCTCACCAGATGCACCGAGGAAATTGGCAACATTGTATTGCAAGGCCGGTGTGAACCAGTGTATTAGCAGCTATCATCGCCCGCATGCCCAAGCTAAGCATTAGCCCGACGGAACGTGGCGGCAAAATCGAGGTGCTCGTTCATGGCGCCTGGACTTTTGCATCGCTGGCCGCGCACCAATCCGAGCTCGAACGCACGCTCCATTCCTTCAGCGCAACCGGGCGAACCGACTTTGCCTGGAACCTGGGCGGCTTGACCGAACTCGATGATGTCGGCGCCTTGTGGCTAGTGCGCAAGGCCGGTGGGACGAGCCTTTCGGCAATACCAGCGCAATTCGACATAATCCTCGCACAGGCACAGCGCGCCCTCACCGTCAGCCATCGTCAGGCACTAAAACCCGACCTGCTTTACCCGTTTGTATTGCTGGGCCATGTCGGACTGCACATGCTTGACCACCTGCGCTTTGGCATCGGCCTGCTAGGCCAAGTGGTGCTGGACCTTGCGCATACCCTGCGCCGGCCGGGCGAATTCCCCTGGCGCGAAATTTCAGCCAACATCTTTCGCTCGGGCGTGACTGCCCTGCCAGTGACCATGCTGGTGGGCTTCCTCGTCGGCGTGGTGCTGACCTATTTGTCGGCGCTGCAGCTAAAAAGCTATGGCGCCGACCTCTTGGTCATCAATATTGTTTCGGTGGGCGTGGCGCGCGAACTGGGCCCCATGCTCGCATCCATCATCGCCGCCGGCCGCTCCGGTTCGACCATGACCGCGCAGCTTGGCGTGATGCGCGTGACAGAGGAAATCGAAGCCTTGCAGGTTATGGGCATATCGATCACCGAGCGGCTGGTCCTGCCAAAGCTGATCGGCCTCGCCCTGGCAATGCCGCTGGTAAGTTTTGCCACCGACGTGGCGGCCCTGGCCGGCGGCATGCTGGCAGCCAAGATGGTGCTTGGCATACAGTTCGGCGCCTTTCTTGAGGCGCTGCCGCGTGTGCTCGATGTGGCGCATTTCTGGATAGGCATAGGAAAATCCATGGTATTTGGCTTTGCCGTGGCCTTTGTCGCCTGCCACTACGGCCTGCGCATCCGCCCCAATACCGAAAGCCTGGGCGCAGGGGTGACCCGCTCGGTTGTGGCTGCGATCACCGCAGTCATCCTGCTTGACGCCATTTTCGCTATTTTGCTGAGAAACATACCGTGAGTCTCGGCCTACATGAACCGGCGGTTCCAGGCACGCTCGAAACACCGGACCTGGTCATCGACATAAGCGGCCTGCGCAATGAAGTCGCCGGCACCGTATTGCACCAGCATCTTGATTTTTCGGTCCGCCGCGACGAAGTCATGACACTGGTGGGTGGATCGGGCAGCGGTAAGACGCAGCTCTTGCGCATCATCATCGGCTTGAAGGCGCCGGCCGCCGGAACCGTGCATGTGATGGGCGTATCCCTGAGCTCAGGCACCATGAGGCAGGCGCGCGCAGCACGCCAGCGCATGGGCATGCTTTTCCAGAACGGCGCCCTCTTCAGCGCCTTTAACGTCTTTGACAACATCGCCTTCCCCTTGCGCGAACGCGGTGGCCTCGACGAGGACACCATCCGCGCGGTGGTGTTCACCAAGCTCGAACAGGTTGAACTCGAACCGCACCACGCCGCGCTGTTGCCGGCCAACCTGTCAGGCGGCATGGTCAAGCGCGTGGCGCTGGCGCGGGCACTCGCGCTGTCCCCGGATCTGCTGATTCTCGATGAACCAACCGCCGGCCTCGACCCGGACCGCTCCGAATCGTTTGTGCGCCTGATCAAAATGCTGCGCCTGCAACACCGCTTTGCCGTGCTGATGGTCACCCACGACCTGGACACCTTGTACGACCTTTCCGACCGCATCGCCGTTCTGGCCGATCAACATATAATAGCCTGCGGCCCTCTGGCCGAGGTGCGGCAGCTACCACATCGATTTGTGCAAAACTTTTTCGGAGGGGACCGCGCGCTGCGCGCTTTTGACGGCGTGGCGATAGTTTGATCATGGAAAACCGCTCGTTTGCACTTGCCACAGGCTTGTTTCTCGCCGGGCTCATTTTTTCCGCCATCGGCGTTGGCTACTGGCTGGGCGGCTCCTCGCTTGAGCGCACCCCCTATCGTGTCGTCACAACCAAACCGGTCACCGGACTCAACCTGCAAGGCCTGGTTCGCTACCGCGGCATCGGCGTCGGCCGTGTTGTTGCCATTGAGCTTGATCAAAAAGATCCACGCCGCATCCTCCTAAACATCGAGGTCAATGCCGACATTCCGCTGACACGCGGCACCTACGCCCAGCTCGGCCAGGAGGGTATCACCGGCATTGCCTACGTCCACCTGCTCGATGATCGCAGCGACACCGCGTCGCTGCCCCCTGGAGCCGATGGCATTGGCGAAATCGCCATGCGCAGCTCGGCACTGGATGATATTTTCGAAACCGCGGCGGTGCTGGGCAAGGATGCGCATGCGCTGGTGACAAACATGAACAGCGTGCTCAACACTGAAAACCGGGCACAGATTGCCGCCACCCTCGCTTCGCTGGCGCGTACCAGCGCCAGCATGGAAACCGTGGCCAAACAACTGCCGGCGGCAATCGCAAAGGTCGAGCGCAATCTCGATGAGATGCTCTCGACCGAAAACCAGAAGCTGGCACGCGGCGCGCTGCAAGGCATCAACGACACGGCGCGTGAACTGCCGGCCATCGCCAAGGGCATGCAGCAGACCATTGAGGATGCGCGCCGGCTAATGGGGCAGGTCAACCAGCTCACGGGCGAGGCGCAGGCGGCCACCGGGAGCCTGCGCAGTGACACCCTGCCACGGGTCAATACCCTCGCCGAATCAATGGAACGCAGCGCCGATCGCATCGGCCGTCTCGCCGCAGAACTCGAGCGCCGCCCGGCGAGCGTGGTATGGGGCCGCCCCGGCGGGCGCCCCGGACCGGGCGAGTCCGGTTTCTAATGAGCCCCCTCGTGAGAGCAGCCCGGACATGAAATCAACCCGCGTCATTTACGCCGCACTCACAGCACTCGTGCTCGCAGCCTGCGCCGCACCGGGTGGATCGGATGTACCGGTCCGCGTCTATGATCTCGGACTCGCCGAGCCTGCCGCCAAGCCAATCGGCGCACGCATCGGCCAGGTACGCGCCACCATGCCCCTGGACGGCACCGACATGCAATACCGACTCGCCTACCACGATGGCGCCGAGCTGCTATCCTTTTCGCAAAGCCGCTGGTCCGCCACGCCCGCCGAATTGGTACGCAAGCGCTTTGTACGATTCGTCGAACCGGCCGTCGGCACGCGTTGCACCCTCGACATCGAGGTGAACGAGTTCTCCCAGGTGTTTTCAGCGCGCGACAAAAGCGATGCCCTGGTTGAATTACGCCTGGTGCTGGCCGACCCCACCGGGCGCGTAGCCGAGCACACCGTGCGCGTGAGTCTGCCCGGTGCCGGCGCGAACACCCAGACTGGAGTCGTCATCATGGCGCGCGCCACCGACGAGTCCATCAAGCGCAGCGCGGAGTGGGTGGGACAGCAAGCCGCCTGCAAGACACGCTAGCAGAGCAAGGCCCCCGCTTCAGCTGCCCTACTTGGCGCGCTGGGCCACAAATGCATACGGGACGAAAGCCGCCTATAAAGCGGTCTGTCGTTTGACCTCATCTTAATGTCCGTCATTTTCCATAAATTGACGGACTTCTCTACTTTTAATTGCTACGGACTATGGGGGGCAGGTCATATGGGGAGCAGGTCCGATGAATTTAATTTTAAATCACATTTCGCGACCATTATTTGAGATAAATCATCGTCGAATCGACCAATCATAGATTGGTAAGCCTGTTTAGCTGCGACGTATTCTCCCGTTGCATAAAGCTCATAAGCCTCTTGAGTTAGGTTGCATAGCGCTTGGTCCGTAGCACTGGCCTGCGTTTCATCGCTCCCATCACGAATGCCAACAAGCTCATAAATTAAAAACTCTCCCTTCCGCCCTTTAACCGTGATTAGGTCAATCGGCCTAACCCACAAACGTTCTCCAGCCTCCTTAAAAAGAGAATGGCTGATGCATATATCAGTACCAAATTCTTTATTAATACCCTCTAGACGAGAGGCAACATTGACGCCATCCCCCATAACCGTGTAGCTAAGTCTCTCCTCTGAGCCAATATTGCCAACCAGAACGGCATCAGAGTGAATGCCTATTCGAACGGTTAAAGGAGGCTTATTTTCCGATCGAAGACGCTCATTGAGCGTGACCATTCTTCTTTGACCCTTAACAGCAGCAACACAAGCATGATATGCGTGGTTCTGATCTAGAAGAGGGGCGCCCCAAAAGGCCATTACTGCGTCACCTATGAACTTATCTACCGTACCTCCCTCCTCCTTGATGGCATAAGTCATCAACCCAAGGTAAGAAGATACTCTTTGCAAAAGTTCACGCGAAGGCGTGATTTCTGAAAGACCAGAAAAGTCTTTTAGGTCGGTAAATAAGATTGTCAAATAACGACTTTCGCCGCCTACCTCAAGCTCTTTACCGGTGCTCAAAAGATCATTTACTAAACTTCTTGGCACGTAAGAAACAAAGGCTCCGACTGTAGTTTTTAGCTTGGCAATCGCATTCGCAAGAGTCGCAATCTCAGTAATACTTTTACTAATTTTAAAAAATGTATGTGTTTCCAAACTGATTAGCGCTTGAATCTCGAGAGTTAAATACTCCAAAGGCTTCGATATAAAACGCGCTAAAAAATAAATTCCAATAATTTGCAATAAAACAGCGCAAATTCCGATCAATAAAATACGATTATTACTCTCATAAAGCGGCCCGGCAAAAGCAACTAAAGGGATCACCATCAAAGTGCTCCACTTTTTTTCAAATGCCTTCGGGAACTCAGAGATTATGGCCACATAGTCTTCCGCCTTAGGATCTCTAAAGATAAAGGGTAATTTACTGTTATCTGGCTTTGACGACAAAGCAAGTGGGGGGATTTTTGAGTCCATTGTATAAACTTGATTCATCGAGAGCTTGCCCTCAATTTTTTTCGCCGCTTCCTTTGCATTAGAACTTGCGATAATAAATCCATGCTCATCAATTAATAAACTAATACTATCTTTGCTCACTAATTGTTTATTTAAAAAATGACCTATCTCATCAAGACTTATATCAACTGCAATGACTCCAGCAATATTTTTTCCTGAAAAAAATGGCTTTGCAATTGAAAGCCCAGTTCCACCACTTTTTTTAAGAGCAGGATCGGTAATAATAATCACTCCAGCCTTAGCGGCTTCTTTATACCAATCTCTTGCCTTTGGAACGTAGGGCTCATCGCTTGAAATAGCCCCCACCTCTTGGTTTCTTGAATCGTAAAAAATATAGTGGTATGTGTTGGGCTCTTTGGATTGCTTATTAATCCATCGCACAGCATAAGTTGCTGTTAGAGGCACTGGCTTGCCAAAAACTTTATCATCGGGACCAATGCGCTTAACAGAGCTAAAAGATCCATCTTCAAATCCAAAATCCAGACTTAAGATATGAGTGGAAGAATTCAAATTGCCTAATAGATAATTAGTCCATTTTCCCTCCCTAAAAAATTTATTGTCATCCGATGCTAATTGAGCCAGTGAATCCGTCATTAGGTAAGCGGGATTAAAAAACTCATGCATTTTCAAATCAGTCAGCTCTTGCAGACTCGAAACCAGAAGTGGCTCCGTTTGTTTGAACAGATTTCCCCGATTTATAAGTGGAACTCGGGCCGGTTGGTGACGGTGCAGAGTTGTCCACGGCGGCGTGCGTCGCTTGCGACGAACGCAACGCCGCGGTGGGCAACTCGGGGCGCAC
>JANXRV010000080.1:0-31334 GCA_025356665.1 Pseudomonadota bacterium
CTGATCGCGCTGGCCAAGGCCAAACCGGGCCTGCTCTATGGCTCTGCCGGAAACGGCGGGGCGCACCACCTGGCGATGGAAGCGCTTAAATTGCAGGCCGGCTTGGATATGAATCACGTTCCGTACAAAGGCGGGGCACAAGTGGTTCCGGCGGTCATGTCCGGTGACGTCGTGGTCGCCTTCGCCGGACTTAACCTCGCCGGGCCGCAGGCCAAGGCCGGAAAAATCCGCATCCTCGCCTCCGCCACGGCCAAGCGCAGCGCCCTGTCACCGGAAATCCCGACTATCGCCGAATCGGGTGTGCCGGGTTTTGAGCTGACGCCGACATTGGGCTTTTTTGCACCGATAAAAACCCCGCGCGATATCGTCGAAAAACTCAACGCGGAGCTGATCAAGGCGGTCAAGTCGCCCGAAGTGCAGCAGCGGCTTGCGGTGCTGGGCGTTGAGGGCGTGGGCATCAGCACGGAGCAATATGCGGAAATCCTGCGGGAGGAAAACATCCAGTACGGCAAGCTCGTCAAGGCGACGGGCGCGCGGGTCGACTGAGGCGGGTCGGGCGCATCAAGGCCAATACGGAGACGGAGTTCATGATCGATTTGTCCGAACAGCCCAACAACGAGTCCTACGCCGCTTTTTTGCGCGAATTTCCACGCACCGAGCCGGCCACGCTTGGCGGCCAAATGCTGCGCCACTACTGGCACCCGCTTTGCCTGTCACGGGATCTGAAGGATCTGCCTTACCCCGTGCGCATTCTGGGCGAAGACCTGGTGGCCTATCGCGAACAAGACGGCGGCATTAGCCTGCTCGGGGCACGGTGCCCGCATCGCTGTGCGTCGCTTGTCTACGGCCAGATCAAACCGGATGGGCTGGCATGCTCCTATCACGGCTGGACATTCAACGGCCGCGGCCGCTGTGTCAGTACGCCGCTCGAACCACGCGACAGCATTTTGAAGGACGAGATCGCCCACCTGTGGTACCCGGCAAGGGAATGGGGCGGGTTTGTCTGGTGCTACATGGGTGCCGACAAGGAAAACCCGCCGCCGCTGCCGAAAATTGACATTCTGACGCGGACCGACGGTGAGCTTGTCATCGAGCGCGGGGATTTTCGCCCCTACAGCTACCTTAATTTTGTCGAAAATTTCGTCGACATGGGCCATGTGTTCACGCTGCACATGCTGGTGCCGGGCAAGGTGCCCCCGGAGGTGGAACCGTATTGCGATATGTCCGTCTCGACCGACTGGCACAAGATCATCCACCGGTCCTTCGAGACCGACTTTGGCATAAAGAGCGTGCTGGTGCACGAAACAGCCGACCCGGAGCGAAAGTTCGTCAACACCTGGAGCTTCGCGCTGCCCTGCTATTGGCGCTTTGGTGGCATATCCGCCGGCCTGCCGCCGGATTTCACCGACGACAGGCGGGAATCGGGCGGCATGTTGCGCATCATCGACGATACGCATTTTGAAATCATGCGTTACACGCTGATACGCCCCGGCAATGTTCGCACCACCTTCATTCCTCGCGCAAATGAGACCAGTCGCGGCCTGGCCGAGGGCATGCGCGGGCTGGTGGAGAAAAAAGACTACGACTACCGCCAGTACCCGGCCTGGGAGGGCAGGCCGCCGACGGAGGACTATGTCATTCAGGAATCGCAAGGCGCCATTCCGCCGCGCCAACTGGAGCATCTGGGCAGCTCGGACGCCGGCGTTGCGCTGCTGCGGCGTATCTGGCGCAAGTCGATCGACAACGTCGCCAAGGGCAAAGCACCCAAGCAGGTCAAGACCTCTGCCGATGGCATTATCGAGGTCGATAGCTACAAAGGCTTTGCCAAGGCCTCCGAAGTCAAATTGGGGCCGGAAAACATGCCCTCTTCGAGGGGCGGCGTCGGCCTCATTCGCGATGCCTCGGGCAAGCTCGTCTTCGCCTGATCGATTCATCCACTGAAAGCCAGACATGGACCGCGACGAAGAACGAAAAATAGAGTGGGACTGCAATCAACTGCTGCTCAAGTTCTACGGCTACCTTGATGAAAAACGCTATGAGGAATTGGTCGCGCTGTTTGCCCTGGACGGTGTTTGGGTGCGGCTCGGTAAGGAGCTTGCCGGACATGCGGCGATTCTCGAGGCGATGAAGGAGCGCGAGGACTGGATGACCGCCCATCTACTGAGCAATGTGCGCGTTGAGATCATCGCTGCGGAGCGCGCCGACACCACCCAGTACATCACTCTCTATCGCCATGAGGGTCTGGATGCGGCGGCGGGCCCCGGCCCGGTGGTGCTGCCGCTTGGCGTGTTGCGTCACAAAGACCAACTGGTGTGCGTGGACGGCGTGTGGAAATTCAAACGCAAGACCAGCCGCGCGATGATGGTCAACCGCGAGCGCGTGAGCATTTACGACAAGCCCGGGGATAAGACGGCGGGCAAATGATTGAACAATCGAGCTGTCTGATGAAAAAGGGAATACCCGATGCTTAGTGCCAAAGACATCCGCGGCCTTTACGCCATCCTGCCCACGCCGGCCAAGCCCGGAGCCAATCGCACGGACGCGCTTGATACGGTCGACCTCGACGAGACCGCGCGCTTTGTCAATGCGCTGATTCGCGACGGCGCGGCGGGTGTGATCGCACTGGGCACGACCGGCGAATGCGCCACGCTGTCGCGGCCCGACTACGAGGCCTTTGCCCGCTGCGTGGTCGAAACGGTGAACAAGCGCGTGCCGACTTTCATCGGGACGACGGCGCTTGGTGCGCACGAGGTCGCCAGCCGCATGAAGTTCATCCGCGGCTGCGGTGCCGATGGCACCCTGCTCGGGCTGCCGATGTGGCAGCCGCTCACCACCACCACTGCGGTGCGCTTTTACCGCGAAATGTCTGAATGCTTTTCCGATGTGGCCATCATGGTGTACGCCAACCAGCGCGCCTTTCGCTACACCTTCCCGCAGGAATTCTGGGAGGCGGTGTCGCGCGAAGCCCCCACCGTCGTGTCGGCCAAGCTGTCGCGGCCCAAGGACCTCGCGGCCCTGATCAAGGGCACGAGCGGGCGTATCAACATCATGCCCAATGAAATGACCGTGCATGAATTTTTCGCGCTTTCGCCCGACTCAACCACCGCCTGCTGGGCGACCGCCGCAGGTATGGGGCCGGCCGCGGTGATCGCGATGATGGACGCTGTGCTCAAGGGTGACAAGGTGCGTGTCGAGAGCATCGCCGCCGAAATCAGCTGGGCCAACGAGCCGGTGAAGCCGATTTTTCGCGACCCGGAGGTGTTTGCGCAGTACAACATCCAGGTGGAAAAAACCCGCATCAACGCCGCCGGCTATTGCAACAGCGGACCAATACGCCCGCCCTACGACGACCTGCCCGAGCAGTATCGTGCGGCCTCGGTCGAGTGTGGCCAGCGCTGGGCGCAGCTGCATAAAAAGTTTTCCGGCGCAGCGGTGGCACGCGAAACATGAGCAGTCCGCGGGTAATTGCGCTGCGCAGCCTGCAGCTGGCGGTGACCGATATTGAAGCGTCCGTGCGGTTTTATCGTGACGTCTGGGCGCTCGAAGCGCTGCCCGAGGATGCGGCCGATCCGGAGGCAAGGCGCTTTCGCGCCAGTGGCGCCGAGCATCATGTGCTGACGCTGCGCAAGGCGGCACGGCCGGGCCTGCGCGGTGTGCAATTTGCCGCGCGCGATGCGCAAGCGGTGCGCGGCCTGCAGGAAGCGGCAAGGGCAGTGGGCGCGACCATCACACAAACGGCCGCTGAGTTACCGGCGGGGGCGGGTGGCGGCTACGGCTTTGTGCTGCGCAGTCCCGACGGGCTTGATATCGGAATATCGAGTGATGTGGGCGCGCATGTGGACGTTCTGAACGACTGTTCGAGACCAATGAATCTGACGCACGTCGTACTCAACAGCACGGACGTGCCGGCGCAGGTGGGCTTTTTTCGCGACGTGCTGGGTTTTCGCCTGAGCGATACCACTGCCCGCATGGAATTCATGCGCTGCGACGCCAACCACCACAGCCTGGCGATCGCCAGGGGCGAGGGCCTCTCGCTTAACCATGCATCGTTTGCGATGCAGGACTTCGATGGCTTGATGCGTGGCTGCGGTCGGCTGAGCCGCGCCGGCTACGCCATCGAATGGGGCGTCGGCCGCCACGGTCCGGGCAACAACATTTTTGCCTACTTCATCGATCCGGACGGTTTTGCCGTTGAATACACCGCCGGCATGCAACAAATCGACGAGGCCGAGCATGTGCCCGGCACGGCGCAATACTGGACGAACTTCCCCATGCGGCCCTGCCGCTGGGGACTGGCGCGCAAGCCCTCGGCGGCCATGGAGCAGGCCTTCTGCGGCAAGCTCAAGGCCTGAGGCGAGGGCATGACGGTTCCGCGCTACGATATCGCCATCATCGGTTTCGGACCCTGCGGCGCCGTGGCGGCGGCCTTGCTCGGGCAAACCGGATTGCGCGTGCTGGTGGTGGAAAAGTCTCGCCAGATCTACGACAAGCCGCGTGCCGTGGCCATGGATCACGAGATCATGCGCGTGCTGCAAGGCTGTGGTGTCGCTGCGGCGGTTGAGCCGCATACCGCACCCTTTAGCTTGTCCGAGCGCTACGGCGCCGATGGACAGTTGTTGCGCCGTGTCGGCATGCTGCCGCCGCCCTATCCCATGGCCTGGGCGCCGACTATGGTTTTTCATCAGCCGATGGTGGAGAAGATCCTGCGCCAACGCATCGCCGCACTGCCTGCAGTCGAAGTGCGTCTTGGTGTCGAGCTCACTGCGCTGTCGCAGGATGCACAAGGCGTCGAATTGATGCTGCGCGATGAAGATGGCGCGAGCGCCTTGGCGCGGGTGCGTTACGCCATTGCCTGCGATGGGGCCTCCAGCACCGTGCGCCACCTGCTTGGCATCGCCGTCGAGGACCTCGGTTTCAACGAGCCCTGGCTGGTGATAGACCTGCTGGCCGGCAAGAAGGGGCAGAAGGGGCGTGGGCGCCTGCCCGCCGTCAGCACGCATTTTTGCGATCCTGCCAGGCCGGCGATGTTTGTCGTCTGTACCGGCGATCACCGCCGCTTTGAAATCATGCTCAAGCCGGGCGAAGATCCGCAGCAGATGGAAAGCGAAGACGTGGTTTGGGACGTGCTCTCGCGCTGGGTGGCGCGCGACGAGGCGCAACTGTGGCGGCGTGCGAGCTACCGTTTTCGTGCCTTGGTGGCCAGGCAATGGCGTATCGGCCGTGTGTTTCTCGCCGGTGATGCGGCCCACCAGCAGCCGCCTTTTCTCGGGCAGGGCTGGTGTCAGGGCGTGCGCGACGTCTGCAACCTTTCCTGGAAGCTGCAGCAGGTGTTCGCCGGCGAGGCGGGCGACCACCTGCTCGACTCCTACTACGCCGAACGTAACGCCCATTTTCGCGAGCTGACACAGACCATAATGGGAATGGGCCGTTACCTGTGCGAACTCGATCCGGTCGTTGCGCGTGCGCGCGATGCGCAACTGCTGGCCGAGGCGGGTGGCGAAATCAGGACGGTATTGCGCCAGGATTTGATTCCCGACTTGCGCTTGGGATTTTTGTCGCCGCATGGGCATGCCGCCTGCGGTACGCTTTTTCCGCAGCCTTGGGTAGAGCAGCATGGACGGCCGCTGCGGCTCGACGATGCCGCGGGCGGTGGCTGGCGCGTGGTGCTGGGCGATGCCGCGCTGTCGTGGCAGCCGCAGGTGGCTGCACCGCTGCGTTTGTTGCGGGTCGCCGCCGGGGCGCGCGCCAACGCCTGGCGGGAAACCGAGGGCGTGCTCGCGGCTTGGTTCGCACGCCACGGTGTTGCTGCGGCGATTGTGCGCCCCGACCACTATGTCTATGCGGTGGCGGACAGCGCGGCCGGGCTCGATGCCGAACTCGACACGCTGGTCGGTGCTTGGGGCGGGATGCAGGCGAGGCTAGTGGCGTGAGCATGCACATGGGATGCGGCGCATGAAAATCGTCGTCACCGGCGGCAGCGGACAACTCGGTCGGCAGGTTGTGGCCGAACTTTGCGCCGCGGGCCATGCGGTGTTGAGTGTCGATCGCCAGCCGCATCCGGACGGACACAGCCCGGCGCGAATTGGAAACCTCCTCGACCCCGCGGTGCTGCTCGATGCCTGCGCGGGCGCGGATGGCCTTGTACACCTGGCCGCGCATATCGCCCCCAATATCGCCAGCGACACGGCCACGTTCAACGACAACACGCAGATGACTTATAACGCGCTGCACGCGGCGGCCGAACACGGCATCAAGCGTGCGGTGATTGCATCCAGTCTGGCGGCTTACGGCTATCTTTACGGACATCCCGGAGGCACACCCGATTACCTGCCGATAGACGAAGCCCACCCCTGCCGGCCGACCGACCCCTACGGCCTCTCCAAAGTGGTGGGCGAGACTATCGCCGACTCGTTTGCGCTCGCTAAGGGCATGGGCATCGCCAGTCTGCGCTTGCCCGGCATCAATTACGACCCGGCCTTCAAGCGCCTATTCAGCCTGATGGCAGACCCGGCTTTTCGGCGGCCGGGTTTCTGGACTTACGTCGATGTGCGCGATGCGGCCCTTGCCTGCCGGCTTGGCATCGAGGCATCGCTTGCCGGGCATCGTATCTTCAACATAGCCGCGCCCGCCAGCAATATGCGGGAGCCGACCGCCGCGCTGATAGAACGCCATTTCCCCGCATTGCGCGACATTCGTTGCCAGGGCGCAGGCAACTGGAGTGGCATGGATTGCACGCGGGCGGCGCGTGAGCTGGGGTTCCACGCCCGCTATACCTGGGAAGCACTCGCCATCCAGACCTGAGAGTACCGGTAACGGGGCATGGCTGGAAACCCTTTGCCGGCGCGCCTCTCCAGCCATTGCCCTCAGCCGGGCACGGGCCATTGCGATTGCGGCTATGATCTTTCGCGGCGCTCAGTGCTGCGAAACTCTGGTCATTGCAACTTTCAACGGGGGAATACCAATGAATAGACTGCGCCTACTTTGCGTGCTCGGCCCGGCCTTGCTAAGCACGTTTCTAAGCGCGCCGGCCGCGGCACAAACCGCGGTGCGCATACGCGGCGATATCACCGCCGTCAGCGGCAATATGCTGTCGGTGAAAACGCGCGAGGGGCAGGCGCTCACAGTCGAACTGTCCGATAAATCGACCTTTGCCTACATGCGGGCGCTCAAGCTTGAGGATGTGAAGCCGGGCACGCCGCTTGGCACCAGCGCGGTGAAGGGCCCGGACGGCAAGCTGATCGCGCGTGAACTGCATTTGTTTGCAGCCGGGCGCGGCATCCCCAACGAGGGCCATCGCCCCTGGGATCTGGAGCCGGGTTCGACCATGACCAACGCCACGGTTTCGGCAGTGGCGCAGGCCACTGGCGGTCGCGAGATCACCCTGACCTACCAGGGCGGCAAGCAGCAGGTGATTGTGCCCGCCGGCATTCCGGTGGTCAGCGCGGTCGAGGGCGACCGTTCGCTGCTGCTGGTGGGCACCTATGTTGTTATCGCCGCCACCGTCAGTCCTGAGAACAAGCTTACCGCCACGCGGGTGCAGGTGACACGCGACGGCGTGCGGCCGCCGACCTGATTGCGATGTTCCGCCCGCGCCTTGCGCCGCAGTAATTGTGCCGGCGTTAGAATGTCGGATCAGCGCGGTGTGGCCGCCCGAATCCATTTTGTGAAAACGATAACAACATGAGCAAACCCCTAGAAGGACGCTTCGCGCTGATCACCGGCGCCAATCGCGGCATCGGCCTTGCCATCGCCAAAGCCTACGGCCGTGCCGGCGCGCACTGCATACTGGCCGCCCGCAACAAGGCTGCGCTGGAGGAGGTCGCCGCTGAAATCACTGCCGCCGGTGGTGCCGCCGAGACGCTGGGCATGGATCTGGAACGGCCGGCATCCATCGCCGCTGCCATCGACCTGATTGTGCGCAGGCACCCGCGTCTGGATATCTTTGTCGCCAATGCTGCGTCGCTGGGCGCGCGCCAAGCCATCGTCCATTACCCGATGGCGGTCTGGCTGCATACTTTTCAGGTCAACGTGCACGCCAATTTGCAGTTGCTACAGGGACTGGACGGGCTGCTGCGCAAGTCCGATGCCGCGCGCGTTATTTTCCTCAGCGCCGCGGTGGCCACCAACGCCAAGGCGACGACCGGATCGTATGCGGTGAGCAAGGCCGCGCTCGAGGCGGTGGCGCGCATTTACGGCATCGAGGGCAAGGGCGGTAAGCTCACCGTCAACACCGTCAGTCCGGGTGCCACGCGCACCGCCATGCGCGCGGCCGCCGCGCCCGATGAGGATCCGATGACACTGAAGACGCCCGAGGACATCGCGCCGCTGTTTGTCGAGATGGCCATGCCTTCGTACACGCGTCACGACGAGTGGATAGCCGCCGATGACTGGCTGAAGGCGAAAAAGTGAGGCAATTGATGCTGGCGCGGAAATTGGCTTTTGCGGTGTTTGCGGTGTTTGCGTTGGGACTGCTGTCGCCCGCGCTGTCTGCCGATGCCTACCCGTCCAAGCCGATTCGTTTTGTCGTGCCGTTCCCGCCTGGCAACGCCGGTGACATCATGGCGCGCATGCTGGGCGAGAAGCTGACGCAAAGCATGAGGCAGACGGTGATCGTGGAAAACCGCCCCGGCGCCGGCGGCAATATCGGCGCCGAGCTCGTCGCCAGGGCGCCGGCCGACGGCTACACCGTGCTCATCGGCGCCAGCGGCATTTTTACCGCCAACCAGTTTCTCTATAAACTCGCTTTCGATCCGCAAAAGGATTTCACGCCGGTCACGCTGCTCTACACCGGCGTACCCCTGTTGGTGGTGAGCCCCAAGGTCGAGGCGAAGACGCTCCAGGAGCTGATCGACAGTGCGCGCAAAAATCCGGGCAAGTACACCTACGCATCCTACGGCTCGGGGCACGTGTCGCACATCATCGGCGAGATGTTCAAGCAGGCGGCGGGTATCGAGCTGTTGCACATCCCCTACAAAAACTCGCCGCTGCCCGATGTGATGTCGGGGCAGGTGGACATGATTTTCGAGTCGCCGCTGTTGGTGGCGCAAAACCTTAGCAAGCTGCGCCCGCTCGCGGTGGTGGGGCCAAGGCGTAATCCAAGACTGCCGGAAGTGCCGGCCATGGCCGAGGCGCTGCCCGGCTTCGAGGTCACCGGCTGGCTGGGCGCCTTTGTGCCTGCAGGCACCCCGGCCGAGGTGGTGCAGCAACTCAATCGCGGCTTTGCCACCGCCATTGGCAGCCCTGATTTTAGAAAGCGCCTGGACGAGTTGATGCTCGATCCGGGCGGCAATTCACCCGAGGAGTTCGCCGCGTATGTGCGTGCGATGTCCGAGCGTATCGGGCGCGTGATCCGCGCCGCCAACATCAAGTCGGAGTAGCGAGAATGAAATGGTGCAGAGTTGCGCGAGACAGTGGTCCGACCTACGCATTGGTCGAGGGGGAGGGGCCGGAAGTAGAGGTGATTTTCCTGCGCCGAGCGCCGTTTGATAGTTTTGAGACCACCGGTGTGCGCCGGCCTTTGGCCGGCCTCACGCTCCTGCCGCCGGTGATGCCGCCAAATTTTTACGCCGCCGGGCTCAACTATGCCGCCCACATAGACTGGGCCAACCACTATCACGGCATGTCGCTCAAGCTGCCGACGCAAGCGGACATCGGCTACCGCTCGACCAACGCACTGGTGGGGACTGGCGGCGATATTGTCATCCCGAAAAATTCGCCCGGGCCCATTGAGTTTGAGGGCGAACTGGTTGCCGTGATCGGCAAGCAGGCCAAGCACATGACCGAGGCCAATGCCCTTGACTGCGTTGCCGGCTATACGCTGGGCAATGACCTCAGCGAGCGCGCGTACCAGAAGTCCGACCGTACGCTGTGGCGCGCTAAAAATATCGACACCTTCAAGCCGATGGGGCCTTTCGTGGTCGGTGGCATAGACCCGATGGACCAGATCATCACGGTGAAAATAAACGGCAAGGTCGCCTCCGAGTACAGCACCGCAAAGATGGTTTTCAGCCTGCAGCATTACATCGCGCGCATGACCGAATTCATCACGCTTTATCCGGGCGATGTGATCTGGCTCGGTTGCGACGGCCCGACCATTCCGGCGCTGGTGGAGGGCGATGTGATCGAAGTCGTCAACGCTGCCATCGGCACCTTGAGCAACCGCGTGGTGCGTGAAACCTGAGTCGGCGTTGCGTGTGTGCGGGTGAGGGAGGTCATCAAAAACGCCACCGCCATGCTGGTACTGCTGGCGCTGGCGAGCCAGGCCGCGCCAATGCGTGCCGATGACATGGCCGCGCCTGGCCTGATCAGCGTTGAGACCCGCGGCGGCAGGCTGCCCATACTAGTCGCTGCCCTCCTCCTCGATGAGGTGGCCAAGTAGGGTCAGAATTTTCATCAGGCGCGCGATAATCTTGTCGAGCAAGCCCGCTAATTCATCGCGGCTGGGGGCCTGCGCTTCCTGGAATTCTGGTTCACCCTCGGTTCGCCGATAGACTACGTCGAGTACCAGACAGTGCAGATGGATGTTCAGATTAGCGGCCGAGCCAAATCTCTGTATCAGCGTGACAGCGCCGGTGTCGGCTGTAGCGCGTTTCAGCCCCGCCTGCTTGAGCAGAAACCTCGCGATGACGCGGTGGATGATGCGTAGCACCGACGTGAGCAATTCGGGGTGCGCAGCGAACAGAATACGCAGCGGGATTGGAAACGACAGCACCCATTGACGTACCGGCACGCGTGGGATGACCTCGTCGACCGGGTGCGCGGCGCTCTGGGCCATGCGCCGCGCGCCGCCCGAGGGGCAAAACCCGCGCCGTTTGCAGGAAAACGCCACCAGTTTCTCGTGTGCGCAGTCAACACAGCGCACGCGTAGAAATCCGTGCGCCAGAATGCCGCATCCGAGAAAGGCCTCAAACTCGTCTTTGACAAACTCAGGCAGGAGCATTTTCTGCTGCATGCATGCATGCACGCAGCGCGACGATTAGGGCCGGGGCAATCCATCCATGACGCCTGCCCGGACGCCCAAAACGATCCCTGCGTGAATCAATACGACTTTGTCCTTAGGGTTCGGTCGCGCATCTCGATCCAGTTCATTCGGTCTTTATCGCCGCCTGCTTTGCCACCTGCGCGTATTTGGCCACATCGGCGCGAACCAGTTTGGCCATATCGGTCGAGGACAGTACGAACATGTCGAAGCCGGACTGATCGAGGCGGCGGCGCAGGTCGGGCAGCTTGGATACCTGTTGCAGGTCCACTTCTATTTTTGCCAGCACCGCAGGGGGCGTGCCGCTGGGCGCCATGAAGCCGTAGTAATTGTCGATGGCAAAGCCCTTGAGCTCGGGCATGCCTGACTCCCCCATGGTCGGCACGTCGGGCATCGATGGGGAGCGGTTGGTGGAGAGCAGCGCGATGGGGCGCAGGCGCCCGTCCTTGACGAAGGCGAGCGCCGTGGGCGCGTTGGTTGCGACGATTTTTACGTGCCCCGCCGCAGCGTCCGCGGACACCGGTCCGCAGCCGCGATGCGGGATGTGCAGCGCATCGATGCCGAACGCGTGCTTGTACATTTCCATCGCAAAGTGATGCGGGCTGGCGACATTGCAGGACGCATAGTCGAATTTTCCCGGCGCGGCCCTGAGCATGGCCGTGAGCTCTTTGATGTTGTTGGCCGGTACCGACGGGTGCACCGCCAGCAACATCGGCGAGGCGGTGACAACGCCGATGGGCTGGAAGTCGCGGGTGATGTCGTAGGCGAGCTTGTTGAACAGCACGTGGTTGATGAGGTGGGTGTTGCTCATCAAGAGCAGCGTGTAGCCGTCGTGCGCAGAGCGGAATACCGCCTCGACGCCGATGGAACCGCCCGCCCCGACGCGGTTCTCAACGACCACCGGCTGTTTCCACAGTTCAGACAGCTTGTCGGCGAATACGCGTGCGGTAATATCGGCCGAGCCCCCCCGCCGGGAAGGTAACCACCAGCCGGACAGCGCGTGCCGGATAATCTTGCGTGACGGCGGTGTGAGCGGCGAAGACAAAGTACAGTACCAGAAGTAGCGATACGGCGAAGCGAAGGGGGCGCATGTTCATTCCTTGGATAAAATTCGGCTACAAATCGGGTGCGGCAGTCCGGCAAACCACGGCAAGTACATGGCAACCATCAAGCAGGTTTGGTGCCTGAGGGCAGTTCAACCACCACGCCCAGGTTGCGGCGCTCGGCCTCGTTGAGCGCTTGCGCCGCAAACGCGACATCACCTATGGCCATGCCCTGTATCAGTGCAACGATGCGGTCGCTCACGGCCAGGCGACCCGGTTGCGTGCCGGTGACCACCTCGCAGGCGAGCGCGTCGATTCGCGCGTTAAACAGGCCGACCGACAGGTGCCCCTGGGCGATCCAGGCGCGGCCGTCGCCCGCCTCGGAGGCAAAATCGGCGTCATCGACCACCAGCCGCTGCGCTGCGGCGAGCACGCCGTAATCGAGTTCATTGTCGTTGCCCATCGAGCACACCACCGCACCGGGCTTTAGCATGGGTGCAAAGACCAGCGGCATTGTCGCCGCTGTTAGCGTTACCACCACGTCGGCGCCGGCGAGCGCGCGCTCGCATGCGGCTTCGGCACGAAGCGTAAAAGCGCAGGTGGCCGCGTGCCTCGCCACAAACGCCGCCAGCTTGTCCGGCGAGCGCGAATGCACGCGCAACTCGGTGACCTGGAGGACGCGCGCGAACATCGGCACGATTTCATCGGCGATGGCGCCGCAGCCCAGCAGGGCGATGACGACGGGCCCCGGATTGGCAAGGTGCGCCGCGACCACGGCGCCGAATGCAGCCGTGCGGATGCGGCTGAGCCATACTTCGGAGACAAGGCCGGACAACGCGCTGTCGGCGTGACGGTAGACGGCGCAATAGTGCGAGGCGTCCGCCTGCGGTGTTGCGCGTCTGATCATGCGCAGGCCCGATGCACCGAGGCGCGACACCGTAGCCGCCTTGAACTTGAAGCGCGGCCCGCCGAGCGCGCGCGCGTCAAGGTCCATTGCCGCGGGAGTCGAAAGCGCGCTCAGTCCCTGCGCCTGGTCGAGGAACTGGTCGCGCGCGAGCGTCAGTGCGGTGTCGGTGTCGATCAGTGCGCGGACGTCGTCCTCGCCGAGGATTCTGAGGGAGCTCAAGAAATGGGGGCCAACAAAATTCCTGTGCGCGCCCGTCCCGGACTCAGGCCGCGTGTGCGCTGGCCGCCGAACCGAGCAACACGCCGTAACCGCTGACGGGCGTGTCGAATTTAATGGCGCGCAGGCAGGCCCAAAGCGTGGCCTGGTTGCTGGTAATGACCGGCTTGCCCAGTTCCTGCTCGAGGCGATCGATCATGGTTGCGGTCGGCAACTGAGTGCAGCTGACAAACACCGCCTGCGCGGCGTCGCAGTCGGCGCGTTGCGCCAACCGGATGAGTGTTTCGGGCGGGACGCGGCCGATGTAGCGGCGCTCTTCCTCGGTGGCCCCGAGGCCGAGGCAACTCGAGGACACGACGTCAAAGCCCGAGTCGCGAATGAACTGCACCTCCTTGTGGGTGACCAGTTCGGTACGCGGGCCGATGACGGCGACTTTTTCGATTTGCAACGCTTGCAGGGCCGCGATCACCGCGTCGGCGACGAGCACGGTCGGACAACCGGCATGCCTGGCCATGGTGTTGCGGATTTCGGTGGCCGGCACGAACAGCGTGCACGAGGTGCAGCCGAAGGTAATGACATCGATTTCGGCGGTCGCCAGCAGCGTCGAGGCGGTGGCAATGCCGTCGGCCATGCGCTGATAGGAAGATTGCAGCCCCTGGCGGCCCGCCTGGTGGACGCGCGCGGTGTGGATGGACACGCCTTCGGGTGCCATGCCCCAGAACTCGGGCTCAAGTGTGGTGTTGGTCGAAGGAGAAATCAGGCCGATGCGGCCGCGCCAGCCGTAGGCCGAGTACAGCGACAAGGCCTTGCCCAGTCCGGTGCGCTCGTCGTTTTGGGGCGGTGCGGTATTTTTGCTGCGCGGCGGTGCTTTTTTCACGGGCTCGATCCTGGGCGAATGTGTTGCGGGGCGGGTCGCCGCGAGGGCATCACGACCGCTGACGCATGCTACACGCGCGGCAGTCCACTGTGAAGGGAATTTGTCGCTGCGGCTTTACGCGCCCCCGTTCGCATGGTCGGCTGGAAAGGCTCGCCAGTAGGCCGTTTCCAGCCCGTTGAGATCAGACTGCGCAGCCAGGTCCTGCCAGTGGAAGGCATCATGGACAAGGTGCTCGCCAGCATCAAGACGGTAATGCTACCCACGCGCAACGCGCGCGACCCCGACGACGTGCCGGCCGAGGCCAAGGCCAAGCTCAACTTCGTCTGGCTCGAAACGGAGGATTACGAGCTGGCAGTGCTGAACAACGAAGTCGCCGAAGCCGCCTGAGGACGCCCCATCCTGGAGAAAATGTGCCAGGCGATGCGCTGTTGCACGGCTTGTGCGGTGCCATTGCCGCCGGTCTATACTGGCCGCAGCATCACGCTCGCTCAGGGTGCCCGAGGGCACCGGCGGCAATGGCCCGGAACGGTACTCCACCCTTCCATGAGGCAATGCAAATGGCCGTAAGCATCGCCCTGTCATCCGGATAGGTGACACTCGAATCACTGCGCCGCATCCATGACAGCGGTCCCTGCGAGCTCACGCTCGGCGAGGACAGCTGGGCGCGTATTGCTTATTCGCGCCGGGTGCTCGACGATATCGCGTACTCGGGCCGTACGGTCTATGGCGTGAACACCGGGTTTGGCAAGCTTGCGCAGACGCGCATCCCCGAGTGTCGGGAAAAATGGCTAGAAAGCCTCGCCAGGAGCGGGTTTCCAGCGGATTTAAAATCAGGCGGCGAGGCCAAGCCGCGACGTCAGCGCGGCATCCGGTTGCCCCTTGAAGGCGAATACATGTAGTTCCCATTGCGACAGCGGTGGTGCGAAGCACACCACCGGGAAGCCGTTTTCAAACAGCGCGGCTGAAAGGGAGTCGCGGGAGAAGCCGGTCTTGTGCGCGTAATAATCCTTGCCGCTCTGGCGGATTTCCGCGCCAAAGCCATAGATCATGTCGTGCGCCGTGATCGGCCCGGCCGGGCTGTCGTAGACCGCGTCATTGAGGCCGATATTTTTTTCCGCCAGATGCCCGATCAGCGCGCCGATGTCCGGCACGCGGATCTCGGCAAAGCCGCCTGGCCTGAGCGCCGCGGCAAAAGAGGCCAGCATGTCCGGCACCTCGTGTTGGTAGTAGTGCTCGAGGTTGTGCGAGCAATACACCGCATCAAAGCCTGCGGCGGGCACGAAATCGCGCAACTTGCGCGCATCGCACACGATGTCTGCGGCCGGATTCACATCCAGCAGGGTCTTGCGCCAGCCGTCAAAGTGCGCCGGGATGGGTACCGTCTTGTCGCCGCCGCCGACGTTGAGCACCGCAAGAGCGTTTGCAGCGGATGTGGTTTGGTCTTTGTGCAGGGTCTGTATCAGGCGCGAGAACATGGAGTCGGGGCAGGCTGTTTTTTCGGGAGCAGCGCTTAGTGTAGCGCTTGCAGGCCGGCTGGTATGCTGACTGTGCCGTGTCCATCCCGCCTCTCCCGCCGACAATGCCGCGAAACTCGCGAATACGCCCGCACCTGCGCCTGCTTGGCGTGGTGCTGTTTTTCACGCTGCTGTTTGCCGTGTCGCGTCTGACCGGGCTGAGCGGCCACTTCAGCCTGGCCAATTTGCATCTGGCTTTTGTCGATCACGTTGCGACCGGCATGCTGATTTTTATCGTGGCTTTTTCTATCGGCAACCTGCTGCAGATTCCCGGCTTGCTCTTTCTTGGCGCGGCGGTGCTGGCGCTGGGGCGCGGTTGGGGCGGGCTGGCGACTTACGCCGCGGCCGGTGTTTCCTGCGCCGTCACCTTTTTCACCGCGCGCGCACTAGGCGGCGAGGCTCTGCGGCAGGTCGGGGGAAGCGTGGCGAGGCGCCTGTTTGCCGGCCTTGACGCGCATCCGGTCGGCAGCATCGCATTACTGCGCATCCTGATGCAGACGGCACCGGCGCTCAACTATGCGCTGGCCCTGTCCGGCATCCGGTTTCGCAACTACATGGCGGGCACCCTGCTGGGCCTGCCCCTGCCGATCGCCTTGTACTGCTATTTTTT
This sequence comes from Pseudomonadota bacterium, assembly GCA_025356665.1. Classification (GTDB taxonomy): domain Bacteria; phylum Pseudomonadota; class Gammaproteobacteria; order Burkholderiales; family SG8-39; genus CAITSH01. The sequence continues at coordinate 16,146 of JANXRV010000080.1, forward strand.
CGACCAGCTCGCCATGCTGCTCGGTGTGCACTACTGATTGAAGTCCGATCGCCGGTCGCGTCGGCGTGCCGTACTCAGGCCGCGGCGGCCGTCTGCATTTCGCGGTGATAGACGGGCAAGTCCATGCTGGGCGGGTGCTTGGGCACCTGGAAGAACAGATCCGCCACCCAGCCGCGGTGGTAGCTGCAATGCGTGATCACGTGCAAGGCGATGTCGCCGCGGCGCATGCTGCCCTGGTTGCCGCCGATAAGGGTGAAATCCACCGTCTCATCCGCCTGCGACTCGGTGAGTTTGTCGGCCCAGTCGATGTACCAGGCGTCGATGTCCTGCTGCGCCTGCCATAGCGGCGCAAGTTCGGTATAGACCTTGGTGTTGAGCGCATGGATGCCATGATCGCGCCCCTCCAGATGGGCCTGCCAGATCAGGTGCACGACGTACTGGTGATTGAGCGTGTTGACCATGTTCTTGAACAGTGTGGCGCGCTCCTTCACCGCTTCGCCATCGGGCAGTGCCGCAACGGCGTCGAACATTTTTTTATTGGCCCAGGCGTTGTAGCGCGTGAGCATTTTGATTTGGGCTACGGCCGACATGGTGCCGCCTCCTTGCAGACTTGGGGAAGCGGCATTGTAGGCGGCTTTGGCGCTACGGTGTGGCTGCAGGGCCCGCGCACTTTGGCCTACACTGCAGCTTCTGAAAAGCGGTGATCCGCAAGAATGTCCAATGATTGAGCAAGGATTGACCAAGGAGCGACAGATGCAAAGACGGCAACTCGGTAAAGGCGGGCTGGAGGTCTCGGCGCTGGGCCTGGGCTGTATGGCCATGACCAACCTCTACGGTCCGGTGGACGAGGCTGAGGCCATTGCCACGGTGCGCGCGGCCCTGGACGCGGGCGCTGATTTCCTCGACACCGCCGACGCTTATACCGAGGGCAAGAACGAGGAGTTGTTGCGCCGCGCGCTCGCCGACGGCTATCGCAAAAAGGCGGTCATCGCCAGCAAGTTTGGCAATGTGCGCACGGCCGAGGGCAAACCCGGCGCCAACGGCCGGCCCGCCTATGTCATCGAAGCCTGCAACAAAAGCCTCGCTCGCCTGGGGGTCGAGGTGATCGACCTCTACTACCAGCATCGCGTTGATACGACGGTGCCGATCGAGGAGACGGTCGGCGCCATGGCGCGGCTGGTGGAGCAGGGCAAGGTGCGCTATCTCGGGCTGTCCGAAGCCGGGGCCGATACCATCCGCCGCGCCGCCTCCGTGCATCCGATCGCCGCGCTGCAGACCGAGTATTCGTTGTGGTGCCGCTTTGTCGAGGCGGACATCCTGCCGCTGTGCCGCGAGCTGGGCATAGGCTTTGTGCCTTACTCGCCGCTGGGGCGGGGCATGCTCACCGGCGCCATTGCCAGTCTGGATGATCTTGGCGAGACCGACCGCCGCCGCGACCACCCGCGCTTCCAGCAGGGCAACATCGAGAGCAACGCCGCGCTGATCAAGCCGCTCACCGACATGGCCAAAGCCAAGGGCTGCACGCCCTCGCAACTGGCGCTGGCCTGGTTGCTGGCGCAGGGCGGGGACATCGTGCCCATTCCCGGTACCAAGCGCCGCACCCACCTTGCGGACAATCTTGCGGCCGTTGGCGTGGCAATTAACGCCGATGAGGCCGCGGCGCTGTCGCGCGCCGTCGATGATTCGCAGGTGGCCGGCACGCGCTATCCAAAAGGCCAGATGAATACTGTCGGCGTTTGAGGATGATGACTGGAAAGCCGCGCCTGGCGCGGGTTTCCAGCTGTCAGTGCATTCCGTCTGCGGCGTGCGCCGCCACCATGACCAACCCGTGATGTTTCTCAGAAAGGACTTACCCGATGCTGTATCTCATCTACCAGGAAGACGGCGATAACGCCACAGCGATTCGCGCAGCCAAAAAGGAAGAACACCTCGCCTACCTTGAAAAACACAAGGACAAGCTGGTGCTGGGCGGCGCGGCGCTTGCCGAAGACGGCGTTGCGCGCACCGGCAGCATCCTGCTGCTCAACGTGCCCAGTCTTGCCGACGCGGAGGCGTTCTCGCAGAGCGAGCCTTTTCGGGTGGCGGGCCTGTTCAAGTTGGTGAAGATTACCCGCATGCGTCGCGGCCAGTGGCATCCGGAGAATGCGCCGAAGACCGCCGAGGGGGCCTGAAGCGGGCAGAAGCGGCGCAGGAAATTTCGTCGTTCAACGCACTAATTTCCAGGAGACAGCGTCATGCTCAAGCGTTGGATCGTAACCGCATCCGCGGTTGGGGCCTTATGCGTGGCGTTTTCCGCGCAGGCCCAGGCGAGGCGTGTCAGCGCATGCTGGTGCCGTTTGCGGCGGGCGGCTCGCAGTCTGTCTGATCAGCTCACCACGCCAATGTTCCATGGCACAAACTCGTGATCGCCCAGCCCGAGCTCCTCGCTCTTGCTCTTCTTGCCCGAGGCGATCTCCAGCATGTGTTCGAAAATCACCTGGCCCATTGAGGCGACGGTGGCTTCGCCGTCGAGGATGGTGCCGCAGTTGATGTCCATGTCCTCCTCAAGACGCTTGAACATGGGCGTGTTGGTGGCAAGCTTGATCGATGGCACGGGTTTGGCGCCAAACATGGAGCCGCGACCGGTGGTGAACAGGATCATATTGGCGCCGCCGGCTATCTGTCCGGTGGCCGAGCAGGGGTCGAAGCCCGGCGTGTCCATGAATACCAGGCCCTTTTGTGTCACCGCTTCGGCGTATTTATAGACTTCCATCAGCGGTCCGGTGCCGCCTTTCATCGATGAGCCGAGCGACTTCTCGAAAATGTTGGCGAGCCCGCCCATCTGGTTGCCGGGGCTGACCTTGCCGTTGATCTGCACGTCGCGGCCCGGTGAGTACTCGTCCTTCCACCAGCGGATGATCTTGATGAGCTTTTCGCCGACGGCGCGGTTTTGCGCGCGGCGCGTGAGGGTGTGCTCGATGCCGTAGATCTCGGGGGTCTCTGATAAAACCGCGGTGCCGCCGTGGCGCACCAGGATGTCCATCGCCGCACCTAGGGCGGGATTGGCGGTGAGTGAAGAGAAACCATCCGAGCCGCCGCATTGCAGGCCGGCGATGAGGTGGCTCGCCGGCACGCGCGTGCGCGTGACGGTGTTGGCGTCGGGCAGCATGGCTTTGACCGCGGCGATACCCGCTTCTATGGTCTTTCTCGTGCCGCCGGTCTCTTGCATCACAAAAGTCTGCAGGCGCGAACTGACGCCGAGGCTTTGTTCCTTCATCAGGCCGGAGATCTGGTTGCGTTCGCAACCCAGGCCGATGATCAGCGCGCCACCAAGGTTGGCGTGCTGGGCAAAGCCGGCGATGGTCCGGCGCAGCAAGTCCATCGGCTCGCCGGTCATTTCCATGCCGCAGCCAAGGCCGTGCGAAAAGGCGACCACGCCGTCGATGTTGGGATAGTCGGCGAGGCGCTCGGGCGTGAACCATTCGGCGATCTTGTGCACTACCGTGGCCGAGCAGTTCACCGTCGATAAGAGGCCGATGTAATTGCGCGTGGCGATCTGGCCGTTAGCGCGCACTATGCCCATGAAGCTCGCGCGCTCGGACTCGGGCAGCAGCGCCACGGCCTTGTAGTCTTGGGCGTAGGCATAGTCGCGGTCAGTTTCGCGGAACTCCATGTTGTGCGAATGCACGTAGCTGCCCGCCTCGATGTCAGCCGAGGCAAAACCGATGGTGACGTTGTACTTGAGTATGGGTTCGCCCTTGGCGATCTTGCGCGCGGCAATCTTGTGGCCGGCGGTGACCTGGGCGCGCGTCTTGATGCCCTCTTGCGGCAGCGCGACGCCTATGCCCACATCGGCGCGGGCGATGACGACATTGTCCTTGGCATGCAGCCGAATGCTGGGTCCGGCGGCGTGGCTGTTGTGGATTTCTATGACGGTGCTCATGGGTAATCCTGGATGCGGTGGCGGAGGAGAAGTCATTTTAAACTGCAGCGCAAACGCGGGTTAGAGTATGTTCGATGGCTGGAAAGCTCCACCAGACGGGCGTTGAAGTCGCCCGATGGCGGATCCAAAATGTCGGCGCTTGGCGCGGTGGTCGTGGCCGGTACGCCTGAGGAATTTACCGCGGTATCCGTGCCGATCAGGCGATTTACGCCAAGCTGGTCAAGGAAGTGCGCGTCACGGTCGACTGAGCGTCGCCATTCACCGGGGATATGGCCCTATGGCCAGTGCACGTAGTAAGTCATAGGACTGCCGCTCGGGTATCCCGGCCGCAGGCATTCCAAACGGGAATATCCAACGCCCGTTTTTTGATTGGAGCTTTAGAGCAACGCGTTCTAAAGTTAAATTCAGCTAGATAAGGCTTTCATGGTGCAGCCGTGACGAAGCCGCTACGGGTAAGAGTGCAGGTTAATTCGCGATGATAGGAAATAACTCATGATCAGCACCGCACTGCCTGGCGGTTCACTCCCTGAAAAAGGGGCCAATCTGCCCACCGGCCCGAGCAAGCCCGTGATGATGGCTGCGGTCAAGCGCCTGCTCGATTTCATCGGGGGCAAGCCCCTGGATAAGAATCTCGAAGGCTTGCTGAACGAGCACTACGGAGCAGGCACCCCCGGCTACGCAGAATTGTTGAAGCTGCTGCGCAAGGGCGGGGAGGAAGGCTGGGCCTTTTATGCCGAGATCACCGGCCCCGACTATCGGCGCGGACGGATTGCAACGCCTTCGGGCGAAACCCATGGACTCAGCGTGGAAAGCGGTTTGCTGACCAATGTGAAGGGAAATTATCACCGGCATCCGCTCGGTGAAATCAACATGATTGGCCCGGTCGATGCGACAGGGCAGTTTTGTGGTCATGGGGCGGGATGGAAGGTCTTTCCCCCCGACAGCGAGCATTACCCGACCGTCACCGGTGGTGCGGTGACCATGCTGTTCTTCCTCCCGAACGGCGAAATTGAATATAAATCGCCGCCAACTGCGCCCTGAAACACGCTGCTTGCCAGTCTTCTCTCTAAACGCTCAATCTCCGGTGAAAGGTTTAAACGATATGAAAGCTAAACTCGCTGCGCTCGTAACATGCCTGTGCCTCTCCGTGCCCGCGCAAGCGGCAGACAAGGTAAAAATCGGCTTTCTGAGCACGCTTTCCGGCCCACTCGCCGCTCTGGGGGTGGAAATCCAGGCTGGTTTCAATCTGGCCCTGAAGAAGAGCGGCAACAAGATAGGGGGCCTTCCGGTCGAGGTCGTTCTGGGTGACGACCAGGCCAGCCCGGATGTCGGCAAGCAATTGGCCGACAGGATGCTGAAGCGGGACAAAGTCGACTTCATGACTGGCGTGGTCTACTCCAATGTGATGCTCGCTGTCGGGCCGCCCATTTTCGCCGCGGATACCTTTTATATCAGCGCAGCGGCAGGCCCGGCAGCGCTGGCCGGTGAAAAGTGTAACCGCAATTTCTTTGCCCTTGCTTGGCAAAACGACGGCCAGAGCGAGGCGGTGGGGCAATATCTCACCAATGAAAAATTCAAGAACGTCTTCATCATCGCGCCGAACTATGCGGGCGGAAAGGAAAACCTCGAAGGTTTCAAGCGCTACTTCAAGGGCAAGATCACCGATGAGGTATACGTCAAGCTCGGCCAACTAGACTTTGCATCGGAACTCGCGCAGATCCGGGCCTCCAAGCCGGACGCTGTTTTCTTCTTTCTTCCCGGCGGCATGGGCATCAACTTTATTAAGCAATACTCAAGTGCGGGTCTGAACAAACAGACGCTGTTCGCCGCCGGTTACTCGGCTGACGAAGATACTATTGGGGGTGTCGGCGACCCGATCGTCGGTCTCAAAAACGCGTCGCATTGGGCCTGGGACCTTGATAACGCGGCCAACAAACAATTCGTCGAGGACTTCAAGGCGGAATACGGTCGCCTGCCCTCGATGTACGCATTTCAGGGTTATGACGTGGTGCGGCTTCTCGACAGCGCCGTAGCGCAGGTAAAAGGCGATCTTGGCAATAAGAATGCCCTGCATGCGGCCATCCGCGCCGCTCGCTTCAATTCGGTGCGGGGTGATTTCAAGTTCAACACCAATCAATTTCCGATCAACAATTTTTACCTCCGTGTCGTACAGAAAGACAGCACTGGCCGCATCACCAACAAGACGATCGGAACCATCTTCACCGCGCATACGGATTCGTACGTCGGTGCCTGCAATATGAAATGAGGTCCTCGCCGGCACACAATTGCCGGCGTCGGAAATCGAAATTGATTTGCCGTGGGAGTGAAAATGGAGCGAAAACCGAAGATCCTGGCCTTTGCCGGCAGCGCACGTCGCGAGTCCTGGAACAAAAAGTTGCTCGGAATCGCAGTGGCAGTCGCGCGCGAGGCTGGTGGAGAGATCACCTTGATTGAACTGGCAGACTACCCCTTGCCGTTCTATAACGGCGATCTAGAGGCTGAGACCGGCGTGCCGGACAACGCCCTCAAGCTGCGTGAGATCATGTTCAATCATGATGGTTTTCTCATTGCGTCGCCCGAATATAACGGATCGGTTTCGGCGCTGTTAAAAAATACGTTGGATTGGTGTTCCCGGCCGGCGGGCGGAAAAGAAGGATTGGCGCCGTACCGCGGCAAGATCACAGGACTAATGGCGGCGTCTCTCAGTCCTTTCGGGGGGATTCGCGGGCTCTCCCACCTTCGTGCCATCATGGGGAAGATGGGGGCGACCGTTCTTGGCGACGACATCGCAGTCCCGTTTGCGCAAAAGGCGTTCGACGGCGAGGGCGCGCTGACAGATGCGGGGGCCAGTGGGCTGCTGAAAGGCTTTTGTTCGAATCTTGTTGCCTCAACTGCGCAGCACATCGGTTAAGCCGACGACCGAGGAGACCCGATGCAGGTCTTGCTGCTTGAACAGCTGTTGAACGGTCTTCAGATCGGGTTGATGTTATTTCTGCTGTCGGCCGGTCTTACACTCGTGTTTGGCATCATGGACATGATCAACCTCGCGCACGGATCGCTTTATATGATTGGTGCATACCTGACTGCGACCTTTATCCAGCTTACCGGATCGTACACGGCCGCTGTTTTCCTGGCGCTGCTCGGTACGGCGCTTTTCGGCATCTTGCTTGAGGTCGCGCTGTTGCGTCGGTTGTATCAGCGCAACCACTTGTCGCAGGTGTTGGCAACGTTTTCCCTGCTGCTGATGTGCAATGAAAGCGTGCGCATGATCTGGGGTGCGCAGCCAATTAAATTGAACTCTCCCGAATTGCTCTCGCAGCCGGTTGAATTGCTGGCCGGGTTCTACTATCCGGCGAACCGCCTGCTGGTGATCGTTGTGGGGCTGGCGGTAGCGGTTGTCCTGTACTTCCTGGTTGCCAAGACGCGCATGGGCATGTGGGTTCGGGCCGGTGCTTCCGATCGCGAGATGGCGACCACCATGGGTGTTAACGTGAAGTGGCTTTTCACCTTTGTATTCGGCTTCGGGGCGGTGCTATGCGCCCTGGCCGGGGCCATGCTCGGACCCTTGCTGGCAGTTCAGGTGGGCATGGGGGAGAGCATCCTGATTCTCGCCTTTGTTGTGGTGGTCATCGGCGGTATAGGTTCGATACGCGGGGCGTTCGTCGGGGCGCTGCTGGTCGGGATTGTTGATACCGCGAGCAGGACGATTCTGCCGATGGTCCTCGGCCGAATATTGGCACCGGCCACGGCGTCCAGCCTTGGGCCCGCCTTGGCGTCCATACTCATTTATGTCCTTATGGCTGGGGTGTTGTTCTGGCGGCCACAGGGCCTTTTCCCGGCACGCGGATGAGCACGATGACTGCCACGATGACATCAACATTGCATCAACGCACCCATCTGGGTGTCGGACTGGGCGTGCTCGCGCTGTTGCTGTTGCTGCCGATGGCAGCTCAGGCTTTTAACCAGGAGTTTTACCTTACCTTTGCCACCCGCATCCTCATTTTCGCGCTGGCCGCATCCAGCCTCAACCTGGTGCTCGGGTTTGGCGGCATGGTCAGCTTCGGGCATGCAGCCTTTTTCGGTGTCGGGGCATACACGGTGGGCATCCTGATGGACGCCGGCATTTCGTCGGCCTGGATCAGTTGGCCGGCGGCAATGGCGATTTGCGCCCTTGCGGCCGCGGTCATCGGGCTGATATCACTGCGCACTCGCGGCGTCTATTTCATCATGATTACGCTCTCGTTTGCGCAGATGCTTTACTACATCTCCGTCTCGCTCAATGGTTATGGCGGCGACGATGGACTGGCGCTCAGCGGTCGTTCAACCCTCGGGTTTGGATTCAGATTGGCGTCCGATCCTGTGTTTTACTATGTCGTGCTGCTGCTCGTCGTCCTGGTCATGGTGGCATTCCAGCGCCTGGTCAACGCGCCATTCGGCCGGGTTCTGCAGGCGATTCGCGAGAACGAGACCCGTATGGAGGCGATGGGGTATCCGGTTTTTCGCTACAAGCTCGCTGCCTTTGTTATTTCTGGTGCGCTGGCGGGCCTCGCGGGCGCGCTCATCGCCAACCAGAATGTCTTTGTCAGCCCCAGCCTGATGATGTGGACACAGTCAGGTTCGCTGATGATCATGGTGATTTTGGGTGGCGTGGGTTACATCCACGGTGGATTGATAGGAGCGGCCATATTCCTGATATTGGAAGAAGTACTTTCAGGCCTAACGATCCACTGGCAATGGCCCATGGGCTTCATCATGCTGATGGTGGTCTTATTTGCGCCTAACGGCGTGTTGAGCGCGTTGCTTCCCAAGCGTTCTCATGGCTGACATCGTGCTGCAGATCAAGGATCTGGTGAAGCGCTTCGGCGGATTGTGCGCGACCGATCACGCCAGCATGGCGGTCAATTTCGATGAGTTGCATGCGCTGATCGGACCCAACGGTGCAGGTAAGACCACGCTGATCCATCAGATATCCGGGGCGCTGCGGCCGAACGAGGGACAAATCTTGTTTGATGGCGTCGATATCACGGCCGAGTCAATGCACAAGCGTGTGGCGACCGGGCTGGCGCGGTCGTATCAGATAACCAGGATTTTCAAGGATTGCACGGTGTTGGACAACGTCGCCCTGGCGGTGCAGCAGTGCCAGGGTTCCTGCTTTCGGTTTTGGCGTCCCGCAATCGCCTATCGGCATGTGTTCGACGAGGCCTACGCCGTATTGCAGACGATAGGCCTGGCTGAGCGCGCGGATGCGCTGGCGGGCAGCCTGGCGCATGGCGAGCAACGGCAACTGGAATTGGGCCTGACTCTTGCGACCAAGCCGAAATTGATGCTCCTAGATGAGCCTATGGCCGGAATGGGGCCTGAAGAGTCCGAACGAATGATCACGCTGTTGCAGGGTCTTCGGGGGAAGGTCTCTATCTTGCTGGTGGAACACGACATGAGCGCGGTGTTTCGCCTCGCCGATCGTATTTCCGTGCTGGTCTACGGCCGTATCATTGCCTCGGGCACCCCTGAGGCGGTACGCAATGACCCGGAGGTCAGAAAAGCCTATCTTGGGGAGACGCTCGCTGTATGAGCGCCGTCATTGAAGTATCCGACCTGGAAGCTGGGTATGGCACTTGCCAGGTTCTGTTCGGCATCAATCTGCGCATCGAGCAGGGCGAAATGGCGACCTTGCTCGGGCGCAATGGCATGGGCAAGACGACCAGCGTTCGTTCCATCCTGGGGCTGACTCCGGCGCGTGTCGGGACGATTCGATTTCGTGGCGAAAGGATTGAGAAGCACGCGCCGAACCGGATCGCCCGCGCCGGCATCGCGGTCGTTCCGGAGGGGCGGCGCATCTTCCCGAATCTGACAGTCAGGGAAAATCTTGTGGCGTTTGCCGACAATCGCAACGGTAGCAGCGATCCTTGGACACTTGCCCGGGTTTTCGCTCTGTTCCCGCGACTGGAGGAGCGCCAGCGCAATATGGGCGTACAACTTTCCGGCGGCGAGCAGCAAATGCTGGCAATCGGTCGCGCCTTGATGACCAATCCCCATCTGCTGATTCTCGACGAAGCCACGGAAGGCCTGGCGCCGCTGATACGCGAAGAAATCTGGCACTGCTTGAGCACGCTTCGCGGCAGCGGGCAGACCTTGCTGGTGATCGACAAGTACGTCGAGCGCCTAATCGCCCTGGCCGACAATCACACTATTGTAGAGCGGGGCTGCGTCGCATGGCATGGAAGCTCTGCTGCTCTCGACGCAGACCGCGACCTGTGGCACCGCTATCTTGGCGTGTAAGCGATGCGATGCTGCGTGCTCGTGATCGATTCTCTGGTTATTCGCAAACTGAATACATGGCTGTGATCTTTTGATTTTTGATTTTCGAAGAGCACCGATAGACTTTGCTGTCTCCAATCGGGTCACACGCGAGGAAATCATGTCTCAAATAATGCTGGAAGCAGTGCCTGCCTTGTCTTCGAACGTACCCGGATTGCTGAGGAATTTTGTCGACGGGCAGTTCGTCTCAACCGGCCGGCAATTCCGCAACGTAAATCCTGTCGATGGCAGCCTGGTTTCCAACGTTTGCGAAGCGGACGCCGAGCTGGTTGACCGCGCCGTTCAGGCTGCAAAGCGGGCGCTTGACGGCCCATGGGGCAGGATGAATGTCCAGGAGCGCGCGACGCTCTTGAACAAGGTTGCGGATGGCATCCAGGAACGGTTTGAAGAATTTGTTGCGGCGGAGGTCGCGGACACTGGCCGTCCTGTTCACCAGGCCAGATCTTTGGACGTCACCCGGGGCATTGCCAATTTCCGCGCCTTCGCAGATATGGCCAAGACGGCGAATACCGACTTGTTTGAAACGCCGACTCCTGACGGTGCCGGGGCGCTGAACTATACCGTGCGCAAGCCCTTGGGCGTGATCGGCATCATTTCCCCTTGGAATTTGCCGCTCCTGCTTTTCACGTGGAAAGTTGCTCCGGCCCTGGCGTGTGGCAATACTGTCGTGGCCAAACCGTCCGAGGAATCGCCGTCTTCAGCGACCCTGTTGGCCGAAGTAATGCGCGACGCGGGGATTCCGGACGGGGTCTTCAACCTGATTCACGGATTTGGGCAGGACTCCGCCGGCGAATACCTGACCAGACACCCTGACATCAGCGCGCTGACTTTCACCGGTGAATCAAAAACCGGCAGCACTATCATGAAAGCCGTGGCGGACGGCGTGAAGGAAGTGTCCTTCGAACTCGGCGGGAAAAATGCGGCTGTGGTGTTTGCCGATGCGAACTTCGACGCCGCCGTTGCAGGCGTAATGCGTTCGACCTTCACCAACTCGGGCCAGGTTTGCCTGTGCTCGGAGCGCGTGTACGTCCATCACAGCATCTTTGAGCGCTTTGTTGCGGCACTAAAGGAGAAGACCGCGACGCTCAAGATCGGTTTCCCCGACGACGAGCAAGTCGACATGGGCCCGCTAATTTCCCACGCCCATCGTGAAAAAGTGTTGTCCTATTACAAACTTGCGGTGGAAGAGGGGGCAGTCGTTGTGACCGGCGGGGGTGTACCGACGTTTGGTGACCGGCGTGACGCCGGCGCGTATGTGCAACCGACCATTTGGACCGGCCTGCCTGAAACGGCCCGCTGCGTCACAGAAGAGATCTTCGGACCGGTCTGCCATATCGCCCCGTTTGACGACGAGGACGAGGTCATCAGGCGCGTCAATGACAGTCCGTACGGACTGGCGTGCGCGCTCTGGACGACGGATCTTGCGCGCGCGCACCGCGTGTCGCGCCGGTTTCACGTGGGGCTGGTCTGGGTCAATACATGGTTCCTTCGTGACCTGCGCACGCCCTTTGGCGGCGTCAAACTTTCCGGGCTTGGCCGCGAAGGCGGACGCTATTCGCTCGACTTCTATTCAGATGTCGCCAATATTTGCGTCAAGCTCTAGGGTCGGAAAGCGCATGCGCGTAGCCTTGCAATCGAGTGCGATACCGGCGCCGCGGTTTCGCTACAGCCCCTGCGTCAAGATTGGGTCCTTCTACCAGGTGTCCGGCATGGTTGCGCTTGATCCGGCGAGTGGTCGCTTGGTGGCCGGCGGGCCGGGGGCGGAAACCAGTCGCATTCTGGCGAACCTGAAGCTGACCTTGCCGGACTATGGATTGACCTTGGGTCACCTGCTTATCGCACGGATTTTTACTACTCGATTTGATGCGTTTCCGGAGATCAATGCTGCGTGGGAAGCAGTGTTCGACGAAAAGACCATTCCGCCCGCTCGCACCGCAATCGGTGTGGCGGCCCTGCCCCTGGACGCGAGCGTGGAAATCGAATTCTCGTTTGTCCGGGCCTAGCGATGGGCAATTCGCTGACCCGCATTGGTGTGCTGGGATAAAAAGTGAAGGTCTACAGGCCCGGGTGAAATAAAGGAGAGCGAATATGTTCAAGTATGGAATGCCGATCAATTTTCCGGCTTGGCTAGATGAGAATGCGCATCTGTTTAAGTCGCCGGTGGGGAACCGGCAAATCTGGAAGGACGCGGATTTTATCGTCACCGTCGTCGGCGGGCCGAACCAGCGGACCGACTTCCATGATGATCCCCTTGAAGAGTTTTTTTACCAGTTCAAAGGCAATGCGCATTTGAACATCATGGTCGATGGTAAGCCGGAGCGGATCGAGTTGAAGGAGGGCGCAATCTTTCTCCTGCCTCCCCACGTTCGCCATTCCCCTCAACGCCCTGAACCCGACAGTTGCTGCATCGTTATTGAGCGCAGCCGTCCGGCGGGGATGATGGACGCTTTCGAGTGGTATTGCATCAGTTGCAATCACCTTATTCATCGCGTTGAGGTGCAGCTCAAGGACATCGTCGCCGACCTGCCGCCCTTGTTCGAGCAATTCTACGCGAGCACCGAGCTGCGAACCTGCGATACCTGCGGCGCAGTGCATCCTGGAAAGGCGCCGCCCGGCGCCCCCAAGTAGAACAAGGAAAATCTCATGCTTACGGCAACACAACGCATCGACATGCACTCGCATTTTTTCCCGCGACTTTCCCGCAAAGACGTGAGTGCATTCGATTCGGAAAATGCACCCTGGCTGCGCGTGGACGAGGGCGGTGATACCGGGCAGATCATGCGTGGTGACCAGCCTTTCAGGCCGGTTTACAAGGCGCTCTGGGATCCAGCTTTCCGGATCGAGGAAATGGATGTCCAAGGGGTCGACGTGCAAATATCCTGCGCTACCCCAATCCTGTTCAACTACGAATGGGAGGCTAGGAAAGCGAGCGATTGGTCCCGGCGCATGAACGACGGCGCCCTTGAGTTTGCGTCATATCAGCCGAAGCGACTCAAGGTGCTCGCCCAGGTGCCTTTGCAGGATATCGATCTTGCCTGCAAAGAGGCATCGCGTGCCAAGGCTTCAGGGCACGTCGGGGTCCAGATCGGCAATCATATGGGCAATAAGGACATGGATGACGCGGGACTGGAGACGTTTTTGATCCATTGCGCCAATGAAGGCATTCCGCTACTCGTGCATCCCTGGGACATGATGGGCGGGGAAAGGATGAAGAAGTGGATGCTGCCCTGGCTTGTTGCCATGCCCGCCGAAACGCAGTTGGCAATCCTGTCGCTGATCCTGTCTGGCGCCTTTGAGCGCATTCCAGAAACGCTCAAGATTTGCTTTGGTCACGGGGGCGGCAGCTTCGCCTTCCTGCTCGGCCGGGTGGAGAACGCATGGAAGCACCGCGACATCGTCCGTGAAGATTGCCCGCGCCCTCCGTCCGAATATGTGAAGCGCTTTTATGTGGACAGCGCCGTTTTCGACATAGGGGCATTCGATTTGCTGGTTCGCGTCATGGGCGCGGATCGAATCATGCTTGGATCGGACTATCCCTTCCCGCTGGGCGAGCAAAAAATCGGTGAACTGGTCTCCAACAGCACGCTGAACGCGGATTCGAAGCAAAGGGTTTTCAGCCAGAACGCCCGGCACTTCTTCAACTTGACGGATTGACAGGTAGTGCGGCTTTCTGCAGGTGCCGCTTTTCATGCGGCAGCGGGCGGAGCGCCGCATCGGTGGCCGGACTATTCGTAAGGCCCTTTCGTCGCCTCGCGTAGGCATTCAATGAAGTTCTTGCAGGCGGGATTGACTTCTTTGTCAGCGCGGATCGAAAAGCCTATGTTGCCGAAGCTGACCAGATTCGGCAGATTCAGGATTGCCAGCAGCCCGGGCCGGGCAAACTGCATCGCGGCTGCTCGCGGCATGAGCGCGATCATCTCGGTTTCTAGCAGGAGGCCTATGTTCGTCAGGATGGAAAGGGAATGGGTGTGAGCGGCCGGCACCGGGAGCCCGGCGTTGCGAAAAAGCCTTTGCGCAGCGCTATGTGCCGGCGACTCGGGCAGGGGAAGAATCCACTGCGCGTTCATCAAATCCATGAGTTGGATGTCGTCACGCTGAGCGAGGGGATTTTTGTGCCCGACGATGGCACAAAAAGATTCGCTAAAGAGCGATTCATGCGTCAGCGGAAACGCATGCGCAAGCGGAAGCTCCTGTTCCGGAATGCGGCCAACGACGATGTCCAGGTCACCTGTAGCCAGTGCGGGGAACAACTGCCCCGTGGTTCCTTCGCGAACGGTGACGAAGACGCCGGGCGCTTTCTCGCGCAGCCTGACAACGGCCCGGGGCAAAAGCTTCGCTGCGCCGGCGATGAGCGTACCGACAATGACATGGCCCGCTTCCCCGGTGCGGAAGGTGTTGATTTCCTCGGTCATATAGCGCAGTTCGCTGATCAGCGACTTGACGCGCCGTCCTACGACGATTCCGAACTCCGTCGGCGTAACCCCGCGATTGGATCGTTCGAAGAGCGGCGCTGCAAGGACGGATTCGAGGTCGAAAATGGCTTTGGTCACCGCCGGCTGCGTGAGGCCCATGCTGTTTGCGGCACGGACAAAGGAGCCGGATTCAAGAACGCTTTCGAATACCATCAACTGGTTTAGCTTCAGTTTGCGGCTGAGGGTAATTCGAGACAGTATCGTAGTAGCCATCGTGGTTCCCGCGTATTAAGCGACCGGTAGAGGGGCGTTGCCCGACTTGCATATTTGCATACTATGTACATTCCGGAGGCACGCCTTGCCGGCATCTCGCTGGCGGCAATTTGTCATTTCAATACAGTAGTGTCCCAACGTTTTCACGAGAGACGGTTATAAGTTGATGATTGACATGCGGAAACGAGTAATATTTTCTGGTCTCGATTTGAACGTCGAGGCGCAGACTTTGGGCCTTTTGCGGATATCCGCCGAAGGCTCCCA